>NZ_JPMI01000129.1 GCF_000733295.1 Archangium violaceum Cb vi76 | reverse complement strand
ACCCTCACCCTAGCCCTCTCCCAGGGGGAGAGGGGACATCCACGGGCTCTCGGACCAGGTCCAAAGACTTCGTGGACGCTCACCTGGCGGCTCACGGGGAGGAGGCCCGGACGATCTTCGCCTGAAGACGCTTGTAGATTTCGAGCACGAGCCGCAACTCCTGCTCGGTCCGCTGCTCGATGGCGCCGTAGTCGCGGCTCTCGTAGCTCTCCCAGACGCCCTTGCTGGAGCCCTTGCGCTCCTGCAATCCCAGACGCCCCGCCATCTCCCGGGTGGTCTTGGGATAGAGGATGGACTCCTTGGGGAAGAGGAAGCTGGCCTCGTTGGCGAGGTCGATGGGGCGGGACTTGAAGAAGACCTCGAACAGCTCGGCCGGGCTGGCGATCTCGTTGAAGAGCGAGCGGCAGTAGAGCGCCGGGAGATCGAACTTGGAGATGCCCGCGCCACACACGACGAGGTCCACCGCCGGCTTGCCGAGCACCCGGACCTTCTCCTCGCGCTGGCGGCGCCATTCCTCCTCGAAGCGCGCCTTGATGGCCTCGAGCAGGGCGGCCTCGGACTCGAAGTTCCAGAGCCAGAGCCCCTGCACCTCGGGAGCGTCGGGGATGGGCTCCTCGAAACGCTTGCTGAAGAAGCACCCGCCCAGCAGCAGATGTCCCGGACGCGCGGGATTGACGGTGAGCGAGCTCAGGCTCGCGTTGCGGTCATCGGGAGGGGCGTAGGCCTCCAGGTCGAAGAACAGCATGGGGTGGAGGCTACCACTCCCGGCGCGGGCACGGCCGTGCAGCGGATGACACTCGCCACGGCGGGATTCCTGACATGGACACTCACCCTGTCGTGCAGACATCACCCTCCAGGAAGTGGCGGCCCGACGCGTCGGAAAAGTGCTTGGATGGAGCCGCGAGGAAACGCATTCCCAGGAGGCATCCCCTGCCATCTCCCAAGCAGACACTGTGCGCCGCGCTGGCGGCCGGGTGCTTCTTCACCACCACCGTGGCCGAGGCGCGCTTCGGCAAGTCGGGCGGCTCGTCCTCGAGCTCGTCCTCGTCCGGAGGCTCGCGCTCCTCGGGCTCCGGCTCGTCTTCGTCCGGCGGCGCACGCGCCTCGGGCTCCAGCTCTTCCGGGAGCGGCTCTGGAGGGTGGCGCGCGCGCGAGCACGGCAGCAGCGCCGTCAACGGCGGGAAGTCCCGGGTCCACGATGCCACGCCGGTGAGCCGGAGCCCGGACGGCTCACCGGACCCCGGCGGCGACGATGGAGGGGGCAAGGATCCGCGTCCCCGAGGGCCCATCCTCACACCGGGCATGGCGTGGATCCCCGTGTCCGGGGCGTATGTTCCGTATTACCGCCGGTACCGCCCGCGTCCAGCGACGCAGGAGCCGGAGGAGCCGAACCATCCGGTGATGGTGCGGATGGGAGTGCAGGCGAACGCGCTCAAGGACGGCGGAGCGGTGGGGTTCAACCTGGGCATCGAGGAGCGGCGCTGGGGCGTCTCCACGCACTTCACGGCGCTGACGCTGAACACGGACGACGGCTCGGAGGGAAAGGACCACATCCATCTGGCGGACGTGGCCCTGACTTTCTCTCCGATCGCGAGTGAACGGGGCCGGATGAGGTGGGAAGCGGGCGTGGCCATGGCGCGAGCGCCGGACATCACCTTCATCGGCCCGAGCCTGGCGCTGTCATTCGAGCGGTGCCTGTTCGGCCCGTTCGACGTGGAGGGCCGGTTGCAGTGGGTACCGCTGCCACATTTGCAACTGGATGGACAGGCGGCCCTGGCGATGCACATGGGGGCGATGACGGTGAGGGCGGGCTGGCGCGGGCTGCTGCTGGATGACCGGGGGCACCTGGATGGGGTGGTGCACCGGGACAAGATGGGCGGCCCGTTCGTGGGCCTCGGCCTGCACTTCTGAGGGGGCTTTCAGCAGGTCGACATCAGAATATGGGGGCATGTATCCTGCGGGGACATGCAGGGCGCGGACTCGAGAAGACACCCCATCACGCGACGGCAGTCATGGCCATGCCTGCTGCTGTGGATTGCATGGGGATGTCTACCAGGCAGACCGCCACCGGGAGTCCTGCGGATCGATCCCGAGAATCCTCCAGCGGGCGTCCCGGGCCCCATGCCCGGCGTTGGGCCGTTCGACTCCCGCTGGGATGCATTGCTCGCAGCCTGTCCGGTGCTCCTCTCACAACCACGCGCGACTGCTGGGCACCAGAGCGACATGAACTTTGGCGCGCGCTGGAGAGCCTCCACTGAGTATTGCTCCTGGCTGTACTACACGCCTGCCGGGAAATACGAAATGAGCATGCTGGTGGAGAGTTCTGAGCCGATCCCACCGGATAACATGGGTGAACGAGGCTGTAGGATGCCTGCGTTCGTGGATGACCAGCGGTATCCACCGCGAAGCCTCAAGCACCTCTACGTCCTCCACAACCATCCCGCTGTCCCCACTCATCTTTCCGAGAAGGACATCGCCGCCCTCGTCAACGTGGCGAGGATTCATGGAGAGTACGTCGAAACGAAAGAAGGAAGGATTCCCGTCGGCATCGTCGCATTCTTTTCCAATTCCCCTTCGCCCGGTCCCACGGATTGCGATGGTTTTTTCGAGTATGGATTGGGAAGCAAGGACGTGGTCAGGTGGACACCGGATGGACGAGGCACGTGGCGTCGGGAGAGCGCGGGTACCGTGACGTGGCTCAATAAAACCAGGTTCCGCTTCGAGCCGAAGTAGGGCAGAACCCGACAGGATCCGCGGGGAATGTGCTCCATGAGGACGAAACACCTGATACCTGGCCTCGCCGTCATCCTCGGGAGCTGCACGTGGTTTCCATTCTCCCGCCCGGCCCCCGTGGAGGATGACCGCTCGATTGTATTCCCACGGTTCTTCGAGCGCTCCACCGTCCAACTGGGCGCGGGTGGTCAACCGTATGAGCTGGATGGAGCGGTGCTTCGAGCCGTCATGATCGCCGCCAACGACTTCCTACCTCCCGGTGGCAAGAAGCAACCGTGTTGGAAGAGGCAGGAAGCGCATCGTTATCGAATCATCCGGCAGGGGGACATCGTCTTCGTCCGTATCGACGATGACCTCGAGTCCTGCGGACTGCAATACGTGTCGTTGGATACGGGCGCCACGTATGCCATCCACACGGACGGCCGCATCCTCCGGCGCGTGTTCGATGGGCAGCCCGGCGCCGAGCCCCTCCGCGCGGAGGCGTTCGATGTAGGCCGTCCAGGCGCATCCGCGGATGCGGCCGTGCCCACGACCGTTGACGACGCATCCCAACAAGACGGTGGTTCCGGGTCTTCGTCTTCGAGCCCCGAGCCTGCCGTGCCATCCACCCTGGATGGCGGCACTCCGCCCATGCCATAACCAGGCGAGCGGTCGAGCGGAGAAGCGGCGCGTCATCCCGGAGGGAGACTCCCGGAGCGGGGATTTTCACGATATGTGGGGCGGACTGCCGGACTCCGCCATGACCCCACGTCCTCCCTGTCGCCCGCTGCCCGCGGATGGCCGCTTCCTCCAGGCCATCGCCCCCACGCCACTCGTCCCCGTCCGCCTCGACGTCGAGGGCCCCACCATCTGGTGCAAGCTGGAGTTCCTCAACCCGAGCGGCTCCACCAAGGATCGCATCGCGCGCTACATGCTGGAGAAGGCGTGGCGGCTGGGCGAGCTGTGCCCGGGCGGCGAGGTCGTGGAGGCCTCGAGCGGCTCGACGAGCATCGCGCTGGCGCTGGCCTCGGCGCAGATGGGCCTGAAGTTCACCGCCGTCATGCCCGAGGGCGTCACGGGCGAGCGCGTGCTCACCATCCGCGCCTACGGTGGCAACGTGGAGCTGGTGCCGCGCGACTCGGGCATCCGGGGCGCCATCGCTCGGGCGGAGGAGATCGCCCGGGAGCGAAAGGCCTTCGCGCCGCGTCAGTTCGAGAACCCGGACAACGCGGAAGCGCACCGGGTGTGGACGGGGCAGGAGATTCTGTCCCAGGTGCCGGGCGGGCTGGTGCACGCGGTGGTGAGCGGCGTGGGCACGGGCGGCACGGTGGTGGGGCTGTACCAGGCCTTCGCCGAGGCGGGTTGCCCGGTGGCTCCCTTCGTGGCGCGGCCCATCTCGGGGCTGGGCACCGACATCGAGTGCTGCAGCTTCAGCTCGCGCGTGCCGGGCGTGGTGGACGGCCTGTCTCGGCTGTACCGCGAGGCGGACCTGCCGGGGCTGGTGGAGCTGAACATCTCGGACGAGGTGGCGATGAGCACCGCGCGGGCGCTCATCCGCCGGGGCTTCCCGGTGGGGCCCTCGTCGGGGCTCAACTACGCGGCGGCGGTGGAGGCGGCGAAGCGGCTGGGCCCACAGGCGCAGGTGGTGACGCTCTTCCCGGACCGCATGGAGCGCTACTTCTCCACCGAGCTGCTGCAACCCAGAGCATGAACTCCCCACGGACCACGCCGGAGGCCGCCGAGGCCGGGCTCGAGGAACTGCGCATGCTGCACGCCCTGAATCGCGCGGTGGACGATCTCATCGAGGGGTGCATCCGGGAGCAGCTGTCCCTGGCGCAGACCTTCCAGCGGATATTGCCCGCGGTGCTGAAGGAGATGGGGGCGCAGGGCATCGCCGTCACCACGCGCAACGAGGAACTGGCCGAGCAGACCTTCCACGCGGGGGACTTCGGCGGCGTCTTCCCGGGTCCGCTGCTCGCCGGGCCGCATGGCACGCGGCGCCAGGGAGACGGCACGCTGGTGAGCCAGACGCTGGACGTGATGGGCCAGACGGTGGGGCACATCGGCCTGTACCTGGCGGGAGACCACACGCGGCCCGAGCACGCCCAGCACCTGGAGCACATGCTGGACACCGTGGCCGAGCAGCTCGACACGGTGCTGCTGTTGGTGCACACGGCGTGTGAGAAGCAGGAGCTGATCCTCCGGCTCAACCAGTTGCTGTCCAACCCCGTCTTCGAGGCGGGCATGGACCAGGTGGTGCTGACACTGGCGCAGCAGGTGCGGGTGCCGGGCTTCCTGCTGGTGTATCGGGACGCGGTGCGGCCCTCGGTGCTGCACTACCGGGTGTACCGCAACGGGCACCTGGAGCACGACTCGGGGGACAAGCCCTCGACGGAGCTGGACGCGCTGCTGCGTGCGCACGGCGCCGAGTTGCTCCAGCCGGGTGAGGAGCGGCTCAAGCAGGCGCTGGGACAGCCGCGGGTGATGGAGGCGGTGCTCATCTCGGGCCACCTGCAGAGCAAGCAACTGGGCCGCATCCTGCTGTGGTCGGGCGAGGAGGGCTTCTCCAGCCACACGATGGACCTGGTGCGGGTGCTGGCCTCGACGCTGAGCCAGCGGCTGGTGGACTACAACCGCGAGCGCACGCACCTGTCGAAGTTCTTCCCGGCGGAGACCATCGACGAGCTGTTGCAGGTACCGGACTACGCGGCGCGCTACCTGGTGGGGCGGGACGAGGAGGTGGGGATCCTCTTCGCGGACCTCAACGGCTTCACGCGGCTGTGCGAGCAACTGGAGAGCCCGGCGCGCATTGGCCGTTTCGTGGACCGGTGGAGCGCGCGGATGGTGGAGCTGCTGTGGAGGCACGGGGGCGTGTTCGACAAGATGGTGGGTGACTGCATCATCGGCTTCTTCGGCCCGCCGTTCTTCCGGAGTGGCCGGCGCGAGCGGTGCGAGGCCCTGGTGCGGGCGGCGTGTGACATCCAGCGCACCACGGTGGCGATGAGCGCGGATCCGGAAGTGCGGACCATCTGCGAGCGGGTGGGGATGCCGGGGTTGGGAGTGGCGGTGGGACTCAACCTGGCGCCGACGCTGTGCGGCCTGTTCGGACCGAACCAGGACTACACGGGCTTCTCGACGGGGATGAACCAGACGGCGCGGCTGCAATCGCTGGCGGGGTTCCGGGAGATGCTGGTGATGGAGCCGGTGAAACAGGCGCTGGAGGGGAGCCAGGACCCCATCATCCAATCCCTGCGTTACGGCGAGCTGACGGAGACCCCGGTGAAGAACGTGGCGAAGCCCCTGCGCCACCACCGGCTCCACATGCCGGACTGAAGCACGGACGCACAGCACCACGGACACACAGCACCACGGACACACAGCACCACGGACACACAGCACCACGGACACACAGCACCACGGACGCACAGCACGGAGACACCGAGGTCCTCAATATCCCCTCGCCCTCCGGGAGAGGGACGGGGTGAGGGTGCCACGGGTCCCGGGTTGCACCCCTTACGAGCGGGACGAGGGCCGGGAAGAGCGGGCCTCGGGGGCGCGGATGACCTTGGCCTGGGTGGTGAGCTCGCGGGAGCGCTGAAACGGGAGGAGGAGGGCGGCGAGCTGGGCGAGGACGAGGCCCAGGGACATGAGGGCGGTGTTCCCGGGGCTCCATCGCTGAACGAGGACGGCGCAGATGGCCATGAGAATGGCGACCACGACCGCGAGCCACAGCACCTTGGTACCGACCTTCATGGCGCCCACCTCCGGGGAATGACAGAGGAGGCCATTGCGACGGGTGTGCCACCGGTGCTCGCCTCGGGAGACTGGGGTCACACAAGCCACACCGAGGCGATCCGCCACAGGAGCGGGTGCGGCAATCCGGGAGACTGGGGCGTTCCGCCACAGCTCCCGCTCCCAGGGGGAGAGGGGAAATCCGTCACGCGGTGCGGAAGGGCCCGGTGACCTCGAAGGTGATGCCGTTGCTGGAGGAGCCGGTGGTGCCGCGCTGGGAGCTGAAGTACAGCCGCTTGCCATCCGGGCTGAATGCGGGGCCACAAATCTCCGAGCTGTTGTGGCCCACGAGCTGGAGGAACGGGGCCACCACCCGGCCCGGGGTGATGATGCAGATCTGCAGGTCTCCCCCGTCCTCGGCGACGTAGATATCCCCGGCGGAGGACACGGTGACGTTGTCCACGCCGGTGAGGGGCGAGTTCGGGTAGAGGTTGTCGTCGTAGATGATCTCCAGGCGCGAGGTCGCGGGGGTATAGGCCCAGACGCGGTTGTCGCCCTTGGTGGTGAAGTAGACGACGCCGCGGTCGTACCAGCAGCCCTCGCCGCCGTTGAAGACGGAGGTCTGCGAGGCATTGCTCTGTTGGGAGGCGGGCTTGGTCGAGGACACGGCCACCCACGTCACGGTGGCACCGGTCAGGGGGTCTCCGGACACGCGGGCGGCCTCGAGCGTCCCCGAGCCGAGCGAGGGATAGGCGGAGGGGGTGAAGCGGTAGAAGCGGCCGCTGGTGCTGTCCTCGGTGAGGTAGAGGCGGAAGTCATCGGAGTCCACGGCGACGGCCTCATGGGCGAAGGTGCCGAGGGCGGAGCGCACCACCCCCTGCGAGGACCTCGTCACATCGCACTCCCAGACGCGGCCGCCGGAGTACTCCTCGCAGGAGAGCCAGGAGCCCCAGGGGGTGGGACCGCCGGCGCAGTTGGAGGTGGTGTTGGAGAGGATGCGGTACGCGCCGACGATGGCGCCACCGGCATCGAACTTGAGGGCCGAGGCGCCGCCGGTGCCCGAGCCCTTCTCGGAGTTGGAGGTGTAGATCCACCCGCCGCCGGAGACGGGGAAGCAGGCGCCGCCGTCGGGAGCGCCGTGCCAGGTGTAACCGGTGCTGGCCACCCTGGAGCCGGAGCGGGCGACGATGCGCGAGGAGAAGCCCGCGGGCAGCCGGACGCCGTTGACGTCGGCCGAGCCGGACATGGCGCCATAGGGGCTGGGACCGGGCTGGGCGGGGGCGGCATAGGCGTTGCGCCAGAAGGCCGGGCCCAGGGCGAGCGCGGAGCCACTGAGCGCGGACAAACGCAGGAAGTTGCGGCGATTGAGCTGCATGAAGCTCCTCGGGATGGGCGTGGAAGAGCAACCTCTCACGGCTTCATGGGGAGCCCGGGTCAACTCGGCGTCAGGAGTGTCTCACGGCCCTGTCACGGCCGTGCCGAGCCCTGGGTGCACGGGGGCCTGTATGCGGAACACCTGCTGGTGGAGGAGCACCACACGGTGACAGGGGTGCGCGGACGCGCGGGTGGGCTGGGACGCCCTGCGCCAAGGCGCCGCCCGCTGAGGCGGACGGCGCCGGGAGCTCAACTGCTCTTGCGCTGATTCTCGAGCAGGTAGTTGCCGTAGTCCTCGCGCAGCTTCGTCTTGAGGAACTTGCCGGTGGAGGTGCGCGGAATCTGCGGAATGAAGACGTAGTCATCCGGCAGCCACCACTTCACGAAGCGCTTCTCCAGGTGGGCGGCGAGCTCGTCCTTGGAGGCGGACTGGCCCGGCTTGAACACCACGGCGGCGAGGGGGCGCTCGTCCCACTTGGGGTCCTTGGCGGCGAACACGGCGGCCTCGAGCACGGCCGGGTGGGCCATGAGGGCGTTCTCCAGGTCCACGGAGCTGATCCACTCGCCGCCGGACTTGATGACGTCCTTGGAGCGATCGGTGATGCGCACGTAGCCGTCCGTATCGAGCGTGACGACATCCCCCGTCTTGAACCAGCCATCCGGGGTGAAGCGGTCCGGGCCCTCGCCGCCGTAGTACGAGGAGGCGACCCAGGGTCCGCGCACCTCCAACTCCCCCATGGTGGAGCCGTCCCAGGGGAGCACCTTGCCGTCGTCGCTCACGTGGCGCACCTCGACGAGCGGGAGGGCGAAGCCCTGAGTGGCGCGGATGGCGAGCCGGTCCTCCTGCGGCAGATGCTCGTGGTGGCGGCGCGGGCGCGCGATGGTGCCCACGGGGTTGAGCTCGGTCATGCCCCAGGCGTGGGTGACGACGAGCCCGTGGCGGTGGAGGAAGCCGGCGATCATCGCGGGAGGCGCGGCCGAGCCGCCGATGGCCATGGTGCGCACGGAGCGCAAATCCCAGCGCTTCGGCTCCTGGTCGAGCAGGGCGAGGATGCCGAGCCAGATGGTGGGCACGCCGGCGGCGAGGGTGACGTGCTCGCCAGCCATGAGGTCCAACAGCGAGGTGGGATCGAGGTGGGGCCCGGGGAAGACGAGCCGGGCGCCGGTGAAGACGGCGGCATGGGGCATGCCCCAGGCGGCGGCGTGGAACATGGGCACCACGGGGAGGATGGCGTCCGGCTCGCCGATGCCGAAGGTATCGGTCATGCACAGGGCGAGCGCATGCAGCACACAGGAGCGGTGGGAGTAGAGGACGCCCTTGGGGTTGCCGGTGGTGCCGGAGGTGTAGCAGAGCATCGCCGAGGTGCGCTCGTCGAGCTCGGGCCAGGAGAAGGAGTCCTCCTCGGGGGCGAGCAGCTTCTCGTAGTCGAGGCGGCCGTCGGGGGTGGGGCCGTCATCGGGGATGACGATGACGTGTTGAACGGAGGGGACGGCGGCGATGAACTTCTCGAGGAGCGGCAGCAGCGAGCGGTCCACGACGATGACGCGGTCCTCGGCGTGGCGGGCGATATAGCCGAGATCGTTGGGGTGGAGCCGGAGGTTGAGGGTGTGGATGACGGCGCCCATGGAGGGCACGGCGAAGTAGAGCTCCAGGTGGCGGTGGTGGTTCCAGCTGAGCGAGGCCACGCGGTCGCCCGGCTTCACGCCGAGCCGGGTGAGGGCATGGGCGAGCTTGCAGGTGCGCCGGTAGAAGTCGGCGTAGGTATAGCGGTGGAGCGTCTTGTCCGGCTGGCGGCTGACAATCTCCGAGCGGCCGAAGTAGGTGCGGGCACGCTCGAGGAAGTGGGTGAGCGTGAGCGGGAAGTCCATCATGCGTCCGGTGAGCATCGGTGCATCCCCCATGGGTAGAGGGCACCGATGCTACCTCCAAACGCGCGGCTCACCCCTCCTTGAGACGCAGCACCACCTTGCCGGTGGCCTGGCGGGACTCCAGCTCGCGCAGGGCGTCGGCGGCCTGCTCCAGGGGGAACACCTTGCTCACCACCGGCTCCACGAAGCCCTTGTCCGCGAGCCCCGCCAGCGCCTTGCCGGCCTCCGCCGCGTACTGGGGCTTCTGCATCACGAAGGCACCCCACGCCACGCCCACCACGTCGATGTTGTTGAGCAGCAGCCGGTTCACCTTCACCTCGGG
The DNA here is from genome assembly GCF_000733295.1 of Archangium violaceum Cb vi76. GTDB lineage: Bacteria > Myxococcota > Myxococcia > Myxococcales > Myxococcaceae > Archangium > Archangium violaceum. Next base: position 110,262 of record NZ_JPMI01000129.1, on the reverse strand, counting down.
AATCCGTCCGCTCGCGAAGCCCACCACCAGCAGCCGGCCCTCGGGCGCGAGGCACTTGATGCTCTGGTCGAACATGTCCCCGCCCACCGAGTCGAACACCATGCCCACGCCCTTGCCCTTCGTCGCGTCCATCACCCGCGACACCCAGTCGCCCGAGGACAGGAAGGCCCGGTCCGCGCCCGCGCTGCGTGCCACCTCGGCCTTCTCCTCGGTGCTCACCACCGCGAACACCCGGGCCCCCGAGCCGCGCGCCACCTGGATGGCCGCCGTCCCCAACCCGCCGGCCCCGCCGTGGATCATCACCGTCTCGCCGGTGCGCAGCCGGCCCCGCCGGTGCAGCGCGAAGTAGGCCGTGTGGTAGTTCATCACCGTGCCCGCGGCGGCCTCGAAGCTCCAGCCCTCGGGGATGCGGAACGTCATGCCCGGCGCCACCGCCACCACGTCCGCCCAGCCCCCGAGCATGGTGAAGGCCATCACCTTGTCTCCGGCCTTCACGCCCGCGCCCGCCGGTGCGCTGCGCACCACGCCGGCCACGTCCACGCCCGGCACGAAGGGCAGCGGCGGCTTCATCTGGTACTTGCCCTGGGTCAGCAGCAAGTCCGGAAAGCTCACCCCGGCCGCCACCACGTCGATGAGCACCTGGTCACCCGCCTCGGGCTCCGGCACGTCCACCAGCTTCAAACCCTCGGGACCGTCCAACCGCTCGAGCTGCAGCGCGCGCATGATGTTGCTCCCCCGGCCATACGTGTAAGGCCGCTCGAAATGTAGGGGGAGCAGACTACTCCGTCCAACCCACGCGCGTCGCTGCCAATACCCGTATCACTCCCAGGAGGCCGGGGAAGCGGCTCGATACGAGATTTCCAAGCAATTCCAGACCAGGAATTCAGAGGGCCACGCGCTTCTTGCCGCGCACGAGCACATCCCACCACTTGAAGGTCATGGCGAGGAGGGAGTCCAGCTCGCGTGTGTCATTCGAGGGCGCGAGGGACTTGTAGCCTGGGAGGCAATAGGCGGCGATGGGCGAGGCGGAGAGGATGTGGAGGATGCCCTGCGAGAAGCCATCGCCCGCGTAGGCGACGCAGACGGGGAGGCGCATGCTCGCCAGGTCCTGGAGGGCGAAGGGAATCTTCTCGTCCACGGTGCCCACGCTGCCCTGGTACTTGCACTCGATGGCGAGCGCGGTGCGCGTGGTGGGCTCGAGCACGAAGATGTCCACGCGCCGTCCGCGGCCGGTGAGTGTCTTGCCGAGCTGCACCTCGCGGTACACCTTCACGCCGCGCGAAGCGAAGTTCTTCACGATGTATCTGGCCACCAGGTCCGCGTATTCGTGTCCAGTCATCCGGGCCCCTCCCGTCTGGCCTCTCACCCGCTCCGGGCGAGGCGCATCCCGTGCGCGTCCGCTGCCTCCTCGGGCACCGCCCCCTCGGCGCGCAGCCGCATGTGGGAGATGTCGAGCGCCTCGTCACAGATGTCGGTGCCCAGGAAGTCACGCCCGAGCCGTGCCGCCGCCACGCCCACGGAGCCCGAGCCCATGAAGGGATCCACCACCACGTCACCGGGCGAGCTGCTCTGGCGGATGAGCACCTCGCTGAGCGCGGGAGGCTTCTCCGCCGGGTAGCCGCGGTGGATGCGGGGCACGGGCAGCACGTCCGCCACGCCCAGGTCGCTCAACCGCCGCCGGCCCTTCTCGAAGAAGAGGATGAGCTCGTAGCGGGAGCGGTAGTGGTAACCCATGCCAATGTGCTGCTTGTCCCAGACGATGGGCTTCCAGAACCGGAATCCCGCGGCCTCGGCGAGCGGCCTGGCGACGAACATCGTCTCGGGATCGCAGAAGAGATAGAAGTGCGAGTCCCGCTTGAGCACGCGCCAGACCTCGGTGAACAGCTCGGGGAAGCGCTCGTTGGGGAAGATCCGGAACCAGTGGTTGCTGGACGCCTTGCTGCGCTTGAGACGCGTGGTGGTGCCGATGGCGCGGTGCTTCTCGAGGGACTCGTAGGGGGGGTCGGTGATGACGAGGTCCACCGAGGACTCCGGCAGGGTGCGGAGCCACTCGACGGCATCTCTGTGCGACAAGCGGTAGCGGGGCATGGGGATGTGCACCGGGGACGACCGGCGCGGGGCCAGCGTACCCGGGGAGTATGACATCCCCCGGCGCCCACCCTCCCCCAGGGGTCGGACGGGAGTATCCAGGAACGAGCAGATCAAACACCCTGGCCCGGAACACCCCCCCACGCCCCCACCGGCCTGATGCCCCGCGTGGACGAGGCCAGGCGCCATCGGCGGCGCTCCTCGGCCGGGTGGATGGCCCAGGCCGCGTTCACCAGGCCGATGTGGCTGAAGGCCTGGGGGAAGTTGCCCAGCAGCTCACCCCAGCAGCTCACCCATGAGGTTCGTGCCGATCGCCTCCCTGTCCACGCCCAGCGAGTCTCAGCACGTAGGCCTCGAGGTACACGCTGGGCGTGTCGAGGTCCGCCGAGGGCTCACGGGTGAAGCCCCGGCGCTGGTACATGCGCGCCACGCCGGCCGCGCCCCGGCGCACGTGCAGGCAGATGGCGGGCACGCCCCACTCGCGCGCCACCCGCTCGGCCGCCTCCATCAGCGGAATGGACAGGCCCTGCCCGTGGAGCTCCACCGAGGTGGCCAGGTGCCGCAGGTCCGCCGCGCCCGGCAGCCACGCCTCCGAGCCGGGCGCCCCCGGCGGCCACAACGCCACCGTCCCCACCACACGCCCATCCAGCTCCGCCACCAGCACCTTCGCCACCGCGCGTTTGCTCGCCGTGTCCCGGAGGCTCTGCTTGCGCGCCTCCGTGTACACCACCTCGGGTAGTTTCTTGGCGTACTGGGTCACGAACGCCTCCACCAGCAACTCGCCAATGGCCGCGTCGTCCTCGGTCCGCGCCTCGCGGATGACCACCCGCTTCAACAATTCCGTGTTCATGCGAGCGCCCCTCTACCACGGCCCCCTCCGCTCGGACTCCAGGGCCGCCTCGCGACGGTCCCGTGACATTTCCCTCGTGGATTTCCACATCTTGGGTGCCACGTGACCCAGGAGTCTCCCGCCACCCTGCCCCCTGGCCACGATTCGAGCGGCTTTGCACCCAGACACATACCCAGCCCTACCAACGAAGCGCGCTGGAATCCCATGCTTTCGACCCTGGCGATGTCGGCCAATGTGTTGCATTCGTCTCTGGCCTGGCATCTGCATATCAAACCAAGACAACGGTGCGATTCAGGCACACTCCGCCAGACGGGTAATCGCTGGTGGATGTGAGGAGGGAACCCCCATGGCGAGCGCGGCCCGGAAGCTTCAACTCAATCCTGTGGATCCGGAGAACCTGCTCGACCCCGTTCCCTTCTACAAGGAATTGAGGGAGCAGGATCCGGTGCACTGGTCGGACGTGGTGCACGGGTGGTTCCTCACGCGGCACGACGACGTGATGAACGGGCTGAGGGACTCGCGGCTGAGCGCGGACCGGGCCAAGGTGCTGGAGCACCAGTTCCAGCTCATGGGCCTGAGCCCCGAGTCCATCCGCGAGGTCACCGACACCTTCAAGCGGCAGATGGCCTGCAAGGACGGAGCGGCCCACCTGAAGCCGCGCCGGCAGACGGCGGCGGCCTTCGCCCCGCATGTGCTCGACAGCTGGCGGCCGCTCATCCACCGCACCCTGGTGAAGCACCTGGACAAGCTGCGCCACCGGCGCGAGGCGGACCTGGTTCCCGAGCTCTTCTACCAGATGCCCCCGCTCGTCATCGCGGAGCTGCTCGGCATTTCGGCCGAGGACCGCGAGCGCCTCCAGCAGTGGGGCGAGGCGGTGACGCAGCTGACCAGCACGGGGGCGGCCCGGAACATCGCGGAGGCCGCCCGCCAGGCCAACGAGGGGCAGGCGAAGATCAACCAGTTCCTCACCGCTCTCGTCGAGGAGCGCCACCGCGAGCCGGGAGACGACCTCGTCAGCTACATGCTGCGCTCGCAGGAGCAGGGCGGGATGACGACGGAGGAGGTGGTGGCCAACACCGGCCTGCTGCTCGCGGCCGGACACCTCACCACCACGGATCAGCTCGGCAACGGCCTGTACGAGCTGCTCACGAACCCGGACCAGCTCGCGCTGCTGCGCAAGGATCCCACGCTGCTCAAGCCGGCCATCGAGGAGATGATGCGGTTCGCCCCGCCGGTGCCCTTCGTGCACCGCATCGCCGTGGACAACATCGAGCTGCGCGGCCGGACCATCCGCAAGGGAGACGTGGTGTTCCTGGGGCTGGCGGCGGCCAACCATGATCCGGCGGCCTACAAGGACGCGGACCGCTTCGACATCACGAGAGATCCCCACCAGCAGAAGTCCATGAGCTTCGGCTTCGGGCCGCACCACTGCCTGGGGGCCGGCCTGGCCCGGCGCGAGCTGGAGATCGCCTTCGAGGAGCTGCTGCACCGCATGCCGGAGCTGCGGCTGGACGAGACGCGGATGCCGCGCATCAAGGCGGGCGGGCTGCTCTTCCGCGGCTTCGAGTCGCTGCCCGTGCGGTGGTGATACACCGCGAGACAGGTCAGCGGCGTGTTCTACACCGGGAAGGAGTGAGGAGGAGCAGTCGCTCCCCCATCACCGAATCAGTGACCGTTGCCCGACATGACCGCTCGGGCATGGAGCGTCTTGAGTACCTCGTTGCGGTCCTTGGACAGCACCAACTCCTCGAGGTCATTCGGGCCCACGGGGACGACCAGCACGTCATCCTTGCGGAAGGTCGCCGAGCGCGTGAGGAAGCCCTCCGTGAAGCCCCCCACGGCGACGAAGAAGCCGAGGCGGCAGCGGCCTCCCCGGTTCACGATCTTGTCGCGAAAGACGACGAGCTCACTCGGACCCACGGGCTTCGACCAGTTCTTGCACTCGACGATGACGTACTGGGACTGCTCGCCCACCCAGAAAGTCTCGGAGGACTCGTTACGGATGAAGATGTCGATCTCTTCGTCCCTGCTCTTGCGCCGGGTCTCGACATGCGTGAAGCCGTGCACGGTCTTGAAGAGGAGGACCATCAAGTCCTCCAGCAGCTTGCCCTTCCTGTGGTGGTCCGCCTCGGTCCGCACGGCATTCCACAAGTCGCGAATCTCCTTCTCGCGATCCTCGGCGCTGAGCGCGGCGAGCCGACGCTCCCGGATCGCCTCCGCGGCATTGCGGACCTTGATGCGCAGCAGCGCGGGTAGGGTGGGTACCTTCTCCAGGTAGTCATAGGCCCCATCGCGGAAGGCCCGGTCGATCATCGCTGGATCCGCGTAGCCCGTGGCCACGATGACCTTGGCCCCCGTGGGGACGATCTCCGACACGAGGTCGATGCCCGAGTCTCCACCCGCCTCGCCACTCAGCCGTTGGTCGAGTACCACCACGTCCCAGGTCGAGCCATGCAGCTTCGACAGGGCATTCGCCCGGTCGGCGGCCCACTCGACCTTGTACCCCTCGGGGGTGAGGACGTCGCGATACATCTCGAAGGACGCCTGCTCGTCATCGACCACCAGTACGTTTCCCAGGGGAATCACCGGCCACTCCTTTCCGCCAGCGGCACGCGCATCCGGAATCGGGCGCCACCACCGGGCCTCTCCACGCAGGCGATCTTCCCGCGCAGCTCGAACTCGATAACCTCCTTGACCAGGGCGAGCCCCTCTCCCGTCCCTCCAGGGCGCAAAGACACGCCTCTCTGGAAGATGCGCTCGCGGTGCTCCTCTGGCACACCCGGGCCATCATCGTCCACCGTCACCAGGATGTTTTGTCCGTCCTCCTCCAGCTTCAGTTCGATCTCGACATGCCGGGCGCTCGCCTGCTCGGCGTTGCGCAGCAGGTTGACGAGCGCGAGCACGAAGCGCTCCCGGTAGCCGAGCACCGGGGGAAGCTCGGTAGGACCGATGACCTGGATCTCCAAAGAGGTCGTGAGTGCCACCTGTGCATCCAGCACCGCACGCACGAAGTTGAAGGACTCCGGCGGCCGGGTCGCGAGCTCGGAAGTCTTGAGGAGATCCGTCACGAACTTGAAGACGCGAGAGATGCCCGGGTCGATTCGTGGCCGGAAGCGAGTCACCTCCGCCTCCGCGGTGCTGCCCACGAGGCTCTCGTAGAGCGAGTTCAAGGCGAACTGCGCTGGAATGAGCGCATTGCGGATTTCATGAGCCACCAGCCGCGCCTGGCGAGCAGCCGCCTGTGCGGAGCTGTGCAGGCTGGCCTCTGGCAGGGTCTTGCCTGTCGTACTGTCGAGCGCGGCCAGTGCCTCGTCCTGGCTGAGCGTCGTCGCCAGTACCGAGAACGGTGTCCCCGTAGACGAGTCCAGGGCCTGGAGAGCGTTGAGGCCAGAATCCGTCAACTCGTAGCCCACAATGAAGTCATCCTCTGGGAGACGGAGCAGTCCCATGGCGTTCAGACGGCGCATCGTGGCCCACGCATGAGGAAATTCGCTGTCACTCCAGACATCGATGGGCACGTGCATCACCGGCTGCGTGAGCAGGGCGGCCACTGTCTCCGTGCTGAGACGCCATTCGTCCAATGGTCCCGTTGATTGCGCGACCTCGATACTCAGGAGCCATTGAACCGCATCGCGTCCGGACAAGGAGACGAAGACATTGCCTATGGGGGTCAGAACAAGCCGGTCCATGACCCGCCGTACCGCGCGGATCTCGAGGGCGTAATCCGGAAGAGACATCCATGTGTCCGCGCCCGAGAAACTTTCCGTACGCGCCCAGGCGAGGTCGGCGAGCCGCTCGAGTTCGAACATGCGCGCCTTCGAAGGAACCGGTGGGGACAAACCAAGCCTCAACCCCATGGCGAACCCAACGTACTGCTCCACGTCCTCGCGCGTTCCTCCACGCAAGAAGCTCGTCTGCAGGGATACCGCGAGCACATCCGCGAAGCGCACTCCCCGGTCATGCGCCGTCCACATCCGGAACATCTGCGCGAGTTCCCGGTTGGGAAGCGACGCCGCGCGCTCCCGCTCCCACTTCTCGAACAGCTGGATGAACATGGAACGAACCCACGCCGGGTCCAGTGAGACGGGCTCCGGTTGCAACGGGCTCTCCGTGACATGCCGCAGTCGCAGAAGGTAACTCTTCAGATCCTCGACGAAGCTCATGGCGTATGGGCCATCTAGCAGAATGGCGCTGCCGATGCTCGGCTCCACCCGCCGCCCTCGAAGACCCTCACCCCGTCCCTCTCCCAGAGGGAGAGGGAGCATCCACGGATTCAACCCGGGACACGTGGCACCCTCACCCCGTCCCTCTCCCGGAGGGCGAGGGGAAATTGACGGCGTGGAGAGGAACTCACGGGCCCGCGCCGTGCAGTTCCGGTTCGGGCGAGACCGGGGGTTTCTGGATGGGAAACTCCCGCGTCTCGCAACACTGGAGCTGGTAGCGCTGGCCCCGGAGCGCGAACTCGAGCGGCCCGGGCGCGGGCCACCGGCTGTTGAGCACCAGCTTGTCCTGGGTGATCTCCACCTCCACCATGTGCTTGCGGTAGCGCAGCAGGAACTTCAGCCGCGTCAGCCCCTCGGGCAGGTTCGGATTGAAGTGCAGCAGGTCCCCGCGCACCTCGATGCCCGTGTAGGCCCGCTGCATCAGGTCCACCGTGCCGGCCATGGCGCCCAGGTGGATGCCCTCCGGCGTCGTCCCTCCCTGCACGTCCGAGATGTCGCTCCTCAGCGCCTCGGTGAACAGCTTCCACGAGCGCGGACGATCGCTTCTCGCCAGCACCCACGAGTGCACCACCCCGCTCAGCGTCGAGCCATGGGAGGCCCGCTGCAGGTAGTAGTCCACCGTCCTCGGAATCATCCCGTGGTCGAACGGGTACCCCAGCCGCTCGAAGAGCTGCTCCAGCTCCTCCGCCGAGAACAGGTAGAACAGCATCAGCACGTCCGCCTGCTTCGACAGCTTGTAGCGGTTGGGCGAGTCGCCCTCGGCCTCGAGAATCCGATCCAGCCGCTGGATGTCGCTGTAGCGCGCCCGGTACGACTCCCAGTCGAACTCCTCGAGCTGCTCGTAGCCCTCGAACTGGCTCAGCACGCCGTCCTCGTGGAACACCAGCCGCATCTTCCGGCTCACGTCCTCCCAGTGCGCCAGCTCCTCGGGGCCCAACTGCAGCGTCTCGAGCAGCTCATCCCGGCGCTCACCGGGCAGCAGCGCGAGCACCTCCAATCCCTTGCACAGCACCCACACCGCCATGAGGTTCGTGTAGGAATTGTTGTCCAGCCCCGGCTCGGGCCGATCCGGGTAGCCGGTGTGGTACTCGTCCGGCCCCATCACGCCGAGAATCTCATAGCGCTGCAGCTCGGGGTTCCACCGGGCCATGCTCGCCCAGAAGCGCGCGAACTCCAGCAGCATCTCCGCGCCGTAGAAGTACAGGAACTCGGTGTCCGCAGTGGCCTGGTAGTACTGCCAGACGTTGTAGGCGATGGCCGCGTTGATGTGCCGCTGCAGCCACGTCACGTCCGGCACCCACCGCCCCGAGCGGGGATTGAGGTGCACCCGCTGGCTCTCCTCGCGCCCGTCGCTGCCGCTCTGCCAGGGATACATCGCCCCGCGGAAGCCCGCCTCGCGCGCCGCCTCGCGCGCCCGCCGCAGCCTCCGGTGGCGATAGCGCAGCAGCGCCCGCGTCAGCGCCGGCAGCCGCAGGTTGAGGAAGGGGAAGATGAACAGCTCGTCCCAGAAGATGTGGCCCCGGTACGACTCGCCGTGCCACCCGCGCGCCGGCACCCCCACGTCCTGATCGATGGTGTGCGGAGACACCGTCTGCAGCAGGTGGAAGATGTGCAATCGCAACGTGGTGTGGATGTGGTCCGGCTCGTCCAGCGTCAGGTCCAGGTCGCTGCGGCGCCACAGGTGCGACCACTCCCGCACGTGCGTCTCCACCAGCTCGTCGAAGCGCGCGGGCGCCTGCTCCACCGCGTTCAGGGCCGCCGTCGCCGCCTCCGACACCGCGAGATCCCTCGACGAGTACAGCGCCACCACCTTCTCCACCGCCAGCCGCTGGCCCTCGCGCAGCTCCAGCGTGAAGTCGTGCGCGAGGTAGCCCTCCTCCACGGCGAGCCCCCGCCGGGCCTTCGCCGGCTGCCCGTCCACGTACAGCCGCGTCCGCGCCGCCTCGGCCACCTCCAGGCGGGACTGCACCGTCTCCACCTCGAGCAGCAGCGTCTCCGCGCCCACCTCCTCCGTCACCAGCGTCCGCAGGTGCTTGCAGTTGAGCTGCCGGTAGCGCGGCACGCCGCCATTCACCACCCGCCCGTCCAGCGCCGAGCGCAGGTGCACCCGGCCGCTCCAGTTCTCCGGCACCAGCACCAGCTCCTGCCCCGCCAGGTGCTTGTCGCGCATGTGCACGAAGCGCCGCTGCTCCACCCGCGTGCGCCGTCCCCGTTTGTCCTCGAAGCGAAGCGTGCGCAGCAGGAGCCCCCGCGCCAGGTCCAGCACCTGCCGGTACTCCAGCAGCCGCACCGCCTGCGCGTTGAACCAGTCGCCGCCCTCCAACCGGAAGGTGAGCGGCAACCAGTTGGGCATGTTCACCAGGTCCTCGTTCTCCACCATCCGTCCGGCCAGGTCCGTCTTCAGCCGGTTGTACCCGCCCGCCAGGTACGTCCCCGGGTAGTGCGTCTCGTCCGCCTCGGCCTCCGGCGCCGCCCCGCGCGTGGCGAAGTAGCCATTGCCCAGCGTGCACAGCGCCTCGCGCAGCCCTTCCCTGCCTGGCTCGAGGCCCTCGTAGGTGAACAGCCAGTGCGGCCCGTTCATCGCGTCACTCCTCCCGCCCGGGTGATGAGCCGCTCCAGGAACTGACGTACCTCCTCCACGTCCTCCAGCGCGTAGTCCGCCGCCGTGGGCCGCTCCATCTCGCCCCGCACCACCACCCCGAGTCCCCGCCCCTCCAGCACCTGGAAGGCGTCCTCGTCCGTGAGGTCATCACCCATGAACACCGGCAGCACGTCCCGGCTCTCCAGGCCCAGGGCGCGCAGCAGCCACTGCACCGCCCGGCCCTTGTGCCAGTCGATGTCCGGCTGCACCTCGAACACCATCTTCCCGCCGCCCTTGCGCAGCCGCGGATGGCGCGCGAGCACCGCGTCCACCACCCGCTCCACCTCCGCGTACCGGGCCTCCTCCACGTGCCGCCAGTGCACCGCCACGCTGAAGCGCTTGCGCTCCAGCTTCGCGCCCGGAATGTCCGCCAATCCCGACGTCAGCTCCCGCTCCGCCGCGTCCAGCTCCGGCCACAGCGCCCGGCCCTCCTCCAACTGGAAGGCCTGCCCGCCCGGCCCCTTGATGTCGAAGCCGTGGCTGCCCGCGTAGTACACGCCCGTCAGCCCCACGAAGTCCTCGAGTACCGGCAAGTCGCGCCCGCTCACGATGGCCACCGGGTAGTGCCGGGCAAGCGCCACCAGCGTGGACACCATGTCCTCCGACAGCCGCGCGTCCTCCGGGTTGGGCACGATGGGAGTGAGCGTGCCGTCATAGTCGAGGAAGAAGGCCACCCGCCGCCCCTCCAGCCGCCGCGACACCTCGTCCCACCGCCTCAGCGCCGAGGGCACTTCCCGTATGGGCCGCATCACTCAGGGATCTCCTTCTCCACCTTCACGGTGGCCAGATGCGCCACCTCCACGTTGGCACCGGCCCGCACCAGCGACCCCTCCGGCCCCGCGCGGCGCACGCCGATGACGAACCCGAAGTGACCTCGCCTTCCCGCCTGCACACCGGCCTGCGCGTCCTCCAATACCACCGCACGCTCTGGAGACACGCGCAAACGTCGTGCTGCTTCCAGGAACGTGTCCGGCGCTGGCTTGCCGGGCAACCCGAGCCTGCCCGCCTCCACGCCGTCCACCCGGGCGTCGAAGAGGTGCTCCAACCCCGCCGCCCGCACCACCGCCTCGCAATTGCGGCTGGCCGATACCACCGCCGTGCGGAAGCCCGCGGCGCGCAGCCGCTCCAGCAGCCCCACCGCTCCGGCGAACACCTCCACCCCCCGCCGCGCCAGCGCCTCGAGGAAGTAGCCATTCTTGCGCTTGCCCAGCCCCTGCACCGTCTCCGCCTCGGAGCCCTCCTCCGGCGAGCCCTCGGGCAGCGTGAGGCCCCGGCTCTCCAGGAAACAGCGGATGCCGTCCAGGCGCGGCCGGCCATCCACGTAGCGCTGGTAGTCCTCCGCCGTGAAGGGCCGGAAGGGACCGCCACTCCGCCGCGCATGCGTCTCCAGGTATGCATCGAACAGGCGCGTCCACGCCTCGGCATGAACCTGGGCCGTGCGCGTCACCACGCCATCGAGGTCGAACAAGGCCGCGTCCAGGTCACGGCGCGACAGCACGACGGCGGGGGGAACGGACGGCTCGGAGGTGGACATGGGATGACTCCCGTGGAGGAAGACGGGTGGGCCTCAGACCGGACCGCACGGCTCGGGGAAGCCAGCGCTGCGCACAGTGGCCCCGGGGCCAGGCCCGCCTCCTTTCTACCTCAGCGCCAGGCCTGATTCGTGTCCGCGGGTGGCTGCGGGCCCGTCATGCGCGCGTGACGAACGGCCCTGGCCCCCAGACCCGTACCACTCCGTTCACATCTGGTCACCCCGCATCCCGTCCGGATGAGACCTCAGCGCCCCCGTCCCGCGGCGGGTTCCACATGGCATCGAACGCCTGGGAAACACCCGGCTCGGCTTTGATCCACCGGCCGCTGTCATCGGGTAGTTCCGGCTCGATGGGGCGCTCGGGCTGACCATCCAGCAGGCGCCGCAGAATGCGTCCCTCGGTGCTGATGGCGTACTTCACGCCCGAGTCCAATGCCGGATACTTGCGTCCACAGTACTCCGGATCCTCGGAGATATAGACGAAGATGATGTCTCCCCGCCGAATCACCCGATATCGGTGTGCCTCCCTTCTTCGAGGACATGGGAGTTCCCTGGCCTCTGGAGGAAGGAAGTCATTGGAAGCCACCATCAAGGCGCGGAGCATTTCCCCGTCCATCTCATACGGCTCATCCGAAGCACCCACCTGGACGGGAGCACGTTCGAAGAATTCGGGGAATGCGATGGACCTGTCTTCCTCCCGCGGTGCTGATTGGGAAAACAGGCTTCTCCAGTACCCGCACCCGACGAGGAGGGAGACGGCGAGCAGGAGAAGGAGCTTGCGCGTTTTCATTCGGCGTCCCTGGAAGCGCTCCGGCGAGGAGGGGCCCTACTCCCTTGTAATGGTGAATTCCGTCGCATTGAGCCATGCGACCGTACCGGCCTTCCTGCTCGCCCAGTCGCCACCCATGTTGACCCATTTCCGCAACTCGTTGGTCGCCGGGATGTACTGGTAGAAGCCATCACACGTCGGGCGCTGGCTGTCCTTCGAGCTCGAGAAGAACGCGACAACGGACAGAGGCACCTTTCGACTTCCCACCTCTACGATCAGAGCATGCGCATTCGCCATGGCCATGGCGAATCCGATGTCCGGCTTGGAGAGCTCTCCGGCGAACGGATGATTGTGCAGCAGGAAGATGTACTTGATGCTACTCGGTGGGTATCGCGGGTCGTCCACATTCGGAGGAAGCAGGCAGCTCGCTGCGCCTTGAAGTGCGCTGCCTGGGAGTGGGACGTCCGTCAACATGCTCAGCTCATACTTACGCTCCGGGGTGTAATAGAGCCAGGCGCAGTATTCCGTGGAGACCCGCAGAGCCAGTTGCGGGTCCCGCTCCTGAAGGTGGACGACGCTTGCGTTCGGCTTCGACAGGATGAGTGGGCAGGCCGCCTTCAACGCATCCGAGAAGGACTCGAACGATCCGAAGTTCTCGAGGGGACCCGGGATGCTCTCCGCTTTCTCACCAGGCCGGGGCCGCCAGACGTGTGGATCGGCGAACCCCGGTGAAGAACAGGCCACGCACGCCAGCACTCTGGCCACGAGGAGAGGGGACAGGGGGAACAGCGGATTCATCTGATTCCTGTGTATAGGCGAGCCGCTCAGTCCCAGCAATTGCGCGTCTGGCCGTTGATGAGGGCCCAGAAGCGGTTGGAGTTGTGGGGATTGCCGTAGCGAGGGGGCGTGGAGAAGGGCGTGGTGGGTGGCGGACTACCAGCTCCCGGAAAAGCAGTAGCGCGAGCCGGGGCATGGAGGACCCAATACGTCCTTTTCATGACCTGCACATCCCAGGCCCCTACAAGTATGGCGCGTGTGCGCTCGGACTGTGGGGCGAATCCGTGTCCACTGGGAGCAACGCCCAAAATGTAAAAATCCAGGGAAGGTTGACGGATTTCCGGACAGCCTTCTACGCTGCGCACGGCGCGACGAAGGGGGTGTGTCGTCTTAACAGTTCGCGATCCCTGGCTTTTTCAGGGCGTCGCGGGCCCCTATCATGCGGTTCTGTTGGCGTTGAATCAGGGAAGGCTTCCATGCGACCCGCATCTCAAGTTGACGTGACTTCTAGCGAGCCGCCCTCGACCAGCGCACGCGCGGGTGCGGACACCCCACCCAATGGGTTGGCTCCCGCCGAGACGCCGCCGCCGGGGCTGGGACCCGCCGAGACGCCGCCGCCGGGCCTGGAGACGACGGAGAAGCAACTGGCGGTGGTGGGCCCCAAGCCCGAGTCACCGCCCTCGCGCTTCGCTCCGGGGTTCGCCGCCAAGCTGAACCTGGCGGTGGACGTGGCGCTGGTGGTGGCCGCGCTGCTCATCTCCACGACGATGATGGGGCACGATCTGCACCTGGAGCGCACGGATGTATGGGTGCTGCTCGGGGTGGGCGTGGTGTCGTGGCTGGTGGTGGGCACGGCGCTGTGCCTCTATGACGTGCGCTTCGCGGATCGCGAGCGGCTGGATGATCTGGCGCTCATCTCCATCCAGGTGATGGTGGTGACGGTGGTGCTCTTCGTCACGCGACTGGTGATGGGCACCGAGTCGTGGATCGTCGCGCTGAGCCTGTTCCCGCCGCTGTTGTGGCCGTCGGTGGCGCTGTTGCGCCTGAAGCTGTTCCGGAACCTGTCGGTGCAGGAGCAGCCGCTGGACGAGGTGCTCATCCTGGGCGTGGGGGCCATGGGCCGGCTCACGGGCGAGGATCTGAACAACAAGCACCGGCGCAAGGTGATCGGCTTCCTGGGCTTCAGCAACGAGTCGTCCACGACGGCGCCGCCGGCGCCGGTGCTGGGGACGGCGAAGGATCTGGAGCACATCCTGTGCACGGTGCCGGTGGACGAGGTGTACATCGCCGGCAACATGCTGAAGCACTCGGCGGAGATGCAGGCGGCGGTGAAGCTGTGCGAGAACTTCGGCATTCCGTTCGCGCTGCCGGCGTACCACTTCCGGTTCGATCGGGCGCGGCCGGTGGATGACCACGCGATCTCCGACGGCTACCTGCACTTCATGACGCATGCGTTCCAGCCGCACCAGATGGCGCTCAAGCGGCTGTTCGACATCGTCAGCTCGGCGGCGGCGCTGGCGGTGCTCTCGCCGCTGCTGATGGGTGTGGCGCTGGGGGTGAAGTTCACCAGCCGGGGGCCCATCTTCTTCAAGCAGAAGCGCGTGGGGCTGCACGGCAAGACGTTCCACATGCTCAAGTTCCGCTCCATGGTGGTCAACGCCGAGGAGCTGAAGGCGAAGCTGGAGGCGCTCAACGAGCAGACGGGTCCGGTCTTCAAGATGAAGAACGATCCGCGCATCACGCGGATTGGCCGGTTCATCCGCAAGTACTCCATCGACGAGCTGCCGCAGCTCATCAACGTGCTGCGCGGCGAGATGAGCGTGGTGGGGCCGCGGCCGCCGATTCCCAGCGAGGTGGAGAAGTACGCGGCGTGGCAGCGGCGCCGGCTGTCGGTGCGCCCGGGCCTGACGTGCATCTGGCAGGTCTCCGGCCGCAATCAGATTTCGTTCGAGGAGTGGATGTACCTGGACATGCAGTACATCGACCACTGGAGCCTGAAGAACGACATCAACCTGATCCTCAAGACGGTGCCGGTGGTGCTCACCGGCAGCGGCGCGAGCTAGTCAGGGGCGGTGGTGAAGCGCTGGGTCCCGGATACAGGGGACTCAGCGCACGGGCAGCTCGCGCAGGGAGAACTCCTCGAAACCGAGCCGGTTCAGGGTGTCCGCGAAGCGCTCGGTGATGACGATGACGTTGGTGAAGTTGCGCAGCCGGAATGCGTCCAGATGCTCCGGCAGCGAGGCCCCGTCGAGCAGAGGCTGCTTGGGCAGGGCGAAGCGATAGCAGCCACATGTGCCGCAAGGGTCGACCTTGCCGGGTGGCAGGCAGTCCGGGTGGAAAAGGCCGTGCATCTCCACCTCCGGCTCCAGTAACTCCGGCGCGTTCCTCTGCCTGAAGCGCAGACCGGTGCGGACCCCCTTCAGTCCCCGTAGACCCTCTGCCTGGAGTAGCTCCAACGCCTCGCGGCGGATGAGCACCGTGTCGCCGTCCAGCGTGTAGAGCTGCGCGAAGCGGCCGTGCGCCGAGCCGGTGAGTGGACCGAAACGCGCCCCAGGCGCCAGACGAGCCCAGGCCGGAGCCAGAGGCTTCACCCATTGCCTCAAGCGTTCGAACTTCTCGACGTCCGTTTCCTGCCAGGCCTCTTCGAGCTGCTTCGCCACTGGCAATCCTGAGAGGTCGACGCTTGGGTAGAACTCCAAGCCAACGCAGTCCCCGCCACAGGTGGGGCAATGCAGCCCGGGCAGGCCCCATCTCCGCTCGGCCCTGAACTCACCCGTGTAGCGCAAGCTCTCGTATGGAACGCAGTCCAGCCAGTAGAACCTCATCTTCTCCTCAGAACGGAATGGGGGGAGGCAGCTGCGTCTTGCCATAATACGGCTGGAGGGGAGCCATCAGACCGAAGCGCACGCACAGCTCCCAGGCGTGCTTCCAGATTTCTTCCTTCGTCGCGGTATATTCATTCGCCCGCTTGAACCGCCGCCACGCCGCATTCCAGGGACCACCGCCTGGCCCCCGGTGAATTCGCTGGTGCTGCTCTGTCTCGATCCACATCGTCCATTGATGGATGTTGATACCTTTGCTCTTGAACCAGTCCTTGAACTCCTGCGGGAAGATGTGGTGCTTCTCATGGGGCCGGTTCAGCTTCCTGTTGGCCTCCTCGATGAGCTGCTTCTGGCTCGGCAGCAGCTTGCGGAGGTGGTGGTTCCGCCAGGGGATGATGAAGACGGCCCCCTGCTCCCGTTGCAGAGGCAGCGGCCGGCCCCAGTACCTCATGGGTGAACCGCTGTAACCGGGCGGGTACATACCCAGCCCCTGCATGTCGAGCACCTTCACCACGCCGCCGGGCGCAACCTCCGCGCCTTCGCTCACGGCCACGTCCTCGCAGCGGAAGAAGCCGCACACCTCCTCGTCACAGAGGACGGTCAGGCACGTATCGGCCGCTTCCCGCTCCACCTCCTGCTCGCGAAGCACCGGCTCCGAGGCCGCGCACCCAGCCAGCAACACACCAAGCAACAACCCCCACAGGCTCTTTTCCCTCATACGAGGCCCCACGTACCACGAGCCCTCACCCACCGAGCGGGCAGCCAGCCTCCCCTGCCGTACACGGCCGAGGGCCCTCCCGGGGGGTGAGAGGCCCGCCCGTCCGCCCTACAGACATGTAGCCGTGTATTTGACGGGGGGTACCTGTGTCGTTCACTGCGCTCGGCCATTCCAGCTGAGGTACCCGTCATCGAAACGCCCCAGACGAGCGAGGCGGCCACCCCGCGGGCCGTCCCCGCACCGGTGGACACCCACACGCCCCTGCGCAACGCCCTGAAGCTGGGCGGGTCGCTGCTGGTGACGTACGTCATCGGGTTCGGTCTGCAGGTGCTGGTTCCCCGGCTGCTGGGTCCCGAGAGCTTCGGGCAGTACAACTGGGCCACCAATACCGCCACCGCCTTCTTCATCCTCAGCGCGCTGGGCCTGGACGTCTACATCCGCAAGGAGGTGGCCGTCCGCAAGGAGCACGCCAACGAGTTCTTCGGTGGCACCCTGCTGTTGCAGACCGTGCTCGCGGTGCTGCTGCTGGGCGCCCTGGCGCTGGTGATGCACCTGCGCGGCGCGCCTCCCGAGGTGCGGACCCTGGCGCTGTCGCTCTGCGTCTACCAGTTCTTCTTCCGCCTCAACGCCATCCTCGCCGCGGTGCTGCACGCGCACGAGAAGGTGGATGGGCTGTCCGTGGCCCACATCCTGATGAAGTGCATCTGGGGCTTCGGTCTGGCCGCGCTGCTGCTGCTGCGCGTTCCCCTGCCGTGGCTGGCCGCGCCCTTCATCGCCGCGGAAATCTTCAAGACGGTCTTCCTCTTCCGCCTCACGCGCCAGCATGCCGGGCTGCGGCTGCGGCTGGACCTGCGCGCCACCGGCGTGGCGCTGCTGGCGGCCCTGCCCTTCTTCCTCAACGACGCGGCGCTGGCCAGCAATGGCCCGCTGGACATCTTCGTCCTGGGCACCCTCGCGAACATCACCGAGGTCGGCTACTACGGCGCCGTCTGGGGCATCGCGGGC
The DNA here is from genome assembly GCF_000733295.1 of Archangium violaceum Cb vi76. GTDB lineage: Bacteria > Myxococcota > Myxococcia > Myxococcales > Myxococcaceae > Archangium > Archangium violaceum. Next base: position 92,838 of record NZ_JPMI01000129.1, on the reverse strand, counting down.
ATGACGATGCTGCTCTCGCCCATCCTCGGCTGGGTGCTGCTGCCGATGATGTCCCGCGCGGCGGCCAGCTCCCAGGAGGAGTTCACCCGCATCCTCCGCCGGGGGCTCGAGGGCATCGTCTCCCTGTCCGTGCCGGTGACGCTGGCGCTGGCGCTGGGCGCCGAGACGTGGGTGCGGCTGCTGATCGGCGAGGCCTACCTGCCCGCCGCCCCGGTGCTGCGGCTGCTGGCCCCCATCTTCGTCTTCACCTACGTGGCCACCGTGTGTGGCAGCTGGCTGATGGCGGCCAACCGCCCGTGGACGGTGACGCGCACCACCGTGCTGGCCGTGGGCCTCAAGCTGGTGCTCAACCTGGTGCTCATCGGCCCCTTCGTGCAGTGGCGGGGCCTCACCGGAGGCGCGAGCGCCACCGCCACCTCCCTGGCCCTCTACGAAGTCATCGTCACCGCCGTGCTCGTGTACGCCATCGGCTCGCGGGCCTGGGACGCGCGCAGCCTCGCCGTGCTGGGCAAGACGGTGGGGGTGTGCGCCGCCGTCACCGCCGCCCACCTGCTGATGGGCGAGCTGGGGCTGGACTCGCGAGACCTGGCACGCGGCCTGGCCCGGCTCGCCGTGGACGGCCTGCTCTACGTGTCCCTCATCCTCCTCACCGGCGCGGTGCGCAAGGACGAGGTGCTCGGCCTGGTGCGCATGGTGCGCAACCGCCGCAAGTCCCAGCCCGACGCCAGCCCGACTCCCTCCGGAGCTCCTTCCTCCGACGAGGTCCGCGCCGCATGAAGCCCTCCATGAGCCTGCCCTCCCGCAACTCCCTCCGCCGCTGGTCCCTGCTGGCCACGCTCCTGCTGCTGCCGGCCTGCTACAAGCCGGGCCGCTTCGTCTGGGTGGATGACTACCGCGAGCCCCAGACCCAGCAGCAGGACGACAGCTACCTCATCCGCAGGGGTGACGTGCTCAACGTCAACGTGTGGAACCAGCGCGACATCTCCTCGCGCCTGCGCGTGCGCGACGATGGCCGCATCAGCCTGCCGCTGCTCAATGACGTGGAGGCCGCCGGCATGACGCCCGCCGCGCTCGCCCGCGCCACGGAGCAGAAGCTCAAGGACCTGGTGGCCAACCCCGTCGTCACCGTCATCGTGGACGAGGCCCAGCCCATCAAGATCGCCGTGCTCGGCGAGGTGCGCAACCCGGGCAAGAAGCTGCTCGACTCCGGCTCCGGCCCGCTGCAGGCGCTCTCCGAGGCCGGCGGCTTCACCGACTACGCGCGCGACGACGCCATCTACGTGCTGCGCAAGGAGCCCGGCTACGCCACCCCCGTGCGCATCCGCTTCACCTACGAGGCCCTCACCCGCAGCGAGGGCTCCGCACCCACCTTCCGCCTGAAGACGGGCGACGTGATGGTGGTGGAGTAAGCCCATGGCGCTGCCCGCACTGGCCCTCGGCTGGCTGCTGGTGGCCTCCGCCCCGGCCGTCAAATACAAGGCCTCGGCCCGCGTCGAGTCCGTCACCCGCACGCCGCTGCTCACCGAGACGTCCAACACCCCGGTGGTGACGGACCTGATGGTCGTGCCGCGGCTGGAGGGCGTGCTCTACACCAACCTCCTCGAGGTGAAGTTCTCCTACGAGCCGCAGTTCCTCATCCGTCAGTTGCTCTCCGGAAAGCCGTCGCTGGAGATCCTCCAGTCCGTCTACACGCGCGCTGACTACAAGATTCGCCGCGACTTCGCGCTGATTGGCGTCCACACCACCACCTTCGGCGCCTTCCCCCTCGAGAACTACGCGGGCGTCGGCACCATCGGCCTGCCGGTCACTCCCGTGGGCACCACCCGCACGGACAGTGCCTACGTCTACACGGAGACCGCGGCCGGCTTCTGGACGTCGCTCGGCATCAAACGCCTGTCGGTGGCCGGCACAATCGGTTGGGTCGTCAACGGTCTGCTGGAGGGTCCCATACGCCCGCTGCAGCGCGGCAGCGCGGCCTACCCGCAGCAGCGCTACCCCGAGCTGCGCCTCCAGTCCTTCTATGGCGCCACGCGCCGCGACTACTTCACGCTGTCGCTGTACGGCCGGGACGTGGAGTTCTCCACCGGCAACCACAACTCGCTGCTCCAGTTCGCCCCCGGCATCCAACACCAGTTCACCCCCCTGGTGGACCTGAGCGTCGAGGCCGGTGTCGCGATGGGTCGGGTGTACCACCGCGCACCCGAAGAGTTGCCGACCCACCTGGCGATGCCCACCTTGGAGGCTACCCTCAAGACTCCCGTTCCCCTTGGCAACCATTGGCCCGTGCAGGCCAAGGTGCGCGCGCGGTACCTGCCCTACATGGATCCCCTTACCACCAAGCTCATCCCCCGAGCCGATGTGGGCCTGGACCTGGAGTGGAAGGGCCGGCGCGAGGCCAAGGTGCTGGGAAAACTCCGCTATGCCCACCCCCTCACCGCGGGCGTCCATCGCGGCGATGCCGAGCTGCGCGCCGAGGCCGAGGCGCTGTGGCCCCTGCCGTTCTCACGGTACGTCTACGCCCAGGGCAAGGGCGTGTACACCTGGACGAAACACGTGGTCATCGGCAGCCAACCAGCCGCCCAGTGGTACACCAGTGTTGGATTGGTGGTCCGTTATGATCGTGGTAGGCTTTAGGCGCACCAGGCCATGAAGAAGTTCATCCTGATGTCGGTGCTATACGCCGTCCTCATCCTGCCGAGCCTGGCGGCTCGCGAGCGCAACGCGGCGCGTGGCGTAAAACGGGCGGTGGCGTTGTTCGTGGCGTACAACTTCCTCTATGCCTTCCTCGTCCTGTCGGTCTGGACGCAGCTGGAAGACTGAGAAAAGGCCAGAGAGACTCTATGCAGCAGCAGCAGGGAACAACCGTCCTCGTCGTGGAGGACTCGCCCATGTTCCGCAGGATGCTCAGCGACATGCTGCAGGGCCTCGGCTACACGCGTGTCCTCGAGGCCTTCAGCGGACAGGCGGCCCTGGAGCTCCTGGCCGAGCAGAAGCCGGACCTGGTGTGCCTGGACCTGACGTTGCCGGACATCTCCGGCTACGAGGTATGCGAGTTCATCCGCTCCACGCCGGTCCTCCAGGACGTGCCGGTGCTGATGATTTCCGCGCGGACGCAGACGATGGACCGGGCGCAGGCGGAGGAGGCCGGAGCGAGCGGCTACCTCATCAAGCCCTTCACTCCCGAGGAGTTGCGCCAGCAGGTGGAGCGGGTGATGGCGGCGCGCCCGCGGAAGGAGGCGTAGAGGCGTCATGTCCCAGTCTCGTGACGAGCTTCCCGAGGTGGAGCGCGCACAGGCCCAGATCTTCGACTGGGAGGCGCTGCGCGACTACGCGGGCTTCGTGAAGAACGCGGTGCTGCGCCACAAGCTGCTGGCCCTGGCCACCTTCGTGGTGGTGGCGGCGTTGGGGCTGGCGCTCGCCAAGTTCCTGCCGCGCAGCTACTACGCCCAGGCCTCGCTGCTGCCCAAGCGCGCGCAGACGATCGCCGCGCTGGTGAACCCGGACCGCATTCCGGCGTTGGATCCGGATCCGCCCAACCCGCTGCACCCGGCGGGCGAGGTGGACTCGGTGACGCTGGCCGCCTCCAAGGCGGTGATGCGGCGCGAGAACCTGGTGGCCCTCATCAAGCGGGTGAACCTGCTGGACCGCTGGGACGCCACGCGCGCCCCGCTGCTGCGCTTCAAGGATCAGGTGATGAACCTGCTGTCCGGCCGCCCCAGCGAGGACATCAAGCTGGACGCCATGGTGGGCATGCTGGAGAAGGCCCTCTCGGTGAGCACCGATGATGGCAAGGTCGTCATCGGCATCACCTGGCCGGATCCCCAGCTCGCCTACGAGCTGGTGGACGCCGCCCAGCAGAGCTTCCTCGAGGCCCGCCAGCGCGAGGACAACGCCAGCATCACCGACGCGCTCGCCATCCTGGAGGAGCACGAGAAGCTGGCCACGGAGAACTACAAGAAGGCCTTCCTCGAGTTCGAGAAGGTCTTCTCCGCCATCATGATCGAGCGCCGGCGCGCGGTGGGAGACCCGCGCGTGGGCGGCTTCAACACGGATCAGCACCTGGCGGAGCTGCGCTTCCTCATCCGCGCCAAGCGGCGGGCCATCTCGGACTCCGAGGAGCAGCACAACCGGCGCCTGGAAGGGCTCAACGCCGAGCTGGTGGCGCAGCGCAAGCTGTATGGGGAGAACCACCCCAACATCGTGGAGATGCAGCAGCGCATCAACGGTCTGCGGGCCCAGGGCTCGCCGAACACGGCGGTGCTGCGGGGCGAGGAGGACGAGCTGACGAAGGAGTACGCGCGCTTCGGCGGCGGCTCGGTGCCCTTCCCCGACGAGCCGGTGCCGGACCCGTACGGCCTGGAGCGCGTGCTGATGGGCATCCTCCCGGCGGTGTCGGAGAACCCGAAGGCGGCGGTGTCCCTGGACGAGGTGCGCGCGCGCACCATCATCATGCAGCAGCTGCGCAAGCGCATCGACGGGGCGAAGCTGGAGCGCGACATCTCCCAGGCGTCCTTCAAGTACCGCTACACCGTGCTCACCCCGGCCGAGTTCCCCCGCACGCCGGTGAAGCCCAACGCGAAGGTGATCGCCCTGGGCGGCATCTTCGCGGGCCTCCTCCTGGGCATCTTCGCGGCGCTCGCGCGGGACGTGCTCAGCGGCCAGCTGCTGCAGGCCTGGCAGGTCCGGCGTGGGCTGGGGCTGCCCGTCCTCGCGGAGCTGGAAGCGCCCCAGTTCGAGACCCAGTCCTCTTCCCGCTAGCCCCCCCAGTCCGCATCCATCGGCCGCCTCCATGATTCTCGACTTGCTGCTCGTCCTCCTGGCCCTGCCGGTGTTCGCCGCCGCGGGGTACCTGCTGCTGCTCACGCTCCTGTCGGGGGAGAAGGAGGCACCGCCCCAGGTGGCGCCGCGGCTCAAGTTCGACATCATCATCCCCGCGCACAACGAGGAGGCGGGCATCGCCCGCACGGTGTCCAACCTGTCGCGGGTGGACTGGCCGGTGGAGCTGCGGCGCATCCTCGTGGTGGCGGACAACTGCTCGGACGCCACGGCGGACCGGGCGCGCGAGGCCGGTGCCACGGTGCTGGTGCGCCACAACCAGGAGCTGCGCGGCAAGGGGTACGCCCTGCAGCACGCCTTCGAGCGGAGCCTCGCGGAGGGCTTCGCCGACGCGGTGGTGGTGGTGGACGCGGACACCGAGGTGACGTCCAACCTGCTGCACGCCTTCGCGCTGCGGCTGGAGGCGGGCGCCCACGCGGTGCAGGCGCACTACGGCGTGCTCAACCCGCACGCCTCCTGGCGCACCCGGTTGATGGCGGTGGCCATGGCGCTCTTCCACAAGGTGCGCTCGCTGGGCCGTGAGCGGCTGGGCGTCTCCTGCGGCCTGCGCGGCAACGGCATGTGCTTCACCCACGCCATCATCCGCCAGGTGCCCCACGAGGCCTTCTCCATCGTGGAGGACCTGGAGTACGGCATCCGCCTGGGCAAGGCCGGCCAGCGCGTGCACTACGCCTGGGAGGCCGAGGCGCTGGGCGAGATGGTGACGAGCGAGAAGGCCGCGCGCTCGCAGCGCCGCCGCTGGGACGGTGGGCGCATGGCCATGACGCGCAAGTTCGGCCTGCCGCTGCTCGCCGAGGGCCTGCGCAAGGGCGACAAGGTGCTGGTGGACCTGGCCGTGGATCTGCTGGTGCCGCCGCTGAGCTGGGTGGTGCTGGGCGCGGGCGCGGTGACGGTGGCCTCCGGAGCGCTGTCGCTGTGGCTGGGGCACCCGGCGCTGTCCTCGTACCTGTCGGCGGCGAGCGTGCTGTCGCTGGTGCTCTACGTGATGCGCGGCTGGTGGGTGTCCGGCATGGGCCTGGCGGGCCTGTCCGCCCTGGCGTGGGCGCCCTTCTACGTGGCCTGGAAGGTGTGGCTGATGCTCAGCCGCCCCGAGGAGAAGAAGGGCGAGTGGGTGCGCACCACCCGCGAGGCCCCCAAGCCCTGAGCCGGCGGCGGAGCCGTTTCGGACGATGATCCAGGACTTCCTCTCCCGTCCCCTCGTCTTCTACGCGTCGCTGGCCGTCCTGGTGCTGGCGACACTGGGGCTGCTCGTCATGGCGCCGGCCGCCGCGCTGATGCCGGTGGCGGGCGTCGTGGGCGGGTGGTGGTTGTGCCAGCAGAAGATCCGCACGCTGGCGCTCGCCATCTTCGCCGCGGCCGTCACGGTGGACCTCGTCACCGAGGTGCCCTACGAGGGCCACTGGCAGTCCCCGCTGTACTTCCCCGGCCTGCTGCTCTTCACCAAGCCGGGCATGTCCCTGCCCCTCATCGACGTGGCCACCGTCGGGCTGCTCGGGCTCAACGCCTACCGGCGCGCCATGGGCATCACCATCGACGGCCCGCCCACGCCGCCGCTGCCCAAGCCGCTCGTCCTCGGGCTGCTCGCCGTGCCCGTCACCATCCTCTGGCTGCAGGTGTGGGGCATCTACATCAACGGCGGCAACTCGGTGGTGGCCAAGTGGCAGTGGCACCAGATGCTGTCGCTGTCCCTGCTGGTGGCGCTCTTCAACGTCGCGCTGCGCGGGCCCGAGGACTTCCGCACCCTGGGCCGCATCGTCGTCGTGGGCTGCTGCACCAAGGCCTTCCTGGGCGCCTTCTTCATCCTCACCATCGCCCGGCCCCGCGGCCTGTACCACGAGTACGCCACCACGCACTCGGACACGGTGCTCTACGTCACCGGCCTCGTCACCGTCGTCACGGCGTGGATGGAGCAGCCCATCCGCAAGCACTTCTGGCGCATGGTCTGGGTGTGCGCCGTCATCTTCATGGGCATGCACTACAACGACCGGCGCCTGGCGTACGTGAGCTTCACGTTCTCCCTCATCGCCATCTACGCCGTCAGCCCCTGGCACTGGGTGAAGCGCTACGCCACCCGCGCCGGCCTGATGCTCGCCCCCCTCTTCCCCTTCTACCTCGCCATCGGTTGGTCCAACCCCACCGGCATCTTCGGCATCGTCGGCGTCTTCAAGTCCCTGGTGGAGGGCGAGAACCTCCAGAAGGGGCAGATGGACTACCGCGACATCGAGAACCTCGACGTCGTCTACACCTGGGAGCAGAACCCCCTCATGGGCACGGGCTGGGGGCACCCCTTCCTCGAGAAGATCAAACTGCCCGACATCTCCCACGCCTTCGCCGACTACCTGTACCACCCCCACAACTCCGTCCTCGGGATGCTCGCGTATGGCGGGATTCTCGGCTTTTCGGGCTTGTGGGCCTGGGTCTCCGTCACCATGTTCCTCGCCGTCCGCGCCTACCACCGGGCGCATGAGCCGGAGGCCCGTGCAGGTGGATTGGTGGCGATGTCGGTGATTGTGGCCTATACCAACCAGTGTTTCGGAGACATGGGGAGCATCAGCTGGCTGGGCACCGTCCTCGCGGCGATGGCGGCGACGTGCGCCGGGAAGCTCGCGACGGTGACGAATGCGTGGCCGGCACCTCAGCGTCCGAGAAACGCAGTCTCGGCGCCCGAGAACTCAGCCAGCCCGGCAGGAAATCTGGTATGATACCGCACCGCAAACCGAAGAGGCCACGGAAATACGACACTCGGTTCCAGGGACCTGTCGCTTCCGAGATGCCAAACGCCCGGCAACGCGGTAACATGGCATTGCCCATGTTCGAGCCTCACGACAAGAAGACCAAGGGTGGCTCTCGGGGCGGAGGTCCGAATCCCCCGGATCAGCGGCGCGTGGTGCAGCCGCTGTCGGTGATTCGAGGCAACCGCCCTCAGCCCACTCCTGCGTCTCCGTCCGCCCCCGCACTCAACGGGGAAGGCACGGCCGAGGTCGTCGAGCAGCAGCAGCAGCAGCCCGTTGCGCCGCAGAAGCCCACCAGCTCCGCCCCCTCCAGCACCCTGCTGCACCTGTGGGCGATGCTCAACCAGCGCGGCCGGTGGTCGTCGCTGGTGGTGGTGCCCTCGCACGAGGGCGGCTCCGGACTGCAGGTGGCGCAGGCCATCCTCGAGGTGGCCAACAAGCAGGGCAGCACGCCGGTGCACTTCCTGGATGCCGAGGGCCTGGAGATCGGCGCCGCCCAGCACGTGGTGGCCGAGATGATGGCCTACGTGGAGCAGGGAGACCGGGTGGTGGTGCTGCTGGACTCCGTGGTCGCCAACCCCGTGGGCCTGGAAGTCGCCCTGGCGGCCGAGCGGGCGCTGTTGTGCGTCTCACTCGGCACTTCGGATTACACCTCCGCTCGCCGTACGCTGGACCTGATTGGGAAGGAGCGCTTCCTCGGAAGCGTTACCCTCCAGCCCACGTCCGGAGCTCCGAAGAAATGAGCGCAGCCAACGGCGCCTCTGGCGCCGCCGTTCCACCTCGGCCCGTGGCCTCGCGCCCGCGGCTGAGTGTCGTCGTTGCCACCTACAACCGCGTGGACCTCATCCAACGCCTGCTGGGCCAGTTCGCCCGGCAGACGCTGCCCGCCTCGGACTTCGAGGTGGTGGTGGTGGATGACGGCTCGCGCGAGCCGGCGGCGCCCCACCTGGAGAAGCTGACGCTCCCCTTCAGCCTTCGCGTGGAGACGCAGGCCAACGCCGGCGCGGCGGCGGCCCGTCACCGCGGCGTGCTCGCGGCGCGCGGCGAGGTGGTGCTCATCACCGACGACGACATGCAGGTGGCCGAGGACTTCCTCGCGAAGCACCTGGCGCGTCACCCGCGTGGCTCGCGCAACGTCGTCATCGGCGGCATCCGCCCGGATCCCGCCATCTCCGACATGCCGCTCTTCGAGCGGTGGTACGCGTGGCTCAACAACCGCATCGCCGCGAGCATGAGCGGCCCCAAGCGGCGCGCCCACGGCTGGCAGCTCTTCACCGGCAACGTGTCGTTCCGCCGCGAGGACTACGTGGAGGCCGGCGGCTTCGACAAGAGCCTGGGCCAGTCCGAGGACATAGAGCTGGGCGTGCGCCTGGAGAAGGCGGGCTGCCGCTTCGAGTTCTGCACCGAGGCGTACGTGCTGCACGGCTCGGATCACACCAGCTTCGAGAAGTGGCTGAAGCGGGCGCACCGCTACGGCATCTTCGACTCGCGCGTGGCGGCGAAGCACGGGGACGTGCCGCAGGTGGACCCGTGGCGCTACCTCTTCGAGATGAATCCGCTGGCCCGGCCGCTGCTGGCCGCCGCGGTGGTGGCGCCCGAGGCCACCCGTCCGGTGACGCAGGCGGTGATGGCCGCGGCCCGGCTCGCGGACAAGGCGGGCCTGAAGAAGGCGGCCTTCATGGGCACCTCGGTGACGTACGCCATGGAGTACCTGCGCGGCGCGCGCACCGAGGCGGGCTCGCTCCCGAAGGCGGCGAAGCACGTGGCGCGCTATGCGCTCACCGCCGGCCGGCCCGGCCAGGTGCTGAAGCTGGCGAAAGCCCTCAAGGAGGATGCGCTGCAGGTGGCGCGCTCCGAGTATGGCCAGCCCGGCCTGAAGTCCGTGGCCGCCATGGTGCTCACCTCGGACGGCTACCGGGTGCTGGCGCTGCAACGGCTGCGCGAGGCCGCGCGCGGACTGGGCATTCCGCTGGGCAACCACGCGCTGCGCGTGGCGCAGACGGCGGTGCTCGGCGTGGAGATCGGCAAGGACGTGGAGCTGGGCAGCGGCGTGTACTTCGTCCACAGCCTGGGCACCGTGGTGGGCGGCGACGCGAAGGTGGGCAACCGCGTGCGCTTCTACGGCAACAACACCGTGGGCACCGCCAAGGACGACGGCTACCCCGTCATCGAGGATGACGTGTGGGTGGGTGCTGGCGCGCGCATCCTCGGCCCCATCACCGTGGGCGCCCGCTCGCGCATCGGCGCCAACGCGGTGGTGCTCCAGGACGTGCCCCCGGACAGCGTGGCCGTGGGCATTCCCGCCCGCATCATTCCCCGCAAGGACGTGGACGGCGAGTGATGCGGCGGTCCGGCCGGAGCGGCGCTTTCACGCATGGCAGGAGGGCCCGGGCGGCCCTGCTGGCCGGCGTGTACCTGTGCGTGCCCGTGCTGCAGTCCTGCAAGCAGAACACCTCCGAGGCGGCCACTTCCAACACCGCGCCGTCCGCGCCCTCGGGCGTCTACAACATCCCCCCGCTCACCGAGCCCGCCTGGGCCGGTGGCCTGCAGGAAGGTTGGAAGGACGAGGGCTGGTCCGAGAGGGACCCGAAGCACCAGGGCAGCGCGAAGATGCGCATGGCCAACCTGGGCGGCTTCATGCTGCGGAAGAAGGGCATCCAGGGCGACTTCGGCGGACTGGCGCTGCGCTACAAGGCGCCCTCCAGCTTCGGCGACTTCCTGGAGGTGCGGCTGGACTCGGAGGGCGAGACGCTCTTCCCCCGCGTGCGCGTGGACGGCAGCCACGTGGCGCGCCGCGAGGGCGAGTGGGTGCAGCTCTTCGTCCCCTTCGAGAAGCTCAACCCGGAGAAGGTGCCCTTCAGCCGCATCGTCATCCGCGCCTACAAGAAGGTGGGCAACGACTGGGTGGAGATGGACCAGGTGGGCCTCACCGCGCCCGGCGGCATGACGCCCGCGGACGGCAGCAGCGCCCTGGCGATGACCCCCCAGCAGCCGGGCGAGGCGCCGCGAGCCGTCGTCGAGCCCGTGGAGCTGGCCTATGACAACGGCCTGCAACCGGGCTGGGATGATCGCGGCTGGTCCGAGCGCGAGCTGAAGGGAACCACCCCGGCGAAGCTGCGCATGGCCAACCTGGGCGGCTGGATTCTCTACAAGAAGGGCCTGGGCGGCGAGTACGGCGGCGTGGCGCTGCGCTACCGGGCCCCCTCGGGCTTCGGAGACTTCCTCGAGCTGCGGCTGGACACCGAGGGCGAGACGCTCTTCCCCCGCGTGAAGCTGTCGGACGCGTACGTCACCGCGCGCGACGGCGACTGGACGCAGGTGTTCGTCCCCATGGAGGAGCTCAACCCGGACAAGCAGGCCTTCACGCAGATCGTCGTGCGCGCGCACAAGAAGGTGACCGGGGAGTGGGTGGAGCTGAACCAGGTGGGCTTCGCCCGGCTCGTCACCAGCGCCAACGTCGGCACCTTCCCCGTCGCCGTCGCCGGTGGACAGCCCGGGCCCAAGGATGCGTCCGCGGTGGGCGGTGGCCGCGTGGCGCTCGGCGACGCGAAGACGTCCAAGGTGGTGGTGGACTGCACCCAGCCCGGCCACCCCATCAGCCCGCTCATCTACGGCATCGCCTTCAACAACCTGCGCGAGCTCAAGGACAGCCACCAGTGGGAGCTCGGCGCCACCGCGCGCCGCTGGGGCGGCAACCCCACCTCCCGTTACAACTGGAAGCTGGGCAACGTCTGGAACACGGCCAACGACTACTTCTTCCGCAACATCATCCTCGGCACCAGCCCCCAGTACACCTACGAGAGCTTCCTCCAGGCCAACCAGCAGCGCGGCCTCCAGTCCGCCCTCACCGTGCCCATGCTCGGCTGGGTGGCCAAGGACTCCACCTCCGTCGGCTTCCCCAAGTCCCTCTTCGGCGCGCAGCAGAAGATGGACCCGGACGTGACGGAGGCCGGCAACGGCATCTCCCTCTCCGGTGAGGGCCTCACGCCGCTGCCCCCCGCTCAAACGAGTGTCGAGGCGCCTCCCGCCTTCATCCACGCGTGGGTGCGCTCCATCCGCGAGAAGGACAAGACGCGCGGGCGCGGCGTGAGCCAGTACATCCTCGACAACGAGCCGATGCTCTGGAACACCACGCACCGCGACGTGCACCCGGAGCCCGTCACCTACGACGAGCTGCTCGAGCGCACCATCGCCTACGGCACCGCCGTGCGCCAGGCGGACCCCGAGGGCCTCATCGCCGGCCCCGCCGAGTGGGGCTGGACGAACTACTTCAACTCGGCCGCGGACGTGGCCCCCGGCGGCAACAAGAAGGACCGCAAGGCCCACGGCAACACGCCGCTCATCGCCTGGTACCTCAAGAAGCTCGCCGAGCACGAGAAGCAGACCGGGGTGCGCATCCTCGACGTGCTGGACCTGCACTTCTACCCGCAGGGCGACGGCATCGGCTTCGAGGAGCGCGGGGCGACGGACCCGGACACGTCCGCGCGGCGCATCCGCTCCACGCGCGCGCTGTGGGACCCGAAGTACAAGGACGAGTCGTGGATCGACGACACGGTGGAGCTCATTCCGCGCATGAAGCGCTGGGTGGCGGAGAACTACCCGGGCCGTGGCCTCTCCATCGGCGAGTACAACTTCGGCGCCACGGGGCACATGAGCGGAGGCCTCGCGCAGGCCGAGGCCCTGGGCCGCTTCGCCGAGCACAACCTCACCTCGGCCTTCCTCTTCACCTACCCGCCCAACCGCAGCCCCACCTTCTGGGCGTTCCGCGCCTTCCGCAACTTCGACGGCAAGGGCGGGCGCTTCCAGGACCACTACGTGCCCTCGCGGTTCGAGAAGGCCGCGGACTCGCAGGGCATGTCGCTGTTCGCCTCGCGCAGCCCCGACGGCAAGCGCGTGGTGGCCATCGCGCTCAACCTGGAGCCGGACTCCGCCCGCAGCACCCAGGTGGAGTTCAAGGGCTGCGGCAACGTCTCCAACGCGCGGGTGCTCGGCTACGCCGGCGAGCCCTCGGGCTTCGCCGAGCGCAAGTCCTTCTTCCAGGCGGGCAGCAGCATGCAGGTGCTCCTGCCGCCCTGGTCCATCACCGTGCTGGACCTCACCGTCGCGCAGTAGGCCGCGCCCCTCCCCCCCCCACGCAGACCCGCCCACCCGCGCGCACGGTGCGTGCGGACAGGCCCCCCTCTTGTCTTCAGACGAGCACTCATGGCATACGCCGCGAGCCATGAAAAACCATATCTACCAGATCAACAGGCAATCAGAATCCAGGAATGGAAGCCGGGCGCGCCGGGTGGTGGCGGTGGCGTCGGCGGTGTCGGCGCTGGGCCTGGGCTGTGGCGAGGCCCCGCCGGTAGTGCCTCCCGCGAGCGAGCCGCAGCTGGGCTCCCAGGAGCAGCGGCTGGAGCACGTGGTGGTGCCGGTGAGCATCAGCACCGAGGCGGTGCTGGGCCAGGGCCGCAACAGCATCACCCACGAGTTCCGCGGCATGTGCGTGTCCGCGCCCACGGTGAACATCCCCACCCAGGAGGCCACCATCCGCTTCGACAGCTCGTTCTCCCGGGACGAGACGAGCGAGATGCTGGGCTTCAGCGTGGAGGCCAAAGCCAAGTTCGCCAAGTGGGGCGCTAGCGCCCGCGCCAAGTTCTCGCGCTCGCTGGAGAGCAAGACGTACTCCATGACGAAGGTGTACGGCGCCGACTACCGGTTGGAAACGCGCAAGCTGGACGAGTCCCAGCTCAACTGGCTCGTCTCGCCCACGGCCTCCGACTGGCTCACGCGCTGCGGTGACGAGTTCGTCATGCAGAAGCAGGTGGGCGGCCAGCTCTTCCTGCTCTACCGCATCGACTTCGACTCGGTGGAGACCAAGAGCGAGTTCCAGGCGGCGGTGGGCGCCAACTGGGGCGCGGGCGAGGTCAACGCCGAGGTGCAGAAGATGGCCCAGCAGTTCCGCGGCCGCGCCTCGGTGCACGTGGAGGCCTTCCAGTCCGGCGGTGACGTCACCCAGCTGGGCAACATCTTCTCGGGCATCGGCGGCACCGTGGAGCCGGGCCGGGCCGCCGTGGACTGCAACATCGACAACCTGACGGCCTGCGGCGAGTTCATGCGGCTGGGCCTGGCCTACGCCACCGCGCAGACGCCGGACGCCTTCCAGCCCACCCTGCGCGCCAACCCCGCCGACCGCGCCTACCTGCTCAAGGACTGGAGCGTGCTCGGCGTCCCCATGCCCCCGCGCATCGTCACCACCCAGATTCAGTACGCCCGCCGTCACCTCGAGGAGCTGTTCGACCAGCAGTTGGAGATCCAGGACCGCATCCAGACGCTGCGCCGCAGTCAGTTCCCGCTGCGCACCGAGGTGCAGGCGCTGATGCAGCAGTACGACTCCGAGTCCCAGTACAACATCAGCCTCATCCTGGCGGCGTCGCAGAAGTGCTACGATCTGCTGACGGACATGAACAACGCGGCACAGGTGGCCGCGTGCGTCAACGGCGCCCAGGAGAGCAACATGCCGGGCTTCAAGGCGCTGGACATCCGCAAGCTGGACCTGCGGCTGCCCTACACCTTCGGCGGCATGTACCAGGTGGATGACTCCCAGACGCCCCGGGTCATTTCGATTCCGTTCGGCGGCAGCATCACCATCCCGCCGGCCAACGTGGCCAACCCGGCCACGGGCGGCCTGAGCTGCCCCGCCGGCTTCCAGCCCTATCGCTACGGGCGCATCCTCACCCCGGGCACCGGGCGCGGTGGCAACCAGTACCTCTGCCTGGGCACCACCACCGACACCTCGCTCACCTGGCACTTCGCCGGCGCCTACCAGAAGGACACCGACGGCAACTACCCGACGGGCAACCCCTACTTCCCCATCACCATCTCGTTCCCCACCAAGAAGACCATCTACCTCACGTCCTGCCCCAGCAGCTCGGCGCTCAAGATGGGCTCCGCCCAGGTGCCCACCACCGATGGCAGCACCATCGCCGTGGAGAAGTTCCTGTGCAGCACCATGACGTGGACCACCGGCTCGATGAAGTTCGCCGGCATGTACCAGCTGGACCCGTGCGGCTCCGACAGCGTGCCCAATCACTTCACCGGCAACATGGGCTGCCCCGCCGGCTTCATCGCCATGAAGTTCGGGCAGGTCATCACCCCCACCTCACGCTGCACGGCCACGCAGTACCTCTGCAAGTCGCAGTACTGAGCGCCTCGCGGTAGCGGACGCTCCTCCAAGAGCCCTCCCGGCCCGCTCCGGGAGGGCTCTTTTCCTGTCAGGTGCGCGCGGGCCGAGCCTGGGCCAGCGCCTCCACCTGCTCGTCCGTCAGCTCCAGCTTCTCCTCCGAGCCACTCCACACGAAGGGAATGCCCGGCTGGCGGTAGTGCGCGGCGGGAATGTCCTTCGCCATCTGCGCGTGCAACTGCGGCAGCTTCGACCAGTGCAGCGCCTGCTTCGCGTGGTGCGCGGCGTGGTAGCCGAGGTTGCCCGTCATCAGGTTGTAGCCCCGGTGAAGGATGTTGTACGAGGCCTCCGCGTGCTCCCGCGTCTCCAGCCCCACGTGGTGGAAGTACGTGGCCCAGGCCGTCACGTACAGCGACGTGACCATGGGCAGCAGGAAGACGAACAGCGCGTTGAACCAGTTGTGCCAGAACAGCACGCCCAGCAACGCGAGCTGCAGCACGCCCATGACCAGGAAGACGCGCAGCGCCTTGGGATAGCGGAGCCCCACCTGCCAGGCCCGCGGATAGGCCGTCAGCGTCGTGGTGAGCGAGTACTCCACCTCACCCATGGTGCTGCCGTCGTCGCGCTTCCAGCGTGACTCGTCCTTCTCCTGGTCCAGGTAGTTCACGTGGTGGCCCACCACGTGGTGAAGGAACCACGTATGGGACGTCACGCCCGTCTGGAAACCGAAGATGAGCTCCAGCAGCCGGTTGAGCGGCGCATGGCGGAACATGTTCAGGTGCTGGTGGTGGTGGTTCCACGCGCTGATCCACCCTTTGGGGATGATGCCAATGCCAAACCACAGAATGGGCAGCCACCAGCTGCTCGCCATGAAATACACCGTCAGGTCGAGCGCGAACACGCACGCGAACAGCAGGACGGGGATTCGATCCTCGGGGTGCCGGAACAAGGTCATGATGGGGCGCGCAGGATACACAGCGCCCGGCTGGATTCCCAAATGAGGAGATTCCGGTAAAGGAGCGTACAGCGGCCCCTCAGGCCGGCCGCTGGGGCGCGGAAGCCGGAGGTGGGGCCTTCCGAGGCAGCGTCACCACGAACTCGGTGAACCGGCCCTCCTCTGACTCGAATGTCAACGTGCCCCCGTTCGCCTGCACGATGATGTTGTGGCTCAGCGACAGCCCCAGCCCCGTCCCCTTCCCCGGCGCCTTCGTCGTGAAGAACGGGCTGAAGATGCGCTCCCTCGCCGCCGCGGGTATCCCCGTCCCGTTGTCCCTCACCCTCAGCTCCATCCTGTCGCCCACCAACCGCGTCGAGACCGCAATCACCGGCGTGTACCCCGCCCCCTCCCGGGCCTTGCGCGCCTGCACCGCGTGCAACGCGTTCTCCAGCAGGTTGATGAGCACCCGGCCAATCTCGTCCGCCACCAACTCCGCCTGCCCCAATGACTCGTCGTAGTGCGTCTCCAGCTTCACCCCGCTGGCCGCGCCCATGCCCCTCCCTTGCAGCGCCAGCGCCGTGTACTGCCGCACCAGGCCATTCACGTCCACCGGCTGCCGCTGCCCCGTCCCCGGCCTCGAGGAGTGCTGCAGCATCGCCTTCACGATTCCGTCCGCCCGCCTGCCGTGCTCGTGGATCTTCACCGCGTTCTGCCGCAGGTCCTGCACCAGCTCCCTCAGGTACTCGTAGCTGGACGGAGACAGCCGCTCCTTCTGCTCGGTGAATTCCCGCCCCAGCTCCTCGCCCAGCTTCACCGACAGGTCCGCGAAGTTGTTCACGAAGTTGAGCGGATTCTTCAGCTCGTGCGCGATGCCCGAGGTGAGCATCCCCAGCGAGGCCAGCTTCTCCTGCACCACCAGCTGCCGCTGCGTCTCCTTCAGCCGCTCCAACGCGTCGGAGAGCTCCCGCGTGCGCGCCTTCACCCGGCTGTCCAGCGTCTCGTACAGCTTCGCGTTCTCGATGGAGATGGCCGCCTGCGCCGACAGCAGCTCCAACACCTGGCGCAGCTGCGGAGAGAAGGCGTTGGAGACCAGCTCGTTCTCCAGGTACAGGATTCCCACCAGCTTCTTCTGGTGGAGGATGGGCTGGCAGAGCACCGACTTCGGCCGGTGCCTCGCCACGTACGCGTCCGAGATGAACGCCCCGCTGTTCGCCGCGTCTCCCAGCACCACCGCCTGGTGCGTCCTGCGCACGTACCGCACGATGGCCTGTGACACGTCCTCGCGTTGCTCCACCGGCTCGTGCACCAGCTCGATTCCACCCGGGCCCGCCACCACGCCCAACGCGGACTCGCCCTCCACCATCAACAGGCCCCGGCGCGCTCCCGCGTTCTCCAGGACAATCTCCATCAGCTTCTTCAGCAGCCCGTCCAGGTGCACCTCGCCCGAGAGCGCCTGCGAGGCCTTCAGCACCGACAACAGGTCCAGCGCCGAGCCCACGCTCTCCAGCTCCTTCACCGTGTCCGTCTGCCGCGTGTCCATCCGCCGCGCGTTGTGCCTCGCCATCACCACCATGGCGAGCTCCGGGTGCCGGCGCTCCAACTCCTGCACCTTCGCCTTCGCGCCCCACAGCTCGTACAGGAGGTGCGCCTTCTCCAGGAACAGGCCCGCCAGGTCCAGCTCCCCTCGGCTGGCCGCGAACTCGGAGAAGAGCTCCGCCGCGAGCGCCTCCTCGTTCCGGTACTCGTTCTCGTGGGCCAGGGACATCGCCTGGTAGTACAGCTCCCGCGCCTTCTCCGGCTCGCCCAGCACACGCGCCCGCTCCGCCCTCACCAGGCTCTCCTTGTGCGCGTGGTTCATCGGCGCGTGCGCGGCGAAGACCTTCAGCCGCTCCAGGTTTCCCTCCACCCGCTCCAACAGGAGCCCCCGCGTCCCGGGCGAGGCCTCCGCGTAGTTGGCCAGCACGGCCAGCGAGTCGAATAGCAGCGCGGCGGGCACCTGGAACTGGCCCACCAGTCCGTTGAGCTGCGTCCTCAATGCGTCCGCGTGCTTCAACGCCTCGGCGCGGCGGCCGAACAGCAGGCACAGCTGCAGCTTCCACAGGTACGCACTGCCCAGGCCATACGAGTCCCTCGCCTCCTGGTGGAAGGCGAGCATCTCCTCCTCGTCATACGCCTCGCCCACCAGACGGCAGGGGTCCTCCGCGCGGCCCATCAGGTTGAGGACGACCTGGTGCACCGCCTTCGTGTAGTTCAGCGCGGGCTCGTGCCGCAGCTGGGCGAGCGCCGGGATGCTGCCCGCCGTCACCAGCTCCACCTGTGCCAGCTCCACTCCCCCCAGGTAGAGCTGCGTGGCCTGGGACACGAGCGAGTAGCTCGCGAAGTCCAGGTCTCCCGTCTCCAGCGCCGTGCGGTAGATGTCCTTGAAGGCCCGCACGCTCCTGCGCACGTGCTCCTTGTGGTGCGCGATGTAGCAGGAGACGATGTACTCGGTCCGGGCCTCGTAGTTCCTGGCGTCGTAGCGCGCGAGCACCCCCGAGGCGAGCTTGCCGAACTCGTACCCGTCGTCGATGCGCCCCAGCGCTCCACACAGGATGATGGCCCAGGAGGCATAGCCACTCGCCGACGGGCCCGCGTTGCCGTGCTCCACCGAGTACGCCACCTGCCGCACCGCCAGCAGCGGGAAGAGCCCCGGGTCATACAGGTACGACGTCGGAATCGTCTTGGCCAGGATGCGCAGCACCGCCACCTTCACTGGATCCGTCAGCGCCGGCAGCTCCAGCAACGCGCTGATGGGCCTGCCCGCCAGCACCGCGTCCAGCTCGCCCACCGCCGCCAGGAGCTCCGCCTCGGTGGGCGTGTCCGGGAAGCGCACGCCGAGCACCTCGAGAATCCCCAGCGCGGTGCGCACCGCGTCCCCCAGCCTGTTCTGCGCGTTGAACGCCTGGATGCGGATCTCCGCCACCCTCACCCGCAGCAGCACGTCCTCGTCGTGCGCCAGCACCTCGTGCGCGTAGAGGTCGATGCGGTTGAACTCCTTGTTGAGGTAGCTCACCTCGGCCGCCTGCAGGTGGAGCTCTATCGCCAACGCGTGCCGCCGCTGGAAGCCGTCCTCCCCCAACAGCGCGATGCCCTTCTGGAGATAGCTCATCGCCGCCGCGTACGCGGTGGAGGCCTTCGCCTTGCGCGCGGCCGCGAGGTTCAACTCCGCGAGCTCGTCCCGCTCCTCCCGTGACTCGATGAGCGAGGACCCCACGTCGAGGTGCCCCACCAGCGAGAAGAGCCGCTCCTCGCGCTCCTCCTCGCTGGCCCCTCGCAGCAGTTGCCGGCCCACCTGCAGGTGCAGCGCGCCCCGCAGCGGCGGAGGAATGAGCGAGTAGGCCGCCTGCTGTACGCGGTCATGCAGGAAACGGTAGGAGACCTCTTCACCACCGAACCGGTACGCGCCATCCAGCGGCAGGACGAGCCCCTCCTTCAGCGCCGGCCAGAGCGCCGTGGCGGCCTCGGAGGCGGGCACGCCCAGGCCCACCGCGAGCGTCTGGAGCTCGAACACGTTGCCGATGCACGCCGCCACCCTCAGCGTGTGCTGCACCGGCTCGGCCAGACCGCGGAGACGTCCCGCCATCAGGTCCACCACGTTGTCCGTCATCTCCATGCGGGAGATGCGCGCGGCATCCCACTCCCACCGGCCCGCTCGCGTGTCGTAACGCAGCTCGCCCCGCTCGTGCAGCGACAGCAGGAACTGCCCCAGGAAGAACGGATTGCCCCCCGTCTTCTTCAGGCACAGCTCCGCCAGCGTCACCACCTCGTCGCGCCCGCACTGCAGCGTGTCCACGAGGTACCCGATGACGTGCTCCCGCCCGAGCGGCCCCAGCGATATCTCCCCCACCGTCGCGCCCTGCTCGCGCATCCCCTCCACGGTGACGAGCAGCGGATGGCCCGCGTCCACCTCGTTGTCGCGATAGGCGCCCATGAGCAGCAGGTGCCGCGTCTCCTCGTCCGTCATCAGCCGCTCCAGCAGCCTCAGCGACGGCAGATCCGCCCACTGCAGGTCATCCAGGAAGATGGCCAGCGGGTGCGCCGCGTCCGCGAACGCCCGGAAGAAGCGCTCGAAGGTGAGATTGAACCGGTTCTGCGCCTCCGTCGGCGACAGCTCGGGCACCGGCGGCTGCTCGCCAATGACGAGCGCCACCTCGTGGATGACGTCGATGATGAGCTGCCCGTTGGCGCCCACCGCCTCCAGCAGCCGCTCCTTCCACCGGAGCAGCTCCTCCGCGGGCTCGGTGAGCAGCTGCCTCACCAGCTCCTGCACCGCCTGGATGAGCGAGGCGTAGGGGATGTTGCGGTTGAACTGGTCGAACTTGCCCGAGATGAAATAGCCCCGCCGCTCGACGATGGGCCTGTGCAGCTCGTGCACCAGCGCGCTCTTGCCGATGCCCGAGTAGCCCGCCACCAGCAGCAATTCCCTGCCCCCGCTCGCCACGCGCTCGAAGGCCTCGAGCAGCCGCTGGGACTCGCGCTCGCGGCCGTGCAGCCGCTGCGGCAGCCGCAGCACGTCCGGCACGTCGTTGCCACCAATGGGGAACGCGGCGATGGCCCCCCCGGGGCCCAGGCGCTCCAGGCACCGCTCCAGGTCCGCCCGGAGCGTGAAGGCACTCTGGTAGCGATCCTCGGCGTGTTTGGCCAACAGCCGCAGGATGATGTCCGACACCACCGCCGGCACCGAGGGGACCAGCTCGTGCGGCGGCACCGGCACCTGGGCGATGTGCGCATGCACCAGCCCCATCGGGTCCGCCGCCATGAAGGGCAGCCGCCCCGTCGCCAGCTGGTACAGCGTGACGCCCAGTGAATACAGGTCCGTCCGATAGTCGATGGCCCGGTTCATCCGCCCCGTCTGCTCGGGCGAGATGTACGCCAGCGTCCCCTCCAGCACCCGCGGCCCCACCTGCGCCGGCACCTCGCGCGACAGCTCGGTGGAGATGCCGAAATCAATCAGCTTCAGCGTGTCCGAGTCCGGGTTGTAGAGGATGTTCGAGGGGTTGATGTCCTTGTGGATGATGCGCCGCTGATGCACGCCCCCGAGCGCCTCCGCCAGCCGCGCGGCCAGGTCCAGGAAGCGCCTCGGCCCCAGCGGCCCGGCGGCGAGCAACTCCGACAGGGGCCGGCCACCGAAGTCCTCCAGCACGAGCGCCACGCCCTGCCGGAACTCCTCCAGCCCGAGCGCCTCGATGACCCCCTCGCCGCGCGCCTGGCGCGTCATCCGGAACTCATACCGGAAGCGCGCGAGCTGCTCGCTCGTCGGATACTCCGCGTGGACCAGCTTGAGCACCACCGGGTGGCCGTCCGCCTCGCGCACGGCCCGGTAGATGAGGGAGTGCCGACTCTCGAAGAGCTTCTCCCGCAGGCCGTATCCCGCAATCACATGGCTCTTCATGGTCCACCGTCCCCGCGTACCGCCGGGCATCTGAAATCGAGTCGGTATCCGAAGCAACGACCCGGCTCCATGGCTGCTCCTCATGCCTGCCCGGGCACCTGGCTTGCGTGAAACTGTTCTCCTTCCTACAGTCCACCACCGGCTGGTTTACACGGCAAAGAAATCATTGACATGACCAATGTTTTGAAGAGGGCGCAGCTCTGGCTGTTCTCGTACGCATGGGCCTGGGCGCTGTGCCTGGTGTTCTCCCTGAAGCGCGAGCGGATGTCCCACAACAGTGGCATCACCGCGCGGGGGCGCATCCGCATCACGACGACACCCGCCTTCCCCGCGCACGACTTCTTCCAGCCCGGCCGCGAGTTCAAATGCCGCGTCCGGCACGCCTCGGCCTCCTACGAGGACGACACCATCATCCAGGTACGCGCCGCGTCATTGAAGTTCGCGGACAGTGACTACGACAGCCCCCTGGACCTCGAGCTGAACACCGGCACCATCTCGCTGTTCTGGACGGCGCGGAACTTCGCCGAGTTCGCCCAGCAGCGCCGCCACCGCGTCAACGAGCTGGCGTACTGGAATTACTACGACAAGTACCCGCGCGGACTGCTCGCCGCCGAGGACGGCATCCGCAAGTACCCGGCCTCGTTCGCACGGATGTACTACCACTCGCAGACGGCCACGCGCTTCGTCGGCGAGGACGGCGTGCTGCGCTACGCCAAGTACCGCCTGGTTCCCGCGGACGGCGGCCCCGAGACGGGCCTCATGACGAAGGACGAGCTGCGCAACCGCTGGAAGGAGGCGCTGGAGCCCGGTGAGACCCGCGCCCCCGACTACCTCCGCCAGGAGCTCGTCGACCGGCTCGCTCGCGGCCCCATCACCTACTCGCTGCAGATTCAACTCCACACGCCCCAGCCGGACGACAGCCCGGAGATCCTCAACTGCAACGTCGCCTGGGACGAGGCCACCCATCCCTATATGGACCTCGCCACGGTGGAGCTCGAGTCCATCCTCCCGCGCGCGGAGGGGAACCAGATGCGCTTCTCGCTGCTCCACCACCCGCCCTCCCTCGGCCTCCTGCCCTCCGAGCACATGGACGACTACAACTCGCTCAACTACATGCGCGCCCGGTCGAACGTGGTGAAGGAGTTCCGGGTCTACCTCACCAAGGCCTGGGGCCCCCGGGAAGCGGAGCAGGGGGAGCGGCCGGAGACCGTGCGGGGCTGACCTGGCGCCTCCTCGCCTGCCCCACCCCTCCGGACGAGACCGCCGTTGAGCGGGGCACCCATGCCCCCTCGCGCTGCTCAACAGTGGGCGCCGTGCCCACCCGCTCCCTGTCCGTGTGTGATGGCGCCTCTACCTTCGGTGCCAGCGAGGCACGCAGGGGGATGGCATGGGCAGATGGCAGGACACCGTGGACACCGTCCAGAAGCTGGCCCGGAGCAAGGAGATCGAACAGTTCCGCATCGACGCCGCCGACTTCCTCTCCGCCCGGGAACGGGGTGAAGCGGCCGGCACCCGCATCGAGCAGATGAGCGCCGCGCTCGAGGACTCCGCGGAGATCGTCAACCGCAGCTTTCCCCAGCGCGACGCCCACTCGGGCCAGTACACCAACGTCATCTCCCCCGTCGTCATCCCCAAGGACCACCGCTCCTACCTCTGGGCCGCCCTCGTGCTGGGGCTGGTGGTGCTCGGACTGACGGGCGCGGGGCTGACCTCGGCGCTCGGGGGCCTGCCCGGCTTCGGCAACCTCTCCACGGTGCTCTTCGGGCCCCACTACTGGCTGGTGGTGCTCGGCTACGCGGCCTTCGGCCTGTGGCGCAACAGCTTCGTCAAGGTGCCCGACGGCTGCCAGGCCCTCATCACCCGCTTCGGCAAGCTGGAGGAGATCGCCGGACCGGGCCGTAAAACCCTGCTCAATCCGTGGAAGCGCGTCAGCTACATCATCAACACCACGCGCGAGTACCCCTACAACGCCCCCATCCGCGAGGCCCCCACCGCCGAGCGCGTCAACGCCTCGGTGGACCTGTTCCTCCAGTTCAAGATAGAGGACCCCGCCCAGTTCATCTTCGCCCTCGGCGGCGCCAACGGCTTCTCCGAGAAGCTCCAGAACGCCATCAGCGAGGTCACCCGCGCCCTCATCTACGAGCAGAAGGCCGAGGACATCTACGATCTCATCGGCGAGAGCACCCAGGCGATGCTGGAGAGCCTCAACCAGCAATTCCTCCCCGCCGTGCGCTTCGTCAACGCCAACATCACCCACGCCGAGCCCTCCAGCCAGGGCTACCGCATGGACCTCGCCGCGCCCGAGATGGTCCGCGTGGCCAAGGAGGCCTACACCTGGCAATACGAGCTCAAGCTGCGCAAGGAGCAGGACGAGGGTGACCTCAACCGCGAGCTCGCCTCGCTCCACGAGACGCTGTCCGCCATCCGCGCGGAGATCGCCACCTACCAGGCGCAGATCGACACCGCGCGGGAGAAGGAAGTCCACCGCGCCAACGCCTACGCGCGCCAGCTCCTGAGCGAGGCCGAGAGCGCCGCCAAGGCCAACGCCGCCCTGTTGGAAGCCCAGGCGCTCGACATCCGCGCCGTCAGCAGCGCCTCGTACCCGGAAATCCTCCAGTACCGCTTCCAGCAGGACGTGCTCGACCGGCTCGAGGCCGTCTCCGCGCACCTGCCGCAAATCATCGACATCGGCGTGGAGGAGGACCAGCGCATCGACTACCTGGAGACGGCGCGGCACATGCTCGGCATCTCCGACCAGGCGCTCTACAGCGAGGCGGACATCCAGAGCATCCGCGCTCGCACCCGGGACATCCAGGCGCGCATCCAGGCGCGTGAGCGGCAGTTGCGGGAAATGGCAGCGGGAGCCCCCTCGGGTGAGACGGCTCCGGGAGGTCCGGCATGAGCGCCCCGGTGAAGCGTCAGGAGTTCTCGAAAATCAAGGAGGCCGTCGCCACATGGGGCCGCATCCGCCAGTTGCTGCGCTCGGGCGAGGAGGGACAGGTCGTCCCCGTCGTCATCCCCAAGGACCGGCGCCGCTACGGTTGGCTGCTGTTCGCCGCGCTGGCCTTCTACCTCGCGGGCATCGCCCTCTTCGCGGACCTCGGGTTCGTCCGCGCGTTGGCGGGGCTGGGGGCCTTCGGCTCGCTCGTGCTCGCGCTGCTGTGGCTGTGGCGGGGCTCCATCGTGGAGATAGAGCAGGGCACCACGGGCATCCTGTCCCGCTACGGCGAAATCGTGGGCACGCTGACGCCCGGGCGGCACTACCTCTGGCGGCCGTGGGAGAAGGTCGAGGCCGTGGTCGATACCTCGACGGAGGTACCCTACACCGCGCCCGTGGTGGCCTGCCCCACCAAGGAGAACGTGCCGCTCAAGGCCATCGAGTTCTTCCTCAAGTTCCGCATCGAGGATCCCGTCGCCTTCGTGCGCCACATCGGCGCGAGCAACTTCGACATGGTGCTCAGCAGCGCCGTGCAGGACGCCATCCGCCAGCGCAGCCGGCAGGTGCAGACGGAGCGCGCCTACGACTTGCGCGGCAGCGACGTGGGCGACATGCAGGCCTACCTCAACCGGCAGATGTCCCGGTACGGCGTGCGCATCCTCGGCGCGAACATCCCCGACGTGCAGTTGCCCGACCAGTACCAGGAGCACCTGGCCACCCGGGAGAAGGTCGCCAAGGAGCTGGAGGCCTACGCCCGCGGCTGGGAGCTCATCCGCAAGCAGCGCGCCGACAGCCTGCTCATGGAGATAGAGCGCGCCAAGAAGGTGCGTGATGCGCGGCTCGTCGAGGTCAAGGCCGCCACCAACAAGGCCCGCGAGGACGTGGCCCGCATGCTCCAGGAGAAGGAGACCGAGGCGCAGCGCGTGCGCTGGGAAATCGAGGCGCGCGGCCGGGCCACCCTCAAGGAGGCCGAGAACGAGGCGCGCGGGCTGCAACACCTCGGCAGGTCGTATCAGGACAACCGGGCCGTGCTGCAGTACCAGCTCGCACTGCGGCGGCTGAAGGTCGCCGAGTCCCTCATGCGCCACGCCCCGCGCCCCGTCGTCGTGCGCAGCGGCGGCGGCGAGCAGTCCGCGCTCTCCACCCTCGTGCTGGCTCAGATGCTGCCCAAGATGATTGGCACGAGCACGCTCGGCCTGGGCAACGGGCACGCGGACGGGCAGGCCGACGGACACGCCAACGGCCATGCGGATGGGCAGGGCCTGGGCTCCGGGCATTGAGCCCCGCCCAAGAGGAGCGCGCCGGGCCCGGAGTCGAGCAACTGGTCCGACTGTTGGACCAGTTGGTCCGGCGCGCGCCCGGACCCGGTCTCTCCAAACTTGTCCAACAGTTGGACAAGTTCGTGCGGGGCGTGACCAGGGGGCTGACATGGCATCAGTCGCGGCACGGAGGCCGAGATGGCCACGTGCTACCGTCTGACACATGAGCCCACGGCACGCCCTGCCCTCGCTGCTGGCCCTCGGAGCCGTCACGCTTCCGTCGCTGGCGCGGGCCGAGGTGATGGACAAGGTGCCGCTCCCCTGGGAGTCCCATTTCATCCTCGCCACCGGCATCGTGGCCCTGGCCTGCACGCTCCTGGCGGGGCGGCCCCGGTGGGTCCCCGTCCTGCTCGCCGGGGTGCTCTCGTGTGCCTGGGCCAGCCTGCGCTTCCAGGATGATCTCTACGACCCCTTCGTCGGGCCGGCCATTCGCCATGAACTGCCCTCGGGGACGTACCTGGCCTACCAGTGGATGGTGCCCCTCCAGGCGCTGTTGCCAGCACTCATCACCGCCAGTT
The DNA here is from genome assembly GCF_000733295.1 of Archangium violaceum Cb vi76. Taxonomy (GTDB): domain Bacteria; phylum Myxococcota; class Myxococcia; order Myxococcales; family Myxococcaceae; genus Archangium; species Archangium violaceum. The sequence goes on along the minus strand of NZ_JPMI01000129.1, from coordinate 66,962 downwards.
ACATCCTCGCGCGCCTCCTCCGGCGGGCTCGGAGCATGAGCGCAGCCTGAGGGCCATGCGCACGGCCGCCGCCCCAAAAACAGAGGGGCCCGCGTCCTCCGCGAGCCCCTCCGGGTATCACTTCACGGCAGGTGTCCGGGCTCAGGAGCCCGCGGGCCGGACCCGGGCGAGCGCCGCCGCCACCTGCTCGTCATTCAGCTCCATCTTCTCCTCCGAGCCGCTCCACACGAAGGGAATGCCCGGCTGGCGGTAGAGCGTGGCGGGGATGTCCTTGGCCATCTGCGCATGCAGCTGCGGCAGCTTCGACCAGTGCAGCCCCTGCTTCGCATGGTGCGCCACGTGGTAGCCGAGGTTGCCCGTCATCAGGTTGTAGCCCCGGTGGAGGATGTTGTACGAGGCCTCGGCGTGCTCCTTCGTCTCCAGCCCCACGTGGTGGAAGTACGTGGCCCAGACGGTGAGGTAGAGCGACAGGCACATGGGCAGCAGGAAGACGAACAGCGCGTTGTACCAGTTGTGCCAGAACAGCACGCCCAGCAGCACGAGTTGCAGCACGCCCATGGCCAGGAAGACGCGCAGCGCCTTGGGATACCGGAGTCCTACCTTGTAGGCCCGCGGGTAGGCCGTCAGCGCCGTCTTGAGTGAGTACTCCACTTCACCCATGGTGGTGCCGTCATCGCGCTTCCAGCGTGACTCGTCCTTCTCCTGGTCCAGGTAGTTCAGGTGGTGGCCCACCACGTGGTGCAGGAACCATGCGTGCGAGATGATGCCCGTCTGGAAGCCGAACACGATCTCCAGCAGCCGGTTGGGCAGGGCCTGGCGGAACATGTTCAGGTGTTGGTGGTGGTGGTTCCACGCGCTGATCCACCCCTTCGGAATGGCCATCACACCGAGCCACAGCACGGGCAGCCACCAGCTGCTCGCCGTGAAGTACACGGTCAGGTCGAGCGCGAACACACACAGGAACAACAGGACGGGGATTCGGTCTTCGGGGTGTCGGAACAGGGTCATGCGCGGTGTAAAGAGGGGCAAGGCAGGGGGGGTTCTCCAGTATACAGAACGAACCCACTTGCCGGGATGCCCCCCTTCTAGACCGGATGCGCCAACTCCTCGAAGAGGGTGAAGACGTCGGCGGAGACCCCCCGGTCATCCCACTCTTGTTCCACCTCGAGCCCATAACGCCGCGCGAGGTACTCCGTATACGCACAGGCGAAGAACTCGTCCTCGTTCTGCTTCTGATACGCGGACCCCACGTAACCAGCGCGCTCGGCCCGCCGGAGCAACCGCTGCACCCGGAAGCGGAGCGTGTCGGGACCCGCGATGAGAACGAGGTGCGCGAACTCGTGGGCGAGCACCCACCCGTTCGCCCCGGGCGCCAGGCTCAACAGCCCCTCCACCTTCGCCATCGCCAGATTCCCGTGAGTGACTCCGTGGAGCGCCTCGAATGTCCGATGATCGCCCTCCCCGGCTCGTTCCTCGCGGAGAGAGGCGAGTTCGGGCACGTCCGAGACGCGCACGTCCAGGGGAAGGATCCGGAGGCGGAATCCCCTTGCCGCCAGGTTCGGGAGGAACTGGCGCAAGGGGAGCGCCGAGGCATGCACGACGCGGCGCTCCCGCTCACTGAGGGCTGGCCAGTCCGGGAACACGCGCTCGAGTCCCTCCAGTGGGCCCACGTCCGGCAGGTGCCTCAGGCCTCCGAGGACATCCTGCTGGTCGAGCTCGAGCGCCATGCCCTTGCCGAGGAGAGGCGCGAAGTCACCCGGAGACAGATCGTGCGCCCGCTCGAAGTGCTTCAGGGCGTCGCTGAACCGGCCCTCCCGGAGAGCCACCCCACCCCGCTGGACGAGCCCCACGACATCCGAGGCATCCTCGCGCAGCCGCTCGTCCGCCAGCGCGCGCATCCGCTCGATGGGGAGCAGCGTGAGGCTGGGGGCACGGCACGGAGCCCCCACCATCTGGTGCGCCGCGAGCAGCAGGAAGTTCACGCCCGCGTGCGCGTCCAGCTTGCGCCGTCGTGCCGCGTCCACGACCAACGCCTCGTGACCATGCAGGGAGGCGAGCACCTCCGAGTGGAGTGCCTCCAGTTCCAGGTACGCGTCCTCTCGCACTGCCTGCCCATAGGGGTCGCGACGAATCATCTCCTCGTACAGCGCCATCGCCTGGTCCAGCGGGGGCAGCGCCTCTTCCAGACGCTCCTGGGCGAAGCGGGCCTTGCCGAGCAGACACAGGAGACGAGGCTCCTGAAGCCCCTCCCAGTCCGCCAGGAGATGCTCCGCCTCGGAGGCGCGCTCCAGCGTGATGAGCTGATCGGCCAGCTCGGCCAGCACGTCGACACGGCGGGGGTAACGGAGCCGGAGCGCACGCAACCGCTCGACGGACTCGCGCACCCGGCCCGCCCGGGCTTCGCGCCGGGCCAGCAGCCACGAGATGTCATCGTCCCCGGGAGTGCGCACCAACGCCTGCTGGAGCAGCTCGCACGCGAGCTCAGGCTCGTCCTCGTCGCAGTCCTGGGCCAGTCCGACCAGGGCACTGGCCCGGAGTTGCCCGCCCACGCTGGCGACGAGCGCGAGCGCGTTCTTCCGTTCCCCGGCGACCAGCAGCCGGCGAACCTCACGCGAGAGCCGCCACGAGCGAAACGCATCACCCAGTCCCATGAGCGCTCCAATGCCCGAGTCGGCCCGTGCCCTCAAGTCCGGTTCCATGGACAGGACGCTCAACGCTCGTCGATTGCCGGACGTTGACCGATTCTGGCCCGCTGGGCATGTTCGGCGGGAATGCTGGAACGAATCGAAATCGAGAACCTCGGCTCCATCCAGAAGACGGGCCTGTCGCTCAGCCCCCTGACGGTGCTCCTCGGGTCCAACGCTTCCGGCAAAACGACCGTGATGCGCGGCATCGAGCTGTTCGCAACGCTGCGGAACCATCCCTTGCAGGACGTAAAATACGCAGGCTACTCACTGACGGGTACCCGGTGGCCCCAGATCATCCACGGAGGAGATACGGAGAAGTGCCTCACCCTCCGTGGATTCGTCCAGCCCGATTCCACTCAACCCGATTACGAAATGAGGCTCGGCATCGACTGGGAGCAGGTACGCAGCAGCATCGTTGCGCAACCGGGGTCAGAGCAAAAGGCCAAGCCGCAGATCCTGAATGAACAACTGAGGGATCAAAATGGACGTCGGCTCAGCACGGACACGGAAATTCAGGCGTTCAGGCTCCACGACCAGCCCCTCAGTCTGTCGCGGCCACGCCAATTTTCCATCACGTGGATGCTCTCTCAGCTCGGAAGGATTCCCCCGTTCAGCGAGGAGACGACGGGCCTTCTTGAGTACCTGGAGTCCTTCGGGACCGCCCGTTATTTCCGACCCAACAGCTCGTCGATGCTGGCCTTCAACCGCAAAAACGACGTATTGCCTAATGGCTCGGGGTTCGTTGCCGCTCTGGCGACTCTACAAAACCGTGAAAGCGAACGGTTCGAAGCCATCGAGCAGAATCTCCACAATCTCTTTCCCCACATCCGGCGTATCCGCTTCGACATTGGCTCCGAAGGGAAGATCCAATACCTGATTTTTGAAACCCAGCGCTCGACACGACCGATTCCCGCGAGCCTGGAAGCAGATGGTGTGCTGACAACCTTGTTCCTACTCTGGGCCGGAGCAACGACACCTCCGCACGGAACGCTCCTCATCGATGATCCAGAAGCAGCCCTCCATCCGCACCTGATGGGGAAGCGAGTCGAATTCCTTCGCTCGCTCGCAAACGGCGAATTCACCGGCCACCCGCTGAGGGTCGTGGTTGCGACCCAATCCGTCGACTTCGTGCGCTGGGTGGAGCCCTCGGAGATCCGCGTCGTCGAGTACAGCGGCGAGACGGGAACGCTCGTTCACTCCATCCCGGAGAATGAGGCGCTGCGCACGCTCATCGACAAGTTCCAGGCGAACGTGGGTGACCTCTGGTACTCGGGAGCGATCGGCGGAGTGCCAGGGTCTGGAGCATGAGAAAACCTCTTCGTGTCACCGTGCTCGGGGAGGGCAAGGACGAGCGAGGCAAGAACCGCACGCTGCCCCCGTTCGAGCCCGTCCCACATGAGCAGCAGGGGGCGATGGAAATCCTCGTGCGGCGTGCCCTCTATCCCCTCCTGAACGGCGGCCAGCCGTGGCATCGAGGACTCATCAAGCAAGGTGACGGGATACGCATCCTTCAGCCCCCGGCTCTCCGACTCCCACGACAGCCTTCGATGGTCGAAGTCCTCGCCGATCCAAATGCGCTCGCCCTGCTCGTGGCACCGCTGAAACCACTGCGAGGCCCAGCGCCTGTCGACCTGCTCGTCGCAACCCATGACGCTGACACAGCATCAACCGCCGTCACCAATGCCTTGGACAAGGTCAACTCAGAACTCGGCACTCATGTGCCGCTGCTTCAACCCGTGCCGGAGATCCAGGCATGGCTAACGAGCAAGCGGGCCATCGAACTCGCCTATGAACGCGAGCACTGCACCGTGCCAGTGCCGGACGAGGACGCTCTGAAGAGAGACGCCAAGGCCGAACTCCAGCGCTTGCTCTACACCTTCGGGGGCAGATTCGACGCGAAGAAGCAGGCAAGCCTCGCCGAGTGGATCTCCGCCGAGGATCTCGGCCGCTACGACTGGACCGGATGGAATCAGGCCACCGACATCCTGAAGGTGGCCTTGGCGGAAAACGGCCTCGAGACGCTGGAGCTGTAAAGCGCCCCTCTACCGGTCCAGCACCATCGTCCGGATGAAGCCCTTGGGGTGCCTCGCGTACGAGCGCAGGTGCATGGCCACGTCCACCATCCACGGCACCCAGTCCCCCGTGTCGATGACCGCGTCCACCGCCCGCTCCCGGTTGCGCGCGTACCACTCGCGCCACTGCTTCACCTCGTCCGGCTTCAGCCTCCCCGACAACCCCTGCGCCCTCAACAGCAGCTCGAAGATGCCCCGGTGGCAGTAGATGTACTGGCCCGCCCCCTTCCACCCCAACGCCTCCCGCGCCACCTCGCCCAACCGGTCCTCGTGCCCACACGCCGCCTCGTACACGAACAGCGGCAGCGGGCTCCCCCGGGCAATATCGAACCCCATCTGGCTGTAGAAGCGCGGGTTGAAGTCGATGAGCAACTGCTTCCCGCCCGCCCGGATGAACTCCACCTCGAACGTGCCGTGGTACCCCAGCTTCACGCACAGCGCCCGCACCTTCTCCGCGAGCTCCGGCTCCACCGGCACTTCCTCGAAGCACAGGCCAATGCCCAGCTTGCGCGGCCGCTGCAGCACCTTCAACGCCCCTCGCGCCACGAACAGCTCGCCCGTCCGGTCCACGAAGCCGCTCAGGCTGAAGATGTTCTGCGCCGCCTCCGTGTAGAAGGCCTGCACCATCGGCCGGTTCGCCTTCGCGTCGTAATCCAGCAGCTTCCGCCCGTACCGGTTGCGCTCCAGGAACTCCCGGTAGCGCGGCAACAGCTCGCTCGCGCGCTCCACCTGCGAGCCCTTCACGTGGCTCTCGAACAGAATCTGCGTCTGCGGCTTGAGCAGCACCGGGAAGCGCGCCTCGGCCGCCACCTTCTCCAGGTCCCCCTCGCCCTCCGGGAACCACGTGTCCGGCACGTCCAGCCCCACGTCCTCGCACAAATCGTGGAGCCGCTTCTTGTTCAGCAGCCCGTAGATGACGTCCACCCCCGGCTGGTACATCCGGAAGTGCTGGCCCAGCTCCTCGCGGTGCAGCGCGAACAGCCACGCCATGTCGTCGCTCGTCGGGTAGAGCACGTGCCCCGGCTCCGCCTCGCCGAAGCGCATCAGCCACTCCAGGAAGGCGTCCGAGTCCCCCACGTCCGGGCACTCCACCCGCCTCGTCACGTAGCGGCTCCAGCGCGCCGGCGCCAGCAGCTTGGACTCGGCCACGGTGACCGGTATCCCCAAACGGCCCAGGCTGCGCACCGCGGCCAGCGTGCCGTAGTAGTCGGCCATCGTCAGCAGGATGGGGGGACGGGACTGCGTCGTCATGGTGTCGGCTTCCTCGTGTCTCTCAGCCCGGATTCACCGGCGTGCTCACCACCGGCTGCGGCGCCTCGGCCACCGGCTTCTTCGAGCGCCAGTCGAAACGGTCCTTCAGCTTCAGGAACGGCTTCTCGAAGTAGCGGTAGCTCAGCGTCGCGAAGAAGATGCTCAGCGCCAGCGTCAGCACGTAGTACAGCGCCAGGTTGTGCGGCACCACCCGCCGCACGATGTTCAGCGAAATCATGTGCATCAGATAGATGCCGTACGTGATGGAGCCCACGTAGCGCAGCCACTTGTGGTCGATCAGCGGCGCCAGCACGTGGTGGGGCCGGATGCACATCGCGAGGACCATCAGCGTCAGCAGCAGCGAGGACAACCACAGCGGCGTGTCGTAGCGGTAGATGGCGAAGAACACCAGCACCACCATCACCGGCACGCTCCACACCTGCCCCAGCACCTTCCACGTCCACTCGAAGGGCCTGGGGAAGTGCACCAGGTACGCCGACAGACAGCCCATGCACACCGAGATGGAGATGCTCGCGAGAATCCGCACCCACAGGTGCCGCGTGTCCAGGAAGCCCGTCTTCGTCGCCCAGCCCATGAAGATGCCCACCGCCAGCATCCCCGACATGAACACCACCGGGCCCCACGTGCTCTTGAAGTAGCGCACCACGAAGGGCCACAGCAGGTAGAACTGCTCCTCGGTGGCCATGGACCACGCGAAGTAGAAGATGATGCGCCCCTCTTCCAGGTTGATGAACCAGTTCGACGTGTACGTGAGGTAGTACTTCACGTTGTCGAAGAAGGCCCCGCGCACCACCTGGTCCGTCTCGAAGAGCGAGACGAGCACGATGTAGAGCGCCGTCACCGCGTAGTAGAGCGGGAAGATGCGCAGCGAGCGCCTCGCGTAGAAACCCTTGAGCGAGATGGTCCCCGTCTGGGCCCGCTCGCGCAAGAGCAGCGTCGTGATCAGGAACCCGCTGATGGCGAAGAAGAGCGAGACGCTCAGGTAGAAGCGGCCCACCAGTCCCTCGCGCGCCTCCAGCACGTGGTAGAGCACCACCGCGAAGATGGCGAGGGCTCGCAGCCCGTCCAGGGCTCCGAAGGTCTTGGTGCGGAGAAAGGCTTGATGGGCGGTCTGGGCGGATTCCATGCGCGCCTTCAGCAACGCAGAATTCTCAGTCCGCGACAAGGGTGCGCAGAGCGCGCCCGGGCCTTGCCGCTAGCGCACCGCTCGCCCGCCCGGCGGCTCTCCCGTCTCCCCCGAGCGCCGCACCTCGGCCACGTGCGCGAAGTAGATGGGGATGCCCAGCACGTACCGGCTGAAGAGCCGCTTGGGCTCCACCGCCAGCCGGAACAGCCACTCCATCCCCACCTTGCGCATCACCACCGGCGCCCTCGGCACCTTGCCGCCGATGTAGTCCAGGATGGCGCCCCCATTCACGATGAGCACCGGGTGCGTGAGCGCCTCGCGCAGCTTCACCGACACCTCCTCCTGCTTGGGCATGCCCATCGCCATGAGGATGAGGTCCGGCTTCGTCTCCGCCGCCAGCCGCAGGTACGTCTCCGGCGGGTCGAACCCCTCCTGGCTCGCCACCACGTTCAGCCCCCACTCCTTGAGCGTGCGCCGCGCGTTGTCCAACCACGGCGAGCGCGTCCCGAAGAGCGCCACCTTCCGGCCCTTGAAGGTGCGCGCCACCTTGGGGATGAAGTCCGTGCCGTTCATGTTCAGCCCGACCGGCCGCTGGAAGGCCTTCAGCCCCAGCTTCACCCCGATGCCGTCGCGCAACACCATGTCCGAGCGCAGCAGCCCTTCCAACATGCCTGGTTGATTCCACCCCAGGTTCACCGCGTGCGCATTGAGGAAGGAGAGGATGAAGGGACGGGTGGGGCGGGAGAGCTCGTCGAGCAGCGCCTGCTCGGCCGCCTCGTCGTCGATGATGCGAAGTCGGTTCATCAGCGCCATGAAGTTGTGCGCGCGCTCGGACTTCGTGGGCTCCTGGCTCGCCATGCGTCCTCCTGAGGGGTCGGGAGGATAGTGGACCCGGGCGGGTACCGGAACGGCTTGACGGGGGGTGCGGTCCGGACCCGCGCCGGGTGACGGGTGACCTCACCCCAGGCCCCGAGTGTCCTCGGCCAACGGAGACACGCACGCCCACCGCCATGTGGTGAACGGCCGGGTCACACTTCCGGACAGTGCACGACGGTGCCCTCATGGCCCGTGTCTAGCTTTTGGAGTCCACGACGCAGCGCAATTGCGCGGAGGACGGCGCCTTATGCAGGAGCTCCACTTCCTTTCGGCCCACCGGCTCGCGGCCCTGGTCCGAGCCCGCGAGGTCTCGGCCCGGGAGTTGCTCGAAGTCCACCTCGGCCAGGTGAGCCGACACAACGCGCGCCTCAACGCCCTCATCACCCTGGATGAGGAACGGGCCCGCGAGCGCGCCCTCCAGGCCGACGAGGCCACCGCCCGCGGCGAGTCCTGGGGGCCCCTCCACGGCGTCCCCATCACCATCAAGGACTCGTTCATGACGGCCGGGGTGCGCACCACCAGCAGCTACAAGCGGCTGCGCCACCACATCCCCTCGCACGACGCCACCGTCGTCGCCCGCCTCAAGGCCGCCGGCGGCATCCTCCTGGGCAAGACGAACCTGCCCACCCTCACGTTGGACTTGCAGACCAGTGGGCATCTCTTCGGCCGCGCCAGCAATCCGTGGGATGAGTCGCGGACTCCTGGGGGAAGCACCGGCGGTGGCGCCGCCGCCGTGGCCGCGGGCATGTCTCCCTTCGAGGTGGGCAGCGACCTGGGGGGCTCCATCCGCGTCCCCTCGCACTACTGCGGCGTGTTCGGCTTCAAGCCCACCGAGCACCGCGTCCCCATCTCCGGGCATATTCCGCCGTTGCCTGGCCGCCCCCGGGGGGTGCGGTATGAGGGCGCCGCCGGGCCCCTTGCTCGCTGTGTGGAGGATTTGAGGCTCGGGCTCAAGCTGCTCGCCGGGCCGGATGATGAGGACTTCGATGTGCCTCCCCTGCCCGTGCGCGAGGTGCCTCCGCGTGAGCCTCGCCACTACCGCATCGCCTGGACCGATGAGCTGGGCGGCCTCCCCGTCACCCGGGAGACCCGTACGGCGTTGGAGAAACTCGCGCGCACCCTGGAAGGGCTCGGGTGCCGCGTGGAGCGTGCGGCGCCCAAGGACATCAATTATGACGAGCTGTGGGAGGTGTGGGGCCGCGTGCTCGGCGCGGAGATCGGCTCCGAGATGCCCTTCCTCTTCCGCTTCGCCATCAGCGTGCGATTCAACGCCATGCGCGGCGAGGCCACCCTCAACCGCGGCGTCATCCGTGGGATGCAGATTGAAATGCCCGAGTACATCGAGGCACTCGCCATCCGCGACCGGATTACCGGACAGGTCGAATCCTTTCTCTCCGACTGGGATGCGTGGCTGTGTCCCGTCTCCGTGGGACAGGCCTTCACCCACCGGCCCAGCGGCGAATGGATTGAAGTGGATGAACAGCGCGTGCCCTATATGGCCGGCACCGCGGGCTATACCTCCGTGTTCAACCTCACCGGCCACCCCGTGGTCGTCCTGCCTCTGACTCAGTTGGTGGATTCACCGCTGCCGCTGGGCATCCAGGTGGTGGGGCGCCGGTGGCTCGATGAGGAGTTGCTCGCCCTCTCCGAGTCACTGGCTCATGTCACTGGAGCTTTCCGCAAGCCTCCGGGGTTCTGAGCCGTGCATACGCGCGCGTCTCCTCCGCGCACCATCCCCTCTCCCCCCGGGAGAGGGACGGGGTGAGGGTATCGAGATCCCGGGTTGAATCCGCGTCAGTCCACGTGCGCGTCCGGGTCTCCCTCCCCGAGCGCCTCGAGCACCAGCTCCGCCGCCTTCTCCAATGCGTGCCCCGGCGCCAGGTCCTTCGCCACGTACAGCACCGAGTGCACCTTCTCCGCCAACTCCCTCGTCCCCACCGTCTCCCCCTTCACCGCCTCCTCACACAGGTGCAACGCCAGGTCCACCAGCAGCAGCCTCCTCCGGTCCACCCAGCCCTGTGACAACATCGGGCTCGCTCCCTCGGGTTGGGCCTCGTGGACTCGCTCGTGCACCTGCTTGAGCGCACCGAGGATGGACTCCCGGTGCTCCTGCTTCAGCCGGCTCTCTCTCGGCGTCCGGCGATCCTCCGGATCCGCTTCGTTGCTCATGGTCTTCTCTCGGGGACTCGGTGACGAACCCGGGGGGCTCGATACCCTCACCCCGTCCCTCCTCCCGGAGGGCGAGGGGTTCTTGAGCTCAGTGGAACTTGGGGGAACTGTCCTGGGGGCTCTGTCTTGGGGGGGACGGTGATGACTGTTGGGAGGAATTACGGTGCCGACGGCTTCGGCGCTCCCACGGGTGCGCCGCTCGGCGTCTTCGGTGCCTCGGCCGGCGGCGGAGCCTCGGGACGCGGCAACACCCCCGGCACCTCCGCCAACACGTAGCTCACCCACGCCACCGCCGCCGTCGCCTGCGCCAGCTCCTTCGCGTCCACCTTGTCCAACGTGTCCGCCTCCGAGTGGTGCACGTCGAAGTACCGGCTGCTGTCCACCCTCACCCCCACGAACGGCACCCGCGCCGGAATCAGCGGTGAAATGTCCGCCCCTCCCGCGTCCCCCTGCAGGATGCTCCCCGCCCCCAATGCCTCCAGCGGCTTGAGCCACGGCGCCACCAGCTCCGCTCCTCCAGGGCCCGCGCGCAGCGCCACCCCCAGCGGCTTGAAGCCTCCCGCGTCCATCTCCAGCGCCGCCACGTGGTTGGCCAGCTCCCCCGCATGCGCCTCCGCGTACGCACGCCCTCCCTTCAACCCGTTCTCCTCGTTCGCGAACAGCACCACCCGCACCGTCCGCCTCGGCGCCGGCTTCAGCTTTCCGAGCAGCCTCGCCGCCTCCATCACCATCACCACCCCCGCCCCGTCATCGTGCGCCCCCGTCCCCACGTCCCACGAGTCCAGGTGCGCCCCCAACAACACCACCTCCCGCGGCTTCTCCCGGCCCGGCACCTCCGCCACCACGTTGAACGAATCCGCGTCCGGCAGCGTCTGGCACCCCAGCTTCAGCTCCACCTTCACCGGCCCTCCCGCCAGCAGCCGGTGCAGCAACTCCGCGTCCTCCACCGACACCGCCGCCGCCGGAATCCTCGGCCCGTCCTCGTCGTAACGCATCGCCCCCGTGTGCGGTGAGCGCAGCGACGCCGTCGCCAACGAGCGCACCAGCATCCCCACCGCCCCCGCCTTCGCCGCCACCGACGCGCCCCGCGTCCTCAACGCCGCCGCCTTGCCGTAATCCGCCGCCACCGTCATCGAGTGGTTGAACAGCACCACCTTCCCCTTCACCTTCTCCCCCAGCGCCGCCACCTCCTCCAGCGAGCGCACCTCGATGACCTCGGCCGTCAGCCCCTCCGCCGGCGTCCCCACGCTCCCTCCCAGCGCCATCAGCGCCAGCCGGTGCTCCCGGTAACGCTCCGTGCCCGGCACCCGCCCGCTCTCCGTTCCTCGCACCCAGCGCGGCACCTTCACCGGCTCCAGCCACACCTTCACCCCGTCCGCCTCGAAGCTCCGCTTCGCCCACGCCACCGCCGCCTTCTCCCCCTCCGAGCCCGACAGCCGCGGCCCAATCCCATCCGTCAGCTCCGCCAGCCGCGCGTACGCGTGGCCCTCGGTGAGCGCCGCGCCAATGAGCCGCTCCGCCACCTGGGGCGAGGGGCCCGCAGCCAGCGCCGGGGCCGGTGTCTTCGGCGCGGCGGTGAGCAGGGACAGGAGCGCGGCGGACAGAGGAAGGACCGAGGACACGTCGTGACTCCGGGGTGAGAGGGGGCCTGCACTCTCCGTCCACCAGCGCTTCCTCGCAAGCGCCTCCGTGCTCCACCTACCTCGGCTTCTCGCCAGCTCTCGAGGGGGCCACGGGCCTCAGCGGCTCGTCCTTCACCACCGGTGCGGGTTCCGGCTCCTCGAACATCGCCGCGCCCCCCGCCAGGCACAGCAGCACCCCGCCCACCACCATCAGCCAGGCGATGAGGTTGAAGTCCTTCTGCCCCAGCACCTCCTGCTCCGTGCCCTGGAAGACCTCCAGCCGCTCCCCTCCCACGAGCACCGGCCCCCGCTCTCCCAGCGCCACCTGCCCCAACACCACCACGCTCGCCCCCACCTCCAACCGCTCCTCGCGCAGGCGCGTGCGGCCGGTGTCTCCCCGGCCCGTCTCCGTGTACACGTAGCGCGACAACACGTGGGCCGGCACCTCGTAGCCGTTGAAGAGCCCCCCGGGCGTGTACTCGCGCACCAGCAGGCCCGCCAGCGACGCCCCGGCCGGCTCGAGCCCGATGCGGCCGGACTCGTCCTCCACCTCCCAGCCCTCCGCGTACTCCTTCTCCCGGAAGAGCGTGGTCGAGCTGTCGTTGTCCTGCTCGTCGACGCGCAGGTGGTAGTACGCGCAGTCCACTCCGGCGAGCGGCGACCGCACCGGCTGCCTGGCGCTCAGCCGGCCCACCACCTTCACCGAGGTGCCCGGACGCGCCTCCTTCACCCGGCTCCTCGGCGTGGCGCGCACCCTCGCGAGCCGGGTCCTGCTCCACCACAGGTTCCCCACTCCGAGCGCCACGAGGCCCACTCCGAGAAGGAGCACCACCGTCAGGACGACGATGTCTTCCGTATCCATGCCCGGACGTTGCTACCCCAGGCGGGCCCCGCACACCAAACCGGCCCTACTTCTTGACCTCCGGCACGCGGAACGTCAGCACCGGGCAGGGCGCCATCCGCACCACCTTCTCCGCCACGCTGCCCATCATCAGGTGCGACAGGCCCGTGCGCCCGTGCGTGCCCATGATGATGAGATCATACCCTCCCTCGCCCGCCACCCTCGCGATGACGTGCGCCGGCTCGCCCGACTCCAACATCTGCTTCGAGTGCGGCACGCCCTTCAGGAACTCCGTCAACTGCTGGTCCGCGTGGTTGCGCAGGAACGTGGACAGCGTCAGCTCCGGCTCGCTGCGCGTCAGCACCACCATCTCGTCCCCCGCGTACTCCGACTGCCTCCACACGTGCAGCACGTCCAGCTTCGCGTCGAAACGGCTGACGAACTGGTACGCGTACTCGAGCGCCCTCTTCGAGGTCTCCGAGAAGTCCACCGGCACGAGGATTCGCTGAATCTTGTTCATGGCTTCACTCCAGGTCGGGTCTCCCCCTGCCTGGTGCAATGGCCGTTCCCACCCGCCTTCCCTCGGAAAGACCCGCACACGCGGCGCAAATGCTGCGCTCGCTCCACTCCCACGCAATTCCTGCACCTGCCTGCTGGATGGACAGGCTCGCGCGGATGACGCCGCCCGCGCACCCGGCGATACTCACCGCCAGGAGGAGATACGCATGAGCCGCTCCCGCCTGTCCTGGCTGCTGCCCGTCCTCTTCATGGCCGGCTGCGAGCCCTTCGATCCCTGGTTTGATTACGCCCCCGATGACAAGCAGTTGCAGCACATCGGCCGCATGGACTGGTCCACCGAGGGGGGCCCCACGTATGCCCACTCGGGTGTCACCGTCCGCTTCCGCTGCAACTGCACCGGCGTGGACGTGGCCTTCGAGGACCATGGCACCGGCGGCGACGAGCACACCAACTGGGTCAACGTCATCGTCGACGGGAAGACCGAGGCCAAGGTGCAGCTCAAGCCCGGACGCAACCTGCTGCGCGGCGCCCGCAACCTCCCCCGCGGCGAGCACCTCGTCGAAATCGTCAAGCGCACCGAGCCCTATGCCGGCAAGGTGACCTTCCTCGGCGTCAGCCTGCAGGGAAAACTGGTGGAGCCGCCGCCCTGGCCCGAGAAGCGCTTCGAGTTCATCGGCGACTCCATCACCTGCGGCTACGGCAACGAGGTGGACATCTACGCCCCCACCTACACCGAGCCCAACACCGGCTACCACTCGAAGAACGAGGACATCTCCCAGGCCTACGGCTCCATCCTCGGCCGCAAGTTCAACGCCGAGGTGGTCACCACCTGCATCTCCGGCACCGGCGTCTACCGCAACCTCGATGGCTCCACCGAGGGCAAGGCCTTCCCCTACCTCTATACGCGCATCTACCCCGATGAGGAGAAGCCCCTCTGGAAGCCGGAGTACTACCAACCCGACCTCATCGTCATCAACCTGGGCAACAACGACTTCAACGTGACCGGGGAAGACAAACTCCCGACCGCCCCGCCCGAAGAGGACTTCAAGGACGCCTACGCCGCCTTCGTCCTGCAACTGCGCGAGTACTACCCGAACGCGAAGATCATCTGCTCCGTGGGCCCGATGATGAACGACAACTACCCGGCCGGCCGCCAACACTGGACCAAGATGCGGGAGTACGCGCGCGAGATGGTCGAATCCCTGGGGGACGAGAACGTCATCTACTTCGCCTATACCCCCATCGTCGGCGACCCCTACGGCGAGGACTGGCACCCCACCAACGAGTCCCACGCGAAGATGGCCGAGGAGCTGACTCCCAAGCTCAAGGAGCTCGGATTCTGAGTGTACTCGTGTTGCGCGTGCTCCCTCTCCCTCTGGGAGAGGGGACACTAGCGGACGAAACGGAGGAAGAGGGCGGAGTCCGCGGGCACGGTGACCGGCCCTTTTCCCACGTCCGCCGCTCCCTCGGCTCCCGGGAGCAGCACCGCCTCGCCTCCCCGTGTCACCGCCAGCGCTCCCGCGCGCAGCTCGCCCTCGGATACGAGCCCCCTCGACCACTCGTGCCCCCCCGAGCCCCGGTAGAGCTTCACCACGTAGAGGTGGTTGTCCGGCGTTCCTCCCTCCCGCCACGGCAGCTTCGGCCCTCCCACGCCGTCTCCCGGCCGGTACTGCCCCGTCACCACCACCCGGTTCTCCTCGTCCACCGCCACCCCCGTCGCGCTCTCCCCGAAGTGGCGCATCCACAACTCCCCGCCCTTCACTCCGTACGCCACCACGAAGCCGTCCTTCCCCTCCGCTTCCCGCGTCCGCCCCCGGAACGCGATGCCTCCCGTGTACTCGCCCACCACGAGCACCCGTTGCGCCTCCACCGCCACCCCCGTCGCCGTCCCCTCCGCCTCCCCCAGCCCTCGCGACCACACGTGCTTCATCTCCGGCGTGAAGCGCGCCACGAAGGGACTGCGCGCCTTCGTCGTGGACAGCGCGCCTCCTCCCAGGTCCACCTCGCCCACGAAGTGGCCCGCCACCACGAGGTGCCCGGAGGGCTCCAGCGCCAGCGACTTCACCGACAACCGCCCCCGGCGCACCACCGGACTCAAGGCGAGCACCATCCCATCCTCCGCTCGCACCCGGCCCACCAGCGCCGCGCCGAGCGGCTGGCCCTTGTCCAGGAAGTCCACCGCCACCACGAGCTGCCCCCGGACCTCGTCCACCGCCAGCGCCCCGGCCGGTAGCAGTTGCACCCCCGGCAACACCGCCGTGCGCGACCACACGTGCGTGCCGTCCGGCCCGTACTTCGCCAGGAAGGGCCCCGCGGGCAGCGGCTCGCCCCCGAGGCTCAGCGTGGGCTCCCGGTGCTCTCCCGCGATGTAGAGGTTGCCCGCTCCATCCGCCACCATCGCCGAGACCGAGGGCCTCTCACCGTGGTACGTGGGAAAGCCCAGGGACCACAGGTGCGTGCCGTCCGGCGCGTACTTCGCCAACGCCAGTCCCGCCTCCCCCGGCAGCGCGCCTCCCCCGAGATCCACCCCGCTCCGCTCGTACGCCAGCGAGGCGAAGGCGTTCCCCGCACGGTCCACGCTCACCGTCCACCCGAAGACCGGGCCCTCCACCGCTCGCACCTGACGCGTGGCCCCACGCTCCACCCGTGTCTCCCGGGCCTGGCTCGCCAGGGGGGCCATGGGCTCCGGTGACTCCGTCACCGCTCCGCACCCCAGCCCCCATCCCAGACACACCGCGACTCCCATTCGCCAGCCGCGTCTCACGCCGTCCCCCTCCCGCTCGCCCGCGTCCCCACGGTCCCCGCGAGCTTGTTCACCCGCGAGGGGGGCGCCATCGTCTGACGGGGTGTCCGCGCATGTCGTGCGCTGGCGCCCCCTCCAGGCAGCCGAGCAGGGGGTTGAACAGCCCATCAGAGGCTTTGGAGGAAGTTCCTCAACGGTTCGAACACCGGGTGCGACGGATCGATCCCTCCAACACCCGGGTCGAAAGCCTGATGGAAGCGAAGCCTCGGGTCCGGGCACATCGCGAGATACGCGTTGAGCCACCCCTTGGCCGCCAACGCCGCGGTGCCATGTGCTGGTTGTGCACAACCGACCAGCGCATCCACACACGCGGAAAGCGTCTGGTTGCGAACCGCCAGCCGGCAAAGGTGCTCGATACTCCCGGGCGTCTTTCCGTCCGGGGCGAGGAATGCACCCAGTCCGAGGGGATTCCCGGCCAGGAGGCCATGCACTGGAAGTGTCGTGGCGCCGAACGCCGCCAGCGCCGGCAGGTCGGAACGACCGCTTCCGTACCAGCACACCAGGCCCTGCCACACCTCGGGCCCCGCCACGGCCTCACACAACCAGCGCTCATCTCCTCCTTCGACCAGGAGGAGCCCGAACCCGGTCACGGGAAAGGGAGAAAGGTTTCGGCGACTCATCCGCGGATCTCGACTCCCATCCGCTCGGCCGCGGCGACGAGGTTGCGATCGTAGACAGTGGCCACGGTCTCGTGAGCCCGGCGATCCAACCGGATGACCCGGAGCCCGGGATCATCCAGCGCGGAGAAGGCACGGCATGCCGCCTGGACACACTCCTCGGAGTGGGTCGTAGCGAAGATCTGCATGCTGCGAGCCGCTGAAACCGTCGCCAACCATTTCCAGACGGGTTCGAGTGTCGAGTGATGCAGGCCGTTCTCGATTTCATCGATCCCCAGCAACAGGGCTTCCCCACTCGCGAGAGTCACGGCGATGTCGAAACAACGCTGGACCCCCTCACCCATCAATCGGATGGGAAGCAACACAGGCTGTCCCTTCAGGCGGACAAAAAGAGCGGCCTGGCCGCCTGTGGGAGAGAGGATTTCCACTCCCTCGACCTGCTCGTCAATCAACCGCATCAGCTCGCGGACGAGGGAGTCCTGCCCCTCTTGTTTGAGCCGCGAGAAGAGACGAATGGCATTTCTGTAGTCGACCGAACCCGAGGGAATCCATGTTCCAAGCGACTCCGGGTACACCTCGTCGGGGAACTCCACCCCACGAGGGCTCCCCGTCACGAGCTGCTCATGGGTTTCACCCTCACGTTCGATCGAGCATTCGAGCGCCCAGGTTCCCGCTCGCGGATTCCCACCCGCCGGCTCGGTGCCCGACAGGGGTGGAGAACGCCGGGCCTTGCTCATTTGGACCCTGGTTCCCGCCCCGCGAGCTTGCCCGGGCGGCATCAACCTCGCGTCCACCAGAAAGCCCCGCTCCGCATCGTTGCCACGAAAGATGGGACGCCAGAATCCATCGAAGTCTTCCACGGGTACGTCTGGAATCCGCATCTCCTGCAGGGTCCACAGCGCTCGCGCCGCATCCTCCGCATGCCCGGCCATCCAGACCGCTTCCATCAAAGCCGTCTTGCCAGCGTCATTCTTTCCGATGATGAGGTTGACGCGCCCCATCCCGGAGACCGTGAGCTGCTCGATGCCTCGGAAGTTCTCGATGGTGGCGTAGGTGAACATGCGCTCCTTCTAGCAGAACCCACCCGGACGAGCGTTGTCGAAGGTGGAGAGGGGATTGTGGGTCACCCCTCTCACTCCTCCTTGGTTCGCCACGTAACGCCCCGCTCAGTCCTCGTGCGTGCCCACCGTCGCCGTCGGGCCCCACGCTTCCTGGCCCTCCCGCTCGAAGAAGAGCGGCGCCCGCTTGCGCGCGCTCCCCCCCACCTCGTTCAACGTCAGCGAGTCGTACAGGCGGCCCCCCACCATCGTGTACTGGATGCTCGTGCTGTTCCGCAGATCCTCCAGCGGGTTCTTCTCCAGCACCAACAGGTCCGCCAGCTTGCCCTCCTCCAGCGAGCCGATCTCCCCATCCAGCCCCAGGTACCGCGCCCCCGACACCGTCGCCGCCTTCAACGCCTGCAACGGCTTCATCCCTCCCTGCCCGAACATCCACAGCTCCCAGTGCGCCCCCAGCCCCTCCCGCTGCCCGTGCGCCCCCAACTGCACGCTCACGCCCTTGTCGTTCAGCTGCTTCGTCACCTGGGCGATCCGGAAGTGGTTGAACTCGTCGTCCGGCGCCATCACCGGCCGGCGGCTGCGCGCGTCCACCACCCGCCTCGGCGCGAACGCCAACAGCCGCTTGTCATCCCAGACGTTCGTCTTCTGGTACCAGTAGTTCTCACCCCACACGCCTCCGTACGCGACGATCAGCGTCGGCGTGTAGCCCGTCCCGCTCCGGCTCCACAGTTGCTGCACGTCCGCGTATGCATGGTCCACCGGCAACGAGTGCTCCACCCCCGTGTGCCCGTCCACCACCATCGTCATGTTGTGCTGGAAGAGCGAGCCTCCCTCCGGCACCACCATCATCTGGAGCTCGCGTGCCGCCTGGAGCACCTTCTGCCGCTGGTCGCGCCTCGGCTGGTTGTAGCTCTTCACGCTGAACGCCCCCACCGCCTTCATCCTCCGCAGGTGCGAGCGCGCGTCCTCCAGCGTGTCGATCGGCGCCCGGGAGGCCCCCGCCGCCCCGTACAGGATGGTCCCCGTCGAGAACACCCGCGGCCCCACCATCGCCCCCGTCCTCACCAGCTCGCTCGTCGCGAAGATGGAGCCCGTGTCGTTCGACGGGTCGTGCACCGTCGTCACGCCGAAGGCCAGCGACGACAACAGCTTCCAGTTCTGCTCCGGCAGCAAGCCCCCGTCCCCCATCGCCCCGTGCCAGTGCACGTCCACGATGCCCGGCATCAGCGTCTTGCCGCTCACGTCCACCACCCTCGCCCCCGCCGGCACCGCCACCTTCCCCCTCGGGCCCACCGCCACGATGCGGCTCCCCTTCACCACCACCACCCCATCCTCGAGGACCTCGTCCCCCTTCATCGTGATGACGCGGCCTCCCACCAGCGCCACCGTCCCCTCCGGCACCTCCGTCTTCGCCTGGAAGCCGATGTCCATCCCCTTCTCCGGCACCTCCGGCAGCTTCTCCGGCGCACCCTCCTGGAAACGGAAGCTGTCCTTCAGCTCGCGCGTGTACAGCTCCGGCCCCAACGCCCAGTGCAGCCGCTTCCCATCCCCCGACCAGTGCAGCCACTCGCCCGCATCCCGAGACACCTTCGCCACCGGCAGCGCCTTGCCCTCGGGGCTCGCCACCGCGCCCTTCGCCCCGCGCGGCAACGGCATGATGAAGGCGTTGAAGTTCTCCCGGAACGCCACCCACTGCTCGTCCGGTGACACCCGGTACTCCGTCGCCTCGTCGCTCGTCACGTACGTGCGCGGCTCGGTCCCGTCCAGCCGGATGCTCTTCAGCGCCCGCTCGTCGTCCTTCTCCCGCTGCTCCACCGTCAGGAAGAACACCCGCTCCGAGCCCGCCCCGAAGTGTGGCAACGCTCCGTCCTTCACCAGCCGCTTCGGCGCGCCTCCCGCCGCCGGCATCACGAACAGCCCCTGCTCCCGGCTGTACAACGCCGTGCGCAGGTGGCCCCCGCCCGTCGCCCGGTACACGATGAAACGCCCGTCCGGAGACAGCGCCGGCTCCACGTAGTGCCCCGGCTTCGTGCTCACCACCTTGCCCTCGCCGCCCGTCACCGGCACCACCCGCACCGTGCCCAGCTTCTCGTCGTCCCACGTCGTGTAGACGATGCTCTTCCCGTCCCGCGAGAACGACGGGTACAGCTCCGTGTGGTCCGTCTGCTTCGTCAGCCGCTTCGGCGTGCCGTTCGGCAGGCCGCGCACGTACAGGTGACCCAGCGCCTGGTACACCACCTTGTCCCCCTTCGGAGACACCTGCACCCAGCGCAGCATCTTCACGTTGAACTTCTCGGGCGCCACCGCCTGCGGGAAACGCACCGCCTCGTGGATCGTCCGGGTGCCGCGCACGCGGAAGGGAATCGGCGTCACCTTCTTCGTCGCCACGTCGATGCGATGCAGCTTGCCGCCCGCCCAGAACACCAGCGACTTGTTGTCCGGCGTCCACGCCATCACCGGGTACACGCCGTGGATGGCCCACGTCTCCTGCATGTCCCGCTCGAGCCCGTCGAAGAGGGGGCGCTCGGCGCCACTCGCCAGGTCCGCCACGTAGAGCGTCGTCTTCCCGCGCACCCGGCGGACGAAGGCCAGGGACTTGCCGTCCGGCGACGGCGTGGGACGGATGGAGCCGCCCGGGCCCGTGATGAAGCGCTCCGTCTCCCGCGTGTCCAGGTCCAGCCGCTGGATGACGTAGATTTCGCCGTTCGGGTCCTTGTTGTACTCGAACACCTTCCCCGGCGTGATGTCCTGGCTGTAATAGACATACCGCCCGTCCGGAGAGAACGCGGGCTCGCCCACGTCCTTCTGGTCATTGGGCCGCTCGGTGAGCTGCACGCCGTCACCGCCCGAGCGGTGGTACATCCAGATTTCACCCGCGCCCAGCGAGCGCCGCGAGGTGAAGTGCTTGCGCGCGATGAGGTACTGCCCGTCCGGCGACCACGCGGGGCTGTTGAGCAGGCGGAACTTCTCCTGCGTCACCGCCGTGGGCTCCGAGCCATCGCGCTTCATCACCCAGATGTTGTCCCCGCCGCCCCGGTCGCTCGTGAAGGCAATGGACCTGCCGTCCGGGCTGTAGCGCGGCTGCATGTCCCAGGCGACGCCGCTGGTGAGCGCCTTCGCCTCGCCGCCGCCGATGGGCAACGTGTAGAGGTCGCCCAGCAGGTCGAAGACGAGCTCATCGCCCTTGGGGCTCACGTCCAGGCTCATCCACGTGCCCTCGGTGACGTCGAGGTCCACGTGGGTGGCGGGGAAGCCGGGCGCGTTCACGTCCCACTTCTCCTCGGGCTTCTTCTCCTCGGACTTGCCCGCGTCCTTCGCTGGCTGCGTGGCCGGGGCGGGCTTGGGGGCCGGCGCCTGCGCGCGGGCGGACAGGGGCAACGCGCTCGTCAGCACGAGCGCGAGGCAACGGAGGCTCAATCGGTTCACCGCGGTTCCTCGTCGGTCTGGCGTGATGGGGCGCGCAGCCTACCCCGGCGAGGACGCGTGTGGAGTTCGTGGAAGCAGCCGGGCGGGCATGTTTCCACGCCCGGTGCGGGTGGGACGCTCCCGGCCGGGTGCGTGCGGGGAATCCGCGTTCCCTCCTGGCCCCGGCGCACGCATCATCGTCTCCGCGATGATGTTCCCGTAGGCTGGGCTCCTCCGTGCTCTGAAGAGGCTCCTGTGACACCGCGTCTGGCCGTGGCTCTCGTGTTCCTGGCCTTGTGCACCGCGTGCGCCACGCCGCGCGTGGTATGCCTCTCAACCCCCTCTCTAGATTGAACAGAGGCCGCCATGAACAGGGAACGGTGGGTGGTGTCTCCTGAGGTCGCTGGAGAACTGGGGGAGAATACAGTCATGAACACGTCGGCTCATCCCCCAGAGGTGTCTCACTTCCATCATCGCTTCGAGGGGTGGCTGGGCGATGAGCTGCTGGAAGTCTTCCCCTGCTTTCTCGTCTCTTCCCTTCTCGCGAAGGCACTGCAGGAAGCGGGACTGGCGGGGTTCAGCCTGGACGATGTCGAAGTGAGCACGTCGCCAGAGTTCCAGGAGCTATACCCTGGGCGCCCCCTGCCAGAGTTCCGATGGCTCAAGATTACGGGCAAGGATCGCGATGCCGATTTCTGGCTCACTCCGGACTTTCGATTGGAGGTTTCCAGCCGGACGCTGGAGGTCCTGAGAAGGTTCAAGATGGCTCATGCGGTGATTGAAGCCGCCGGCGATTAGCACTCGAGCCCGGCACGCCGCGAGCACCGCACCCGGCGAGGCATGGAGTCCATCAACTGGAGCGGAGGCTAACGCGGCAGGCCGTCGAAGAAGTCGACCTCGCCGGTGTCCAGCGAGTAGTCGGCGCCGACGACCATCAGCCCCTCTTCCTGGATGAGCCGCTCGAGCAGCCGGCTGCCGTGACGCAGGTGGGCGCAGGACTGCCGGACATTGGCGCGCCCGGCCTCGTGCATCAGCCGCGCCCGGTCCACGCCCGGCCCGGCCGCATGCACCACGCTCTCCACCGCCGGCCGGCACCGGTCCACGATGTCGTGGATGTTCTCCGAGGGCGCGTCCACGCTGTGCTGGATGAAGTCCAGCGTCGCCTTGATGGCGCCACAGCGCGAGTGGCCCATCACCACCACCAGGCGCGTCCCGAAGGTGGCCGCCGCGAACTCCACGCTCCCAATCAGCGAGGGCGCCACCACGTTGCCCGCCACGCGGATGACGAACAGGTCTCCCAGGCCTTGATCGAACACGAGCTCCGACGGCACCCGCGAGTCCGAACACGAGAGGATGGCGGCGAACGGACTCTGCCCGGCCGCCAGCGCCGCCCGCTCGCCCGCCGCGTCGGGGATACGGACGTGCTGGACGAAACGGCGGTTGCCCTCCCGCAGGCGCTGGAGCGCCTGGTCGGCGGGCAGGGGAGCGGGAGGAATGCCTGCGATGGTCATGGCCGCGAGCCTCTCCTCCATGGGTGGTGCCGTCCATCGGAATCCGCACCCGTCGGCCGCTCGCCCGTCCCCGTCCTTGTCACCACTCCCCCGGGGACCTACCTCTCCGGGTATGCCTTTGAGCACGAGCAAGAACAGGGCCGAGGCCCAGCAGCCCTTGCTGTCGGCCGGCACCCGGGAGCACTGGGCCCGCCGCTTCTGGCGCGATGCGCTCGCCTGGAAGGGCACGGTGACGCCGCTCGTGATGCCGCGGGTGCTCTTCTTCGGAGTCTATGGGTTGCTCGTCGGGCTCGTGCACGAGGTGCTCGACTGGTCGCCCATGGGCAGCGGCCCCGTGCAGTTCACCGCCGCCTTCCTCGCGCTGCTGCTCGTGCTGCGCACCAACAGTGGCTATGACCGCTGGTGGGAGGCGCGCAAGCTGTGGGGCGGCATCGTCAACCAGTCGCGCAACCTGGCCATCGCGGGGATCTCCTATGGCCCGAACGACCCCGAGTGGCGCGAGCGCTTCGTGCGCTGGACGGCCGCCTTCTGCCACGTGTCCCGGCGCAGCCTGCGCGGCGAGCGCGACGTGCCCGAGCTGCGCCCGCTGCTCCAGGATGACCACGCGGTGGAGTGCATCTCCCGCGCGCAGCACATGCCCACCTTCGTCGCCCGGGTCATCGCCGGCCTGCTGCGCGAAGCCGTCGACCAGGGGGAGATGGACCGCGTCGCCTTCCTCGCCGTGGACCGCGAGCGTGCCCAGCTCATCGACCACCTGGGCGGCTGCGAGCGCATCCTCAAGACGCCCCTGCCCAAGGTGCATACGTCCAAGTTGCGGCGGTTCATCGTCCTCTATCTGCTCGCGCTTCCCATCGCTGCCGTGGGCACGTGGTGGTTCCCGGGGCTGGTGACGGCGCTCGTGGCGTATCCGCTCCTCGCCATCGATCAGATCGCCGTCGAGCTGGAGAATCCCTTCTCCCCCAAGAACCTCAGCCACCTGCCGTTGGATCCCATCTGCGAAACCATCCAGGGCAACCTGCTCGCCCTGCTCGACACCGAGGAGTGGAGTTCGGTGTCACGGCCGTGGAGCATGGAGACGGAGTTCTCCGAGCCCCGGCACACGGATGGGTGACGGCTCCGCATCTCGGAGGACACACGCGCCGAACTGCGTGGATGGGCTTCTGGGGGAGAAGCCCGCCGCGTGGCATAAACCCTCCCCATGGCTCGCGACGTCTCCTTCCTCGACTCCCCCGGCCTCATCCTCGCTCGCCATCCACTCGGCACAATCATCCTGGCGCTGGCAGTCGTCGTGCTTCTCCAAGGATGTGCCACGGGCAATCCTCGCGGGAGCCTGATGACCCGTGTTGGTCCGTCTCCCCGGACCGGCTCGTTCCGCTACAACTCCGAATCCCAGCCACCTGCTCCCCTGTCCACGCGGGATGAGGCGGGAGGGTCCGGCGGCTTCCCCGAGCGGAGGGTGGACGCATTCCAGGTGGTCCAGGCGTCCAGCGGCCTGGAGGAAGATGACCAGCATCCAGTGGGCGCGGCGCTCTACCTGGAGCAGGCGCGCCAACTCCTGGGCAAACTGGCGAAGACGCCCGTCACGCAGCGGAGCCTCGCCCCGCGCCGGCTGCTGTATTGGCTCCTGCGCGAGGTGCTCGAGGGGGGCGAGCGCGTGGAGTACGCCGACTTGAAGTGGCGGACCGAGCGCTTCGAGTTCCTGGTGCTCGTACGCCCGGATGGTTACCTGGTGGCAGCACTCGACGGCACGCCCCTTCAGCGCCTGGGTCCTCCGACGCTGGTGGAGGGCGAGTGGTGGGTGGAGAACCAATCGAAGCTGGCGCAACAATTGGGACTACCGCTCACGTGGCATGTCGCCGATGCCAGGATCGCGCAGTTTCTTCGCAAGGAATTCGAGAGTAGAGGATGGAAGAACATCTCTGTCCGCCATACGAAGCCAGGAGGGTAGGAGGAGGAACACGCATGCAGGAGAACTACTACTCGGGAGCGTACTGGGGCCCGCGACAGGAGACGGCCCTGGAGTGTGCCCGGCGCGCGGAGCTCTTCTTCCACATGCTGGCGCGGTGTGATCCGTCCTTCACTCACTGGTACCGGGCGGGCCGTGGCTTTCCTCGCGAGCTGCCTGGCTGGCCCGTCCACCCGGAGGTGAAGGAGTTGGAGGAGCTCTTCCTGCGAAGCAACCTCCGCACGGACGCCGGCAAGAAGAGAATCGAGGACATGGGCTTCCGCCAGATGGTGTGGAACGCGAAGAAGGAGGCCACTGAAATCAACCTCTATTGCGGCAAATACTCCCCGTGGGGAGGGCCCAATTCGTGCCTGCTCAAACCGACCCGGGAGGCCGCGATACGCGAGCGGCTCCTGCGTACGCCCGTGCTGGCCGAGGTGCTCACCTGCATGGCCACCGCATGGGACCCTGACTTCGCCATGGCCAGTTCCTCGGAGATGGTGGAGCGCATGGAGAAGGACAGGTTCGAGGTGCGGGTGGGCTGGCTGACGTACCTGTCGCGCCGCCTGGGCACCCCGCCGCCGCTTCCCGCCCCCGTGCGCATCGAGCCGGTGGGTTCACTGGGCTGGCTCCTCGTCCTCTCCCCCGAGCCCATGACAGCGAGCAACACCGAGCACGTGGCGTTCACCGCTCGCGTTCGCCAACTGCTGGACAGGGCGGGCCTCATCGAGCGGCCGCAACCCGAGCCCGCGGGCGAGTGAGGCGTATCCACCAAGCAGCACTTCCAATGGGCTCAGTCCTTCGCCGGTCCCACCCCGGGGATGATGCCCAACCGCTCGTAGATGGGCCTCACCCGCTCCCTCAGCGCCGGTAGCTTCACCCCGAACCACCCCGCCACCCCCAGGCACACCACCCCTCCCACTCCGATCGTCACCGGTGCGCCCATCCGCGCCGCCAGCGCCCCCGCCAACAGGCTCCCGAACGGCGCCGTCCCAATCAGCGCCATCGCGTAGAAGCTCATCACCCGCCCCCTCATCCGCTCCTCGACGATCGTCTGCAGCAGCGTGTTGCTCGCCGCCATCATCACCATCATCCCGAAGCCCACCACCACCAGCAGCGCCAGCGACACCCCCATCCACCTCGACACCGCGAACGCCGCCAGCCCCGCCCCGAACAGCGCCCCCGTCCGGACAATCGTCTTCTCCAATCCCATCACCGACCGCCTCGACGCCAGGTACCCCGCTCCTCCCAGCGCCCCCAGCCCCGTCGCCGCCATCAGGAACCCCAGCGTCGACGGGCCTCCCTCCAACACCTGCGTCGCCATCACCGGCATCAGCACCGTGTAGGACATCCCCATCACGCTCATCACCGCCAGCATCCCCAACAGCGCTCGGATCGGCGTGAAGTGGTACGCGTACCGGAAGCCCTCCTTCAGCTCCTTCCACACCTCGCCGTGCGGCTCCACCCGCGGCGTCCGCTTCAGCCGCATCGCCAGCAGCGAGGCAATCACCGCCAGGTAGCTGAAGCCATCGATCAGGAAGCACCCACCCTCCCCCACCCAGGCAATCAATCCTCCCGCCACCGACGGGCCCAACAGCCGCGCCACGTTGAACATGGAGGAGTTGAGGGCAATGGCATTCGCCAGGTCCGCCCGGTCCTCCACCATCTCCACCACGAAGGACTGCCGCGCCGGCACGTCGAAGGCGTTGATCAACCCCTGCACCAGGCACAGCCCCCCCACCTGCCACACCTCGATGGCCCCCGTCAGCGCCAGCACCGCCAGCGCGAAGGACTGCAGCATCGCCAGCACCTGCGTCACCACCAGCAGCCGGTGCCGGTTCCACCGGTCCACCAGCACCCCCGCCAACGGCGCCAGCACCAGCGACGGAATCTGCCCGCAGAACATCACCAGCCCCAGCAGCCACGCCGAGCCGCTCAGCCGGTACACCAACCAGCTCGTCGCCACCCGCGTCAGCCACGTCCCCACCAGCGACACGCTCTGCCCCATGAAGAAGAGCCGGTAGTTGCGGTGCGCCAACGCCCTCAGCAGGAACCTCCACCCACTGTCCCGCTGCCCTTCCGCTCCTCGCACCCCCATTCCCGATTCTCCTCACCTGGTGTATGCCTCCGCACCGCCGCCTCACGGCCCCAAGCGAACGGCACCACCTCTCGTTAAAAGTAGGGTCAGCCGGGGACTCCCCCCGCCTCCCAGACCCTCACCTGCTACCAGGGGCCCGGCCGTCTGGCTGCAAGACACAGTGGGCACTTTGGGCCATGATGCACCCCGGTGTAGGAGTGAAGTTCCTCGAAAAATGGGTTCAACAATATTTCCGTTTTTTCACGGTTGTAATATTCTGACCTCGAGTCGAAACGAGGGCCTGACGTCGTCAGGGGGATGAAGTGGAGAGCCTGAAGCGGACCCAGCCGGAGCAGCAAGCCGCCCTACCGGAAACGGCGGGTGAGCGGCGGCCGGACGACCGCCCGGGAGACGCCGACGACTTCGCGCAGGTGCTGGAAGAGGAGCTGCAGCGCCACGCCCGCCAGTGCGAGGGAGAGGGCGAGACCGAGCCCACGTGCGTCGTGGGCCCACCGCTTCCGCTGCCCACCGCCCCCGAGGGACAGCCCCTGCCCCGAGGCACCTCCGTGGGCCGCTACCTCGTGCTGGAGCGCCTGGGCGCGGGCGGCATGGGCGAGGTGTACGCGGCGTTCGATCCCCAGCTCAACCGCCGGGTGGCCATCAAGCTGCTGCTGCCCGGAGGCGAGGGGCTGGACGGGGGCGAGGCGCGCCTGCGGCTGATGCGCGAGGCCCAGGCCATGGCCCGCCTGTCGCACCCCAACGTGCTGCCCGTCTACGACATCGGCGAGCACGGGGACCAGGTCTTCATCGCCCTGGAGCTGGTGGAGGGCAGCACGCTGCGGCAGTGGCTCAAGGAGCAGCCGCGAGGCTGGCGCGAGGTGGTGGAGGCCCTCACGCTGGCGGGCCGGGGACTGGCGGCCGCGCACGCCGCCGGGCTCGTCCACCGCGACTTCAAGCCGGACAACGTGCTGGTGGGGCGCGACGGGCGCGTGCTCGTCTTCGACTTCGGCCTCGCCTGCGAGCAGGGCAGCGGCGCCCCCGGAGCGCCCACCCCGGTGGACCTGGCGGACATCCTCCGCGCCGAGCTGCCCGCCACCTCCGAGTCCGGCTCCCTCTCCGCCCCCAGCACGCGCGAGCCGCGCGAGACGCCGGTGACGCGCCACGGCCACATCATGGGCACCCCGGGCTACATGGCCCCGGAGCAGTACCGCCAGCAGGCCGTCACCGCCCGCGCGGACCAGTTCTCCTTCTGCGCCACGCTCTACTACGCCCTCTACCGCGAGCACGCCTTCGCCGGCAGCGGGGCCGCCGCGCTCGCCCGCGCCACCCTCGAGGGCCGCCTGCGTCCGCAGCCGCGCGACTCGGGGGTGCCTGGCTGGGTGCGGCGCGTCGTCCTCAAGGGGCTGCACGTCCACCCCCAGGAGCGCTACGTCTCCATGCAGGCGCTGCTGGACGCGCTCCATGACGACCCGAGCGCCCGCACCCGCCGCCAGGCCTTCGTCGCCGTGGCTGGCGCCTTCCTCGTGGCCATGGTGGCCGGCGCCGTGGGCGAGTGGCACCAGCGCCAGGGCCTGTGCCAGGGCGTGGCCACGCGCATGGACGGCGTGTGGGACGCGCCCCGCCAGGACGCCATGCGCCAGGCCTTCCTCGCCACCGGCGCCCCCTACGCGGCCGACACGTGGAACGGGGTGAAGGAGGGGCTGGACACCTACGCCTCCCAGTGGGTGAAGGGCCAGCGCGGCGCGTGCGAGGCGACGAAGCTGCGCGGCGAGGCCTCCGAGGAGGTGCTCGCCGCGCGCACCACCTGCATGGAGCGCCGGCGCTCGGAGCTCAAGGCCCTCACGGACGTGCTCGCCGAGGCGGATGGCCGCGTGGTGGAGCGCGCCGTGGAGGCCGTGCGCGGCCTGTCCGAGCTCGCCCCGTGCGACACGGCGGATCCCCTCGCCGCCAGCGAGCCGCCCAGGGACGCCCAGGTGGCCGCCCGGGTGGAGGAGCTGCGCACCTCGCTCGCGCGCGCCCGGGCCCTGCGCATCTCCGGCCAGTTCCCCGCGGGCCTGGACGTGGCCGCCCCCGTGGCCACCGAGGCGCGCACCCTGGGCTACCACCCGCTGGAGGCCGAGGCCCTGCTGGAGCTGGGCCAGTTGCAGGCGGGCTTCGGCCACTCCGAGGCCGAGCGCACCCTCAAGGAGGCCATGTGGCGGGCCGACGAGGTGCGGCTGGACGAGGTGCGCGCCGAGGCGCTGGTGGCCCTCACCCAACTGGTGGCCTACGACGTGGCGCGCGTCCAGGACGGGCATGACTGGTACCGCCAGGCACGCGCCCTGCTGGTGCGCACGAAGCGCGAGGGCCGCCTGCTGGCCGGACTCGAGAGCGCCCACGGCCTGGTGTACGCCGCCCAGGGCAACGCGGGCGCCGCGGAGACGTCGCACCGCAACGCGCTCGCCGCGCTGAGCACGGTGGCCTCGCCGGACAGCCCCGAGGTGGCCATGGTGCTGCGCCGGCTGGGCAACACGCTGGGCACCCAGGGACGCCACACCGAGGCCCTCGAGGTGTACCAGAGCGCCTACGCCGCCTTCCGCAAGGCCCTGGGCGCCGAGCACCCACGCGTGGGCAGCTCGCTGGTGAGCCTGGGCACCACGCTCAGCGCCCTGGGCCGCCACACCGAGGCGCTGGAGCCCCTGCGCCAGGGCGTCGCCATCGTCGATCGCTCGCTGTCGCCGCGCCACGCCTTCCGCGCCATGGCGCTGGACGCGCTGGGCGGCGCGCTGTGGCGGGACGGGAAGACGGACGAGGCGCTCCAGGTGCTGCACCGGGCGGTGGAGGCCGCGGAGCTGGCGCGCGGGCCGGAGCACCCGGACGTGGCCGGGCCGAGCAGCTCGCTGGGCCTGGTGCTGGTGGACGCCGGGCGCCCCGCCGAGGCGCTGGGCCACTTCGAGCGCGCGGTGCGCCTGCGTGAGCGGGCCCTGGGCGAGCAGCACCCGGAGCTGGCCGGGCCGCTCACCGGCCGCGGCGAGGCGCTGCTGAAGCTGGGCCGCCCCAAGGAGGCGCTCGGGCCGCTGGAGCAGGCACTGGCCCTGCGCGAGAAGAACACCGTGGCGCCGGTGGAGCTGGCCGAGACGCGCTTCGCCCTCGCCCGGGCGCTGGCGGACGCACACAAGGACACCGCTCGGGCCCGGGTGCTCGCCCAGGAGGCCGTGAGCACCCTGGACCAGCCCGGCACCGAGTCCCTGCGCGCCCGTGTCGAGGCGTGGCTCGGCACCCAGACGCCGCGCGGCTGAGACCATGACGGAGCGCAACGGGCGCGAGGCGTGGCCGCCGGAGCTCACGGAGTTGCTGCGCAAGGTGGACAAGCTGCGGCGCAGCGGGCGCTACACGGAGGCGCTCTCGCGCATGCGCCAGCTCACGGAAACGTACCCGCGCCAGGCCCGCGTGCTGCTGGAGATGGGGTTGACGCTCGGCATCTGGGGGAGTGCGGCCGCGGAGGCATTGCCCTGGTACGAGCGCGTGCTGGAGATGGCACCTGGCCACGCGTCAGCGCACCTGCACCGCGCGCTCGCGCTGGCGGCGCTGGGACGCCACGCCGAGGCCGTGGCCGACTTCGATGCATTGGAGGCCGTGGGCTTCCGCAAGGCGCTCGTGCTGCACATGAAGCGCGCCGAGTCGATGGAGGCGCTCGGCCGGCACGCGGAGGCGGAGAGGGATTGGACGCTCGCGCTCGCGGAGGACCCGGACAATCCCTGGCTGCTGCACCAGCGGGCCTCGGCGCGGGCGAGGCTGGGCCGGCTGGAGGAGGCGGTGCAAGACATCACGGATGCGCTCGCCGCACCGGAGGGCGAGCCGGTGGACGCGGAGCTGCTGCGCGACCGGGGCGTGCTGCGCGCGAAACTGGGTGACACGGCCGGGGCCCGCGCGGATTTCGAGGCGGGACTCGCGGCGCTGCGCGAGGGAGATCCATCCGGGCTCGCGGATGACCTGCGACACAGGCTCCAGGAGATGGGCTGACGTGGTGAGCATCCACGCAACCCTTGCAGGCGCATCACGCCTCGCCGCATCCCAGCGGCAAGCAGCGGAACTCGCTGGCAGGAAGGAAGAACAGCGGCTCTGGATCCAAGTGAAGGCGTATAAGGACTTCCTTGCATCCACGGGTCAGGCCTACCTGTTCGAGGACTACCTCGCTGGGTTTGCGCCCACGCTACGGCCCCAGGTGAGTACTGCCATTGAGGCGCGCCCGGATTCGACCTCGCGAAGGGTCATGACGCTTCTGCTGAAGACGTTCGACGAGACGCCCGAGAAGCAGTCTGCGAGCATCCTCTTCCACCAGGTCAACTTCATCGCCGACACCGGACAACTCGAGGCTTGCGAGGACTACATCCACCACCGCCTCGAATACGCTCCGCTCGCTATCGCTTATTTTCCGACGCATGCCGAGGCGGAGGCATGGCTGAATGGACTCGCGGAGCCCCCAAGTCCGGCGGACATCCTCATTGGGGATGAGTACCATCTGGCCTGGTCTTCTCGCGAAGACAACGCTCGCGGCATCTACCGCGACTACGTCATCGAGCCCTACATCGAAGAATTCGTAGCGCAGGGAATACCTCCCAAGGCGCCATCCTTCGAAACTCGCGCGGAAGCAGACGACTGGCTGAAGACCCACCCCGCCGCTCCCTTCGATTTCGTCTCCATCGCTGGGGAGTACTACCTCGCGGTGCATCACAAGAGGCTCGAGCGCCACACGCTCCATCACGTCGCCTCTGCCCTGGCGGAGTGGGAAGAGAAGAAGAAGGCCACTGCCCGGAACTCGGCGGAGGCAGAAGAGGAGAACGGGTAACGGACGTCCTCCGGAGTCACCCACGCCGGGATGACGGCGGAGGTGGTTTCTTGCTTGCTCCCGGGAACGGGCCGCTCCTAGCGTGCACGCCTGCTCGTCGAGGCTCGCGTGCGCTCCGGTTCCTGGCTCCTCATTCTGTCCCTCTTGGCGTCCGCCCCAGCCGCTGCCCGGCAATCGGCCGGTGGGCCCTTGCTCCGCGCGCGCACGCTCGTGGCCCCTGCTCAACCCGGCGAGGTGCCGCCCCTGGCGCTGCACGTGACGGCCGGCGTGCCCACTCTCCTCCAGCTCGAAGCACCACTGCCACCCTCCACCCCACGCCTCCCGGTGGGCGAAGCTCGCATCCGGCTCGTCCCGTTGAGCCCCGGCTCGTGGCTGCTTCTCCCCTCCATCGCCCTGGCCGAGAGCGAAGAAGTGCCGCTCACTCTGGAAGCCGGAACCGACATCGAGCCCCTCCGCTTCACGCTCGTCACCCGGCGCGAGGAGACGGACGTGCGGGTGCGTGTGGTCTCCGCCGAGCCCTCCACCGAGGACGACGCCACACAGGACATGGCGCGCCACCTGCTCGCCGCGCCGCCGTCCCGAGTCGCACTCGCCCGGCCACGCGAGATAGCGCGTGATCCGGGACACACCCGGGCGCGAGTGGACTCCGTGCTGTGGATGGGCCGGCGATTCTTCGCCACCGCCTCCGTAAGGAATGGCCGGGAAGGCGCTGCACCGTGGCAGCTGGTACAGGTGCGGCTACGGGCCACCCTCGCGGACGGCTCTCTCCTGGAGTGGCCCGCCGCCCTCGTCTCTGGAGCGCTGGACAGGAAGGCACAGCGCCACATCTTCACCAGCGTGCTTCCCGAGGGCGCCTCGCACCTGGAGGCGGCATTGGACGGAGAGGATGCGCCAGGCAGCTTCCGCCCGCTTCCAGAGGAAGAGCAACCATGGCTATGAGGAAACCACGCCGCCCGGACCAACTCCGCGCGGGCCACCGCGTGCGCGACTTCCGTGTCGTCCGCCGGTTGGGGGTGGGTGGCTTCGCCTTCGTCTTCCTGATGGAGCGCGGAGGCCAGCGCTACACACTGAAGATGGCGATCCTGCCCGCTTCGCAGAAGGATCCGGACCGGGTGGATGCCTGGATGCGCCGTGAGGTGAGCTCGCTGGAGTACGTGAACCACCCCCACCTGCTGCCCGTACTGGAGTGGGGCCGATGGCCCGAGCCGAAGACGGGCTACGGCTATTTCATCACCCCCTACATCTCTGGAAGCACCTTCCATGTATGGCGCTGGGGCGAGCGCGCCACGCTGGACCGGGCGGTGGGGGTGCTGTGCGAACAATTGAAGTCGATGGAGGCCCTGCACGAAGACGGAATCGTCCACCGGGACGTGAAGGCAGACAACCTGCTGGTGCGGCACGGGGACGACACGCCATTCCTCATCGACTTCGGTACGGCACACCTGCCCTGGGCTCGCGTGCTAACGGAGGGTCTCGCACCGGGAACGCTCTATTGCCAGCCGCCCGAGGCCATCCTCTTCCTGGCGTCCCTGCTGTCCGAAAACCCTCCGCCCGCGGGTTCACGGCTGGAGGCCCGGCCCGCCGCCGATCTGTATGCCTTTGGCGTGCTCCTCTACGAGACACTCACCAACTGCCGTCCCTTCAGCACCCGGCTGCCTCTGGACGAGCTGCTGCCCGCCATCGCCACCATGCCTCCCTTGGCGCCCGGGCAGCTCGCGCCCGAAGTGCCCGCCTCACTGAGCGCACTGGCCCTGCGGCTGCTGGCGAAGGACCCGGAGCAGCGTCTCCCGAGCGCCCGCGCCGTGCGCGAGGAATTGGAGCGGCTGCGCGAGCAGGAAGGACACACCACTGCCTGGCAGGCTCCGGCGAAGCGGCCCTCGGAGTGTGCGTGGGTGAAGGAACGGTTTCCGGACGTGGACATGCTGGAAGAGGCTCCCGAGCCGGAGCCCTCGCCCAGCCAGGAGAGCCTCTCCGCCAAACGCGTGGGAAAGCGGAGGGGTTGGCCGGTGCGGCTCGTCGTGCTGGCCGTCGGGCTGGGAGTGCTCGGGATAGGGTGGGCGCTCATCCGCGCGGCACCCGTTCCTCGTGAGGAGGACGTCTCTCGCGCGGAGGCCACCGCGCCGGCTCCTCCGGCCCATCTCGAGAAAGGAACGCAGCCCGTGCCCTCCTCCCCTTCCAAAACACCTCCCACCGCCTCCGACTCGAGGCCCTCGCGCCTGTGCTCGGTGCTCACCCGCCTGTTGGGAGGAGTGGCCCTCGCGCAACTCGCCGGATGCGCCACCACGACAGTGCGGCCCGACCCCGCGAGCTACCTCGCGCGTTGTCCTCCCGAGGCCGCCGACACCCCGGTCAAGCTGGGCTTCGACTCCGAGGAGAACCCCACGTTCCTGAAGACAGGCACTCCGGCCTCGAATGATCTCATCGAGGAGGGTGGCTCCCTCAACGTCAAGCCCGGCCCCGTCATGGCCACCATGTACGCAGAGGTGAAAGGGGTAGAAGTGAAGACGAAGATCACGGGCGTGGCGATGACGACGCCCTACCGCCTCTACATCCAGTTCGACCGGATGCAGTTGCCGGACGGCACGTGGTGGCCCATCTGCGGCGTGGCGGTGGACGACTTCACGTCCTACGGGGTGCCCACGTGGGCAAAGGAGCCTATTGACGGCTCGGTAGTGGACCCGGCGAAGGTGGACCGCAGCCCCGGCAGCGTGGTGCTCAACGACCCGCGCTTCGAGACGGTGCTGCAATACCCCAAGGGACACCCGATGCCACGCCTCACCCAGGCCCCGCCCGACTGGCGCTGACTTCACGGCCCGGGGCGCGCACGGCGGGGCACAGACCTTGAGACTCGACCAAATGAAATTCTACGAACTGGGGAGAGACCCGTCTCCCCGCTACACGGGCAATTTGAACGCCTCACACAAGTGGGCGCTGCCCGGTGTGGAACGCTGCCCTGTCTGTGATTTGCCGCCAGAGGGAGGGACATCGGCCCAATATCCATGCGTGGACCTGTCGGGGCGGCCACCCGAGGACCAGGAAAAGCTGTTGGATGCTTGGCCCGTCCCACGCGAGGAGTTCATCCGGCGACGCGAGTTGGTGCGGCCCCTGGCGCCTCCCTACGCCGTACTGGAATCAGGAGCGGCGTTCGGCCCGCTTCAGGGCTCAGGCCTGGGCTACTTCGGCCAGCTCGTCATGCAGAATCCATGGTCCCTCTGCATGCGCCGCGAGGCCCTGGAGAAGTTACAGAGCGCAGGCGTGCGAGGCCTTACCGGCTGCCCCACCCAGGTGAGGTTCCGCACCAAACACGCCCCCAACCTGCGGGATATCCAGCTCGAGTTCCACGGGCGCTTCCACTCGGACTGCCTGCCTCCCCCGAATCCTCCATGTCGCACCTGTGGTATCGCCATGGGCCACAGTGTCCCGGATCCGTATCTGCTCGACGCCTCGTCTCTCCCTCAGCACGTGGACATCTTCCGGCTGGCCGACGCCACCACGCTCATCATCGCCAACGAGCGACTGGTGGACGCCGTGCGCCGTCTGGAGCTCGACGGCGTCGTCTTCAAGGCGCTGGATGTTCGCTGAGCGGGACACTGGACCGCGCCGACCGTGATGAAACGGCTCTTCATCCATCACCCAACTCGTCGTGCAGTTGTTGGACGAGATCTGGACGATCAATGCTTTCCCAGGCCTGTCGTGCGGCGATGATGTGGCGACGGCGGGCCTCGGCATTGGGAGCGATTCTGGCGAGTCGCCGATGTGTCTGCCCGACGGAATAGGGCTCGGGAATGAGCATGTAGAGGGAAAGAGACTGCTCGAAAAGATCTCTAGCCTCATGCTGCGAGCGCGCTAGCGCGATGTCTCCCAGCCTCCAAATGCAGTTGGCTTCACGTCCCGCCTCCCCTCTGCTCCGCGCTACCACGCTGGCGCGCTGCAATACGCGCGACGTGCCATGTCCCGAGAAACGCATGAATTCCGACAAGGCAATGGCCGCGTCCATGGCATCCGTGGCCTTCTTGCCATCCAGTTCCTCCTCAATGAGTCCTTCGATGTTCGCGAACTCGGTAATGAGGAGCGTCGACGCCTCGCCGCCTCCCATGCGCCCCAGCCTCCCTCCATGTTCCCGTGCCATCCCAAGGTAATGAGTGAGCACGCGCTCGCGCTCCTCCGCCCCTGGAGGGCGTGAGCGCCGCACGTGCTCCCGAATGGGAGCCAGCATGCGAATCCGCCCCTTCTCGAAGAAGGCAAGTCCCACCTTGGCCAGCACCTGCGCGGCGCCACGGGCCACGCCCGGCAGCAATCGCTCCAGGTCTCCCTGGGCCACACCTCCGGGCAAGGTCGCCAACAGCGACAACAACCGCCGGGCCTCGTCCGTCATGCGTGGCCCCTTGATTGAGACCTCGAGCGACACCGAGAGGCTGGACTCCCTGTCGGAGCCCCCGGGCCTCTCGTAGAGCCCCACGCGCTCCGTCCGCCAGAGTGCCCAGGTATTCTCGAGCGACGCCCCTTCCGCTGCGAACGCGAGCAGCTTGATGGCGAGGGGAAGCCCCTCCTGCTCTCGGAGCAGAGACTCGAGCAGAGGATCCTTCCGGTCGACCTTCGAGGCGATGGAGCAGAAGAGGTCGAGCGCGAAGTTGTCATCGAGCCGCGTCACCTCGATGGGAGGACGACTGCGGGGCACATAGGGACGCTCCCCACCTCGCACCGAGCCGACCAGCGCCAGCCCGGCAACAGCGCCCAGCTCGGCCAGCAACGCTTCCGTCCCCGAGCGGTCCTCGTGCCAGGGGGTCTCGAGATTATCGAGGACCAACAACGCCGGAGCCGCTTGGAGCGAGTGCTTCACCGCGTCCCAGAGCTGGGGCTCCGAACCGATGCCGAGAACGGCGGCCACGGCGCTGACCACCAACTCCCGCGAGGTGGCGCCATCGAGCCGGACGAAGTAGCGCCGGTTCCCGTACCGCGGGACCACCTCGGGGTGGTGGGACGCCTGACGCGTGAGGGTGCTCTTTCCAATGCCCGGAGGACCGAGCACCATCGTCGGTCGGGGCTCTTCCGCCAGGACCTCCTCCACGAGCTGGCGCGTCAGTTCCTCCCGGCCGAAGCAGTCCCCTGGAGAGGGCATCTCCGCCGGTGTGCGCATGTTCACGGGCGCGGCGGGAGTGCTCGGACGAGCCCCGCTCGGAGCCTTGGCGAAGTCCTCCGCTCTGAAGAGCGGCCTCCGGGTCTGGTCCAGCTCCGCGAGCTCACGCATC
The DNA here is from genome assembly GCF_000733295.1 of Archangium violaceum Cb vi76. Classification (GTDB taxonomy): domain Bacteria; phylum Myxococcota; class Myxococcia; order Myxococcales; family Myxococcaceae; genus Archangium; species Archangium violaceum. The sequence continues at coordinate 30,285 of NZ_JPMI01000129.1, read as the reverse complement.
CTCGCGCCCGCCTTCTTCCAGATGGATTTGAAGGAGCGCTCAAGCGCGGGCTCGGGGCCATGCCTCACGATGATGTCGTCGAACTCCTCGACATGCGACTTCCCGTTCTCGCCGAGGAAGGAAGCCTCGTAGGCCCCCTTCTTCTCGACGCGCTTCACCGAGAGCGTTCCCGACTCGTAGCGCACGCCGCCCAACCTCATCAGCCGTGAGGTCAGGAAACGGTTGAGGATGCTGGCTCCCGCGCTGAGCGGAAACGCATCCCTGCCGTTGAGTACTGCCGTGGTGTCTCCCCGCAGGTCCTCTCGCAGGCGCTCGTCGAGTTCCTTGGGAACAGGAAGCTCCTTGTACTTCCTGAAGAAGTCCCGCTCCTGGAGCCGCTCCTTGCAGAACTCCTCCTCCAGCGTCAGCAACTCGGTCCTCACCGCTTCCAGCGACCTCTCCCCCAGGTATCTCTGGATGATGCGCTCGTGACGGAAATCCCGGAGACGGACGCGCAGCAGATCGATCAACCCCCCATCCCCCGTGCCCGAGACAAGGTAGCGCTTGGACGTGCCCGATGCGTGAATGAGGCGGTCCAGGTTGTCGTCCTCCCAGTACGACCGGACTGGAGCCCCCTCCAGCGTTCTCTCCGTGCCGAAGCCCACCGCCAGGATGACGGCCTCGAAATCCCCTTCATCGAAGGAGTCCGTGTTCCACGTGAGCTGGCGCGGAGTGCTGGACCCGGGGTGGATCTGGAGCCGCCGAACGCGCGTGTGGACCTCGATGCCATGGCGCTGCACCAGCGGTTGCCACTGCGCGAGGAGCCGCTCCGCCACGTTGCCCGCCAGGTCCGCCGTCCAGTCGAGCACGGGAAGATTCGCCCGCGGCTCCTCCGAGCCCTCCTCGGGCCAGTCGTAGAGGTGGGGGTGGAGCCAGCGCTGGCGGTTGTTGCGGAACATGGCCAGCAGGTCGCTCGCCTGTTCGAACACGGTGACCTTCGCTCCCCGGATGGCGGCCCCCGCGGCGGCCGCAAGCCCGGCCGCGCCTCCGCCGATGACCGCCAGCTTCGAGCCCTCCTTCAACCGCTCCTCGGCGAAGAGCGAGTGGATGAGGTTGAGCGCGCGAACCTGCTGCGTGTAGAGCGTGATGCGCCGCTCGAAACACCCGAGGACGTAGACCCCGGGTTCCTCGCGAACAGCCATCTGCCGAAGAATGTCGCTTTCCGTGACCCTGGCCATGCACTCTCCCCGGAGGCGAGAAGTTACCAGCGCCCGCTCGACATGCCACCCTGCCGTTGTACCTCGTAGACTCGGGGCCTCATGACCCGAACCCTCCGGCCCCGACCCGTGCTCCCGCTGTTCCTCACCGCGCTGCTGCTGGCCTCGTGCGCCACCTCACCCGCATTGGGTACGCAGGAGGAAACCAGGACGGATGAGACCATCGCCTGCGACGACGCGGATGCCGACCAATGCGTCGTGCCCGCCTGCGACGAGGGAGAATGCGCCTTCTTCGACTGCGCGGACGTGGACCCGGAGGCGCTTACGCAAGGACCCCTGGCGCATGGTGCGGAGTTGGCGCGATTCCCTCGCCCGGCTTTTCGTGCCCCAAGCCATCACCGCAACTGGAGACGCGCGGGGCTTCGGGAGGACGCCCGGCCCCGGATGACCTTCCACTTCCGCTACCGCCAGGGCTACCTCCCTGCCTTTCCCAGGCTCGAAGGCACGCTGATCAAGCACCACCTGTTCCCTCAGGCACAGGAGTTCAGGAAATGGCTCACCCGCAGTGGTATCAACATCCACGAGTGGACGATGCTCATCCCCGAGCAAGTGCACCTTCGCATCCACCGTGGCGCCAATGGCGGTTCGTGGAACGCCGCGTGGCGGCAGGTCATGAATACCAATCCCAGTGTCGTCCCCAAGGAGGTATTGATCAGCAAGGCCTTCGAGTTGTCCTTGCGCTTCGACATCGCCGGTCCCATCAGGCCGTACCACGCTCCGGTGCCTGCACCCGGCCCCCAGCTTCTCGCTCCCTGACCTTCGGACTTGTGACTCGCCACATGAAATTCTACGAATTGGAGAGAGACCCATCTCCACGCTACACGGGCAACCTGAACGCGGCCCACAAGTGGGGTCTGCCCGGTGTGGAGCCATGCGCTGTCTGTGGCTTACAACCAGAGGGGGGAACAATGGCCCAGTACCCGTGCGTGGACCTGTCAGGTCTGTCCCCCGAGGATCAGGAAAAGCTATTGGACTCCTGGCCCGTTCCACGTGAGGAGTTCATCCGGCGGCGCGAGTTGGTGAAACCCCTGGCGCCTCCCTACGCAGTACTGGAGTCGGGAGCGGTCTTCGGTCCGCTCCAAGGAAGTGGCCTGGGCTACTTCGGCCAGCTCGTCATGCAGAACCCCTGGTCCCTCTGCATGCGCCGCGAGGCCCTGGAGAAATTGCAGAGCGCGGGCGTGCGGGGTCTTACCGGCTGCACCACCCAGGTGCGATTCCGCACCAAACATGCCCCCGACCTGCGGGACATCCAGCTCGAGCTCCACGGGCATTTCCACCCGGACTGTCTGCCGCCCCCGAATCCTCCGTGCCCCACTTGTGGTGTCGCCATGGGCCACAGTGTCCCGGATCCGTATCTGCTCGACGCCGCATCATTGCCGGAGCACGTGGACATCTTCCGGTTGGCCGACGCCACCACACGCATCATCGCCAACGAGCGCCTGGTGGACGCGGTGCGCCGCCTGGAACTGGACGGCGTCGTCTTCAAGGATCTGGAGGTCCGCTGAGCGGGCCACCGGGCCACACCGGCCGTGAGGGGCCGGACGCTCCGCGTGCTCCCGTGTGCCTTCTCATTTGAAGCGGCCCTCGGGGCTGTGCGACGTTCCCTCCCGCCATGGATGACACCACGCTCGCCTCCCTCAAGGCCGCGCTCGCCGCGAGCCCCGACAACGCGCCCCTGCGCGGCCTCGTCCTCAAGGCCCACCTCGAGCGCAACGAAGTCCCCCAGGCCCGCGCCATCCTCGGCGACCACGCCCCCGATCTCTTCTCCGAGCCCGACCGCCTCCACGCCGCCCGCACCCTCTTCCAGTCCGGTGAGCACGAGCGCGCCCTCCTCTTCTGCGCCAACCACCCCGCCCCCGAGGCCGCCCTCCTCTCCGCCCGCGCCCTCGCCGCGCTCGGCCGCAAGGACGAGGCCCGCTCCTCCTACCAGCGCGCCGTCTCCCTCAACTCCACCCTCGAGGACCGCGACCTCCTCGCCCAGCTCACCGCCTCCGTGCGCGACGTGCAGCCCTCCGCTCCCGGCGGCCCCCGCCTGCGCGTCATCTCCAATGACGACACCTCCGCCAACGAGGTGGACCGTGTCCTCGCCCCTCCCCAGACGCCCCTCACCTTCGCCGACGTGGGCGGCCTCGAGGACATCAAGAAGCAGATCCGCAAGCGCATCATCCTCCCCTTCCAGAAGCCTGGTCTCTTCGAGCGCTTCAAGAAGAAGGCCGGCGGCGGCATCCTCCTCTACGGCCCTCCCGGCTGCGGCAAGACGCTCCTGGCCCGCGCCACCGCCGGCGAGTGCGGCGCCACCTTCTACAACATCGCCATCTCCGACATCCTCGACATGTACATCGGCGAGTCGGAGCGGAAGCTGCACGCCCTCTTCGAGAAGGCCCGTCAGACGACTCCCGCCGTCCTCTTCTTCGATGAGCTGGAAGCGCTCGCCGCCAAGCGCCAGTTCAGCCGCGAGGGCACCAGCGCCAAGCTCGTCAGCCAGTTCCTCGCGGAGATGGATGGCTTCGCGCAGAACAACGCGGGTGTGCTGATTCTCGGCGCCACCAACACCCCCTGGGCCATCGACCCCGCCTTCCGCCGTCCCGGCCGCTTCGACCGTGTCCTCTTCGTCCCTCCGCCGGATGCCGCGGCGCGCGAGGAGATTCTCAAGCTCCTGCTCAAGGATCGGCCCCAGGAGTCCCGCCTCGACCTGGGCTTCGTGGTGAAGCACACCAGCACCTTCTCCGGCGCGGACCTGGCCAACGTGGTGGAGACGGCCAGCGACGCCGCCATCGAGCGCTCGCTCGCGGAGGGCAACGAGGCGCCCATCACCTCGGCGGACCTCAAGGAGGCCCTCAAGGAGGTGAAGCCCACCGCGCTCGAGTGGCTCACCACCGCGCGCAACTACGCGCGCTACGCCAATGACGCCGGCCAGTACGACGAGGTGCTGGCCTTCCTCCAGGCCCACGGAAAGTCCTGAGCATGAGCGCCACCTACCGCATCCAGGACGAGCCCCGCCCCGGCGCCATGGGGCACCTCGTCGTCAACCCCGTGTTTCCCCTGCTGTCCCTCATGATGGGAGGCGCGTGGCTCGGGATTCCGTGGTTCATCTTCAATGCCTTCGCCATGGGCAGCACCACGCGCCGCAAAGAGACGGTGCTCGCGGTGCTGCTGATACCCGGGACGCTGCTGCTGTACTTCCTGCTCGGCATGCTGATGAAGCTCGAGGTGCTGACGACGGCCTCCCTGCCCTATGCCGGGGTGGGCATCACCGTGTGGAAGCTCGCCGTGGGGTATGTGCTCTTCAACCTCCAGCAGCGCAACTTCGCGCTGCACGAGTACTACGGCGGCGTGGTCCGCAACGGGGCCCTCGTGCTGGTGGCCAGCATCTTCATCGGCCCGCGCATCTTCATGGCGCTCACCGGCGGCAATCGGGTCCTGCTGGCACTGCTCGGGTGAAACCATGACTGACAGCCCCTCCTTCCAGTGGCGCGGCTACGCGCAGATGCAGCTCGCCCGCGGGGACCACCGGGGCGCGCTGGAGACGCTGCGCCGCGCCCTCGCCGAGGACCCCGAGGATCCCGAGGCCCATGCCCTGCTGTCCCTGGTGCTGCTCGCCCTCAAGCGCCCCCACGCCGCCGAGCACGAGGCCGGCCTCGCCCTCTCGCTCGAGGCGTTGCTGCCCCTGGCCCACTACGCCGCGGCCTCGGCGGCCCTGGCGCGCCGGCGCTTCAAGGACGCCGGGCAACACATCAAGAACCTGCTGGAATTGGAGCCGGACGACACGCAGAACCTCCTGCTCCAGGCCCGGTTCCTCGGCCTGACGGGCAAGAAGGACGGCAAGCGCGAGGTGCTGCAACGGGCCCACGCCCTGAGTCCGGACGACCCGGCCACGCTGGTGGCGCTGGGCGAGGACGCGCTGGAGCGCGGGGACGTGAAGCACGCCATGCAGTGGGCCCGCGATGCCCTCTCCGCCTGGCCCGAGTTCCAGGACGGCCTGGTGCTCATGGGACAGGTGTACCTGCGCCAGGGCCGCATCGAGGACGCGCGCGAGCACGCGCTGTGGGCCCTGCGCCAGGACGCCACCGACGAGGGCTCGCTGCGGCTGCTGGCCGGCATCAAGGCGCGCCAGAGCCGGCTGCTCGGCCTGTGGTGGCGCTATTCGATGTTCATGGGCTCGCTGGGAGACAGCAAGAGCACGCTCGTGCTGCTGGGCGCCTTCGTGGCCTACCGCTTCGCCACCCTGGCCGCGAAGGATCTGGGCCAGCCCGGCCTCGCCGGCATCATCCAGCTCGTCTGGCTGGGGCTCGCCGTGTACACCTGGGTGGGCCCCGCCCTCTTCCAGCGCATGGTGCGCCAGGAGTTGGCCTCGGTGCGGTTGGATCCCCGCTTCTGAGCCAGCGCCGAAGCTGCTATCCACCTTCCACATGGCGAGCGATGACACGTTGCCCGATGACCGGCGGCAGATGATGGAGAGCATCAACCGCTTCCTCCAAGACTCCGTCCCGCACAACCACGAGCTGGGCCTGAGGGTGGAGGACCTCGGCGTGGCGGAGGCCACCATGCGGCTGCCCTACGCGGAGAAGCTGGTGGGCAACCCCGAGACGGGCGTGCTGCACGGCGGCGCGGTGACGACGCTCATCGACGCCGCGTGTGGCATCTCCGTCTTCATGAAGATGGCCCGCATGGCGCGCATCGCCACGTTGGACCTGAGAATCGACTACCTGCACCCGGCCGCGCCCGGGAAGGATCTGCTGGCTCGCGCCGAGTGCTACAAGCTCACGCGCGCGGTGGCCTTCGTGCGAGCGCTCGCGCACCACGGGGACCCGGCCAACCCGGTGGCCTCGGCGCAGGGCACCTTCATCATCGTGGAGGACTGAGCCATGGACACGCCCCCGAGCCCCTCGCTCCGCATCGCCAACATCCTGCGCCAGGTGCGCCTCACGGGTGAATACCCCCTGCTCGCCGAGGCCATCCCCTACGCGCGCTTCCTCGGCATCGGCGTGGAGAACACCACCGGCGAGGTGCTGTGCCGCATGCGCTACGCGCCCATGCTCATCGGCAACAGCTCCATCCCCGCGCTGCACGGTGGCACGCTCGGCGGCCTGCTCGAGTCCGCCGCCATCTTCGAGCTGTTGCTGCGCACCCAGACGGACCGCGTGCCGAAAATCATCAGCATCACCGTGGACTTCCTGCGCTCGGGCCGGCCGCAGGACACGCTGGCCAAGGCCACGATTACACGGCTCGGCCGGCGCGTGGCCAACCTGCAGGTGCAGGCCTGGCAGGAGGACCGTTCCCGGCCCATCGCCAGCGCCAACGCCCTGTTCCTCGTGTCGTGAGGCACACAGAGGTCCCGCTCATGGACGACATCACCAGCGGCATGCCATCTGCACGACAGCACCCGTCGCCAGGAAGAGGCTTCTGACAGAAGCAGAATCTATGATGCGTCGCTCCCTCCCGAAGCCATAGGGTGGCGTCGAGTTGTTCCTCAAGAACGAAGGAGTGAGGTGTCGGGGCATGGCTCTCGATTGAAACAAGCTGCTGTGTACGAAGCGCATCCGGGAACTCCGTGGGGGTCGGCCGTCGACTCGTGCAGCCCAGGATGTCCGCACCGAGTTCGACCGCGACTACGATCGGGCCGTCTTCTCCACACCGGTGCGGCGGCTCCAGGACAAGACCCAGGTCTTTCCATTGGAGCCCAACGACGCCGTGCGCACGCGGCTCACCCACTCCCTTGAGGTCTCCACACTCACCCGAGGTGTCGTCCGAGCTGTCGTTCAACGGCTCTTCGACAGAAAGCACATCTCTCAGGACCAGGCCTTCGGCATCGAAGCCATTGCCGCTACCTGTGGGTTGATCCACGACATCGGAAACCCTCCGTTCGGACATGCGGGAGAGCGAGCGATCAGCAGCTGGTTCAAGAAGAAGCTCGAGCAGGATCCAGCTTTCTTCAAAGGGCTCGACGAGCACCCCCAGGCGGCTCAGCTTCGCGGTGACTTCCTGGAGTTCGAGGGCAATGCCCAAACGTTGCGGATCGTCTCCAAGCTCCAACTGCTCGCGGACCGACACGGGCTCAATCTGACCGTTGGCACCCTTTCGGCGGCCATGAAGTACACGGCTGCATCCCATGAAATGAGCAAGGTGCCTCACGAGAAGGAAAAGCCCGGCTACTTCGCTTCCGAGCAGGATGTCGTCGACATCATTCGCGAGCAGACAGGAACAGGCACCGCACGCAATCCCATCGCCTATCTGGTCGAGGCCTGTGATGACACCATCTATGCCACGGTAGACATCGAGGACGGCATCAAGAAAGGTGTCATCAGCTGGCAGGCGCTCGAGCAGGCCTTGAAGGCGGAAGCCAACTCCTCGGAGACAAGAGCCCTCATCGAGAAACACCTGAAAGACGCATCCGACTATATCCAGGGAGAACCCGGTCTGGATCTCAGCGGGAAGGCGCTCGACGAAGCGCGTGCTCAGCTGTTCAGAACGGGCGTCATCGCCACGACCAAAGAAGCCGTGATTCAGTCCTTCGACGCGAACTACGATGCCATCATGAGTGGCAGCTATCCTGGAGAGCTCATCTCGGACAGCGCGGCGAAGGGGCTCATTGATGCATGCAAGGAGGTCGGGCGCCGCCACATCTACCGTGCGGACCAGACCCTCCGGCTGGAAGTCCTGGGCCGTCGGGTCATACACGACCTGATGGACATCTTCTGGGAGGGGGCTTCGAGCTTTGGCCATCCTCCACCCGAGCCTCAAAAGTTCGCCAGGAAGTTCGAGGGAAAAATCTACAACCTTCTCTCGCACAACTACCGTGCCGTCTTCGAAAATGCGCTCGAGTCCTCGAAGCTCCCTACCCGGTATCACCAGTTCCAGTTGGTAACGGACTACGTGTGCGGCATGACAGACACGTTCGCCTGCAAGCTCCACGCAGAACTCACCAATGGATAGCGCGGAAAACCGACAGCTTGAGGCCCTCCTCCGCCGGAGACTGAGTTCATTCATCCATCGGGCATCCCCGTGGCGCCCTGCCCTTCGTGCCTTGCTGGAAACATCCCAAGAGCAAAACTGGACGGTCTTCGTCTTCGGCGGAACTCTGAGGGATCTGCTCGCGCTCTCCCCCACCACCGTCCCACGAGATCTGGATCTCGTGGTCGCGGGTACGACGACAGAGGCGCTGCAGTCCGCCTTCGGCCAGAAAGTGGTACGGGTCAACCGATTCGGTGGTCTCCACCTGCTCATCCAGAAACTGCCAGTCGATATCTGGACACTGGACTCGACCTGGGCCTTCCGCGAACGGCTGGTCCATGGATGTGACTTCGCGGCCCTCCCTCGGACGACGTTCCTGAACGTCGAAGCCATCACCGCTGAATTCCAGGCACAACCAGGCCGGCCCCGCACGGTGTACTCGCAGGGATTCTTCCGTGGCATTCAAGAACGGCAGGTGGAGATCAACCTGGAAGACAATCCCTTCCCCGCCCTCTGCGTCATCAGGGCTCTCCTCACGGCCAAGCGGCTTCATTTTTCACTGGGCCCCCGGTTGGTGCGGTTCATCCTCCACCATGCGGGCCGGATTCCGTTCGAGGAGCTTGAGGCCGTCCAGAGGTCGCACTACGGCCGGGTTCGGCTCGACCGCCATGAATTGCACCTGCTCTCCAATTTGATACGAGAGCAGGCGGGCAGCATGAAGGTCCATCCCATCGCGTTGCCACGCGAGCGGCAACTTGACCTGCGTTCACAGTGGAGCGAGGCCGCAACACCTGACGAGGTCTACGGGTAGAACCATCAGTGAAGCAGGTGTCGGGCCCGACATCCTACAGCTCCTGGCCCTCGTGACGCACGGGCCGGGCCTCGCGCTCCTCCTCCTCCACGAGCGCCCGCAGCGCCTTCTCCGCGAGCCGCACGCCCCACTGCTCGCCCACCTCCTTCGCCTCCTCCAGCACCCGTGGCTGCGCCGCGAGGAAGCGCCTGCCCGCCGGGGACTCGTGGAACGTGATGGCCGCGTCCAGGTCCTCCTCGGAGAAGTGCTTCATGTACACCGGCACCAGCATGTCCACGATGGACTCCTGCTGCGCCACCTCGCGGAACTTCTCCATGAAGCCCGGCGGGATGCTCGAGGACTTCTCGAAGTGGCTCGTCATCATGTCCATCATCTGCCGGCCCGTGTCCTCCGCCCCCGTGAGCGCCATCAGCCGGCGCACCTTCTGCTGCTTGCGCTTCGTGGCCCGCGCCTCGGGGCCGAACATCTGGTCCGCGAGCGCGCGGGCCTCCGCGGTATTGGTGTCCACGGGAGCCGCCTCGGCACGAGGAGCCGGCTCCGGAGTCACGGCCGCCGGGCCCGTGCTCGAGTGCGCGCAGCCCACCGCGAGGACTGTGAGGAGACACCACCGCCAGGACGCCAGGGAATGGATGGAGCGCAACGAGCAGCCCTCCGCGACGAGTGGACTCCCACGATAGTCCCCGCGCCCACGCGCCCGTAAGGGGGGCTCCGCTCAGTAGGGACCCACCGACACGTGGTACACCCGGCGGGTACCGTCCCGCGTCCACGCCAGCATCGTGGTGGTGCCCGTCTCGAGGGGCACGAGCTGGACCTTGTCGCCGTCCAGCACCTTCACCTCCACCACGTTCGTGGCGCCCACCGCCACGCGCACCAACCCGGGAATCTCGAGCACCACGGGCGTGCCCGGCATCAGCGCCACGGGCACGGCCTCCGGCTTCGATTCCGCCACGGGTGCCCGCGTCCGCCACACCACGATGTCCGCTCCCGCGAGCACCAGCCCCAGCCCGGCCACCACCGTCACCACCGGAAGCCAGCGGGGCCCCGAGGGTGGAGCCAGCGCCACCAGCAGTGCGTCCATGGAGGGAAAGCGCGCCTCCGGGGACAGGGACAGGCCCCGCTCCAGCGCGGCCCGCACGGACCTCGGCAGGCGAGGGCCTCGCGGTACCGGCACCCGGCGCCAGCGCGCCTCGCCCCGGGCCCGCGCGTCGAAGGGGCGAACCCCATACAGCGCCTCATGGAGCGCCACGCAGAAGCTGAACTGGTCTCCGCGTGCGTCCACCTCGCGGCCAGCGAGCTGCTCGGGGGACATGTACGCGGGCGTCCCCGGCGCCGCTCCCGCGCGGGTGAGCGCCTCCCCGGTGTCTCCGGCTCCGGCGTCTCCCGGGAGGGCCTCCTCCGAGGCCTCGTGGCGCACCAGCCCGAAGTCCGTGACACGCGGCCGACCGTCCGCGCCCACCAGCACGTTGGCCGGCTTGAAGTCCCGGTGCACCAGTCCCGCGCGGTGCGCCGCCGCCAGCCCCTCGCCCGCCTGGAGGAAGAGGCCGAGCACCTCGCGCCACGGCCGCTCGCGCTCACGCAGCCAGCCCGCCAGCGTGGGGCCCTCCACCCGCTCCATCGCCAGGAAGACGCTCCCGCCCTCCGTGCCCAGCTCGAACAGGGGCAGCACGTTGGGGTGCGACAGCCGCGCCATCGCCTGGGCCTCGCGCACCAGCCGCGCCCGCCCCTCGTCCCCGCCTCCTCCCGGGCGCAGCAGCTTCAGCGCCACCGTGCGCCCCAGCGCGGGGTCCCTCGCCGCGTACACCACGCCCATGCCGCCCTCGCCGAGCAGCCCTTCGATGGCGTAGCGGCCCACCTGCGCTCCCGGCTCCAGCGCGGGCGCTCCGGGGTGCATGGGCAGCGTGGGCACGCCCGTGTCCAGACACGTGGGAGCATGGCTGTCACCGGGCCGAGAGGCCTCGGCCGCCACCGCCGCCACCAGGGCGCGGCACGCGGCGCACCCGTCCAGGTGTTGCTCCAGGCGCGGCGTGTCCTCGTGGGACAGCGCGCCCGAGGCGAAACCCGCGAGCACGTTCTCGTCCGGGCACCCATCCGGCGCGCGGAAACTCGATTCCAGGGACATCGCGTCTGGATTCTCGCAGGCGCGCGCCGCCACGGGAAGCCACCGGCCGTGGATCAGCCCTGGATGACGAGCTTGTACGCCTTGCGCGTCCCGTTCTTCGTCCACGTCAGCAGGGTGGTCTCCCCCGCCTCGAGCCCGGTGATGAGCACGCCCGTCGTGTCCTTCTTCTTCGTCTTGTCGGACTCGGAGATGCCAGCGGTCTCCGGGTCGCCCACGGCGAGGCGCACGAGGTCCTTCACCTCCAGGGTGTACGCCTCGCCCTTCTTGATGTGGATCGTCTCCGAGGTGGGGGTGCCCTGGACCGTCTCGGGAGTCACCTGCTCCGCGCCCGCCGCCGTGCCGAGCACCGCCACCGCCGTCACCGCCAGCACGCCCATCATCTTCTTCACGTTCTTCATGGTGTCCTCCGGGATTTTCCCGCGTTCTGCCCGGATGACACCGGTGGCCGCGCGGCGTTGCACGGCGGCGCGAAAAAACTCACGGGCCCTCGTTGCCCCCGGTGCTGGCCAGCAGCGAGGAGAGGCTCTGATCGAGCTGCGCGGGCACGTCGCGCAGGAGGCTGTGCAGCTCGCCGGAGGACAGGCGCAGACGCTCGGCGAGCCGGGAGCGGGTGCCCTCGAGCACCTCCTCGCGGGCCCGGGCGAGCCACCGGGACACGGTGGACTTGTGCGTGCGGTACACGGTGCCGATGCGCTCCAGGCTCAGCCCCTCGACGAGGTGGAGGCGCAGCACGGTGCGCTCACGCGAGGGCAGGGCCGTGAGGGCCTCGGCGAGCGCGGCCTGGAAGTCGGCCCGGTGTCGCTCGCGCAAATGCTCCAGCTCGGGGTGGGTGCCACCGGGCAGCGTGGCATCGGCGAGGGCCTCCTCCTCGGCGCGGGCCTGACGTTGGGCGGTGCGGCGCAGGTTGAGGGCGGTACGGACGGCGGCGGCGCGCAGCCACGCGGCGAGCGGCCCCTGCCCCAGGTAGCTGGCGAGGCGCGGCGGCTGGCCCGCCTCGGAGGTGAGGAGCTTCTCACGCAGCACCTGGCACACCTCGGAGACGGCATCCGCGCCCGGGTGCACGCGGGCGACGGCGGCGGCCACCTTGGGGAGGAAATGCGCGTCCAGGGCCGCATGGGCGGCGGCGTCCCCGTGCACACAGGCACAGGCGAGGAAGAGGTCCGCCGCGGGGAAGGCCCGCAGGGTGCGCTCGGGCTCGGAGGAGGGGGCGAGACGCTCGGCGAGGGAGCGGAGGAAGACGGTGTCCTCGAGCCGCACCCGGGGCCACGCCGCGCGAGCGGAGGCGAGCAGCTCCGCGAGCACCGTCTCCAGCGCGGGCACTTCCGCGTACCCCCGGGCCTCGGGGCGCAGGTGGGGAACGAGCAGGCGGGCGAGCGGCGAGGCGTGGGACATGAGCGCTGAAGGAACCGGCCGGGATTTACAGGGTGGAACGGGGCTCTCCTCCTTTCTTACAGGGACTGGGAAGTCGGATCGAACCCGGAGGCGTTGGAATTCCCTCCGTGTGGAGCACCGTGCCCTCCCGGCACGGCCCATGCTTGTACCCGGGAAGCAGATCGGTGTCGGGCTTGGGACTCGGGGCGGTGGTGGGGGTGGGTGATGGGTGTGCGGGAGCTGAAGGAGCAGGCGCTGGAGCTGTACTCGCGGCGGAAGTTCGCCGATTGCGCGCGCACCTACGGGAAGTTGCTGGAGCTGGACCCGAGGGATCCGCACCTGTACGTGCGCCACGCCGAGGCGTGGAGGCGGGCGGGAGACACGCAGAAGGCGATCAGCTCGTACCGGACGGCGGCGGAACTGTTGTTGCAGTTGGGGTGCGAGGCGAGGGCACGGGCGGCGTTGAAGGTGGCGCTGGAGCTGAACCCGAGGGACAACGAGGTGGCCCGGGCGCTGGAGCGGCTGTGCACCGCGAACGCGCCACGCCAGGCGGTGCACGTGCCGCCCCCGGTACCGCCGCCCTCGCGCATCCCCGAGCACAAGCGGGACATGGTGGAGCTGCACACGCGGCAGGCGAACGTCCCGGGCCGTCTGGCCCTGCCACCCGCACCGGCCGCGCCCGCCGAGCCCCTGCCCTCTCCGGCCGAGGTGCGCAGGCTGTCGGGCAATACCCTCGCCATGAGGGCGGCGCCGGGGACGCGCTGGGTGGTCATCTCCTCGCGCACGCCGCTGACGGCCTACGAGGTGGATGACCTCGAGCGGGTGATGTCGCGAGAGTTCACGCTCGAAGTGACGGTGACGGCCGAGGAGTGAGCCCCTCCGCAGAGGCCCGCTCGAGCAGGGCCACGGCCGCGGCCAGCGAATTCCTCGCACGCACCTGCTCGCCGACGTGGGCGGCGCGCGTGCGCAGGGCGGAATCCTCACGGAGCCGGACGAGGGCACGTGCCAGCCGCTCCACCCCGAGACGGTTGCGGGACAGCGACAGGCCGATGCCCGCGGTGCGCACGTAGTGCGCGTTCATGAACTGGTCCAACATGTGGGGAACGACGAGCTGGGGGACACCGGCACGGGTGGACGCGGCGGTGGTGCCCGCGCCGCCGTGGTGGACGACTCCGGCCAGCCGGGGAAAGAGCGCTCCGTGCGAGAGCGGCCCCACCACCTGGAGGTGTGAACCCAGACTCTCCGCGCCCAGGCCAGCCCAGCCCGAGGACAACAGGACACGGCAGCCGGCGCGCCGGGTGGCCTCGGCCAACACCCGAGAGGTCCGCTCCGGGGCGGCGTCCGGCATGCTGCCGAAGCCGATGTAGACAGGGGGCTCGCCCCCGGCGAGGAAGCGCTCGACCTCGGCGGGCAGGGGCCGGGGATCCGCGAGGTGGAAGGCGCCCACCTGGTGCACGGAGATGTCTGGCGGCGCGGGGGCCACCTCTGGATCCGCGGCCAGCAGGACGAGGCCGGGCTCGGTGGGGAAGACCTGGTGGAGGATGTCCGTGAGGGCGGGGAGTCCCCGCTCGCGGCGCAGCTCGTTGAGGACCGGCAGCAGGAGCCGATCATAGACAGCCCCCATCCCCCACCAGCCGAGCCGGTTGAACCAGCGGGGCGAGCGGGTGAGGGGAATCATGAAGGGCGGGTGCCAGGCCGAGGGCAGGAGTTGGGGCGTGTAGGCGACGTAGCGGAACGGAAGGCGGGCGGACTCGACGGCGCTGCGGGCCGTGAGCGCCGCGCCTCCGGCGACGACGAGCTGCCACCCTGGGAGCAGGGGGAGGAGGGAGCGCCACTCGGCGCGAATCGCCTCCGGCAGGACGCGATTCATCAAGCGGATGGCGCTCAGCGGGTTGTCGTGGTCCAGCTGGGCGCGGTGTTCCGCGAGCAACTGCTGGAAGTCCACGCCCACGGGCGCGAAGGGGACCCCGAGGGCCTCGGCCTCGGAGGCGAAGGTGGGCGTGGCACCCAGCAGCACCTCGTGCCCGGCGCTCCGCAGCGCCATGGCGAGCGCCAGCATGGGTTGGAAGTCACCTCGGGTGCCGCAAGCGACGACGAGGACACGCATGGAGCGGGACTCTAACCCGCCCCACCCGGGAGACTGAATGAAGGGCCCTGGTTACAGGGTGGCCGAGTCCGCCGTCTCCTGCTCGGTGGCGGGCTCCGGCTCGTGGGAGAGGAGCTCCTCCCAGGTGGGCTCGGAAGGCTCGGAGGCCTGGACCATGGACTCGCAGTGGTCGCTCTTGCGCTTGGGGTGGCAGTGGCGCACGCCATAGACATGGTGGCACCCACACGCGTCCACGCGCTTCTTGCTGCACACCGCCGGGTTGAACACCGGCGCCGTCTTCACCTCCACCGGCCCCGCGTTCACCGTCACCGCCACCAACAACGCACCGAGAATCCCCATCTCCCTACCCCCTTGAAGCTCTGGGAATAGGAATGGGAATTCTTCAGTGAAGGGGCAACTGCGGGCACACTGTGGATGACACCCGCGAGCCGCCAGCCGTTGACCGGTCGCAAGCCCGGCCGCCCGCTCTGTTCGTCAGCTTCCAGAGGACGCTTCCGTCGCTGCCAGCGGTTGAACCCATCCAGGGGGAAAAGGCCATGAGCTGGACACAAAGGTTGGAGAAGGTCGCCGAGGGCCACTTCGTCCTGCCCAGGACGAAGACGATGCGGGTGGACGCGCACCTGTTCCTCTCGGACAAGCTGCTGTGGGGCGAGGGCCCCGAGCTGCCGGGGTTGGAGGAGGGGGTGTTCGATCAGGTGGTGAACGCGGCGTCCTTCCCGGGTGTGACGCGGGTGGCGGTGACGCCGGACTGTCACCTGGGCTACGGGGTGCCCATCGGCACGGTGGTGGAGACGGACGGCATCCTGCTGCCCACGGCCGCGGGCTACGACATCGGCTGCGGCATGGTGCAGCTCAAGACGACGCTGACGGCCGAGGACGTGGCCGACAAGGCGAAGCGGCGCCAGTGGATCGACGAGGTGACGAAGCGCATCGCCGTGGGCGTGGGGGCGTCGCGGGTGCAGAAGCAGCGGAGCGTCAGCGCGCGCACGTTCGCCGAGGTGGTGCGCCACGGGGCCAAGGCGCTGGGCCGCACCGCGTCCACCACGGAGCGCGACTTCATCCCGGTGGAGGATGACCGGGTGGACATCCCCGAGCGGGCCTACGACAAGCGGGACCAATTGGGGAGCCTTGGTGGAGGCAACCACTTCACGGAGATGCAGGTGGACGAGGACGGCCGCGTGTGGGTGATGTTGCACACGGGGAGCCGGGGCTTCGGGTGGAACATCGCGAAGCACTACTTCGTGGAGGGCGCGGCGGCGCTGGGGCTGAGCAAGCGCAGCGAGGACTTCATCTGGCTGGACGCGGAGAGCCGGCTGGGGCGGGAGTACTGGAACCTGCACAACATGGCGGCCAACTTCGCGGTGGCCAACCGGCTCATCATCGGCGAGGCGGTGTGCGCGGCGCTCGAGGAGGTGTTCGGCGGGACGGCGGACATCTATTACGAGATCTCGCACAACCTCATCCAGAAGGAGGCGGGGAAGTTCGTGGCGCGCAAGGGCGCGACGCGGGCGTTCCCGGGCGGGCACCCGGCGCTGCGCAAGACGCAGTGGGAGAAGACGGGGCACCCCATCCTCATTCCGGGCTCGATGGAGACGGGCAGCGCCATCCTCTTCGCGGAGGAGGGAGCGGAGCGGTCCATCTACTCGGTGAACCACGGCTCGGGGCGGAGGATGTCGCGAGGCGAGGCGCGGCGGGTGCTGAACCAATCCGAGACGGACCGGCGCATGGCGGAGGCGGGCATCCTGCTGAACACGCGCACGACGCCGCTGGACGAGTCCGGGCCCTGCTACAAGAACCTGGACGACGTGTTGGACACGGTGGAGATGGCGGGGCTGGCGAAGGTGGACAAGCGCCTCAAGCCCATCGCCTGCATCAAGGGAGCGGACTGAAGCAACACCGCCCGGCACCGTGTCACGGACGCCCCATCCGAGCCCCCAACCCCTCTCCCACCGGGAGAGGGACAGGGTGAGGGTGCCACGGCTCCCGGGTTGAATCCGTCTCCGCGTTACAAGCTGGCGCCCTGGGCGGAGGCATCGGCCCAGGACAGGGCGCGCAGGGAGTCGTGGTGGGGCGCCTCGTCCTCCAGGTGGACGCCGAGCCGCGCGAGGACGGGGGCCACGTACTGGCGGAACAGGCTCTCATCCGGCCGCTGCCAGCCGGGCTTGCCCTCTCCGCCGCAGACGAGACAGTGCGGCTCTCCGAAACAGGTGCACGCACCACATGCGGCGGCGAGCGCGGCATTGCGCTCGGCGATGCTCGCATGGGAGGAGTCCAGACGCTGGTGGGCCTGACGGACCCTGCGGCGGCGCTCACCACGCATCCGGCCCGCTCGCACCGCCTGGGCCTCGTTGGTCAGCCTCATCATCCCCGCCGTCATCTGTCGAGCGTCCATTTTTCCTCCCTGGGTGGAGTGAACTGCCCACGTCTTGCGTATCCATGAGACGCCCCCCGTCGTCTCGCCATTCAAACGCATGATAAAGGATTCACGAGAAAAGCCATATCCCTGGCGCTCGAAATGTGAGTAAGGGATTGCCCCCATCCCGCGCATGCCGCAAAGCAGACACGGCCACGAGAACCGGAAGTAGGGTTCCCCTGTTTTTCTTGTCTCTTTTTCAATCGCTCATCGAAAATTGCAGTCCGAAGGTCCCACGAGACACGCGGTTGCGCGAAACCGGACCCACCGTTCACTGAAAGACCGGCAGAAGGCCCGACAAACCACAGAAACCCGCATTTCTTGCTACAGTGGACAGAGCTGTCCCTCCGTTGCGAGAGATCGGACATCCTCATGCGGGTATGGAACGAGCGGGCCCCTGCGGTGCGAGCAGCCATCCCCTGGAAATCCCTCCAGTCTTTCGGGAGCGAGCGGCTCGACGCGCTGTGCCAGGCGGTGGGTTTCGGCGCGGGAGATACCGGGACGGCGCGGCGCACCTTCGAGCTCATGAGTGACTCCTGGGGGCACGGGCCCCTGGGAGAAAAACCGGCCTGGCGCTCGGACATCACCGATGACCACACGCCCTTCGAGCTGTCCCTGGCCATGGAGGAGGGCCAGCCCGAGGTGCGCTTCCTGCTGGAGGCCCAGGGCCAGCCCACCACCCTGCGCTCCAACTGGGAGGCGGGCCTGGCGCTCAACGAGCGGCTGCGGCGCGAGCTCGGCGTGTCCCTGGAGCGCTTCGAGCGGGTGAGGGCCCTGTTCGAGCCGGTGGATGCCCGGGCCCGCTTCGGGCTGTGGCATGCCGTCTGTGTCGTGCCGGGCGGAGCCCCCACGTTCAAGGTGTACCTCAACCCGCTCGCCCGGGGCCCCGAGGGCGCACGGGCCCTGGTGCGGGAGGCCCTCGAGCGGCTCGGCTGCGCCGAGGCGTGGCACGTCCTGTCCACCCGGGCCATGCGCCAGGGAAGCGGGGACACCCCCGTCTACTTCTCGTTGGACCTCTCCTCGCATCGCGCCGCCCGTATCAAGGTCTACCTCGCCCACCCGGAGGCCCTGGCGGAGGAGCTCGAGGACGTCATGGCACTCGGCCGCGAGTACGTCCCGGGCGAGGCGCGCGACTTCTGCCAGCACTTGCAGGGCACCCAGGGCCCCTTCACCGCGGCCCGGTCCACGCTCACCTGTCTGTCCTTCACCTCCGAGGAGCCCGGGAGGCCCTCCAGCATCACGCTGCACTTCCCCATCCGCTGCCACGCGGCCCACGACGCCGACGCGCTGCGGCGCATCCGCCCCCTGCTGGACACGGCGTCGCGCGGCCTGCTGGAGCGAGCGGTGACGGCGCTCGCCCGCCGGCCGCTGGAAGACGGCGTGGGGCTCATCCAGTGGGTCTCCCTGCGGCGGCAGGGCGGCGGGCGGCGAGCCACCTTCTACCTGGCCACCGAGGCCTACAGCGGAGCGCACCCATGAAACGGGTCCTGCGGTACATCGAGCAGCAGCAGGCGGAGCTGGCGAAGTCCCCCTTCCTCTCCTTCCTCGGGGACACGCGCGTCGAGCCCCGGCTGCGCTTCGGCTTCGCCCCGTGCATGGCGCCGTTCGTCATGGGGTTCGCGGACCTCAACAAGTACGTCCTGCGCGACGAGTCCTCGGAGGATCCGCTCCAGAAGCTCATCAACACCCATACCCGGGAGGATGACCACCACTGGGGCATGTTCCTGAGGGACCTGCGCACGCTGGAGCTCGATGCCCCCCTGGAGCTCACCGGCGCCATCGAGCACCTGTGGGGAGAGCACAACAAGAAGGCACGCCAGCTCATCTACGGGCTGGTGGCCCTCGTCTCGGCGGAGCGCCCGGTGATGCGGCTGGTCATCGTGGAGTGCATCGAGGCCGCCGGGAGCGTGGGCTCCAGCCGCTTCACCCAGGCGGCCCGCGAGCTCGAGGCGCGGACGGGCAAGCGGCTGTTCTACTTCGGAGAGGCACACGAGCGGCTTGAGACGGGACACCTGACGGGGAGCGGGAACGTCGAGGAGACACTCGCCGGGCTGGAGCTGACACCGGAGCAGGTGGAGCGGGCGCGCGGCCTGGTCGATCGCACCTTCGCCCTGTTCCACGCGATGGGCGACGAGCTGCTGGCCTACGCCCGGCGCGGCCTGGAGGGGGCCCACGCTCCGGGTACGAGAGGGGCCGCACGTTCCGGATGAGAGGAGGGCTCGTCGGCCCCCCGGGAGGAGCGCTAGGATGGACGGCCGAGATGAACGCGCCGTCCCCCTCCCCCACCCATCCGCCCTCGCGTGAGACCGAGCTCGCGCGCGCCGAGTCCGAGCTGGCCAGCCAGGAGGCGCGGCTCGGAGAGCAACTGACGCGGGCCGCGGCGGAAGCCGAGAACCTCTCGCGCCGGCTGCTGGAGCTGAGACAGCAGGTGGAGCGGCTGACGGCCGAGCGCCCCGGGGACGAGCACGTGCGCGCGGCGGGCTCGCGGCTGGAATCTGCGTCGGTGCACACCGGCATCACCGAGGAGTCGCGGGAGCAGGCCCTGGCGTCACGCAACGAGGCCCTGGAGGCCCGGCGCCGGTCGGTGGAGGACTCCCAGCGGACGCTGAAATCGCTGCAGCAGCTCAACACCCGGGCGCAGCAGGAGCTGGCCGAGGCGGAAGCGGGGCTGAAGCGCTCGGCGGAGGCGGAGGCACGGGCACAGCGGGAGCGCGAGGCGGCGGCGCGGGCGCAGCGGGAGCGCGAGGCCCCTCCGATGCGGCCGGCGGCGCGCCCGGCGAAGGCGCGGGGGAACACGACGCAGTTGGACCCCCACCCCCAGGGGGCGCGGTCGCGGCCGAGGATGGTGGCGGCGATCGACCAGCGCAGCGACTCGAACTTCTTCACGGGCTTCAACACGAACATCAGCGAGGGCGGCATCTTCCTGGCGACGGTGCAGTCCGTGCCGCGCGGGACGACGGTGGACCTGGACGTGCTGCTGCCGGGGACGCGGTCCATGACGGTGACGGGCGTGGTGCACTGGACGCGCGAGGTGAACGACAAGACGCCCGAGCTGATGCCGGGGCTGGGCGTGAAGTTCTCCTATCTGCCGCCCGAGGTGACGTCGGTCATCTCGGACTTCGTGGCCACGCGCGAGCCGCTGTTCTTCCCGGACTGAGCCCGCCACCCCTCCCCGTGCTATGCGGCACGCCTCATGTTCAAGGACGAGAGCACGGGTGAAGTGAACTTCCGGGTGGTCTTCTACGGCCCCGCCTGGGCCGGCAAGCTGACGACCCTGCGGTGGATCCACGACCACACTCCCGACGGGGAGAAGAGCGAGCTGACGTCGATCGACATGTCGACCGAAGTCACCGTGTTCTTCGAGCTCCAGCGGCCCGGCTTCGGCGAGCTGGACGGGAAGAAGGTCCGCCTCCTCCTGTCCGCGCTTCGCGGAAGGAACGCTCACGGAAGAGCAGCGTGACGAAGAATCCGATGCGCGCGCTCGCATCGTGGAGCATTACCGCTCGGCGCTGGGTGAAGACATCCAGGAATACTGGCCCGCGACGCCGCCCGAGAACCGTCCCGGGTTCCTGGTGCTCGAACACCGCCCGACGCGAGAGCGCCCCTACTACACTACGTCACGGCGGGACTGAGCCTCTGGTCCCAGCTCCCCGGTGGTCCGCAGCCCCAGCTCGAGCTGATTGCCTATTCACCCTCCGAGAATCAGCGCATCGCCGATGTGCTCATCGCGCTGGCGACGACGATTCTCGCGGGCGAGGAGGACGACGCTCCATACAAGGTCCACGACACCTTGACGCTGGAGAACCTCGGGCTCATCCACGAGCGCTTCGTGCTGGCGCCACCCATGGAAGCACTCACCCTCGAGGCCGCGTTGCTTCACGTCGTGCCCGTCACCGAGGATGAGCTCCAGCATGCCATCGAGAACGGAACGCCCTCGCTTCTCGAGAAGATGAAGCTGACGAAGCGGGGAAAGCCGTTCGGTTGGGGCCGGGGCCCGAAGGAAAGCGTCCTCCGAAGAGGAGGCTTCTTCGGGCTGTTCAACTAGACAGACTCACCACAGCGCCACGCCCACCTCGAGCAGGGTGAGCCCATACAGCAGGCCGAGCCCGGGATTGTCCGTGCCCACGCCCACGCCCAGCTCCAACACAGACACCTGCGCCTTCCCCAACGTGAAGCGCGCGGGCGCCACCGTCAGCCCCAGCCCCAACGAGGGCCCCGCCACGGGCACGGGGTGCTCGGGCGTCAGGAAGTCCAGCCTGTCTCCGAACAGGCCCGACAGGTTCAGCAGCACGGCCGGAGCCCACCACCCCTGGCGCTGCACGCCCGCCCCCACCCGCACCGCGAACGCCGAGCCCAGGCCCGTCAGCGCATTCACGTCCGCCTGCAACAACCACCGCCCATCCACCGTGTCCCGCACACCGAAGCCACCACCCACGCCACCGTGGGTGCGCGCCGACGACAGGTAGATGCTCGCCCCCGAGCGTCCATACAGCGAGAACTGATGACGCGGGGACTCGGACACCTCGGGGGCGGCGGGAGAGGTGGCCAGGGCGGACAGCATGACAAGCGCGGAGATGCTCATGGAAGGGGACCCTCGGCCCAGAAGGAGAGACCGGCGGCGGACAGCCGGGTGACATCGGAAAGGAAGTCGTAGTCGAGCGTGGACGGCACGTCGCTCGCCTTGTGGTAGTTCGGATTGCGGAAGTTGGCGGTGTCGGTGAGGAAGAGCGCGCTCTGCCCCGCCATCCAGAAGGGCGCGTGGTCGCTGCGCATCAGGTTGCCCGAGGCCGGCCCGGAGCCGTCCTTCGGCGCCACCACGCCCTTCATGAAGCCCTCGTAGCCCAGCCGCGAGGAGAGCGCATACAGCTCCTCCAGCCGGGGACGGGACTGCTCGTTGGCCACTCCGGCCAGGAAGTCTCCCGTGGCGGGCAGGGGCAGCCCGGGCAGGCCCTGCTGCGCTCCGGGGGTCGCATCCCGGTAGCCGATGCAGTCGAAGATGATCGACGCGACGATCTCCTCTCCCGGGCGGTTCTGCACATACCGCGTACTGCCCACCAGCCCCAGCTCCTCCAGATCGAACCCCACGAAGCGCACCGTGCGCGCGAAGCGCTTGCCCGCGGCCAGCCGCGCCATCTCCAGCATGGCCGACACCCCCGAGCTGTTGTCATCCGCGCCCGAGTAGTACGCGTCGTAGTGCGCACCCACCACCACCACCTCGTCCGGGTGCTCGACCCCCGGAATCTCGGCGATGACGTTGATGGTGGGGAAGCGCTCATCCTCCGTCTCGTGCGTGCTGACGGTGTAGCCGAGGGCCTCGAAACGCTCCCGCACGAGCTGGCGGGCCTTCTCGCGGGTGACGTGGCACACCGGCCGGCGATTGGTGTCGATCACCGAGGTGTCGAAGAGGGCGCAGTCGAGCGGCGTGTCGCTGTCATGGGCCTCGACGAGCGCCGCCACGTCCGACACCAGGTTGGACTTCAGCACGCCCGCGGAGAAGTCTCCGGCGCGCGAGACATCGGTGTCCTCGATGGAGGGCCGCGAGGCACAGGAGCTCACGGCGAGCAGCAGCAACGCGGACAGGGTCCTCACAGCGTCACCCCCAGGTGCACGAGACCGACTTGCAGCCGCAGCGTGGCGCCGGGCTGGTTGAGCGTGGTGCCCCACTGCACCTCCAGGGCGCTCACGGTGAAGCGGCTGAAGTCGAAGCGCAGGGGCGCGGCATGCACGGCCACGTACGCGGGCCCGAGCTGCATGGCCTGCTTGCGCGAGAGGTCATCGGGGAAGCCACCCTCGGGAGGGAGGATGATGGGCAGGCCGCTCACCCCCAGCTCGGGGCCCACGGCGGGCCGCCACCGGCCCAACCGCGTGGTGAGCAGGGCGCGGGCATACACCTCGACCGGGAGGTTGCCCTGGCCCGAGGGAGCCCAGCGCAACCCGCCGCCGAAGCGCCAGTTGTCGAGCTCGTACGCATAGGCGGCTTCGAGGCCGAACCGGGGAGTGGTGACGTTGTAGACACCGCCGTTGGTGAGGGTGACGGCGGTGACGCCGAGGGACACATCGTGTCCGGCCGCCGCGACACCCGGGATGAGCGCGGCGGAGAGGAGCAACCAGGGACGCATGCGCGGGACCCTACCGCGCGCGCCCCGGAGAGGCTACGTCCCGATGAGCGCCACGCCGAGGATGAACCGCTCCAGCAGCCCGATGACGTAGTGCGTGGGCCCGGAGATGAGCCGGGCGCCGAAGAAGACGACGGCGATCAGCAACAGCGGCCCGAGCGCGAGCACCCGCTGCCAGGAGCCGAGGAGCTTCTGGGGAAGGAGCCCCTCGACGACCCGGCTGCCATCGAGCGGAGGCACGGGCAGCAGGTTGAAGAGGGCCAGGCCCACGTTGGCCACCATCATGATCTTCAGGAAGTACTCGAGCCCGGGGTTGGCGGGGAGGTAGCCCGGAGCCAGACGCCACGTGAGGCCGAAGACGAGCGCGCTCGAGGCGGCCAGGACGAGGTTGGAGTGAACACGCCCGTGCGGAGAGCAGGCGGCCATGCACTCCCGCCCTCTCCCTCTGGGAGAGGGCGGGAGTGAGGGTCATTCCTCCGTGACGGCCGTACGAGCAAGCGCGCCCCTGGGGCCGGTGGTCCGCCTCCAGGACACACCCCACCTTTGCGGCGAACCACGCCGAAGGGGGAGCCAGGGAATGCGCGTCCACCATCTGAATTGCATCACCATGTGCCCACCGGGCGGACGCCTGATGGATGGGCGCCGGAGGCCCAAGGGCACCCCGGCGGCACTGGTGTGCCACACCCTGCTGGTGGAGACGGAGCAGGGGCTGGTGCTGGTGGACACGGGCTTCGGGCTGGAGGACGTGCGCAACCCGCGGCCCCGGCTGAGCCCCTTCTTCCTCACGCTCAACCGCCCGAGCTTCAACGAGGAGATGACGGCGATCCGTCAAATCGAGCGCCTGGGCTTCGACGCCGGGGACGTGCGGCACATCGTGCTGACGCACCTGGACTTCGACCATGCGGGAGGGCTGGACGACTTCCCGGCGGCGCGGGTGCACGTGATGGCGGCCGAGGCGGAGGCGGCGGTGGCGCAGGCGACGTGGCTGGATCGCCGGCGCTTCCGGCCGAGGCAGTGGAGCACGCAGCCGCACTGGGTGACGTACCCCATGCCCTTCGGGGGCGAGCGCTGGTTCGGCTTCGAGTGCGTGCGTGAGCTGGCGGGCCTGCCGCCGGAGCTCCTCATGGTGCCGCTGGTGGGGCACACGCTGGGGCACACGGGCGTGGCGGTGCGGCAGTCCGACGGGTGGCTGCTGCACGCGGGGGACGCGTACTTCTTCCACGAGGAGATGGACCCGCACCACCCCCGGTGCACGCCGGGCCTGCTGGCCTACCAGGAGCTGATGCAGAAGGACGGACGGCTGCGGAAGCTCAACCAGGAGCGGCTGCGCGAGCTGGTGCGCCTGCACGGCCGGGACGTGCGCGTCTTCTGCGCTCACGACGCGGTGGAGTTCGAGCGTCTGGAAGAGGAGTCGCGCGCCCCGGCACGCGGGGTGGAGGAGCCGAAGGTGCAGCTCCCCGAGCCGCCGCTGCCGAACATCCCCACGGTGTGAGCCGCGGGGCTACAGCTTGATGTTCTCGTGCTTCACCAGCGCGGTGAGCGCCTCCTCCATCACCGCGCGCGCCGCCGCCGTGTACCGGTAGAGCAGCGCGTGCACCTGCCGGTCCGCCTCGTTCCGGTTCTCGCAGTGCTTCGAGTACTCCTCGAAGGCCTGCAGGCTGCTGACGATCTGCGACAGGTGGTTGGGGCACTCGCACTGCACGGCGCTGGAGACCTCCAGCAGCACGCCCAGCTGCTCCGGTGAATAGAGCGGAGCCTTCGGCGTGGCCGGCACCGTCACCGTGGACACCGCGCCTGGCGCGCCTGGTTGCAGCGCCGGAGTCGAGGCCGAAGCCGTGGGAGCCGCCGGAGCCGCCGCGGGCACCATCGCCTTCACCGGCTGGGGCTGCAGCATGTCGTCCAGCACCGCCAGGTGCACGTGCGCGCGCAGCAACGACAGCGAGATGGGGCCCTGCAACAGCCGCACCTTGCCCGCCGGGTACTGTTGCAGCACCCCGCGCCGCGCGAAGCGGTACGTGACGATGGCGTGCCTCGCCCCACTGTCCTCCAGCAGCGCTGGCACCACCCCCGTCTGCACCCCGTTCAGCTCCAGGAAGTCCAACGCCAGCACGTCCGGCCGCGCCCTCGGAACCTCCTCCCGGAAGGCCTCCACCGAGTTCCCGGACCACACCACTTCCACGTCCCGCAGCGCCTGCGGATTCTCCCGCAGCTGCGCCGGATAGGACTCTCCCAGCAGGGCCAATTTCACCATGGACTCACCTCGTGAACGTCCCCACGGTGAACCAACCCCTTACCCCGCTCAATCCGATTAATGCACCATCCCCGGAGGCTGTGCGCTGGCGTCCACTTCCCGGCTCGCCGCCCCCAACGGAAGTTCGACGGTGAACGTTGCGCCCTCGCCCTCCCGGCTCTCCACGAGGACGCTGCCCCCGTGCGCCTCCACCAACTGCCGGACGATGTAGAGGCCCAGCCCGAAGCCCTCCTTCTTCTCCCCCTGGGCCGGCGCCTTCTTGAAGCGCTCGAAGATGGTGCGCTGCTGCGCCTCGGGAATCCCCGGCCCATGGTCCCTCACGCTCAGCCGCCCGTGGCCGTCCGTGCGCTCCACGCGCAGCTCGATGGGCTGGCCCTTGCCGTGCTTGAAGGCGTTGGACAGCAGGTTCGTCAGCACCCGCTCCAGCCGCAGCCGGTCCCACCGCCCCACCACCCCCGGCGCCACGTCCAGCACCACCCGGCTGCCCGCCTCCGCCGCCTGCTCGGCGTGCCGCTCCACCGCCTCCCGCGCCAGCTCCGCCAGGTCCACCTCCCCCACCTCCAGCTCCATCCTCCCCGAGGACAGCCGTGACAGGTCCAACAGGTTGTGCAGCAGCCGCCCCAGCCGCTGCGTGTGCCGCACCGCCGCGGTGAGCACCTCGCGCAACTTCTCGTGCTCCGACGGCGGCTGCCGCCGCAGCTTGCCCAGCATCAACTGCAACGCCTGCAACGGATTGCCCAGGTCATGCGCCGCCACGCCAATCAACTCCAACGCCGCCTGCGCCTCGCGCAACAGCCGCGCGTTCTCCAGCGACAGCGCCGTCCGGCCCGCCAGCTCCTCGACGAAGACCTGGTCCGTCTCCGTGAAGCGCCGCTCCGGCCGGTGCGACACCAGCATCAACACCCCCACCGAGTGCCCCATCGCGCGCAGCGGCACCAACAGCAGCGAGGCCCCCTCCAGCTCCCGCATGCGCTCCAGGTACACCGGATCCTCCGCCGACGCTTCCTCCAGGAACTCCCGCGACATCTCCAGGATGCGCTCCGTCCTCCCCGAGAGCAGCACCTGCCACGCCCCATGCGGCCGGCCCCGTCTCGGCCCCCCGCTCAGACGGATGAGCTCCCAGAGGAGGCGCTCCTTCTGCGGCGACACGTGGGTGACGGCACGCGGCACCAGCTCGCCCTCGGGAGAGAGCAGGAAGAGCAGGCACCCATCCGCCACCTCCGGCACCAGCAGCCGCGCCAGCTCCGCCACCGCCTGGTCCGGATCCTTCTCGGTGAGGAAGAGCCGCTCGGCCTCGACGAAGAGGTGCTGGGCGCGCTCCAGCCGCTTGCGCTCGGAGCTGTCGCGCGTGAGCACCGCGAAGCCCTCGAGCCGTCCGTCCGCGCTCCGCAGCGCGGTGAGGAGCGACTCGGCCCAGAAGCGCGAGCCGTCCTTGCGCAACCCCGGGGCCTCCCACTCCAGCCGCCCCTCGCGCGCCGCCCGCTCCATGTCCCCGCGCGGCTGGCCCGCGGCGCGCGCCTCCGGCGTGTAGAAGACGTCCCCCGTGCGGCCGATGACTTCCTCGGCCCGCCAGCCATGGATGCGCTCGGCGCCGGGATTCCAGCTCACCACCCGGCCCTTTGGATCCAACATGTAGAGGGCATAGTCCTTCACCCCCTCCACCAGCAGCCGGAAGCGCGCCTCGCTGGCCCGGGCCTCGTGGTGCAGCGGCCACAGCGCGCGGGTGAGCACCCAGGCCAGGCCCATGGCCACCAGCAGCCCCAGCGTGGCCACCAGGATGATGAGCCAGAAGGCGCGACGCTCCGCCTGGTCCGCCCGGATGGCCTGCTCGTTGAAGGTGGCCTCGGTGTACCAGGCCAGCCAGTCCAACGCCTCGTACGCCTGGTGGCGGGCCTCTTCCCGCCCGCCGCTCAGCACCGCCAGCTCCTGCTCCGAGAGGCCCCGGCTCCGCGCCTCCCCCAGCACCCGGGTGGCCTCCTCGTGCGCCCGCTCGGCCTGCTCCAGCCCGTCCAGCAGACCCCGCTCCTGCTGGTGCTCCTCCTGCGAGCGCAACAGCCGCAACAGCGCCTGGAACTGGAGCCGGGCCTGCCGCGCCTCCTCCTGGTGGGACGGCTCCCCCGTGGCCTCATGGGCATGTTGGCTGGCGAGCTTGTCGCTGAAGGCCCGGCGCAACTGCTCCACCGCCAGGCGATGCCGGAGGCCCCGCTCGGAGACGTGCTCGCCGCCAGTCAATACCGAGCCGAGGGCGAGCGCGGTGATGGCGGCGATGGCCAGGGCGACCGCCAGCGAGGCGGAGAACCCCACGGCGATGCGCCTCGTGAAAGTCCAGGGACGCCTCAAGCTCCTCCCCCACCCCCGCTGGCCAGCCACTACAAAGTGGCGCACACACGCATGTGTGGGAATCAGGGCTTCCGGGCAACGTGGCGTCGGAAACCGGGCACCTCCCCTGTCCCCGGGGACAGCCTCATGCGTTCAACACCGGGCGGCTCGCGCCCCGGGGCCCCTTCCGTCCCCAGGGGCGCCACCCCAGGTTGTGCCCCCAGGGCCACTCGGAGGCCGGGTGGAGGGCGGGGCATGGGTGGGCGAGGGAGCGGGCCGGGGTGGGTGACCCTGGCCCTGGTGGGGCTGGCGTGCGGGTGGCTGGCGTGCGGTGGGACGGAGACGACGGATGCGGACCCCGGCACCCTCACGCGCAACGGGTGTCAGGCCCTGACGTGCGAGCAGCAGGGCCTGGAGTGTGGCACGGCCATCGACGGCTGCGGCGGCGTGCTGCGCTGTGGCACCTGCCCCGAGGACGAGGTGTGTGGCGGCGGTGGCGTGCCCAACGTCTGCGGCCCGGCGCCCTGCACCCCGGCCACCTGCGCGTCCGCGCGGAAGAACTGCGGCCGCATGCCGGACGGGTGCGGAGGCATGCTCGCATGCGGCACCTGCGCGGGCGGTGAGACGTGCGGCGGTGGCGGCGTGCCCAACGTCTGCGGCCAGGCCTCCTGCGTTCCGGCCACCTGCGCGAGCCTGGGGAAGAACTGCGGCGGCGTGCAGGACGGGTGCGGGGGAACGCTCGACTGTGGCACCTGTCCCCAGGGGGAGACGTGCGGCGGTGGCGGCGCCCCCAACCAGTGTGGCCGGGCCACCTGCCGGCCCTTCACCTGCGCGGAGCTCGGGAAGAACTGCGGCACGTTGTCGGACGGGTGTGGCGGCGTGCTGGAGTGCGGCACCTGCCCGGACGGCACGGCGTGCGGGGGCGACGGCGTGCCCAACGTCTGCGGCATTCCGGCGTGTACGCCCCTGAGCTGCTCGGGACTGGGGAAGAACTGCGGCTTCATTCCCGACGGGTGCGGGGGCGTGCTGGAGTGTGGCACCTGCCCGGAGGACGAGACGTGCGGAGGAGGCGGTGGCCCCAACGTGTGTGGCCCGGCCTCGTGCATTCCCACCACGTGCGCGGCGCAGGGGAAGAATTGCGGCACCCTCTCCAACGGCTGCGGAGGGCTGCTCGACTGCGGCGAGTGCTTCTCGGGACAGACGTGTGGCGGAGGCGGGGTGGCCAACGTGTGCGGCAGCGCGCGCTGTGTGCCGGCCACGTGCGCCGAGCTGGGCAAGGAGTGTGGCGGAGTACCGGACGGGTGCGGCGGGATGCTGGACTGCGGCACCTGCGCGGCGGGCAAGGTGTGCGGTGGCGGCGGCGTGCCCAACGTCTGCGCCGAGCCTGGCTGCCGGCCCTTCACGTGCGCCTTCCTGGGGAAGGACTGTGGCACGGTGCCGGACGGGTGCGGCGGGATGCTGGACTGCGGCACCTGCGCGGCCGGGGAGACGTGTGGCGTCGGAGGCGTGTCCAACGTGTGCTATCGCCCCCCGCCGGTGTGCGTGGACCGGGACCTGGGCAACGCGCTGCCGGTGAAGCTGAAGGGCAGCACGCGGTGGGCCACCGCTGACCACCAGGCCTCGTGTGGAGGCGGGGGCATACCGGACCGGGGCCTGCTGTGGACGGCGCCGAGGAGCGGCACCTTCACCTTCGACACGGCGCGCTCGGCGATGGACACGCTGCTGTGTCTGAAGCGGGAGGACTGCTGGGGCGAGGAGCTCGCGTGCGCCACGGGAGGCATCAGCTACGGCGGAGGGGCGCGGGTATCGGCGGCGCTGGAGGCGGGCCAGCGGGTGCTGGTGGTGGTGGACGGCGCCACCGCGGGGAGCTTCGGCAAGGGAGACTTCGAGCTGCACATCCAGGAGCTGGCGGCCACCGAGGCGGGGCACTGCTTCGACGGGGCGGACAACGACGGGGACCGGTGGGTGGACTGCGCGGACACGGACTGCCAGGGCGAGCCCTTCTGTGACGGGCGCGGGTGCGCGGACACGGACCTGGGGAGCGCGCTGCCGGTGACGTACGCCGGGGACACGGCGCAGGCGGGAGACGGCTTCCAGGGGACATGCGGCGCGCTGCTGCAGCATGACCGGGCGCACCTGTGGACGGCGCCGAAGGCGGGCACGTTCGTCTTCGACACGGTGGGCGGAGGCCAGGGCAACGCGCTGTACGTGCTGACGGGGTGCCGGGGAGTGGAGCTGGGCTGCTCGGCGAGCCGGACGGCGGGGAAGACGGGCGCGCCGGTGGTGAAGCTGGTGCTGGAGAAGGGGCAGCGGGTGCTGGTGGTGGTGGATGGGATGAGCGACACGGAGACCGCCTCGCCCATCCGCTACACGCTGCACATCAACGAGTACGTGCCCCGAGAGACAGGCCGCTGCGCCAATGGCGCGGATGACGACGCGGACGGCCGCGCGGACGACGCGGACCCCGACTGCTGACATCCCCTCTCCCCCTGGGAGAGGGTCGGGGTGAGGGTCTTCCTCTCCCGGACACCCTGGGAACGANCCCCCCNCNCGCGCGCGCGCGCGCGCGCG
>NZ_JPMI01000128.1 GCF_000733295.1 Archangium violaceum Cb vi76 | reverse complement strand
CTTCCTCTCCCGGACACCCTGGGAACGACCCTCACCCCCCGCCCTCTCCCAGGGGGGAGAGGGAGCCTGCGCGACTCAGGTCTCGTACGCCGTCTGCTCGAAGACGATGAT
Source organism: Archangium violaceum Cb vi76 (assembly GCF_000733295.1). Lineage (GTDB taxonomy): Bacteria > Myxococcota > Myxococcia > Myxococcales > Myxococcaceae > Archangium > Archangium violaceum. The sequence continues at coordinate 23,245 of NZ_JPMI01000128.1, read as the reverse complement.
CTTCTTCGACTGCGGGAAGAGGATGACGTTGAGCCGGAACCAGCCCGACGCTCCGGGAGCCACCAGGCGCGTGTAGTAGTGCGTCATCACCTGCACGTTCTCCACGCCATTGCCATACGTGGAGAGGATCTGCGCGTGGAGCGGCTGGAACTCCGAATACAGATAGCCGTAGAGCTGGGCATACGTGAGCGTGGTGCCCGTGACGCCGCCGTAGGAATAGTCATAGTCCTGGATGCCGAGCACCGCCGCGTCCGCCTGGGCCAGGGTGGGCTCGCCCGAGTACGGCCAGGCGAAATCGAACCGGCGCAGCGAGCCCGACGTATACGAATACGCGGCCTCGCCCGTGGCCAGCGTCGACTGGAGCTGCGAGGAGATGGACTGCTCCGACAGCGTGAGCTGGTAGCCCGAGGGAGCCGGAGGCAGCGTGAGCGACGTGCACGCGCCACCCGCGCAGGACGTCTGCAGGCGGAACTGCTTGCCCGAGCCATTGCTGGAGCTCACCACCACGAGGTACTCGCCGCCCTGCGTCAGCGCCACCGACGACAGCTTGCTCAGCTGCCCATAGCCCGCGTCATCGTCCTGCGCGAGCACCGTGGTGCCATAGCTGCCGGCCGCGTTCCTCGGCCCGTACACGAAGAGGCCCGTGTCCAGGTACATGGAGCTGCCCAGGTGCGTCACCTCGAGGCCCACCAGCGAGTTGGCCGGCACCTGCACCTTGAACGAGTAGTACTGGGGGTTCGTGGTGAAGTACGTCTGCACCGCGCCGCCCAGGGTCACCGGGCCCAGGTTCGTGGTGGCGTCCAGGATGTTGCCGCTGGCCGGCGCCGGCGGCGCGTACAGCACGCCCTGGGCCTTCTCGCCCAATTCCACCGCCTGCTCCGTCCCGGCCACGTCACCACCACAGGCGGCCAGCATCGCCACCGGCAGCACGAGCAGCGTCTCCATCAACTTGCGACCCATCATCATCCACCTCGGGGTTGGGGGGTGCCGGGGTGTGGCATGGGTATTCGCGGAATTCAAGCAACATGGGAGAAACACCGCGATACTGGATGCATCGACCATGTGCCGGGAGTCCCCACCCGGGGAGGGCGCGAGGCTCAGCCGTGCTCGCGGTCCAGCTTGTCGAGCAGGGTGCGCGCCTGGACGTCCTCGGCCTGGTGGGCCTGGACCTCGGCGACCTCCTGCCAGCGGATCCACCCCTGGCTCGCGGCGTGGCGGGCGGCCGTCACGGTGTCATCCACGGTGAGCATCTCGCTGCCGGCGGCGCGGATGTCCGCGGCGATGAAGGCCAGCTCCTTCTCGCGCCCCGCGCGGTGCCACACGTTGCGGATGTAGACGCAGCGGATGCGGCCGGGGAACTCGCGGACGATGGTGCGGTAGTGCTCGGCGTCCTCCTGCCCGCTGTCGCCAATGAGGATGAAGGGCAGCGACTCGAGCGTGCTCATCAGCCCGCGGATCTTCTCCAGCTTGTGCCCGTGCCCACCGCCGGGCGCGAAGCCGGTACGGCTCAGGCCCCAGTCGCGCAACAGCAGCGGCCCGGAGGGAATCCGGTGCAGCCCGAGGAACTCGTCCAGGTGCTCGTAGAGGTTCCACGGGCTGGAGGAGACATAGAAGATGGGATTGAGGGCCGCGCCGGTGCTGCCCTGGTGGAGGGCCTCGTAGAAGGCATCCACGCCCTCGAAGGGCAGACGGGTGCGGTGCTCGGTGAGGAAGAGCGTCCAGGCGCGCTTGAGGAAGTTGGTGACGTTGGTGACGATGACGGTGTCGTCGATGTCGCTGATGACGCCGAACTGGGCCTCGGCGCCGGCGAGGAGCACGGGGGCGCGCACCCGCTCCACCCCCTCGGGCGAGGGCGAGAGCAGCTCCAGCTCCACGTCATTCCAGCCGGCCTTCGCCTCGGGGGGAGGCTCCACCCACAGCTCGAGGAAACCCTCCTCGTCGGTGGTGCCCTCCCAGCGGTGCTCACCCCAGCGGGCCAGCACGCGGGCGCGGGGAATCTCCACGGTGTTGTAGCGCTTCCACGAGGCGATGGCGCTGCCCAGCAGCGTGTGGCGCTTCCAGGGCGGACGCACGTGCCGGTTCTCCAGCACGCGGGCCTTGATGACACACTGGCGGGAGGAGCCGTAGCCGCGGTACGGCAGGATGCGCGGCGGACGCGCCAGCCCCAGCTTGCGCCGGACGCGCCAGCCCCAGGATTCGACGTTGTGCTCGACGTGGAAGGCGAGCCTGACGAGGGGATGTGGAGGCTTCCGGGACATGGCCGCCGGAGTCTACCAGCGGCTCGCGAGACTACTCGCCCGGATTGGCGGGGGGAGGGGCCGCTTCCGTCTTCTTCCCACCGAAGAGCCTGGAGGCGAGGGCGCCCAGGGCCAGCACCAGGGGGATGAGGGCCTTCTTGCCGGCGACGAGGAGGGCCACGAAGAACTTGCCGAACTTGGCGAGGACTCCCACCTTGGCCAGCTTGGCGGCGCCCACGCCGGCGCCACCGAGCACCAGGCCCGCGAGGCCGAACTCGGCGACCTTGTCGGTGCCCTCCTGGAAGTCCTCGTAGCGCGCGCCCGGGTTGAAGCGGGTGCTCTCGAGCAGCTTCGCCATGTGCGGCTTGCTCTGGGCGAGCCCCTCGGGGTCCACCACGAGGTTCATGGACACATAGCCGCGGCGGCCGAGCACGCGCGTGCTGTAGTTCACCGAGGTGCCATTGTCCGAGAAGGCCTCCAACGCCCAGATGAGGTGGTGACGGGCCTTGTCGTAGTGCGGGGCCTCGGACCAGTCCTTCACGTGCAGGGGCTTGAAGCCGCGCTCCACGCGCTCCTTGTTGGCCTCCTCGGTGCCCTCCTGGATGGCGGTGAGGAGCTCCTGGGCGTCGATCTTCTCGTCGTCCTTGATGTAGCCCTCGTCCTCGTAGCGGACGATGACGACCCACGACGAGGACTCGTCCTTGGACGTCACCACGCCGAGCAGGTTGTCGTTGTGGAAGGAGCCGTTCATCTCGAGCAGCTTCGCGGCCTCGGCCTTCTCGAGGAAGACGTGCTCCTCGGGCAGGTCCAACGTCAGCTCATGGCCGAGCTCCACCTGGCGGGGACCGGGCTGCCAGTTGAACGCGGGCCCGGACTCCTCCTGGGCCACGGGCTCGGAGTCCTGCGAGGGATGGGGGGCGGCCCACACCAGCAGGGGCAACAGCACGGCGGCGACAGTCCAACTCCAGGCGATGCGCATCGCTCGGCCTCTCTTCAGGCGACAGCGGGGAGATGGCGGCGCGGTATAGCCGTCCGGGACGGGCGGACACAACCCACCCCCCCGGTAGACACGGGCGGAGGAAGACAGTCCCGGGAGTGGGACTCAGGAGGGCTTGCGAGCGAGGAGCACGCGGGGATGGAGGAGGAGGGCGGCGGCCTCGCGGACGGTCCAGTAGACGCGATCGACGAAGCGCAGGTTGCGCTCGGTGAGGAAGGCGGGGCTGGTGGCCACCTCGAAGCCGTGGAGGCGGAAGTACTGGCGGGCGCGCAGGAGGTGGTAGGGGTCGGAGACGACGAGGACACGCCGGGCGCCGAGCGAGCGCAGCAGCGCGGAGGAGAAGCGGGCGTTCTGCTCGGTGGAGTGGCTCTGCTCCTCGAGGAGACAGGCGTCGGGAGGGACGCCGAGGCTGACGGCGAGGTCGCGCATGACGTGGGCCTCGGCGGGAGGGTTGACGCCCACGCCGCCGGAGAAGAGGAGCCGGGGTGCGAGTCCCTGGTGGTAGAGCTCGACGGCCTTCTCGATGCGAGCGCGGAGTGCGGGAGAGGGCTGGCCGCCGGGGAGGACGCGGGCGCCGAGCACCACGAGGACATCGGAGGGGACGGCGCGCTCGTGCTGGCCGAAGCGGTCCACCACGAAGGCCACGCCATAGAGGCCGAAGGTGGCGACACCGAGGCCCACGAAGAGCCATTTGCGGAAGGCACCAGGCCCCTTCCGGAGAGCGAGCGGAGGCATGGGGCGCAGGCTACGTCATGGGTGGCCGCATGTCCGGGAGGAGGTTGGGCACGACCCAACGGGACGTCGCCGACCCTACTGGCCATATTCGGAGTAGACCCATGTCCATGGATGGACTACTGCTCGAAGAACTCTCCAGGCAGCATTTCCCAAATCCTCCAGCCTCACCGTCTCAAATCGAAGAATTCGAGCATCGCGCCGGCTGGCGGCTGGATCCGGATCTGCGTGCATTCTACCTGCACTGCAATGGCGCACGCCTCTTCAAGCGCGATGATGAAATCTATCGCATCCTTCCCCTTTCCGAGATTGTCCGAGCCAGGGTGGCCATTCTTGGGAGGGACTCAGACGACCATGGACCCACCTCCTGGTATGTCGTCTGCGACACAGGGGATGGAGACTACGTCGCGCTCGATACGAGCACGGCCGAGAACGGGTGCTACCCACTGCTCGATTGTTTCCACGAGACGTTCACGGAGCCAGGGAGTAACAAGCCCATCGCCCGCTCGTTCTCCGACTTCCTCGAGCGCGCCCTGCGCAGCGGTGGCCGCCTCTACTGGCTGAAAAGGGACTGAGTCCTCTACAACCATGGGGCTGTGGGGGTGAACAATGCGCGCTGACTCATCAAGGGTGAAGGGGACGGGGATGCTGCTTGCCCTGGCCCTCCTGTCCAACGCCTGTGTATCGCTGACGCCACCGCCTGGCCCGGGGCGGCACCTGCGCTACACTCCGCAAGGCACCACCGGGCCCTCTGTAGCCGGAGGGACGGGCGAGAAGTCGCCGCTCGTCCTCGGCTCCCAGCCACCCAATCATCCTGGGCCCGAGGCACCTGCCGACGCGACTGTGTGGCGGAACGCGCTCGCGGCCCACCTGGCCTTTCGTAAGGGCGTGGGCGAGGTGTCCGAGTACACCCACCGCATCTCCGGCGAGATCTCCAGACTCAGGGCCAGCGACCTGGGCATCGCAGGTGCGGGCAACGGCCTCTTCGTCCGCTACGTCGATCATGGCGAAGCGCAGCTGCGGTGGATTGACGCCGAGCTCTCCGCTACCACGCAGCTCGCCGCCGAGGCGTCGGAGGTGGAGGACCCGGACATGCAACTCGCCCTGCTGCGCCTCGCGGGCCCGCGGCTGGAGGCCGCCATGATGGGCTCCCTGCTACTGGCCGTTTGGGTTGACTTGCTCCACCTCACCGACGCCGCGCTCTCCCGGCGCCTCTACAGCGTGGAGACGCTGTACGTGAAGCTGGAGCACTGGCAGAAGATGCTGGAACCCTCCATGTCCGCCCTCGCTTCCCTGGAGCCGGAGCAGGTGGAGTCAGCGGAGGAGGACATGCCCGCCCTGGTAGGCCACCTCACCGAAGAGCTGTCCGCACTCCTCGAGGCCATACACAAGGGGGGCGAAGGTCCTCGAGACGGCGCTGGTGCTGAAGGAGTCCCTGGAGGCGCTCACCACACTGTCGGCGCTGAAGTTCACACTGCCCGCGCTGCGCGCGGCGACTCCCGCCGTGCTCGGCGTGAACCTCATGGTGGGCCCCAACGGGGTGATGATGGGGACGCGGCTGGTGGTGTCCGCCGAGTGGGTGGAGATGATGCGTCAGTTGGTGCGCGCGGGCGTCCTCTCCCTGCCCGCCGTCAGCGCCGCGGTGCGGATTCAGGCCGGCCAGGTGATGATGGCGCAGGGGCACGACGACCTCCCGAGGGGCGTGCGCGACGCACTGGGCGATGCGCCCGAGGTGCGGGCCATGCGCGTGACGGGCAAGACAGGCGCCGGTATGGCCGAGCCGCCACGTCACCACGTCATGCCGAAGGAGCACCGCGCGTGGTTCGAGAAGCGCGGCTTCACCGGCAAGATGAGCATCGAGAGGTTCTGCGTCACACTTCAGCAGGCCACCCACCAGGCCATTCACGGCGGTGGAAACTGGAAGCTGGGGCGCCAATGGCCCGGCGAGTGGAATCAGATGCTCATGGATGCGCTGCTCAAAGCGGAGTCCAGGGCCGGCCAGATGTTGACGCGGAACACGATCCTGGAGATCGTCGCGAAGCGTATGAGGTTCTACGACATCCCGATGAACTTCGTCCGATGTCGAGGGAAGTGAGCGATGACCGACGGACGATCCTGGGAGGGTCACTGGAGGGTGCGCTTGTACGAGCGGGTCCGCGAGCGGGGCTACGACTCGCTCACCGCCTTCGCCGAGGCACGCCCCACCGCTTCGCTGGTGGCGCTGGCCGAGGAGCTGGGGCCGGACGACATCGCGGGCGTGCAGGTGTTCGGCGGACTGTTGGCCGAGGCGGAGCGGCGCAAGCAGCTCACGCGCCTGGTGCGCAGCCTGCTCGTGCGCGAACTGGCGGAAGCACTCCCCAACGGCTGGCCGGCCGTGCTGGACGACGCCCATCGCCTCAAGGTGGCCGTGGCGCTCGGTACATGGTTTTCCTACACGCCTGAAACCCATAAGCAGCGCGTTGACGAGGTCGGTGATTTGCTCCTCGCCACGCCGCCTCCTCCTGGATGGCTCCCGCGCGGGCCCGATGACGAGCTGCTGCTCACGCTCCTCCCCGACGAAGAAGCCTGAAGTACAGGGTCATGACCGTTCCACCCGGTTACGCCGGAGGGCACTTCCCCCCGCTCAGGGCAGGTTGGCCAGCGTGCCCCGGTCCGCGAAGAGGGCGCCGAGGAGCGTGGCGGACTCGTGCAGCGACTCGACCCGGAGCTCCGGCAGGGGGATATCCGCCAGTTCCATCGGGAAGGGCCGGTAGCCGAACGCCTGCTCGATGAGCCGGGCCAGCGTGTCCGCGGAGTCCTTCGCCTCTCCGTCAGGCGTGAAGTCGAGCCGCGACCGGATCGCCGTCGTGTCGGGACCTGGCCACTGCGTGGTCACGTAGACGAGGTACAGCGGCGCGAGGATGGAGACGGCCCCCACCACCCGGGTCATGGCACGGCCACCCTCTGGCAACGGCTGCTCCAGATACACGCAGCAGCGGGAGCAGGCATCCAGCGAGGGATGCGTCACATCCCAGACCTCGTGCCCGGGGAAGGCGGACCGTGCGCACGCCAGCAAATCATCCCATGGCTTCCAATCCTCCCAGGTCTGCTCCCGGAGCACGCGCCACCGCTGATACTCGGGCGTCCGCCGATAGGCGGGCTCGGGCGCCTCATCGTCGTCCTCCCACGCGGGGTAGCCCGCCGGGTAGTAGTGCCGTGCAATGCGGAGGAGCTCCGCGGCCCGGGGGTCCTTCATCGCCTCGGGACTCGGACGCGGCCTGGCCTCCCCCTCGCCCCTGCCCTCCTCTCGCGCGGCGAAGTGCACCTCGCAACTCCACGACACCCACCCGGCCCCGTGCGGCTTCAGCTCCAGGGAGACGCGCACCGTGCGCGCCGAGGTACCTGCCAAAGGTCTCCGGGATTTCTTCCCGCGCCACGCGGCGGACGATTGCAGCGCGCTGCTGCTCATCCTCTGTTTCCAGCAGCGCGTGAAGGGACGTGCCCAGCTCTGGAGTCAGGAGATCGCCGCCGCGCCGATTCCCGAGGAAGTGTGGGAAGTAGACCTTGAACGCCTCCAGCCCGGGGTCCTTGAGGGCCCCGACCTTCGGAAAGAGCTGAATCGGCCGCTTCTTGCCGTCAGGCCCGACGGCGTCGATGTGAAGCGGTTGCGTGAGGGCCTTGTAGGTCTGACTCGGCGCTTTCATGGAGGAGCTTCGCCTTGCCCGAGGGTGCGAAGTCGAGAGGCAAGCAATACCTGGCTTTGTTGCATGTCCACCAGAAACCACCCCACTTATTACGTCACTCTGGACAAGGCGACGGTTGGCGTGGTGTACCCTCTACCATGAGCGGAACCAAGATCGCCATCAAGGTACTGACATGGTCAGACCTGTCGTTCTTCAAGGTCCACTCGATGCGCTCCAACCAGCGAGCGATCAGTCTCCATCACGAGATCTTCATCGAGAGGTTCTACCCTGGGCTCCAGCTCTCTCATGGCCAAGTGCTATTTCCCTTGCTCATCGTTGGCCCCGGAGCAAGGCCAGCGCACCGGCTGACACGAATGGCAATGCGCTCGCTAGGTTCAGGGAACTGGCACATCAAAGGTGAGTCCATCCATGAACCGGAGGAGGAGCCGGGTCGCTATGGCAAGCTCGTGGAGAATGATTTCGCCATCATGGCCTTCGAGGGGAACGAACGGCCACGAGCCGTGACGCTCACCCTCGTATCGGCTGCTGAGGATGCCGAGTTGCACGCGGTCATCGCCCAGCACCTCGAACTTCCCGCCAAGCACGCCATGCTCAAGGTATCGGAGACATCCCTGGCCCATCTGCGCGCCAGCACCACGGGCGCATACCCGGATAGGCAGCACCCACTCGATGCATTCATCTCTGGCGACACGATCGAAGATGTCCTCTTCGGCACCGACGCTCCCACCTCTACCGGTGCACACGCTCCCAGCCAGACGGACATCCTCTCACCCGAAGACTGGCACAGGCGCCTTCTCGCCGCCGATGAGACTCGTCAGCGAGGAGAGGAACTCTTCGGAGCTTGGCTCACCGCCACTGGGCATGTGGGTGACGACTTCCAGTGGGTTTCGCAAGCACTCCCACGCTCGGCATACGACTACGAAGTACACTCAGCCAGATGGATCTCGGGTGCACCACCTGTCTTCCTCCATGTGAGGGCGACGCGCGCGTCTTTCGAGCGGCCAATACACATGACACTCTCCGAGCTGCTCTTCGCGGCAACAAGGGAGAACTGCCGTATCGCGCGCCTGTACGATATCGAGAGCGCAACACCCAAGCTCCGCATCCTGACCGGCATCCAGGCGGTCGCCGAGCGCCTCATCGAAACGCTCAACGCGCTGCCGGAGAGAGTCGCGGCTGACAGCCTACAGCTCGACCCAGGGCTATTCGCAGTCGAGTTGCAGGTGAAGCTCCAAGAACACCCATGACCAGCATGGTGCTCGTCCAGCCACTACGGCTCCGATGGCACCTTCAGCACCTCCCGCAGCCGCGTGGGAACGGGCTCATCGAGTCTCCACATGACGGTGATGGGCTCCTCGCCTTTCCAGGACTCGAAACGCACCGGGCCACAGTAGATGAAAGGGGCCGCGTTACCGGAGCGCAGCTTCTTCTCCGCACGCACGAACAGGTGCACGGACACCCCCTCCGCCACGTGGTTCCTCAGAAGCTGTCCGTGCTTCCCTTGCTGAGTCGTCCGGTTCTGGCTCTGCCATTGAAACAGGCTCGGTGAGATGAAGTGGTCCGCGTACTGAAAGCTCTCCGCCATCGTCCGCTTCTCGAGCGTCACCAGCAGGAACACTTGCCCGTGTTCCGCGAACGGAACGAAACCCGTGTGCCAGCGAGCCTCGGAGAACTCCAATCCAAAGAACGGAGGGATCTGCTCACGCAAGTACTCCTGCCACCGCTTGAGCTTCGCCGCCTTGGGCTTTTCCCCTGAACGCGGCTTGCGGTCCTCGTCCAGTTGCTCGTCGGCGACCACACCCGGGTTGACCCGCGGACGGCTGCCCCGGGGTGGGGTGCTCCGTGAAACCGCACCCGACTCGGGGGCGATCCTCGCGACGAAGCGCCGCCACAGGTACTCGGCGGCCTCTTGGCTCGTCATCCGCTCTGGATCGAGATGCTCCATCGCCGAGCCGAAATAGGCCGCGCTCATCAGCGCCCGCAGGTGGAGCCCCTGCTCATCAGGAGCCACCGCGAGCACCTCGTTGAACTGAGTATCCTGCTCGAGGCTGAACCCCGTTCCCTCCGCGTAACCCATCTGCAGTCCGGCCCCCAGCGAGGAGTCGAGCCAGAGTTTCGCGCTGGAGAGCTTGTTCCCGTCGACGTACACCTCCGCGACGAACTTCAAGGAGTGAACCTGCAGGAACTCGGTGTCGAACCGCGCGTCGGAACGCTCGAGCGCCGCGAGACCCTCCTCGAAGTACGCGCGGATGCCCTTGAAGCTCTCCTGCATGAACCGGCGGATTTCGAGGTCGGTCACCTTCGTGGGGAGACGCGGAACGAATGGAGCCGGCGACGTCGCTCGTGACGAGGCTGCCGCGGGAAACACCGGATGATGGGGCGCGGCCCGGTGATGCGCGGCTCCCGGATACGATGGCGCCTTCTCGGGTTTCGCGCGCCGGTTCGTCACGCTCTCCAGAAGCCTCTTGCGCGCCGTCTCCTCGTCCCCAAGTCCCACGAGGTCGATATAGAGGATGGAGCGCAACAGGGCGGGAGGTTCACAGGGGGCGACTCGCACGGGAATGACCCTGCGCTGCATCGCGGTGGGGTCCGAGGCCATCCCCGCCGTCCACTCGGCCCTGCCGTAGTCCGACTGAACATAGGCGGGCGTGAGAATGGCGATGATGCGCTCGCACTTCGCCAGGCCCTCTTCCATGGCGAGGACGAAGTTGGAACCCGGGCGGAAATCCCAGGTGTCCAGCACGACGGAATAGCCCGCTTCCTCGAGCACCCATGCCACCCAGTCCGCCCACGCTTTGTCGACTCGGGTGTAGCTGATGAAGAAATCCGTCATGAACCGCTGTGGCCCCCTCGAAGACCCCCTGAGTCCTCAACCGGGGATCCACCCCAGTATATCCTGTTACCCGCGCTCCGCTCCGGCGGGAAGGACCTCGCCGACCACTCATGGGTGGCCGAGCCCCTGGCCTTCCATGGGCGCGGCGAGCACATCCCCAGCGAATGACGCTTCGCTGGCAGTGCCCCTCATCAGGCGATGTCGTAGGAGCGAGTAGGCACCGCGCTCGGCAAGAGCACGTCCCACTCCTTCTGAGTTCCGAGCGTTCCGAGAGACGCGCTCAGGAACTCACGGCCCTACCTCGGATATTGGCGGCCGGGGAGCTGGACGTAAACGTCCAACAACTGCCCGTTGAGAATGGCGGCGTCGGCGCCGCGATACACCACCTTGGAGGGATCGATCTCGGCCCCGATGGGCTTGTCGATCTCGTACGTCAGCACCCCGAACTTCTTCGTCGGCTCCCTCTCGCTCACGACGACCGCACAGATAGGGGACGGGACGATGCCGCGTGTCGGGTAGAGCGCGTCGAGGTAGATCCGGTCGAACCGCACGTAGAACCGCTTCTGGAACACCTTCGCCTCACCCGTCACCCGGTAGCTCCGCTCATCTTTGGGCAGGAACATCCATCCCTCCATGGGTCCACTCTTGACATTGAGCATGCCCGGGCTCGCCTCAGTGCCAACGTCCACCCCCGTCACCAACTCGACATCCGTGAAGGGCATCTGCGCGAAGCCCGCCCGCGCGGCAGTCTGACGGGCTTCGGGAGGGCACTGCTCCAGGAAACCTCCAGTATCGGGGCGCACCGGTGCCCCCGAGCAGGCCAGGAATTGCACCGAGGCGGCACACAGCAGCGCGTGGGTTTCGCGGAAGGACTTCGGTGGGGTGAAGAGCAAGGCTTCGCATCCTTTCTCGGAAGGCGCTGGTGGAACCAACGCAGTGGATGCCGCGCCGGAACACACCGCCTCCAGGGCGGACGCGAACACCGTGCGGCCGAAGCCCCACGCTATCCCGATCAGGAGCAACACGACGGCGAACACGGCGAGTCCCCTCCGCATCCCGGAAGGCCCCCCGGCGTCCCGCTCCTCGCCACCCGTCCCAGCGACAGAGGCCGCCGGAGCGGCGCTCTCGGACAATGGGGGTGACTCGGAAACCTCCCGCGTGCCCGTCGCCTCCTCGGACTGGGACGCTCCGGGTGGAGCCGCTGCGCCCTCCTCCGTGGCGAAGGCATACGGCTCCGTCCAGGCCTCCGTGTCCCCTTCGCCGTCCAACAACCGCATCAACTCCTCATGGACGGCCCGGGCGCTCGGGGGCCTTTGCGCCGGGTCCTTGGCCAGGAGCCTCATCACCAGGCTGCTCAGGCCCGGCGGTACACGGGGCTCCAACTGGCCGGGCTCCACCGGCGGGACGAACTCGATGGCGAGCAAGAGCTTGTCCAACGGCAAGCGCGGGTTGAAGGGGTGGCAATCCGTGAGCGCCTCGTAGAGCAGGGCGCCGAAGGCGTAGAGATCCGCCGCGGGACTCGCGGGAAAGTGCGCGCCCTCCTCCCACGTTCCCCCTCGCAGGAAGGCGGCGACCTCGGGCGGCATGTTGTGGAACGTCACCGGCGGGAGCTCGCGCGTCAGCGTGTACGCCCCGGGCAGGAACACCGCGCCGAAGTCGATGAGGAACGGCTTGTCATCGCCCTCCCCCACCAGGACGTTGTCGGGCTTGATGTCGCGGTGGCACACGCCGCGCTCGTGCAGCTCCGCCATCACCAGGAGCAGCTCGACCAGCACCCGGATGAAGCGCCTCAACGGAGCCTGCGTCCTCCAGCGCCACGTATTGAAGGTGGAGCCAGGGACGTAGTCGGTGACGAAGAAGAAGTGGCCCCCTTGCAATTCCGGCCAGCGGCCCAGCTCGCGGACGGTCAACAGGTTGGGGTGCCGGAAGTGCCCCAGGGAGATCGCCTCCCGGAAGGCCCGCTCGTCTTCCCGGGCCTCGTCCTCGTCCCCCGGTGGGCGGGCCGCGATCTTCAGCGTGTAGAGCTGTCCCCCGTGATCCACCAGGAAGACGTTCGCGAAACCACCGCTCCCGAGGCGGCTCACCACCCGGTAGTGCCGCACCATGTCTCCGGGTTGAATCAGATCCGGATGGAAGAGCTTCGTCATGGAGGCAGCCTCCAGTCCTGGAGGTGCAGTGTCCGGGGACCGTCCTCCTCCAGGGTCAATGACAGACACCCGGCCCCTTCCGGAAGCCAGGCCGCCAGGGTGTGGCGTTGCTCTCGTGGCCCAGAGATGACGGAGGTGACGACGACGGGGAGCGCCACATTCGCCCGCGTGCGTTCCTTCCAGCATCCCGCCTCCACCCGGGCCCGGCCAAGGCGCCATGGACGGAGGGGTCGCGTCTTGGACCTGACCGTCACCGTGACGAAGAGACGTCTACGCTCCATCCGGAGAACGGATTCAAGCCGCCCCTCGACCTCGCCAGCGCGTGTGAGCATCAGGCCCTCGCCGGGCATGACGAGCGACGGCCCCGGGCCCGCCCCCGGCTCATGGCTCGCGAGCAGCATCCCCGCCACCGTGCCCGCCTCCCCCTCCGCCGCGGCCTCCGGCGCCCGGGGCTCGCTCATCCCGAGGGACACCTGGACCTGCACGTCCACCTCGTCTTCCCGGGTGACGAGCACCAGCGTCAGCGCTCGGGGCTCGCCGGCCTCCGTCCGCCCCGTCACCGGCAGCAGCACGCGCTCTCCCCGCGCCAGGTCGCGCACGGGCACCACCACCAACGAGCGCGCTCCCACGGGAAGCACCACGAGGCGCTCGCCCAGCTCGGGCGTCAGGGCCACGCGCGGTTCGAGCAGGCCCTCGAAGTCCAACAGCGTGGACACCCGCGCGGCCACGTAGAGCACGGGCGGCGCTCCTTCCGGGTGTCCCGCGACGAGCACGGTCCCCTGCCGCGTCTCCCGCGCCGTGGCCGCCGTGGACAGGAGGAGGACCCAGAGCAGGACGGACCAGGGACGTGGGCGCACGCGGACTCCATGGGGAGGGCCGCAGGGTAGAGGAGCCCGCCTGTCCGGGCAAGGACTGCTCGACCTGCCCGGTCGCCCTGGCTCACGTGACTCGCGCCATCACCTCCGCTCCACCGCCCAGGGCGTTCCTTCCGTCTTCGACTGTGCACGCGCCTGGTGCTCCGGGCGGCGCGCGGCTCGCAGGCTCCTTCCTTCAGCCGTCCGCTAGAGAGGCACGCTCTCGGGACGGCTCGTGAAGAGCGCATGAAAGAGCGTGGTATCAGGCGGCTCCCGTCGCTCCACGATCAGCGGGATTCGGGACTCGGCTATTTCGCGAGGGAGGGCCTCTACCCCGAACAGCTCCTCGAGCTTCCTGGCAACGACCTCCGCGGGAGCCCGCATCTCAGGTGGCAACGGATCGAAAAAGACCCTCCGAGCGATCCATTCCCGACCTTTGTAGTCGTACTGCACGCCATAAACCGTATACACAGGTGCCAGAATGCTGACGCAGCCGACAACGGCCCAGCAGCGAGACCGAGGCTCATTCTCCGGGTCCTCAGACACGAGTTGCTGGTCCGCATAGACGAGACAGCGGAAGCAGGCATCAACGGTGGCTGTAGCATCCCCGATCTTCAAGTGGGGCAACGCTGCCCGGAGTTCGTCATGGAGCACCCACCACTCATCGATCTTCTCGAGCTTCTCTTCTCACAACCCCTGGAATCTCTCCAGCTCGGGGCTCCTCTCCAGCTTGCCATCGAACTCATGGTCCGAACGCCAGTAGTTCCGAGCAACAGAAAGCAGGTATTCCGCTGAAATTGACATAGGTTCAGAGGTCAACCCGGAAGGGTTTCGTCTTCTTTTCAGATGCCAGGACAACGCTCCCCATCCGCGTGCGCATCCATCAAGGTCGGCAAGGAGCCAGCAGGCAGCACCGTTCCCCGCCCATTCAACCCGAGAGGCCGGGCCCCGGCTCGGGGAGCAGGTGGATGGAGTAATGGTCGAGATGGCGGTGATACAGCGCCACATGACGTCTGCCCGCGATCACCATGAAGGCACTCTGGAGCGGCTCGGGCTGCCCCTTCAACCACGCCTCCGCCTCCCCGCGCGTCTCGAAGGAAGGAAGGGTGCCGGGAAGAACCGCCTGCTGAAGCTGCTCGCGGTAGCCCTCGAGGATGGGATGAGGAAAGAGCTGCCGGTCATCGACTTCTCGGACATGCATGACGATGTGGTACTCGTCCGCGATCAGAACGAAAGTGCCGTGAGGAGGCGCGGGGTGATGCCGCAGCCAGACATCCGCTTCTTCGCGGGTCTTGAAAGCCGCCACCGCGTAGGGTGGAGCCTCCTTGCGGAACTGGAGGTAGTCCTCGAACGAGTGGACCGTGCCGGTCTCCGAGATGAACATGAGCGCCGCAGCGGCGACCCTGAAGAGTTCCTTTTCCTCAGTGGACTGAGCACGCCGCAGGGTCCGCCCGAGGAGACCCTGCACTTCAAGCATGAGTTCGTGGATGGTCATGACGACACCGCCGCGAGGTGAGGAGCCATCGAAACCCGCCTCAGGCCGTGTAGCCCCGCTCGCGCAGCGCGGCGAGCAGCTTCTGCTTTCCCTCTTCCGACACCACGCGTCCATGCGCGGGAGCGACGTGCGAGAAATCGAGCGCGGCAATCCGCTCGATGGACTCCTGAAACGCAGCTCGATCCTTCACTTGCTTCAGGAACAGGCGGCTGACGCCCAATCGGCGATACGTGCCGAACAGATGCAGTATCAGCCAGGGGCCAATGCCTCGTGACTGTGATTCGTCGATGTTGAAGACCAGGTCGCTCACGAGCAGCACCCTCGAGCGGTGGTGCAGGAACACGCTCTCGTTGAAGTCAGGCATTCCTCGAAGGGCCACGTGACGAAGCTCGTCGTCGTATGGCCAGGCGTCCACTCCCAGGATTCCGTGCCACGAAAGCTCGGGGAACTTCTCCTTGATGCCCACCGGGCCCCAGAGGCGTGCACGCGGGTGGGCCGCCGCGGCGGCCTTCATTCCGCCGCCATGCAGGAGGTTGGGCGCGATGATGTCGGTGACCTCTCCCATGTCACGCAGCTGCGCTTCGGTGAGTGTAGAGGCCGGGGACCAGAGCACCCGTGCCCGCTCGAGCTCGATGAGGCTCGTGCGCACCGGAAGCTTCATGAGCGGCATCTGGAGCTCGACTTCGATGAACCTCAAATGGTCGAAGGTCATGGCCTGGAAACTCGCACAACCACCAGGCGGACGCTCGGTAAAGCGTGATCCTCGGGCTTCGTCCAGCAGATGGACCCCGCAGCAGCCGAGCAACTCCGGGTGGCCGGACATGACCGCCGAGGCCATCTTCTGGTCAACCCCCATGGCTGGAGAGGATACTCCGCCCGAGAACGACTCCCTCGGCCCCTACATGGCGGGATGACCCCGGCTCACGTGACTCGCGCCATCACCCCCCCCAGTCACGCCTCCTCTGTGTCGATCAGGCCAGTTCGGGCGGCGTAGTTCCTCGCTGTCACCACGGCGAGCATGATGTCTCCAGATTCGGGAAAGACCTTCTCCGCCAACTCGGCGAGTTCCAAGGCCTTCACCAACGATTCCCGGGTGTTCTCTCCTGTCCAGAGGTCGAGCAGTGCCGTCCACGACTCCTCGACCAGCTTCAATGCCCCCGCCGCCCCTTCTTCATAGAGCTTCTCCGCCTCTCGAGGAGCATTGCGGAAGGTATCCAGGAAGTGAGCAAGCTCCAGAATCGCGACGGGATTGCGCTTCGAGCCGCGGACCGCCTGCTCCAGAAGCCGCTGGATCTCCGCAAAGGCCGCATCCGCGTTCACCCCAACTTCCTCGTTCAGCAACAGCAGCCGGGCGAGTTCCAGGAGATTGGGCGTGAACGCGGGACATTCCCTGGCCACTGCGCGCAGCAGGCTCAACTGCTCCGGGCTGGCCTGATTGGCCCCTCCGATGGCTCGGGCCTCCTGGAGTTTCGCCTCCAGCTCTTCCAAACGCGGATGTGTCACGGTGTCACCTCATTTCACCAACAGGTCGGGGAACTGCCCAGAGCAGTTTCTTCTCCATCATCGACTCCGCCCGGGCCTCCATCATGGGACGGCCAGGAGCCAGCCGAGCAACCCCGGGGTAGCCGAACGTGACCGCCGAGGTCATCTTCTGATGACCTATGGCTGGAGTCGACCTGTCCCATCCTCCCGTGGAGAAGTTGCCCCTCAAGGACTTCCGTGAGGCCGTCGACGCGCGGCTCGCGGCTCTCTCCCCCGAGGAGCTGCGCGCCCTCCTCCGCCTCCTCGCCAGCCGCGTCCCTTCCTCCGAGCGGCTCGCCTTCCTCCACTTCCTCCGCGCTCCCCTCGACCCCAGCGCCCACGCGGCGCTCCCTTCTCATGCGCTGCTCGAGGACATCTCCGAGCTGGCCCGCTCCCTCCCGGAGAAAGCCAGGGAATGGGAAGACTTCTGGCCCGAGAACGACTCCCTCGGCCCCTACGCCGGGTTCCTCGAGCCCCTCACCTCCCTCTTCCAGCGCGCCCAGGAAGCCTCCGAGCGCGGCCACCATCCCCTCGCCCGCGAGGCCTATCGCGCCCTCTTCTCCCTCCTCCAATACACGGATGACGAGGGCCGCGGCCCCGGCCCCGAGCACCTCTCCCACGTCGACTTCCCCGAGGCCCGCGCCCGCTACCTCCGCGCCGTCTACTTCACCACTCCCCCCGCACAGCGCGCCCCCGTCCTCCTCGAGGAGATGTTCTCCCTGCGCCAGCTCCTCCCCCACCCTCACCGGCCCCTCGTGCAGGAGTGGCTCGACATCTCCTCCGAGCCCCTCCCCGGCTTCGAGCTCTTCCTGCGTGACTGGAGCGCCCTCCTCCGTCAGCAGGAGGGCCCCGAGGCCGATGCCTGGCTGCGCGAGGCCATCCGCCTCTCCCAGGGCACCCGCGGCCTGCGCGAGCTCGCCTTCTCCGAGCCCTCCCGCCACCCCCGCGCCTTCGTGGAGCTCCTCTCCGCCCTCGAGCGCGAGGGCCCACCGCTCGCCGTGCTCACCACCGCCCGGGAGGCCCTCGCCGTCCTCCCCGCCTCCCTCCCCCTGCGCGCCACCGTCGCCACCTTCCTCGCCTCCGCCGCCGAGCGCCTCGGCCAGCCCGACACCGTCCGCTCCGCCCGCTGGGAGGCCTTCGTCTCCCAACCCACCCTCTCCCGCCTCCTCGAGCTCCGCGACACCTTCCCCTCCGAGTCCGAACGCGAGCCCCTCCTGCGCCGGGCCGCCCGCCACCTCGAGTCCGTCCTCCAGCAACCCCGCGCCCCCTCCGGCTCCATGGCCGCCCTCCCCGACGCCGAGGACTCCCTCGACGTCCCCGCTCATGTCGATCGCCGGCTGCTCGCCCAGGCCTGGTTGCTCGCCCATGACTGGGAGGCCGCCCACGTGCTCGCCGCGAAGGAGAACGCGCTCGGGTGGACGTTCGGCGACAACCCCCAGGGGCTCGTGGTGCCCGCCTTCCTCGTCCTCCTGTCTGGCCAATCCCTCTCACGGCTGCCCCGCAACGTGGACGCGCTCTGGCGTCAGGCGCTCGAGTCCGGCACCCGGGCCGGCGCCTGGTACTCGGGCGGCGCGCGCCACGACGAGGCCCTCGGCGAGCGGCTCGCCCGCGCCTATGCCGAGGCCCTCCCCGCCCTCACCCTCGAGCCCGCCGAGCGGGAGCGGCTGCTCGAGTGGTGTCTGGAGCTCGCCCGCAAGCGCTCGAGCACCATCGTCAGCCGCCAGCACCGGCGCAGCTACGGCAAGGCCGCCCGGTTGCTCGCCGCCGCGGCCGAGGTCCTCTGGCTGCACGGCGAGCAGGCACGCGGCAACCTGCTGCTCGCCGGCTTCCGAGAGGGATTCCGCCGCCACCGCGCCTTCCAGGCCGAGCTGGATGCGGCCGTGGGCTCCACCCCCAAACGCTGACGGCCTGCCGCGTCTCCCCTCCAGGCGCTATCCTGCCCTCCGCATGCGCGCCTCCCCCCGCTCCAGCCCCGCCCCCGATGGCTTCGACGCCGTCCTCGGGGAGACCGTCCGGCACATGGAGGCGCGCGTGGCCCATGTCGCCACCAGCGCGGGCTTCATCGCCACCGCGTTGGTGCTCGTCGCCTGGTTCGCCGGCTCGCAGATTCCCTCCATCATCCTCCGCGCCACCGTGGGGTACCTCCTCTGGTACTCCTGTGTCTCGCTGCTGCTGCGCACCGGCCGCTTCCGCCCGTGGATGCGCTACGCCTCCTCGCTCGTCGACGTGTCCATGGGCACCGTCGTCGCCCTGCTGGACCTGGGCGTCAACGGCCCCGTCTTCGCCCTGTCCGCCGGCGGGCCCGCCCTCTACGCCGTGGGCGTCGCCTTCGCCACCCCCCGGCTCCAACCCCGCCTCTGCCTCTTCGCCGGCCTCGCCGCCGCCACCCAGCTCGTCGCCGTCATCCACTTCGTCCTGCGCCCCGCCGCCTCCCCGGAGATGCTCGCCACCGGCGCGTATGACTTCTACGTCACCCTCGCCAAGGCCGTCTTCCTCGTCACCATGGGCGCGCTCGGCATGGTGGCCAGCGGCTCCATGCGCTCCTTCCTCATGCGCCTCACCGAGAGCGCCGTGGAGCGCGAGCGCGTGCGCGGCCTGCTGGGCATGCACGTGAGCGAGCAGGTCATGGAGCACCTGCTCTCCGGCAACCTCCCCGAGGGCGGCGAGCGCCGCGCCGTCACCGTCTGCTTCACCGACATCCGCGGCTTCACCCGGCTCGCCGAGTCCCAGCCCCCCGAGGAGACGCTGCGGCTGCTCAACCTCTACTTCGGGCGCATGTGTGAAATCGTCGCGGCCCACGGTGGGCTGGTGAACAAGTTCCTCGGGGATGGGATGCTCATCGTCTTCGGCGCGCCCACGCACCAGCCGGACGACGCGCGCCGCGCCCTGGCCGCCTCGCGCGAGATGCTCGCCGAGGCCGCCCGCATGCGCGAGCAGGGCGAGTTCCCCGGCCTGAGCATCGGCGTGGGCCTGCACCGCGGCGAGGCCGTCGTGGGCAACGTGGGCGGCGCCCAGCGCCAGGAGTACACCGTCATCGGCGACACGGTGAATACCGCCTCGCGCGTGCAGGATCTCACCAAGGCCCTGGGCCGCTCCCTGCTCCTCACCCGCGAGTGCCGCGAGGCCCTCGGCGGGGAAGAGTCCCTCGAGCCGCTCGGCGCCCATGTGGTGAAGGGCCGGGTCCAGCAGCTCGAGGTGTTCGGCGTGCCCGAGCGAGACTCGCGCCAGGCCGCCTGAACGACCCTCACCCCCCGCCCTCTCCCAGAGGGAGAGGGCGCATGCGCAACCCGGCATTGACCGCCAGCCGACAGCCCTACCGCACCACCGTCCCCTGTCCTCCAGGGGCCCTCCCGGAGCATGACTCGTCCCCATGGCGGCCGGAACGTGTCGCGAGCCGCCGGGGGGAGACACATGGCCGAGACGCGCGTGGGTGGGGCTCGCATCCGTTATGACGACGTGGGGCAGGGAGAGCCCACGTTGCTCTTCATCCCCGGCTGGTGCACCAGCCGCGAGGTGTTCCGCAAGCTCGTCCCGTGGTGCTCCATGCTCCACCGCGCGCTGGTGGTGGACCTGCCCGGCCACGGCGAGTCCCAGCAGCCCGGCCCCGACTTCGACAACACCGCCGTGGTGGACACCCTGCGCGCCGTCATCGACGCCAGCGGCGCGCGCCAGGTGGTGCCCGTGGCCCTGTCCCACGGCGGCTGGTGGGCCCTCGAGCTGCGGCGCCAGCTCGGCTCGCGCATCCCCGCCCTGGTGCTCCTGGACTGGCTGGTGCTGGAGCCGCCCCCGCCCTTCCTCCAGGCCGTCCAGGCCCTCCAGTCCTCCCAGTGGAGGCAGGCCCGCGATGGGCTCTTCTCCCTGTGGCTGCAGGGCGTGAGCTCGCCGGACGTCGTGCGCTTCGTCCGCGACGACATGGGCTCCTTCGGCGAGGACATGTGGAAGCGCGGCGGGCGGGAGATAGAGAAGGTGTACTCGCGCTACGGCAGCCCGCTGGAGGCGCTCGCCACCCTCTCGCCCCCCGTCCCCACCCTCCACCTCTACGCCCAGCCCGAGGACAAGGCCTGGCTGGAGGCCCAGGGCTCCTTCGCCTCCTCGCACCCCTGGTTCCAGGTGCAGAAGCTCCCCGCCCGCAGCCACTTCCCCCTGCTGGAGCTCCCCGAGGACATGGCCGCCCGCATCGGCCGGTTCCTCGACTCGACCCTGGGTACCCATCCTGCCAGGTTGGCCCCCCCGCCCACTTGATTCCAACCCCCTCGGGGAGTTAGTTAGTTAGCACTAGCTAACCAATCAACGAGTGGAGTCATGGGGCGTCCCCGACAGGTCCTGGACGAGGAGATTCTGGTAGCGGCCCGGGCGTGTTTCATCGAGCACGGTGCCTCGGTGAGCACGGAGGTCATCGCCGCGCGTCTGGGGGTGTCGGGGCCGGCGCTGCTCAAGCGGTTCGGCACCAAGCGGGAGCTGCTCAAGGCGGCGTTCTCCATCGGGCAGGCGCCGCCGTGGCTGCCCCTGGTGGAGGAGGGGCCGGACGAGCGCGAGCTGACGGTGCAGCTGAGGGAGATCGCCGAGGCGATCGACACCTTCTTCCGGAGGATGGTGCCGGCCTTCGCGGTGCTGCGCGAGGCGGGCCTCACGCCCGAGGAGTTGAGGGGTGGCGAGGACAAGCAGGGGTCCGCCCCCGCGCGCGCCTTCCTGGCGATGGCGGGCTGGTTCCGCCGGGCCCGGGAGCAGGGCCGGCTGCGCGAGGGAGACCCCAGCGTGATGGCCAGCCTCTTCCTGGCGGGCCTGCAGTACCGCCACTTCCTGGCCCACATGACGAACGAGACCGTGCCCACGGAGGCGGAGGATCCCTGGTTGGATCGCATGGTGGACACCTTCTGGCGCGGGGTGGCGCCCGGGACGGGCAATGGGAAGCGGAGCCGCTGAGCCGAGGGGCCCGCGCGTGCTCGTCACGGGGGCCTCGGGCAACGTGGGCGCGCCGCTGGTGGAGCACCTGGTGGCCGGTGGTGCGCGGGTGCTGGTGGCCTCGCGCGAGGGGAAGCGGGCTCCCGAGGGGACGCGGGCCGTGCGCTTCGACTTCGAGGATGCGGCCACCCATGCGTCCGCGCTGGAGGGGGTGGAGAAGCTGTTCCTCCTGCGTCCGCCGACCGTCTCGGACGTGAAGCGGCACCTGCTGCCCGTGGTGCGCGCGGCGAAGGACGCGGGCGTGCGGCACGTCGTCTTCCTGTCGCTGCTCGGGGTGGAGAAGAACCCGAGGATGCCCCACGCCCACGTGGAGCGCTTCATCCTGGAAGCCGGGCTGCCGCATACCTTCCTGCGCCCCAGCTTCTTCATGCAGAACCTGAGCACCACCCACCGCGACGACATCCGCGAGCACCACGAGATTTTCGTCCCCGCGGGGAAGGGGCGCACGGGCTTCATCGACGCGCGGGACATCGCCGCCGTGGCCGCGCGGACGCTGCTGGAGGACGGACACGAGGGCAAGGCGTATGACCTCACCGGCGCCGAGGCCCTCACCTACGCCGAGGTGGCCACGCTCTTCACCGAGGTGCTCGGCCGGCCCATCCGCTACCCGGAGCCCGGGGCGCTGCGCTTCGCCCTGCGCTGGTACCGGCGGAAGCAGCCCGTTGCCTTCATCGCGGTGATGACGGGCATCTACACCGTGTGCCGGTTGGGGCTCGCGGGGACCGTGACGCCCGAAACCCAGACACTGCTGGGACGAGCACCCATCTCCATGCGTCAGTTCATCCAGGACCACCAGGCCTGTTGGATGTGACGGCCCGGGCTTCCTCCGGAGTCTCGAGCAGGTAGCGCTGGCGCTGCTCCGGCGTCAGGCTTCCGGTAACGGCCTCGCGCAGCAGGGCCTGGAGCAGGGCCGTGCCCACCGTCCAGAGGCGCACCGTCCCGTCCTCCCCCACCGAGAGCACCCGAGCCCCGTCCACGCTGAACGCCGCGCGCTCCATTCTTCCCTCGGGTCCACCGAGCACCAGCGGCTCCCCCGTCCCATCCGCCCGCCACACCCGCGCCGTCCCGTCCTCGGAGGCCGTGAGCACCCGCTGCCCGTCCGCGCTGAAGGCCGCGCGCTCCACCCGCCCTTCATGGCCCTGGAGCACCACGGGCTCGCCCGTGCCGTCCGCCTTCCACACCCGCACCGTTCCGTCCCGTGAGGCCGTGAGCACCCGCCGTGCGTCCGCGCTGAAGGCCGCGAGCTCCACCTGCGCTTCCGGACCCATGAGCACCACGGGCTCGCCCGTGCCGTCCGCCCGCCACACGCGCACCGTCCCGTCCTCGGCCACGGTGACCACCCGCTGCCCGTCCGCGCCGAGCTCCGCGGCCCTCACTCCTCCCGTGTGACCCGCGAGCACCACGGGCTCGCCCGTGCCGTCGGCCCTCCACACCCGCGCCGTCCCATCCTGCGACCGGGTGAGCACCCGCTGCCCGTCCACGCTGAACTCCGCGGACCACACCTCTTCCTCATGGCCGCGCAGCACCACGGGCCCGCTCGCACCGTCCACCCTCCACACCCGCACCGACCCTTCCTGGGACTTGGTGAGCACCCGCTCCCCGTCCGCGCTCAGCTTCGCGGGCCACAGCATCGCCAGGTAGCCCTGGAGCACCACGGGCTCGCCCGTGCCGTCCGCCCTCCACACCCGCACCGTCCCCGCCCTCGAGGCCGTCACCACCCGCTCCCCGTCCGGACTGAAGGCCCCGGCTCCCACCTCTCCCTCCGGGCCCGCGAGCATCACCGG
>NZ_JPMI01000127.1 GCF_000733295.1 Archangium violaceum Cb vi76 | reverse complement strand
GGTCAGGGCACTCCGCCGCATGACGCAGCACCATCCCCGGATTCGCCCCTACGGTGTCTATCCTGCCGACAAGGGGGCCGTAGAGCATCTCCTCGCGAGAGGGGAGATATCATGTGGCGGTCGTGTCCTGGAGTGCGCTGACGATGTTCTCTCCTGTCGTCTCCGGCCCCAACTCGATACTTCGGTTATAGCCCTCGTCGAATAGCAGGAAGGGCTGGCCCTGGGGGAAGATGGCCCGATATTCGAGGGCGAACTTGGCACAGTCACCGGGGGCGCCATAGAAAACGACGGTCGACCCCTCCAGGTTGAGGTGCCCGTCAATCGAGGATTCCGACATCCGTATACGGAAATCGACAGAGCGTGGCCCTCCTGGAATGTCGACGGATTTGGTGATTGCGGAGGGCCACCGAGAAGTCAGGACTTGGATGAACTCCTGCTCGGAGAGACACCAGCCCTCTCGACCCATGAGGAAATAATCCATGAGCGTTCTCCTTTCAGGTGCGGACCACGACCCTGCCCTTCAGACGCAGCGCCGTCATCAATTCTTCGAAGAAGGAGGCAGCGCGCAAGTCGTTGCGGGCTGGTGACATGCTTGATTTCCAGAGGTGTCTCCGCCTCAGTTCGCCGCCATGGTGGACCCGGTGCCCACGGTGCACCTCGACGGCGATGGCTGCTTCCAGGGCATCGACATCCAGGAAGTGCCAGGCCAGCAGATGCTGGAGGTGTTGCCCATGGAGCCGCAGAGGAAGGCGGAGTTCCTCGAGAACCTGGAGGCCGGCGAGCAGCGCGTGCCTCCCGGCTCGACGCAGCTCTGAGGGACACCCTATCTCTACTCGAGAACCGGGCGAAGTAGCTCCTTTGCGTCCAACACCTCCTGAACCCTGAGCCCGAGCGACACGTGCTCCGGGTTGGCGGCGCTGAGTCGCTCCGGCGCGCCGACGATCAAGTTGCCCTTGTCCTCGACGGGCTCAACTCGGGCGGGCGGCGGTAGTGGCGGAATCTCCCCCCGAGTTCGGGCAAGGTAGGTGAGCCAACCCACAAAGCCTCTCGGATCTCTGGCAGGTCGAAGCGCCCGACGAAACTCATGGGTGGCGACAACGCCGAAGAGCGGCTCCCACGCGAGCACCATTGCCCGCAGCACGCTCACCAGGACGCGAGTTGTCAGCACA
This sequence comes from Archangium violaceum Cb vi76, assembly GCF_000733295.1. GTDB lineage: Bacteria > Myxococcota > Myxococcia > Myxococcales > Myxococcaceae > Archangium > Archangium violaceum. Next base: position 2,289 of record NZ_JPMI01000127.1, on the reverse strand, counting down.
CGCGGTCCCTCTGGCTCAACGTCTGCCCGAGGAAGATAAAGCAAGCAGCTATTGGGGTAGGCCCCAGATGCATCCCCACAAGTGAGGTGCACCATCCCCCCGCGCCCGGCGTCCTCGTGCCCCGTCCAGGCCCCAAAGCTGAATCCGTCCTTTCCGAGCTGGTTCTCCTCGCACTGAAAGAAGCGAAGGAAGGTCTCGAAATCCGGCGTGAACTCCCGCTGGAGCGCTTCCTCCAGTGAGTCATCCTGCTCGAACCAACGAGCGTAGATCTCGTCGCATTGCGCGAGGAGACGAAAGAAAACAACCGACCGCCGGGCGCACTCCTCCGCGGATTCGAGCCGGGCTGGCCAGTAGACGCCCGCGTAGTATCTCTCCGTCATGGCACTCCTCCCGCTGCAACCCGCTGGTAGACAACCTCGATCCCGTGAAGGCCCGCATTCTCGAGCATCTTCTCGAGAATACCGACCATCTCCGGCTCTGCCACGTACCACCGGATAGGGACTCCACCGGCTACCTTGATCTGGCGCTTCGCTGTCTCCAGCAGCTTCTTCGCGCCCCGAAAATATTCCTTGGGCTCGAGGTTCTCGTCGTAGTGCTTGGCGTAGCTAAACGCCTTGCCATCCTGCAGAACCCCCTCCGAGATGCTGTAGCCGTCGAAGTCCGCCTTCTCGCCATTCCTCCAAACGCGATAGACCCACCCCGGCGGCGCCCCCGTCACCTGGCATTGGTAGCAGCGAGAGTCCTCCGACATACTCTCATTTGCCTGCTCCCACTTCCCAGGGCCGCCGGAGGGAGGCCAGCCCCCCCCGCCCTGCGCTCCCATGTTGGCCATGTGCAGAACGGAGGTGGCACTCAGTGCGTTTCCCGCTACCGCAACCACTCCCCCGACAGGAACCGCGACCAGGTGCACCGCGAGAAGCCCATCGCCCGAGAGCGACAAGAGCGGCACGCTCATACTCCCGAGCTTTCCGCCCCAGGATGCAGCCTTCGCAGCTCCTGCCCCCGCGGTGCCCACCGTCAGGACAATCCCCGTCGCCAGCCGCGAGATTGTCCGTACCTTCTCCGCATGGGGCTTGTGACGGAACCCTTCCCACAGCTGCGGAGAGTTCTCGTAAAGCTGCCTCACCGCCCCCGGGAGTTGAACCAACCCCTCGAGTGTCTCGCCCGTGTAGAAGACGAGCCGGTAGAGGCCCTCCACCATGTCCACGACCGCGAGTACAGCGCCCTCGGCCAGCGCGAGCGCCAGGTTGTCGTCGGGCTCATACAAGCCCGCCGGCCGCGCCCCCTTCGGAACCTCGAGCAACTGGTTCACCGGGAAGAGGCGCTCGCCCTCGATAGCGTAGAAGGGGCCCACCTCGAAACGTCCGGCCCGGAATGAACCATCCTCAGCGAGCACTACCTGACCGGCTTTCTGGACAGCGATCCCCGTTGTGGCCCTCACCAGGTATCCGTCCGGACGAAGCACCAGCAACCGCGAGAAGCGGCGCATCCGGGCGTGGAGCTCGTCCCGCGTCACTACCCCGCCCCCCGTGGCTACATCCAAGAGCAGGTGCGCTGCCATGCGGCGGAGCCCAAAGTTACCCAGTGTCACCGGCGTGGAGAGCAGATGTGGCACGAGGTCCAGCGCCTGCTGCGCCGATAGCGTTCGCCCGTCCCTGGGCAACGCGGTGACCGGGACTCCCGCCTGCGAGAGGAACCCCTGGAAGTAGTCGAGTGTCATGGGCACCTCGAACGGCCGTCCGTCGCCCACTCCGTCCGGCCACCCAAGGCCCTTCCCCTCCAGGTTCTCATCCTCATTCCCCACGCCCTCGGTGCGCGCTCGATGCCGCGCCCGCGCCGACGCCCCGGCAATCTCGTCCGCGCCAACCACTGCCGCGCTCACCCCTGCCGCGACGCCGGCCTCCCGCGCCCCGGCTCGTGCGTCCCCGCCATCCAGGTCCTCGGAGGACTCCCCGCTCCTCGGTGAAGACGCCCCGGGTTCCTGGACAGCGCGCCCCTGTGGCTCGGGACTCGTGCGCTGCACTCGCCACCGATGGCGCAAGCCACCTCCCTGCATCCCGCCCATGGGAGAGCCCGTCGCGCACGCCGCCTGCAGCCCGACGAGCACCAGAAGCACGACGCGAAACGCCCACCATGACCTGCCCCGCAGGCGCCCCCCAGCTTCGCGCGAAGTACCACCGCCCTCCCCCGCTCCAGGACTTCGGGACTCATTCGCCATGGCGCTGGCCTCTCCCAGGTGAAACAACCCTGAAGGATAGGAGGCGGGACCCCCAACCATAAAGATGGGGG
>NZ_JPMI01000126.1 GCF_000733295.1 Archangium violaceum Cb vi76 | reverse complement strand
AGAACCGGGACAGGCACCCTCACCCTGACCCTCTCCCGAGGGGAGAGGGGATATCTTCGCTCACTTCACTGAACTGAAAACTGAACTGAAAGATGAGCGGTTACGGATCCGGATCCGGCAGCTCGCCGGGCGCCAGCTCGGGCTCGGCGGGCTTCGGCGGGGCCGGCAGCTCACGGCCCGTGGAGTGGACACTGTCACCCGTCTCCGGCGGCGGCGGCCCGCCCGGCTTGCGATCCGGCGGACGTAGCTCCTCGGCGAACTGCTCGGCGACCACGTCCAGCATCGCCGTCAGCTCCCGGCGGAACAGCGAGGGATCCTTCCCCACCTTGAAGGGATCCAGGTGCTCGGCGCCCTCGGCCACCCGGTCCACCAGGAAGGGACGGCGCCAGATCTCCGCCCGCCCGTTGATCTTGAACATGCGCGCATAGCCCCGCATGTACGCGCCCGCCTGCCCCTTCACACTCCGCATCCCGTAGTCCTGGATGACGAACTCCACCACCGCGTCCGCCCCCAGCCGCGTCAGCAAGTCGTAGTCCGGGGCGTTCGCCGGCACCTCCTCCACCAGGAAGCTCTCCAGCATCGTCGCCACCCGCGCTGGATCCAACGCGTCCACCCACGGCCGCTCCTCGGGGAGCTGCCGGAACGTATTCACCCGCAGGCGCTCGGAGACCTCGAAGCGGGACACCGCTCCGGTCAGCTTCGCCTGCAGCCGGCGATCCGCCTCCTTCGGCTCCAGCTTCTTGAGCTTGTCCTTGTACGCGCTGTCCTCGCGGAACACGAGGCTGTGCGGGCCCGCCTCGAGCTCGATCCGGGAGATGAACGCGGGCCTCGACACGCGATCCAGGTTCGCGCCCGCGAGTCGCTGCGAAGCACAACCCCCAGAGAGAAGCACCAGCAATGCGAGGAATGAGATTCGCCCCATTCCTCACACATACAGCATTTTTCCGCTTCGACCCAACGCACGGCGTCAAGGCACGGACACTCTCCCCCCGAGGGAGCAGGCTTCAGAACAGCACCAGCTCCTCGTGTGGCTCCAGCGTCTCGCCGGTGACGTTCTCCTGCCCTCCGAGGAGGGCCTCGTTGCTGCGCTGGCGGGTCTCGATCAGCTCGGAGACGAGCGCCAGAATCTGCGGATGGGTGAGGATGAGGGTGTCGAAGTCCTCGCGAGGCAGCCGCAGCAGCGAGGTGTTGCGCGCGGCCGTCACGGTGGCGTTGGCGGGTGTCTTCTGGAGAAGGGACATCTCGCCGAACAGCTCGCCCTCGCGCAGCCGGGCCAGGGGTTGCTCGCCCTTGGTGACGGCCACCTCGCCGGAGAGCACCACGTAGAGGCCGTCCACCTGGTGGCCCTCGTGAATGATGATGTCGCCCCGGCGCACCTCGCGGGCCCGGAAGCGCTCCACCAGCTCGCGCCGATCCTTGCGGCCGAAGGGCTGGAAGAGCGCCGAGGTGTTCACCACGTCCGACAACAGCCGTTGCCGGCAGAAGCGCCTCAGTGCCTTGGCCACCTGCGGGTAGCTGCGCGAGAGGCTCGCGAGCACCGGCGCGGAGATCTCCAGCACCTGCGTCTCCTCGGAGGCGCTCACCACCGAGGCCGAGCGCGGCGCACCCGACAACAGTGCCATCTCGCCGAAGAAGGCACCCTCGCCCAACCAGGCCAGCTCGCGCTGCTCGGCGCCGGACTGGCGCACGATGCGCACGCGGCCCGCGCAGATGACGTAGAAGGCATCGCCCCGGGTGCCCTGCTCGATGATGCGTCCGCCCTCGGGGAAGCGGCGCAGCGGGCAACGCTCGAACAGCGCGATGAAGGCGTCGCGCGGCAGGTCCGAGAAGAGCGGAATCTTCGGCAGCGCCTCGTCCTGGGGGGCCGTGTCGGCGACGGGCTCCTCGGCTTCCGGCGTGCTCGTCTCCTCCACCGCGGGGGCGGACGGCACGGGCTCCGCGTGCTGCCCGGCGCCCGCGAGCGCCGCCAGCTCCACCGCGTGCAGCAGCGAGTCCGCCTGCACCGCGAGCTCCGTGAAGGGCACGCTCCCCGGCACCGGCGGCTGGAAGTCCACACCGTCCTGGGGCGTGAAGCGCTCGAGGCGCGGCGAGGCAGGGCCCCCGGCCGCCACCCGGAGGGGCTGGGGCGGAGGCGCGGGAGTGGAAGGCGCGGATGGCGGCTCCGTCACGGCCGGACGCACGTCGCTCGAACGGCGGCGCAGACCTGGAGGCGCGGACTTCGCCACGGCGGCCTGGACGGGCGCGGCTTCCGGGCTCCCCTTCTCCGCATCGCCGAGATCCAGCTCCACCTCGATGTCCGCCGCGGGCGCGGCGGGAGGCTCGGTGCCCGCCTCCTCGAAGTCCAGCTCCACCTCGATGCCCGACAGGGAAGAGGCGGCCCTGGGCTCGGGCTCGAAGGCCTCAACGGACCCGGGCTCCTCCGAGGCCAGGGCCTCGTCGACGTCCGGCGGCAGCTCGATGAAGAACGCGGACGGCTTCGCCACCGGAGGCGCTTCCAGCGGCCTGGGCGTCACCGCGCGAGCCGCGCCTCCCGTTCCGCCCCTGCGGGCGTAGAGGTTGGCGAGCATCTGCTGCACGCCCTGGTGCGACGCATCCAGCTCCAGGATGAGCTTGCTGGCGGCGATGGCTCGCGGGAGGAACCCCTCGCGGGCGAAGCCCTCGGCGGCGGCCTGGTAGGAGGAGATGGCGCGGGCATTGTTGCCCACCTTCACCCAGGCATCCCCCAGCCGCACGCGCGCCTGGTAGTCCTTCGGGTCCAGCTGACAGTATTCCTCGAAGAGCTCGGCGGCCCGGGCAAAGCGTCCCTTGGTGAGGGCTTCGTTGGCTTTGTCCCTGAGCTGCCGTGGCTCCATGTCAGCGTGCCCCCTCGGCCGCGGTCGTCGTCTTGGCCAACGCCGTCACCGCTGCCTCTCGGACCCGACGGTAATAGTCACTCTTGAGCGCGTCCAGTGCATCGGCCTGGGCGCCCGTGCCCATCTTCGTGAGCGCCCCCGCCGCCGCGGCCCGGATCTCCGGCAGGTCATGGTACAGGTCGCGAGCCACCACCTCGGCCGCCGTGGTGTCGCCGAGCTCTCCCAGGGCGGTGAGCAGCTCGCGCCGGCCAACGCCCGAGGGCTCCTCCAGCGCCTTCACCAGCGTGGGCACCGCCTCCTTCGCCTTCAGCCGGCCCAGCAGCGTGGCGGCCAGCACCACCTCGGGGCCTCCCTCGGAGACGACCTTCTGGAGCTCGCCCACCGCGGAGGCCGGCGCGCCCGTCTTCACGAGGGCATCGAGCACCACCAGCTTCTCGCCGTGGATCTGCGGCAGCAGCTCCACCAGCGCGGACCGCCCGGCCTCGCCCTGCTCGGCGAGCGCCTGGGCCAGGGTCTTCACCAGATCGCGCTCGGCCTCGAACAGGCCGTTCTTCGCGAGCGCCACGCCCTCGGGCCCCAGCCGCGTCAGGCCCACCAGGGCGGCGGTGCGCACCGTCACGCTGGAGTCGCCGGCGAAGTTCTTGAGCAGCTCCAGCGCCCCGGGCGCCTTCACGGACCCGAGCGCGCGCAGCAGCCCGGCCAGCGGCTCGAGCTTGCTCGAGTCCACGTCATCGAACAGCTCGGCGGGGGCGCGCTGCTGCACCACGGGCCGGCCCTGCTCGCGCGTCTTGGCCGCGTTGAGCGCCTTCACGCGGGCCATGAGGCTGGCGTGCTTCTCGCGCTTCGCCGCACTGTCGCCGCCACTCGCCGGCTGGGAGGGATCGAACCCCGGCCCATAGCGCTCGGGGAGCTTCTGGGTGACCCAGTCCTGGCGGAGCGCCTGCGCGGACGCGAGCTCCTGCTCGAAGGCCTTCTGCAGCACGGGAGCCGCGGAGGCATCCCCGATGGCCGCGGCCGCGTCCACGGCGAGCGCACGCAACGTGGCATCGCCCTGGGTGATGTAGGGCAGCACCTTGGGGAGCAGATCCCTGGCCGCGGGGCCGAGGCCGATCACCACCTGCAAGCCGCCCGCGGCGGTGGAGGGACGCGACAGACGCTCGACGATGGGCTCCACGGGGCAGCCGCCGCGCTCGCGCATCGCCCGGGCGACGGGGATGGCCTCACGGGTCCCGGCATCGAGCGCGATGGCGCACAGCGCCGCATCCGTCTGGGGCTGGCGCGGCATGTCGAGCAGGGCGTCGATGGCCAGGGGGCTCACGGAGCTCTTCTCCACCGCCACGGCCTGCAACCGGGGAATGGCCTGGGGCTCCTGCAGCCGCGTGAGGGCGGTGATGGCGGACTCGCGCAGCTCGGGGAAGCTCTCGTCCAGCAGGGGCAGGATGGCGGGCACGGCGCGCTTGTCGCCCAGGTCCCCCAGGCCGCGCACCGCGGCGGCGGCGAGGATGACCTGGCTGTCGCGCACCAGGGGCACCAACCGGTTGAAGGCATCGGGACGGCCGCTCTTGCCCAGCTCCTCGGCGGCGCCCACGCGCTCGGGCAGCGAACCCTCGTTGATGGCCAGGAGGTTGCGCTCCCAGATGGCCTTGGACTCGGCGGCGACGACCTCGGCCATGGCGCCGGGCACGTTGGCCTGCTTGAGGGCCTGGACGATCACCTGGCGCGTCTGACGGCCGCGGCGGCCGTACTGCAGCGTGAGATAGGCCTTGGCCTTGTCGTTCTTCACCTGCGCCAGGGCCATGGCCGCCTGGCCCTGCACGTCCACGTCGGAGTCCTCGAGCAGCTCGCCGAGCAGATCCACCACGCGGGGATCCTGGCTCTTGCCGAGCGCGGAGGCGGCCTCGCCGCGGACGATGGAGGCCATGTCCTTGGCGGCACGGGTGAAGAGGGCCAGGTCGTCAGCACGGGCGTCCTCGGCCAGCTTCTTCACGGCGAGGGCCCTCACCTCGGGGCGAGGGCTCTGCAGATCCGCGAGGAGCTGATCCCGGCTCCCACTGCACCCGGCAGCGGAGAGAAGGGACAGGACGACAAGGAAGGAGCGCACGCCGGTTCGCATCGTTCTCCGGGGAGGGAAAGCGTGAGACGCCGGCGGTTATATCAGCGGTGCGCGCGACCGCCCACGACTCAGCGGCCCTTGCGAGGGCCCCCTCGGCCCCTGGGCGCCCCAGCGCCGCGAGGACCCCCGGCGCCCCGAGGAGCCCGGGAGTTCCAATCGGACGTGGGCCCCTGCTTCTTCGCGCGCCAGTTCACGAAGGGCTTCGAGCCCTCGCCCGTCTCCTCGCCTCCCGGACGTGCCGCACCGCGGCGGGCCGGGCCACCCGCGCCCGCTCCGAACGGCTTGCGCGCGGGGCGCTCACCGCGCTCCTCGTCCCGAGGCGCCCACTCGCGGCGCTCCGGACGGGCGCCACGCGAGGGAACCCGGCGCTCGGCGCTTGGATTCGACGCGAAGGGGCTGCTGCGCTCGGAGCGGCCACCGGCGCCCGCTCCAAACGACTTGCGCGCAGGACGCTCACCGCGCTCCTCGCCGCC
>NZ_JPMI01000125.1 GCF_000733295.1 Archangium violaceum Cb vi76 | reverse complement strand
GCCTGGGGTGCCAATACGCAGGGACAGCTCGGGGTCCCGTGGTCGTTGAGCTTCCGGCACACCCCGGCTCCCATACCGGGCCTCACGGACGTGGTGGCGATCTCCGCGCAACGGGAGTCCAGCATGGTGCTGCGCGGGGATGGCACCGTCTGGGCCTGGGGCTCCAACGCGAAGGGCCAGCTTGGGGATGGCACGCTCACCACCCGGTACACCCCGGCTCCCGTACCGGGCCTCACGGACGTGGTGGGCCTGCCGAGCACCTCCTCCGGCCTCTCCCTGGTGCTGCGGCGGGATGGCACCGTCTGGGGTTTCGGGCGCAACACCCTGGGGGTGCTCTCCAACACGCGGCAGGAGATCTTCTCCACCCCCGTCCAGCTTCCGGCGCTCTCGAGGGTGAAGGCACTCGCCGTGGTGGGCGAGGAGACCGGCGTGGCCCTGCTCGAGAACGGAACGGTGCGGGCCTGGGGCGGCAATTCGCATGACCAGATTGGCGATGGGGTGTCGAGCATCCATCGCACCGCGGTCAAGGTACGGCTGCCCTGCCGCTTCACGGCCATGGCCTCCCGGGAGCACCGCGACCCGGAAGCGAGGCACTGCCCGGACATGCCCTGAGCCCACGTCAAAGGCCTCCTCTCCGTATCGGGAGAGGAGGCGTCCACCGCTTCCGGAGGCGAGCGCTCAGCGGCCCTGGATGGAGTCCCGCAGGGCGGAGATGAGCGTCTCGTAGCGCAGGGGCTTGCCGAGCACGCGCCGGACCCCCAGGGAGCGGGCGGCCTCAGAGGCCAGCGAGTTCACCTGTCCCGTCACCACCAGCACCGGCGAGCCCGGCCGGAGCTCACGGGCCGCGCGCACCACGTCCAGCCCATGCCCCCCGGGCAGCACCACGTCCGTGATGACCGCGTCGAAGAGCTCGCCGCGCAGGCGCCGGACGGCCTCGTCCGGCTCGCACAGGCCCACCGTGGCGTAGCCGTCCATGGACAGGAGATCACACAGCGCGCCCATGGCCACGGGCTCGCCGTCCACCACCAGGATGCGCCTCATGGCATTCGCGGTGCTCATCGCCCGACCCACGGTGGGGGCCGGACATGGCCCGGGCGGCGCCCGGTGGCCACGGGCAGCGGGAAGGCCAGCTCCAGGGCATCCGCCGCGTCCGCCAGCGGCCCATGAGCGGCCTCGATGCGCGCGAACTTCGCCCGCACCCGCTCCATCACGTCCGCCGGGAGCAGCCGCCGCACCATGGGGAAGAACCGCGCCTCCTCCGCCTCCGTGTGGCCTCGATGCAGGCGCACGTAGCGCTCGGCGATGACGAACATCTCCTCGGGAGCCATGATGCCCTCCGTCACCGCCCGGACCGCGGCGCGCAGCTCCGCCGCCAGCTCGCGCCCCATGGCGTGCTGCCCCGAGAGCGCCGCCAGCACGCCCTCTCCCGGCGGCAACCCACGCGAGGTGATGGCCTGGAAGACCTCGCCCTCCTTGGCGTCATGGCTGCCGTCCACGAAGGTGACGAGGAACTGCGCGGCACGCTCGAAGAGCACCGGCGACACATCTCCTCCTCCGCGTCCGTACTCCACGGCCCGCTCGAGCACGTCCATGATGCGCTCGATGTGGCGGTGCTCATTCACGAGGATATCGATGGCGTCCATGCTCAGACCGTCCGGGAGAAGCGGGGCCGCTCGGTCCGGCGCAGGTAGGCATCGAACACCATCGCCACGTTGCGCACGAACAGCCGCCCCAAGGGGGTGACCTCGAGCTGGCTCCCCTCCCGCCGAACCAGCCCATCGTCTTCCAGCGGCCGCAGCCGCTCCAATTCCAGAGCGAAGTCGCGCGTGCCGTCCTCGCCCAGGTCCACCCAGAAGTTGCACATGAGCTGGGTGATGATGGCGCGGCGGCGCCGGTCGTCCTCGGTGAGCTGGATGCCGCGCTCGGTGGCGAAGCGGCCCTCGCGCACGCGCTCGTAGTAGTACGGCAGGGCGCGGACGTTCTGCGCGTAGGCCCCGCCCACGTCACTGATGCCGGTGGAGCCGAGCGCCACCACGTCCTGTGCCGCCTTCACCGTGTAGCCCTGGAAGTTGCGCCCCAGGGCGCGCCGCTGCTGGGCGAGTGCCAGCTCATCCTCGGGGACGGCGAAGTGGTCCATGCCGATGGGCAGGTAGCCCGCGTCCACGAAGGCGGCCCAGGCGGCGCGGAACAAGCCCTGCTTGGTGCGCGCGTCCGGCAGGGCCTCGGCCGGCATGCGCTTCTGGTGTTTGAGCACGTCCGGGATGAAGGCGAAGGAGTACACGGCGAGCCGGTCCGGCCGCAGCTCCAGGATCTGGCTCAGCGTGCGCGCCCAGCTCTCCGGGTTCTGGTACGGCAGCCCGTAGATGAGATCGAAATTCACCCCGGAGAAGCCCAGGTTCCGGGCGTGGTCCAGCAGCTTCCGCGTCTGCGCGAAGGGCTGGTGGCGATTCGTGACCTCCTGCACCTTCGGCTCGAAGTCCTGAAGCCCCATGGAGACGCGGTTGAAGCCGAGCTCCCGCAGCAGGGTGAGCTGTCCGGGCGAGGTGATGGCCGGGTGGACCTCGATGGCGACCTCCGCGTCGGGCAGCGGCGAGAGGTGCCGGGTGATTCCACTCCACAGGCGCTCCAGTTGCCGCTCGCTCAGGAAGGTGGGAGTCCCCCCGCCCCAGTGCACCTGCGACAACCTACGGCGACGGCCCAGCCGGGCCACCACCTGCTTCAGTTCCAGGAGGACATGATCGATGTAGACGTCCGCCGCACGCCGATCCTGGGAGACGACCACGTTGCACCCGCAGTACCAGCAGAGGCTGCGGCAGAACGGCAGGTGCACATAGAGGGAGAGGGGCTCGTCGGCGCCCGCGCTGGCCGCCACGTCGAGCCGCTCGGCGTAGCGCTCGGTGCCGAAGTCCTGCTTCCACTCGGGCACGGTGGGGTAGCTGGTGTAGCGGGGGCCAGCGACGTCATAGCGCCGCATCAGCTCTTCGGACGGAGTGGGGATGTGCGGGGACGAGACCATCGGTCCCCTCCCCCATTCCAAGCACCGTGCCAGCGCCCCTGCCTCGGAGGAGCCCGTCCCGACAAAGCTCCCGGGTGCAAGGGCTGCGTCCACGCGCAAGGGTTGCGCTCCAACTCCCTGGACCGAACCACCGGGCCCGACTCAGGAAGCACGCCTTCCGCCTGCCCGTCTGCCATACTCGCGGATTCCCCCCCTCGCGTGCTGACGCGAAAGGAGTCCCCCATGAAGAGTGTCGTGAGCCTGGTCGTATCACTGGCCGCCAGCCTGCTGCTGGCCTGTGGTGCTGGAGCGTCCGCGGATGAGTCCTCCACCACCTCCTCGCCCGCCGGAGACGAGCAGGGTGCCGTGACCGCGGCCGCCCCGATCTGCGGCGATGGCATCTGCGCCCTCATCGAGCGGTCCAACTGCCCCGCGGACTGTCCCAATGGCATCTGCGGCGACGGCGTCTGTTGCAACGGAGAGACCACTCTGTCCTGCCCCTCGGACTGCCCCCGGGACGTGCCCTACTGCTACAAGAACGTCATGGGCAGCACGCCCGACACCGAGGCGTCCGGCACCGAGGCGCCCTCCGATTCCGGCTCGGCCAGGTGAAGCACGAAGGGCCTCCGCTCCCTGACCTGGGAGCGTGAGGCCCTCCGCCCGGGATTCGACCCCCAACGCCAGCGCACGTGAACACCGAGAGGCCCATGACCCCACGAACAATGCGACTTCGGAGCACTTCCGCCGCCGCTGGGACTGCGAACCGTCTCGTCCGGGTGGTGGCTGGCAAGCTGGTGGACCCTGCTGGGAAGTGCCGCGCTCTGGAGTCTCGGGTGGAAGCGAGCCCGAGCACGCACGGTCCCGGGCACCACGATGTAGATGGCGGCCCTCGCGTGCGGCTTTGCCCTCTGGACGATTTCTCATCTCCCTATTTGGAGTTGCCCTGTGGGGCCCATCCACTGAGCGCACCGGTGGCTCATCCGAGCTGACGGGCGGACTGTCGTATGCGCCTCGGCCCGGTAGACCCGCCCGCCTATGAACCTGGGCGTCAGGTGGGCCTTGTGCCAGCGTACTGAGTTGCCCGCATCGCGAACGACCCCGGAGGTGAGAAGCATGGCCAGGTTGATCTACTCGATGCTCATGTCATTGGACGGTTATACGGAGGACCCGCACGGCCGCTTCGACTGGGCCGCCCCGGACGAGGAGGTTCACTCATACGCCAACGAGCTCGCTTCGTCGGTCGGCACCTATCTCTACGGCCGCAGGATGTATGAGACGATGGTGTACTGGGAGACCGTAAACATAGTCTCCAACGAACCGCGGGTCGTGCTCGACTGGGCACGGCAGTGGCAGGCGGCCGAGAAGATCGTCTACTCCAGGACCCTCGCCGAGCCGCGGAGCGCGCGGACGCGCATCGAGCGGGAGTTCAACCCGGACGTGGTCCGACGGCTCAAGGCGAGCACCAAGCACGACATCGCCGTCAACGGACCGGAGCTCGCGGGGCATGCGCTCAGGGCGGGGATTGTCGACGAGTTCCATCTGCTCCTCTTCCCCGTCGTTGTCGGTGGGGGAAAACGATTCTTCCCGGAAGGTGTGCGGCTGGACCTGGAGCTGCTCGAGGAACGCCGGTTCGGCAGCGGCGTGGCCGCCGTGCGGTACGCCGTCCGCCGCTGAGCGGTTCGCGCGATCGTCGCGGGCGCACCACCGGCGGCGGGGTCGGACATGCTCAACGGCGGCCCACGGTCTCGATGTGGCGCAGGAGCGCCGCCGCGAGCGGGGGCACGACGGCACGCGGAATCGCGTGCGCGCATGAGCATCCGAGGTGTCGTGACGGCCGGCGTGGGCGATGATGCGCCGCTCGAGCGCACGGAACTCCTCGGCATCGAAGGCAAATCGCCTCGCCGTTGAGCCTGCGCCAGTTCTCGACCCGCCATTCAATCCGCGCCTCGCGCTCACGCGGCTCGAACATGTCATCGGTCTTCGCCTTGCCGAAGTTGCCCGACAGCACCAGGCCCTCGTCGGTGATGGCGAGCCGGTCCAGGTCCGTGAGCGGATCGATGCCCGTGCGCTCCTCGAGCTGCTGTAGCTGCTTGCCACCGTCGCGATAGAGACACGATGGGCGAGCCGGTCCGGAGGGATGTCTGACCGGCCACAGCGGGGAAGCGAACAGCCGGCATCCCGGGGCTGGGGAGGGCCGCTGACAGGGCCCTCCCCACCGTGCCGGATGCTCGAGCTGCTACTTCGCCGGCACCACCACCAGCTTGCCGAAGGGCTTGAGCTCCTTCTCGATGACCTTCTTGTCGCCCACGACGACAATGGCCATCTTGTCTGGCTTCAGATAGTCCCGGGCCACCTTCTGCACGTCGGCCGGGGTCACCGCGAGGACGTCCTGGATGTAGTTCTCGAGGTAGCTGTCGGGCAGCCCGTGGAAGTCGGCGAAGCGCAGACGGGCGAGCAGCCCGCCGCGGGCCGAGCTCTGCAGAACGAAGGTGCCCACCACGTAATTCTTGATGGCCGCCAGCTCCTTCTCACTGGGGGCCTCGGCGCGCAGCCGGTCCACCTCGAGGAAGATTTCCTTCAGCGAGGCGCCGGTGACGTTGGTGGTGACGTCGGCCACCTGGGACCAGTAGGCATCGCGGTAGTGGTTGGTGACCGAGCTGAAGGGCGAGTAGGTGTAGCCCTTCTGCTCGCGGATGTTGCTGGTGATGCGGCTGGCGAAGCTGCCTCCCAGCAGGGAGTTGGTCACCAGGAGCTTCATGTAGTCCGGGTGCGAGGGATCCACCGCCGGCAGCCCCAGCCGGATGGACGACTGCACCGCGCCCGGCCGGTCGATGAGGTGCACCGCGCGCTGGGCGATCGGCTTGGGAACGTTGTTCACCACCTCCGGCCCCTTCTGCCAGTCGCCGAAAGCCTCGCGGATGGCCTTCTCGGTGGCCTGGCCATCGAACTGGCCCACCACGTAGAGGTGGCTGCGGGCGGCGCTGAAATTGGCGTCGTAGAAGCCGCGCACCTGCTCCAGGGTGTAGCCCTTGAGCTGGGGCTCGGTGGGGAAGAGACGGCCGTAGGGGTGGTCCGGGTAGAGGGCGGTGTGGAAGCGCTCCAGGGAGAGGGTGCCCGGGCGGCTCTTCTGGATGGTGAGCTCGCGCGCCAGATCATTGCGCACCCGCTCCAGCTCCGAGGCGGGGAGCTTCGGGTGACGGGCCACGTCGGCCACCAGCGCCACGAACTGGGGCGCGAAGTCGGCCAGCACGGTGCCGCCGAAGGTGGTCTCATCCGCGGTGGCGCCCACGTCCAGGGTGCCTCCCATCCGGGCGGCCTCCTGGGCGAGCTGCTCGGCGCCGCGGGTGGTGGTGCCCTCTTGCAGGAGCCGGACGGTGAGATCGGCCAGCCAGGCCTCCTTGGGGCCCTCGTGCACGTTGCCGGTGCGCACGGCCAGTTGCACGTCCACCTTGGGCATGTTGCCGTAGGGCACGAGCGTCACCGCCATGCCGTTGGGGAGGGTGAACTCCTGCCGCGGCGGCAGCTTGAATTCCTTGGGGGTACCGGGGGCAGGCGGCGCTTCGCGCGCGGGAGCCACTGGGGAGGCGCCCAGCGCGCCCGCGAGTACGGCGACGAAAATGCTTGCGTACATGGGTGGTGGCTCCTTCTCAGGACTTGGGCTTCACGACGAGGAGGGTGCGGTTGTCCGGCCTCAGGTACTCCTGGGCCGTCTTCTGGATGAGCTCGGGCGTCACCTTGGCCAGCTCGTCCTCCAGCCGGTTGATGCGCGCGGGGTCGTCATCGAACAGCGCGAAGGAGGCCAGCAGATCCGCCGTGCCAAAGCCGAAGATGGCCTCCATCTGCCCGTACAGCTCCGAGCGCGCCTTGATGCGCGCCCGCTCCAGCGTGGCGGCATCCACCGGAGAGGTACGCACCTTCTCGATGGACTCGTCGATGGCGGAGAGCAGTGTCTCGGGCGACTTGTCCGCGTCGTGGAAGAGGGACAGCGTCCAGAGCATCGGCCCGTTGTAGTTGTACATGTTGCCCAGCAGGTTGGTGCCTCCGGCCACGTCACCGGTGAGGCCCTTCTGCTGCACCAGGTTCTGGTAGAGGGCGCTGTCCTTGCCCTCGAGCAGGATCTGGTGGAGCAGCCCCATCGCCCAGTACTCGGGGCTGTTGCGCGGGGGCATGTGGTAGGCGAGCGCGAGGGCGGGCCGCTGGGCCAGGGCGTCCACCTTCTCGGAGCGCTTCATCTTCTCCTGGCGCGGCTCGCGGATGTCCGGCTGCGGAGGCTGGGGCACCGCGGGGATGTCATTGAAGTACTTCTTCACCCAGGCGAGCGCCTGCTGGGACTCGAAGTCGCCCACCAGCACCACCACCGCGTTGTTGGGGGCGTAGTAGGTCTTGAAGAAGGACTGCACGTCCTCGAGGGTGGCGGCGTCCAGGTCCTCGAGGTCGCCGTAGAAGTTGTGGGCGTTGTACCAGTTGCTGTTGGCCAGCTGCGGCATGTCCAGCCAGGGAAAGCCGCCATAGGGCTGGTTGAGCACGTTGACCTTCACCTCGTTCTTCACCACCCCCTGCTGGTTGACGAGGTTCTCCTGCGTCACCGCGAGGCCACGCATCCGGTCGGCCTCGGCCCACAGCATCGTCTCCAGGGCGTGGGAGGGAACGATTTCGAAGTAGTTGGTGAAGTCGAAGCGGGTGGAGCCGTTCAGGACGCCGCCGTTGGCCTGCACCAAGCGCACGAACTCCATCTTCCCGAGGTTCTTCGAGCCCTGGAACATCATGTGCTCGAAGAGGTGGGCGAAGCCGGTGCGGTCCTTGGGCTCGATGCGAAAGCCGATGTTGTAATAGACGCCCACCGCCACCTTGGGGGCGCTGGTGTCGCGCGACAGCACCACCTTCAGGCCATTGTCGAGCTTGTGGTACTCGACCGGCACCTGGAAGCGCCTGGCCCCCTGGGTCGTCGGGGCGGCCTCGGCCGGCGCGGGCGGCGGGGTGGGACTGGCCTCTTGCGCCTCTACGGGCTTGTCGGGCCGCACCGTGGCCTGCGGGCCGGTACAGGCCAGGGTCCCCGCCACCAGGCCGGTGGCGGCGAGTCGGGTGAATCTCATCATATCGGTTTCCACTCTCGCGCCGGGGCCCCGGCGCGTCCTCTCGTTGGCACTGCACAACGCCGCCCGAGGGAAAACCCCGCGCGGCCGCCCCCCGAACGGCTGGGCGTCTCCTTTGTTCCCAATGCTCAGGGCGGGCTCGGAACGAAGCCGAGCAGGGTCCCGGGAAACTTGTCGGTCACGAGCAGAAAGCCCCGGCCCGCCAGCCGCACCACTCCCTCCCAGTTGCGTGGCGCCTCGTCGGAGAGCCGCAACTGGAGAGGAGGCCGCTCCGTGAGCACGATGCCGGTGGGTTGCACCTGGAGCTCGATGAGCCGTTCCACCTGGGGCTTCCGGGCATGGGTCGGCCCGGTGCCGTACCGGGCCATGAGGGGATCCGGCGCCGGCTCGTAGGCGTGAGAGGTCCCTGGAAAGCTGTAGTTCATCACCCAGAACCGGCCCTCCGAGTCCAGGGAGGTGGCATCGGTGACGCGGTATTCGATCGCTGGGAACGTGAGCTTGCCGGACGGTGAAAGCGCTCGATCGAAGCTCTCGGCGGAGGGGGCCTGGTTCACACGGGCCCCATTGGCTTCGTACAGGGCCAGCAGGCGCTCCCCACCCACCACCAGTGTCTCGAAGCCCGCGTTCGACACCTTGGCGGGCAGGGCAAGCGAGGCCATGGGCGAAGCCTCGAGCTTCAGCGCGCTCAAATCCGGCGCGATGCGGCCGGTCACCAGGAAGCCCTTTCCCGTGCCCTGGCGGGTCTCCACGGACAGATAGGCCTGGTCCCCCACGAACCCGATGGCCTCATAACCTTCGAAGCCAGGGATGCGATTCTCGAGGCCACCGCTGTCGAACGGAATGCAGCGGGGCTCGAGCGGCCCTGATGCCGTGTCATCGAGCCGCGCGAGGACGTCCGCCTTCGAAACGGTGTAGAGGCAGGGGGCGCCGTCGCGCTGCCAGCCGGGATACTGCGGCAGCATGACGAGGTGCTCGCCGTACCAGGCGAGGCCAGAGAGCTCGGCGTTCTCGCTCCGAAGCGCACCACCGAGCGGCAAGAGGGTGACGGCCTGCTCCGGCGCTGTCCCCTGTAGCTCCGGAGGCACGTCCGCCAGCGGAACCTTCTGGGCCAGCGTCGAAGCACACCCGGTCAGCACCAGCGGGAGCAGCAGGGCGCGAAGCCTCCCCCCCACCGGCCTTCTTTCTCCCCGCATGTCCCGCTCCTTTCGCCTACTTCGCCTGCGCCCGCTCCGAGGCCAGCTTGAGCGCGCGCTTCTCCACCCCGCGCACCGTGGCCTCCACGGCGTCCTTCTGGCCCACACCCGCCAGGAAACCCGGGATGGAGCCGCCCGGCTCCACGATGAAGCGGTAGACGAAGTGCACCCCGCCCTCGGCGCGAGGGGTGAAGTACCAGCTGCCCTGGTTGTGACGCAGCCGCACCACGCCCGCGCGCTCCGGCAGCACGCTGTTGTCCGGCGCCCACTTCTGGTGGAACGCCACCTGCTTGCCCTCCGCGTCCAGCACCGGCTCGTCCAACACCCGGAGCACGTAGTCGCGATCCGAGATGAGGGGGAAGTCCAGCCGCGTATACGTCACACGGGCGCCATCCTCGCCCCGCGACAGCAGCCGCGACTCCGTCACGTACGGCATGAAGTGACGGAAGTTGTCGTGGTCCGTCAGGGCCGTCTGGACGTCCTGGAGGCTCACCGGCAGCACCCCCTCGGCCCACACTTCACGCCCTCCCGTCACGGCCGTGTAGGGCCGGGCCTTGATGGCGATGTCCCCCTTCGACACCTGCTCCCAGTCCTCGGCACTGGCGCGACCCGCCGCCAACACGCACACCAGCACCGCCACCCCCGTCACACTCCGCATGTTCGACTCCTTCGCTCTCGCCGGATGGGGGCCCATGCCTCCACACGCATCGACATTTAGCACCAGCCAGGGCACGAAGGGAGACCACCCTCCGTCCGGGCGTGGACTGTTCCCCACATGCCCGGACGGAGGACTCGCGAGATGCGGCGGCTACAGCCCCGGCCCGCGGATCCAGTCGATGTCGAACTGGATGCCCACCCCGGACACCGGATCGAGCCGGAGCTCGGTGATCGTCCCGGTCCAATCCACCTGGCCCGCCATGTCGAGGGTGAGCGTCTGCCAGGCGCCATTGCCGGTGTAGCTCGCGCTGGCCACGCGCGTGCCAGAGAACCCCGGCTGGGTGCTGGTGGCGAAGAAGAGCTGCACGCCGGTGTTCTGCGAGGCCCGCATGCGGACCTGGAGCGCCGGCACGCGGCTGGCGCTGAAGTGGTAGGCGCTGTTCACGATCTGCGCATCACCGTTGTTGGAGGAGGTGCCGGTCAGCACGCCGCCGGACACCGCCTGCCCGGTGATGTTGCCGAACCCCGTCCATCCCTCGAATCCTCCCGCCGTGGCGAACTCCGCCCCGAGGTCCGCGGCGTCGAAGGGATGCCGCGACGAGTTGATCTCCGCGGAGTCCGTCACCTGGTCTCCATCCGTATCGAGCGGGGGCACCGTGAAGTTCGTGCTCCAGGAGATGGTGAAGGACTGGTTCTTGCCCGTGGCGACCGCCTTGATGGAGAGGTCGCCGCCCGGCTGCAGGTAGTAACCCGAGGTGGTGGAGCCACGCAGACTGGCGATCGAGGAGTACGCGGAGAAGCTGCTCTGGCTCGAGGAGAGCGAAACGCCGCCCAGCTTCCCGAAGTCCTTGAAGTGGGCGAGGTAGGAATCGCCCGCGATGGCGTCCTCCATGTTCATCGACACCACCTTCACGGCGGGGAGGGACTCATAGGCATAGGTGTACTCGAAGCCCTCGTTGACGAGGAACGGGAGCTGGTGCCACTCGTGGTAGCCGTTGTCGTCCATGTAGAAGACGCTGGCGGAGGCCGTGCCCGCCTTCTCGCGCGTGCAGGTGACGTTGGGCGTCTGCTCGAACGGCACGTTGTAGGTGAGCCGGGACAGGACGAAGCGGTGGTCACTCCGGTAGGTGCGCTCCCAGTTGGGCGGACGGTACTCGTCGCCCACCCGCATGAACGGGTGATTGGACACGATGGACGTGTTGGCCTTGCCGCTGATGCCCCCGGTGACATCCCGGAGCACGATGGACCAGTACCGCGGGTGACCGGGGTGGTTGGCGTGGGCGCCCGAAACGGGGCGGATGTCGAAGTCCTCCAGAACGGTGCGCGGCGGGCTGGCGGGGGACATCGTGTTCCCGATGAACTGGTGATTGGGGTGCTTGATCGCCGCGCCCGTGTTGATCAGGAAGTTGGCGTTGGCGGCATCCCACCCGATGAAGTGCGAATCCCTCACCTGGCCCGCGCCGTCATACACGCGGTAGGCGTAGCGGGGACCACTGAGGAGGTTCTCGCCGGAGTTGGCCACGAACACGCTCTGGTCGACGATGCTGTAGCTGGCCAGCATGGTGCCGACCGTGTTCTCCACCAGGACGTTGTTGCGGAAGATGAGGTTGTCGGACGGCCCGCCAGCGCCGATGCCCGTGTAGAGGGCCAGCTCGTTCGCGTACCACGTGCCGTTCTCGATGAGGTGGGTGGCGGTGTCCGTCCACCCCGCGTTCGGGAGGATGGAGTGGTTGGCATCCAGCCCGTCGAAGATGTCGAACCCGCTCATGGTGCTGTGGGCGCTGTTGCCCTTGAAGGAGATCATCGGCAGCGTGTTGGGGCGCATCGACGAGAAGCGAGGGTCGTTCGCGGACAATCCCATCGGGCGGGAGGGAAGCGCGAACCAGAACCCGGTGCCCTCGGTGCCCGCCGCGACGTTGTCCTCGAAGGTGTTCTGGGGGTTGGTGATCCAATAGCTGGCCGGGCTGCGGTTCTGGACCTGGTCGAACTGATTGTCGGACGGCGTGAGTTCCTCACCAGGCGCGGGGCGCTTCGTGAGCAGGGTCACGTTCTTCTTGATGACGTTGAAGCGCTCGCTGCCGTCCTCCAGGAACACACCATGGCCGATGTGGTCATAGAAGAAGTTGTTCTCGACGAGCGTGCTCTCGGTGCCATGGATGGTGATGGCCCGGTTGTAGGAGCGGTGGATGCTCGAGTTCTTGAAGTATTGGCCCGAGCCCACGCTGCCCAGCATGTGCCAGTGGAAGGGGTAGCGCCCGAGGCGCGCCTTCTGGCCCATGTTGTAGAGCTCGACGCCGCTGACGTACGCCACCGAGTCGTCCATGATCATCACGTGCCCGCCGAAGCCGCCGGAGGACGCGGACGCCGCATCACCCTGCACCAGGATGTTGTGCGTGAGCAGACCCACCTGGGCGCGCAGGTCCGCGGTCCAGGTGCGCGAGCCGTTGGAGTAGCTCTTCACCACGCCGGTGTGCGAGTACGCGAGCGGGCTGTCCAGCGTGACGGCCGTATTCCCCGACAAGACGGACGTGATGGTCCGCTGCTCGGCCTCGTTCCAGTTGCGGTGGCTGGAGACGATCACGATCTTGTCACCCGGCCGCCAATCCACGGGCTCCTTGAGGACCACGGTGGAGCTCCCCGCGTTCACGTTCGCACCGAGCTGCGTCCAGCTCACGCGCTCCTGGCCGTGGAGACGGAGGGTGGCGGAGCCCATGGCACCGATGAACTTGTTGCCCATCCCCATGACCTCGGGATCGGCCGGCGTGGCGTTGAGGGTGAAGGTGGCCGAGCCCGGATAGGGCGTGAGCTCCTGTCCCAGCTCGAGCCGGGAGCCACTGCCCATCACCATCACGTACTTCGTGGTGACGGACACGTTCCGGTTCTGGACGCCGAGCAACTCGCCGCTCACGGTGAGGGTTCTCGGAGCGAGGTTCCCCTGAAGGCAGACGGCGCTGCCGGCACTCACGGTGGCGTCGTCGTTGACGCCGGGCACCGCGCCGCCCCAGACATACGGGTCCTGCCAGTCGTGAAGCATCTCCATCCGGAGGTCATCCACCAGCCCGGTGTGATCTCCGGCCGCCGTGTCCACGCCCATCAGGCTCACCGTGGTGGCGCCCGCGCCCAGGTAGATGGCGGCGGAGCTCTGCTCGACGTACTGGGTGCTGCCGAGACGGAACTCGCCCACCTGGGTGCCGCCGAGGGTGATGCGGATGTTCTTGGCCGGCGGCTGGACCGGGTTGTTGGCGCGGAGGGCGGCCCTGAGGCGGAACCGGTAGAAGCCACCGCGCGGAATGCTGATGGGGGCGGAGGCGGAAGAAGCACCCTGGAGGACGAGCACCTGACTGCCCTCGGGCGCGGCGGGATTGGAGGCCGTGAATGCGCTGGCGTTGCGGCTGAGACCACTGAGCCCGTTGAAGGTCCACGGCCCACCCGCCGGAGCGTAGGCGTACCCGGGAGAAGTGGGGAGGACCGGGGACTCGAAGCCGCTGAGGACGATGTCCCGGACGCGCGCGGCCTGAAAATCATCCACGAGCGCGGTGTTGTCGCCGCCCTGGGGATTGAGCCCGCGCAGCTCGATGGAGTGGGCGCCGGAGGACAGCAGCACCGCGCCCGAGCTGAAGCGCTGCCAGGCGGTTCCGGAGGGGGTGAACCCCTGGACGGAGGCGCCGTCGATCCGCAACTCGACGCGCTGGGTGTTGACCGGGTTTCCGCGCTGCGCCGCGGAGAAGCTGAAGATGTAGTAGCCCGCCGGGAAGTTCAGGGCCCGCGAAGCGGAGCCCCCTCCCTGGAGGAAGAGCACCTGGGCCCCTTCCGGAGCATTCGGATTGCTCGAGGTGAACGCGGTGCCATTCCGGGTGAGGCCCGCGCCGTCAACGAGCGTCCATCCACTTCCGGCGGGGGCGTACTGGTAGCCGGGCGACGCCGGGAGGGCGGGCGTCTCGAAGGTCCCGTTGGGAACGGTAAAGACAGTGGATGACGCGGAGCGCAGGCTGGCGGCGCCCGCGCCGTCCGCGAACGACACGGCGGCCAGGGAAAACAGGAATACCCATCTACGCGGGGAAGTCGTCATGGTCCGGCTTATGACGTTCACTCGGGGTCTCCGTCAACCTCGCGCTCTGTCATTCTCCGGGCTCGCGCCAACTACCGGCTCGCGCCCGGCGGGCCCAGGAAGCGAGCATCCAGCCGTCTCACCTGACCCGAGACCTGGTCGGTGACTTCGACGTTGAAGACGAACGGCACATGAGGGCCCCGCTCCACGGTGACGAAGAGGGGCAACCGGAAGCTCTCCAGGGAGCCCAGCGTCACCTGCTGCTGTGGCACCACCACGTTGGCGGGCACCGGGCTGTCCACCCGTACGGTGAAGGTGGACTCCACCGGGTTCTTGTTCACCAGGTGCAGCTCGAACTGATTGCGCACCGTGGTGCCCTCCAGGAAGTAGGGCAGACCCTGGAAGCGCAGCAGATTGGCCTCGAAGGGCGTACGGCCTACCAGGCTCACCGTGAGCGCGAGAGCGGAGACGAGCAGGAAGCCCCCGTAGAGGAGCAAGCGAGGCCGGAGGACGCGGCGGGGCTGGCCTTCCAGCCCGTTGAGCGAGTCATAACGGATGAGGCCCTTGGGGCGCCCCAGTTTGCCCATCACCTCGTCACAGGCGTCCACGCACTGCGCACAGGCGATGCAGTCCATCTGCAAGCCATTGCGGATGTCGATGCCCGTGGGACAGGCGGTGACACACTTGCGGCAGTCCACGCAGTCCCCCTGGCGGGGAGCCTCCGCGAGCGCCATCCGCGCCTTCACCAGACGGCCACGCGGCTCGCCCCGGGCGATGTCATACCCGATGAGGAGCGAGTCCCTGTCCTGCATGGCCGACTGGAGACGCCCATAGGGGCAGAGCACCACGCAGAGCTGCTCACGGAACCAGGCGAAATTGAAATACAGCGCGCCGGTGACGGCCATGGCCCAGGTGAAGGGCACGGCATGTCCACCCGGCCCATCCAGCACCATGGAGCCCAGGCCCTTCACGGAGACGAAGAAGGCCAGCGCCACGTGCGCCAGCAACCAGGACACAACGAGGAAGGCCCCGTGCTTCGTCACCGCGCGCAACACGCGCTCCGGCGTCCAGGGACCGGCGGCCAGCTTCAGCCGGCGCTCGCGGGGGCCATCGATCCACCGTTCGAGCCGCCGGTAGACCCCCTCGAGGAACACCGTCTGGGGGCAGGCCCAGCCACACCACACACGGCCGAGCCACGCGGTGGCGAACAGCAGGGAGAAGCCCGTGGTGGTGAGCAGGAAGAGGACGATCCAGAAGTCCTGCGCGTTGAAGGTACTCCCGAAGAGATAGAAGCGGCGCGCGGCCACGTCCAGGTGGATGGCGGGGTGGCCGCCCATCCGGATGAATGGCATCACGGCGTAGATGGCGATCAGCACCGCGAAGACGATGCGCCGCCAGGTGATGAACCGGCCGCGCACGTCCGAGGGATGGATACCCAGCCGGGAGCCATCCGGCCGGATGGAGGAGAGGTGCCCGGTGCCTGGCCCGGAAGCCCGAGGTTGCGCCATCTTCCTACCCTCCCCTACTGCGCCGGCTCGCCCTGGGGGGCCTTGCCGGGCACGTTCGTGTCCTTGAGTGTCAACACATAGGCGACGATGGAGCGCACGCGCTCGGCGCCCAGTGTCCGCTCCCAGGCGGGCATGCCCTTGACCACCACGCCCTCGGACACCGTCTTGTGGATGTCCATGGGCCCGCCGCCGTGCAGCCAGAATCCGTCCGTGAGATTCGGACCGATGAGGCCCTCGCCCTTCTGGCCGTGGCAGGAGGCGCACTGCTGCGTGAACTGCGCCTTGCCCTGCTCCACCGACTGGGCGTCCTGCATCAGCGCGAGCAGCCCCTCGTCGGACACGGGCTTGTTGGAGGCGGCGTTACGCGCGGCCTCGGCGGCCTCGGCCTTGTAGACCTCCATCGAGCCGGGGCCCGTGCCACTCACCTGGTAGTAGAACCAATAACAAAAGCCAAAGACGATGGTGCTCCAGAGGATGAACAGCCACCAGTTGGGCAGGTGGTTGTCCATTTCCTCGATGCCGTCATAGACGTGGAGGACGCCCGGCTTGTCATTCGCGCTCATGGTGGTCCCTCGCGCCGCGGGAATCGGAAGTCACCGCGACCGTCTCGGCCAGCGGCAGCCGGGAGATCACGTCGTAGTCCTGGCGGCGGCGCGCGAGGAACACCCACGCCGTGACGCCAGTGAAGACCGCGAAGAAGAGAATCAGCGTGAAGAGCGGCAGATGGGTCATATCCATGCCCGCGTAGAATTGGCGCCACATCAGGGAGTCCCTCCCGTCGTCGAGGCCGTCTCGATTCCGTCCGGCACGGCCGGAACCACGTCCTGGGGTCCACGCCCGAGCCGCTGCAGATAGGAGATGATGGCCACCATCTCCGAGTCCCACGCCACCTGGACGCCCTGGCCGGCCAGGTCCGCGGTGATGGCTTCCGCCTGGGCCTTCTGGCGGGCCTCGGCGCCGTCCACGTCGGCGTTGGTGTAGGGCACGCCGAGCTTCTGCATCAGCGCCAGCTTCTTGGGCGCCAGCTTGACGTTGATCTTGTTGTCCGCGAGCCACTGGTACGGCGGCATGTTGGAGCCGGGACTGGTGGCGCGCGGATCCATCAGGTGCGTGTAATGCCAGAGGTTCGGGTACTTGCCACCCAGGCGGTGCAGATCCGGACCGGTGCGCTTGCTTCCCCACTGGAACGGGTGGTCGTAGATGAACTCCTCGGCCCGGGACACGTCGCCGTAGCGCTGCGTCTCCGCGAGGAACGGGCGGATCATCTGCGAATGACAGACATAGCAGCCCTCGCGCACGTACAGGTCCCGGCCCTGGAGCTCCAGCGGGGAGTACGGCTGCTGGGCCTCGCCGTGGTGCGGCACCGCCTGCTTGATGAGGATGGTGGGCAGCAGCTCCGCCACACCGCCAATGAGGATGGCGAGCAGCGTGAGCACGGTGAAGGCCAGCGGGCGGCCCTCGATGATGGCGAACCAGGAAGGCCCACCGGTCTCGCGGTTGCGCCGGGCGACGATCCACGCGAACTCACCCAGGGCCAGGATGGCACCCATGATGGCGATGGCGCGCACGGGGCTCGACCAACCCAGGAAGAAGCTGAGACCGATGATGGCCAGCGCGAACAGCAGCGGCCACCCGGTGACGATGGCCACCCACGCGGGCTTGCCCACCACCACGGCCTCGGGAGCCTTCTCCTCCACCACCACGGTGGTCTCGCCGTCCACCGCCTGACCGGAGCGGGCCGTCTTCCAGAGGTTCCACACCATCAGCAGGAAGCCCGCGAGGTACAGCGAGCCACCGATCAAGCGGACGATGTACATGGGCCGGATGGCGATCAGCGTCTCCACGAAGTTCGGGTAGAGCAGCGTCCCGTCCGGGTTGGTGGCGCGCCACATGAGGCCCTGGTTGATGCCCGAGGCCCACATCGCGAGCATGTAGAGCAGGATGCCCACGGTGCTCGTCCAGAAGTGCAGGTCCGCCGCCTTCACCGAGTGCAACTTCGTGCCGTACAGCCTGGGCACCAGCCAGTAGAACATGCCGGCCGCCATGAGGCCGTTCCACCCCAGGGCGCCACCGTGCACGTGGCCGATGATCCAATCCGTGTAGTGGCCGAGCGCGCTCACCGACTTGATGGAGAGCAGCGGGCCCTCGAAGGTGGCCATGCCGTAGAAGGTGACACCGGCGATGAGGAACTTGATGACCGGGTCCTCCCGCAGCTTGTGCCAGGCGCCGCGCAACGTGAGCAGACCATTGAGCATGCCGCCCCAGGACGGAGCCCACAGCGCCACGCTGAACACCATGCCGAGCGACTGCGCCCAATCCGGCAGCGCGGTGTAGAGCAGGTGGTGCGGACCGGCCCAGATGTACATGAACACCAGGGCCCAGAAGTGGATGATGGAGAGCCGGTAGGAATAGACCGGGCGCTCGGCCGCCTTGGGCAGGAAGTAATACATGATGCCCAGAATGGGCGTGGTGAGGAAGAAGGCGACGGCGTTGTGGCCATACCACCACTGCACCAGCGCGTCCTGCACCCCGGAGAAGACGGAGTAGCTCTTCAGCGGGCCGAGCGGCAATGCCAGACTGTTGACGATGTGCAGCACCGCCACGGTGATGATGGTGGCGATGTAGAACCAGATGGCGACGTAGAGGTTCTTCTCGTTGCGCTTCGCCAGCGTCCAGAAGAAGTTGATGGCGAAGACCACCCAGACGAGCGCGATGGCGAGATCGATGGGCCACTCGAGCTCGGCGTACTCCTTGGAGGTGGAGATGCCAAGCGGGAGCGTGACGGCCGCCGAGACGATGATGGCCTGCCATCCCCAGAAGTGGATTTTGGAGAGGAGGTCGGACGCCATCCGCGTCTTCAACAGACGCTGGGTGGAGTAGTAGACGCCCGCGAACATCATGTTGCCCACGAACGCGAAGATGACCGCGTTGGTGTGCAGCGGGCGCAGGCGGGAGAAGGTCAGATAGGGAATGCCGAAGTTGAGCTGCCACCAGGCGAGCTGGGCGGCGACGATGCAGCCCACCAACAGGCCCACCACGCCGAACAGCACTGAGGCGAAGATGAACCGCCGTGTGATGGCGTCGTCATAGACGATGCGTTGCTGTTGCACGAGAGCACCTCGGGAGAGTCATGGCCGCGGCTTGGATTCGGAGGACGGGGCTGGCCTGGCGGTGTCGTCCTCGAGCGGGATGAGGGACAGGCGGTCCGCGTGCTCGTAATCGCGGTGCCGCACGCTGAAGGCGTAGAGCAGCACCGAGCCCACCACGAGCATCAGGCTGACGAAGACCTGGAGGACGATGACGTTCATGCGGGCACCTCTTTCAATGTCCGTGCCGGCCCTTCCGCCGCGGGCTGACGGCGCGCGGAGAGACGCACGAGGGTGAAGAGGATGAGGGAGAGGGAGCTGAGCGGCATGACCACGGCCGCGCGCAGCGGCGACATCAGCCCGGCGAGGCTCACCGCCACCGTCACCGCGTTGTAGGCGAGCGAGATGCCAATCACCTGGCGCACCACCCGGCGCAGGCGGCCGGAGAGCTCCAGCGCCTCGCGGAGGGCCGAGAGGCCCTCGCCCATGAGGAAGAAGTCGGACTTGCCCGGCAGCACCGGCCGGTCGATGGCGGGCGTGCCCGCGCAGAAGGCGCGCTCGAAGGCGAGGCTGTCGTTGACGCCATCACCCAGGTAGAGCGTGTCCGCCTGGTCGATGCGCGCCACCGCCTCGGCCTTGTCCTCGGGCCGCTGGCCGCCGAGCGCATGTTCCACCGGCACGTCCAGGGCCTCGGCCATGGCACGCACCCGCGCGGGCGCATCACCGGAGATGAGCCACACCTCGTGGCCGGCCTCGCGCAGGGATTGAATCTCCCGGCGTGCATCGGCACGCACGGACTCTCGCAGGGCGAAGGTGGCCAGGGGCTGGCCGTTGTGCGCGAGGACGGTCCCTCCCGCTCCCGTGGCGCCGGGTGCCGCCCACGCCGGGGCTCCCAGCCGCCACATCCCGTCCTCCCGGAGCAGTTCCAGGCCCAGCCCGGGGTGCTCCGTGACTCGCGCGCCAGCGGAGAAGCGAGCGCCAGCGCGAGAAAGGGCCGCGGCGAGACACCGGCTCACCGGGTGGTTGCTGCGCGCGGCCAGATCGAAGGCCACGTCGCGCAACCCTGGCGCGAGCGCGTCCACGGCCTCGCGGTCCACCAACTCCAGCCGGCCGAGCGTCAGCGTGCCCGTCTTGTCGAAGAGCACCTTGCGCACGCGGGGCAGCCGGTCCAGCAGGTCCTGACCGCGCACGAAGAGGCCGAGCCGGCGCAGGCGTGTCTGGGTGAGCTCGTAGGCGAGCGGCACGGCGATGCCGATGGCGCAAGGGCACGTCACCACCAGGAGGGCCACGGCCACCTGCAGCGCCTTGTCCTGGCCCTGGGGCAACCAGAGGGCGAGCCCCAACCCGGAGACGAGCAGCACGGAGAGCACCCAGCGGCGGGACACGGCGTTCCAGAAGTGCGCGTGGGCGGGAACGCGGCCGGGCGAGGAGGGCGTCTGGCGCAGCAGGGCCACCAGCGGCGAGTCCTGGAAGTCCGTCCGGGCACGCAGGTGGGCGGCGGCACGGGCCGCGTTGAAGGCCCCGGCGGGCACCTCTCCGCCCTGCTCCACCACGCGCACGTCCGGCTCGCCCGTCACCCAGTCGGTGGAGAAGCTGGCGTTCGCGTCGAGCAGCTCGGCATCCACGGGCACCAGCTCGCCCGGAGCGATGACGAGCACGTCGCCCGCGCGCAGCTCGGCGGCGCGCACGGTGACGAGTCTGTCTCCCTCCTGCCGGCGGGCGAAGAGGCCGTCCGCTCCATCATCCTCCAGGAGGAAGCGCCGGTTGCGCTCGAGGACGCGCTGCTGCAACCAGCGGCCCACCAGCATCAGGGTGACGAAGGTGTTGAGCGTGTCGAAGTAGGCCAGGTCTCCCCGGCCGTCGCGCGCCTTGAGCAGCGAGGTGGAGAAGACGAGGAGGATGCCCAGGGCGATGGGCAGGTCCAGGTGGAGGACACCACTGCGCAGACCACGCCAGGCCGAGCGGAAGAAGGGCCAGCCGCCCACCAGCACCACGCCGGTGGAGAGCCACACGCTGAGCTGGCTGAAGAGGGAGAAGACGTCGCCGTCGGCCGGGGTGAGCCCCACGTAGAAGCTCACCGAGAAGAGCATCACGTTCATCGTGATGGCGGCGCAGATGCCGAGCCGGATGGGCAGATCGAGCGAGGCGGACTCGGGGCGCTTGCGGCTGGGGCCGAAGAGGTAGCCGAAGCCCTCGACGGAGCGGAGGAAGCCGGCCACATCGAAGGCGCCCTTGCGCCAGGCGAGCCGCACCTTGCCGAGCGCCGGATTGACGGTGAGCGAGGCCCCGCCGGGCTGGCGGCGGAACAGCTCGTTCATCAGCCAGACGCATGCGGCGCAGTGGATGCCCTGCACATCCAGCTCGAGCGTGCACACGGAGCCGGTGGAGGACTCGGCGCGGGCCACGAGCGGCTCCAGCCAGGCGAAGCCACGGTCCTGCCGGGGCTCGGGAGCGGGGGCTGTCTTTCCGTCGGCGAGCGAGTAGTAGCGGGTGAGGCCCTGGTCCACGAGGAGGCGGTGGACGGCCTCGCAACCCGCGCAGCAGAAGCCCCGGAGCGGCGAGCCCTGGGGAACGGGGCTGCCACAGTGGAGGCACGAGGCCGAGGCATGCTCGATGGGTTGGGAGGCCGGCATCGAAGCGGGCCCCTTGCGAACGGCATGCCCATTGCGATGGACGGGGGCATGACCACGGCATTTCCCGTTCTCGAGAACCTCTGGGTGGGCGCGATGGGGGCACTGATGGTGGGCCTCACCGGAAGCGTGCACTGCCTCCTCATGTGCGGGCCGCTGGCGTGCGCGGGACTGCCGGGGGTGAGGGGCCCGGAGCGATGGCGCGCGGTGCTCGCCTACCAGAGTGCACGGGTGGGGTCGTACGCCCTGGTGGGAGGGCTGCTGGGAGCGCTGGGCGGAGGGGTGACACGGGCCCTGGCGGTGTCGGCGCGGCCCTGGCTGCCGTGGGTGATGGCGGCGGCGCTGGTGGCCTCGGCGCTGGAGCTGGGGAAGCGGCTGAGGCCGTTGCCGGGGCTGAGCCACCTGGCGGGGGCGGTCACCCGGGTGGGCGCAAAGTTTTCGCTTTTGAGCAAAGCGGGCGCAATGGGTGCGGTGACGCCGCTGCTGCCCTGCGGCCTGCTCTACGGGGTATACGCGGCTGCGCTGGCGAGCAGCTCCCTTGGAGGAGGAGCGTTGCTGATGGGAGCGTTCGCGCTGGGCGGGCTCCCGGCACTCCTGGGGGCCCAGGTGCAAACGGGCTTATGGTCGCGGCAACCACGTGTGGCGACGTTCGTACTCAAACGAGCGGTGCCGCTGGTGGCCGCGGCGGTGCTCATCTACCGCGCGGTGGGGGTGGGCTCGGGCCAGCCGAGCTGTCACTGAGACCGCGCGGGACGAGGCTGGGCTACGGCCGGTCTAATTCAAGCCAATGAGGTAATCGAGGATGTTGGCCTCCGCTGCGTCCACGCAGACGACGCCCTTTCCTGTGAGATGGGCCATCCTGATGTAGTCGTTCGTATCAGGACCCGTCTTCAATGGCTCATAGGGTTTCCAGACGAAGCTCGTGAAATTCAGGAACAAGGACGTTGGGTCCTCGCTCTCCTCCGCGTTTTGAAGCGAGCCGCGAATGGCGGCTCTCTTGTCGCTCACCTGCGGGCTCCCATAGAGGTCCTGGATGCGCAACCGGAGGGAGCCTCCCACGTTGACGGTCATGTCCGCCGAATCCGCATTCCACCCCCTCGTGTCGAAGTGATCCGCGTGGGGGGTCCGCAGACGGCTGAAGACCAGCACTCTCCCGGCACACTCCTCCTGAGAGGGCCAACGCAAGCGCCGGTCGTCCTTCTTCAAGAGCTTCGCGCCGACAGCGTTGTTGACGATGTCATTGATCGCGGCGCTGATGTCGTTATTGCCAGTCTCCTGCTTGAGCATGATGATGACGGTTTCAGTCGGATTGTCCGTCAGGAAATCGACGACGTCATCGATTGCCGACTCGACGGAAACGTCGAGATTCACGGGCCCATGGTAGAGCCAATAGGTGTTGGAGAAGTAGGCCACGCCCACCCGCAGGTCCAGGGCCCTCACTCCCGCATCCAGCTGCTGGCGGATGGAGAGGCTCTGGGCCCGCACCATGGGGGTGTATGAGTACTGGTATGCCCCCGAATCATGGGTGCCGGGAATGACCAGGCGGGTGATCGGTCTACGTCTCTTGATACCCTCGAGGAGCCCCATCCAATTATTTCCAGCCATCGCGTGCGCCTCCGAGGCCAATCATGCGCCATGAGGGAAGGGCGAACAAGCGATTCCCCTGCGTTACTCGCGACTCGGAGTGCCCGGATCCGCTCACGGTCGCGGATTCAGGGCCGCGCGCCTCCACGGGTTCGAATCCTGTCGGGGACACTCGAGCCGCGGCCAACGCGCGGGCGAGTCTTCGTGAGGGCCAACGCGGCTGGAGCAGCAGCCCCAGTCCACTGGCGATTTCCCGGAGCCCGAGGTCAGCCCCCTCGCGCGGCCGGAACAGCCCCGGGGGGCCGGTGCCCGCGCCCACCCGTCCCCCGGGCAGGCGAGCTGTCCCCTTGTCGAGCACATGACGGGCAGCCGATGGAGAAACGCGCCCTTCATGTAGACTCGGCGGCCCAGAGGGTCCCGCACATGGGCGAAGACACGAGCCTGCTCGAACCAGGGGGGCTCCTGGACAACCGTTACGAGGTGGTGCGCAAGCTCGCCGCGGGCGGCATGGCCACCATCTACCTGGTGCGCCACCTGGGGCTGCACAGCCTGCACGCGCTCAAGGTGCCGGATCCCCGCATCTTCCACAGCGCCGACGCGCGCCACCGCTTCACCACCGAGGGCCGCATCCAGGCCCTCCTGCGCCATCCGCACATCGCCCAGGTGACGGACATCGTCATCAGCCCGGTACCGGGCCTGGTGATGGAGTACGTGGAAGGCGGCACGCTGGAGGAGCTGCTCGGCCAGAGCCCGGGTGGAAGGGTCGGCCTGCCCACCCTGCGGCAGATCTTCCTGCCGGTGCTGGACGCGATGCAGGAGGCTCATGGCCACCGGGTGGTGCACCGCGACCTGACGCCCAGCAACATCCTGCTGGCGCAGGGGCACCAGGGGCGGATGCATCCCAAGGTGACGGACTTCGGCATCGCCAAGGTGACGCAGGACGAGCCGGGCGAGAAGTACCGCACCCGGACCGGAGTGCTCCTGGGGACGCGGCCGTACATGAGTCCGGAGCAGATCGGCGGGGCGTCCGACGTGGATGCGCGCACGGACATCTTCGCCCTGGGCGCCATCCTCTACGAGGCGGCCACCGGGCGGGTGGCGTTCGATGCCGCCAGCGACTTCGAGATGATGAAGCGCATCACCGAGGGCAACTTCACCCCGCCCGAGCAGGTGGTGCCCGAGCTGCCCGAGAGCCTCTGTCAGTGCATCCGCAAGGCCATGACGGTGGATCCGTCCGGGAGATTCCAGGACTGCGCTGCCTTCCGGGCGGCCCTCGAACAGGCCCTGGAAGTACCGGTGCCAGCCCCCGCTCCGGTTCCCGCCTCCGCGCCGGTGCCGGCGCCAGCCTCTCGCGGCCGAGGGCTCATGGCGGGGCTGCTCCTGCTGGGCGTCCTGTCGCTTTTGCTGCTCGCGGGTCTCGCTTCCACGCTGCGGAACCTGCGCCTCTCGAGCGAGGACAAGGCGCGACTCCAGGTGAGCTACCAGACGGAGCAACAGAACGCCCGGCGTCTCAAACAGGAGCTGGACATCGCGAGGAGCCAGGCCAGGAGCTCCGAGGCGCAAGCACGGGATCTCCAGGCGAAGAATCAGGGAGCCCTGCAGCAGCTTCAACAGAACGAGCAGCTCAAGGACGAGCTCCAGAAGTTCCAGCATCAGGCACTGAAGTTCCTGGAGATGACCCTGCTGGACACCGCCGTCCGCAACAACCTGCCCGTCTCCCGGGTCGTCAGGGCCTGCAATAAGACGGGTACCCTGTTGTCGTATCAGTACATGGACGATGAGAGGAATTGGTCCGAGGCACTGGTCCTCGAGCCGGGGCGCTGTCTCTCCCACTGGCTGACGGGCTATCACGCGCAGGTTCCGGTGAGGATCTCCTCCCTGAGAGACAACGTCACCGTGGAGGACAATGCCCTGGCTGGCATGGTCGTCGGACGGATGCCCGATACCGATGTGGATTGGAAACCCTGGGAGAACCAGCTCGTTCTCGATCAGGAGCATGGCCTCCAGCTGAAGCCCGTCTTCCTCGAGACCGGGCTGCTGGGAGGAGCCTCGCCCGACCAATGACCTCCAGGCCGGGCGGCCCGGCGTCCCGGTCTATTTCTCTCCGAGCAAGGCATTGGCCCGCTGGCGCAGGCCGCGATAGCCAAGCCGGTTCGCTTCCTTCTGGAGGGACAGCAACTCCTTGCGCGCCGCGGCGGCCTTCGCCTCGCCGTGGAGCTCCAGCCGGAGGAGCCGCGCCTCGAGCGCCACGCGCTTCATGCCGTCGCGAGCCGCCCGCGTCGCGAGCACCTGGAGCTGCCGCGCCGCCTCTTCCCGCTCCGAGGACCCGCCATCCCGCCGCACCAGGGCCGCGCCAGTGAGCCGCACCTCCGCCGCGATGAACACATCCTCGCTGCCTCCCGCGAGGGACCGGGCACGCTCCAGCGCCTCACGCGCCGCCGCCATCTTCCCCAGGGCCATCAGCGCCCGCGCCTTCACCGCGTTCGCGAGGCCTTCCCCATCCACGCTCTTCAGCGCCGCATAGGCGGCCAGGGCAGACTCCGCCACCGCGAGCGCCTCCTGGGGCCGCCCCTCTTCCAGGGACAGGCACGCCAGGCCCAGCTCGGTTTCCGCCACGAAGGCGCCCAGGCCCCGCGCCCGCCGCAACGCCAGCGCGCGCTCCAGTTGCTGCCGTGACGGCGCCAGCTCTCCCAGATCCATCAGCAGACAACCCAGCTCGTAGCGGGCCCAGGCCTCGGCGTAACCATCCTCGAAGAACACGTGGGCCGCATGACTCCCCTCCTCGAGCAGGCGCTTGCCCTCGTCCAGCCCACCCATGAGCCGCCGCACCATGCCCTTCAGGATGGTGCTGGAATTCATGTCGGACAGCCGACCGCGCTGCCGGAAGAGCTCCACGGCCCGGCTGGCACGCTTCAGGCCCTCGGAGAGGTGACCCAGCCGGCAGCTCAACCCACCGGCGCACAGGAGGGCCTCGGCCTCCAGCGAGGCGCCCTTGATCTCCCGGGCCGCCTCGATGGCGGAGACGAACACGCGCTCGGCCTCCAGCAGCCGGCCCGTGTCGATGAGCGCCATGGCGTGCACGAGCATCGAGCGCGCCGCGCCGCCCCGGTCCCCTCCCGCCAGGAACAGCCGCTCCGACTCCTCCAGCAGCTCGACGGCGCGCAGGGGCTCGCCGAGGTTGCGAGCCGCATAGGCTTCCATGATGAGCGCGGAGGCGGCGAGCTGGCCCTGGCTGGCCCCCTGCGAGCGGGAGACCGCCGCCTCGGCATGCTTCCTGGAGGCGATGAAGTCCGCGGTCGCGCTCGTGGCCACCGCCGCGGCCAGCTCGATGCGCGCGTCCTCGCCCAGCGGAGGCGGGAGCCGGCGCAACGCCTCCAGGGTAGACTGGGCCTCCCGGTTCTGCCCCGCGGACACCTGCGCGAACACCAGCGCGGTGCCGTACTCCACGTTGTCCGGGAAGAACTCGAAGAGCGTCCGGTACGCCTCGATGGCCTGGGGCCACTCGGCCTGGGCCTCGTGATGGCGGGCCGAGACCAGGAGGCGCTCCTCGCGCGAGAGGCTCGAGGACAGCTCGAAGGCCCGGCGCGCGGCCGCCTTCGCCGCCTCCTCCTGGTAGAGGTACTGGAGGGCCGCGGCCAGCGCCGAGTGAGCGGGGGCGAAGGAGGGCTCGTGCTTCACCACGCGCTCGAAGTGCTCCACGGCGGTGGCCGCGTCATGGCCGCGCAGGGCCGCGAGTCCCTCGGCGTAGAGCCGTGCCACCTCGGGCTCCGCTGGCATCGCGCTGCGCACGCCGTGGGCCTGCTCGGTGGTCAGCGGCGCCAGCCCCAGGCGCTTGCGCAGGGCGGCGCCCACGCGAGAGACGAGCTCCAGCAGTTGCTCCTCCGCGCCCATCTCCGTCAGGTGGGCCAGCGTCTCGCCCGTGGTGGCCTCCTGCAGGCGCAGGTTGAGCCGCAGCCGCGCGGCCTCCTCGCGCCCCTGCACGAGGTACGCCCCGGTGAGCACCAGGTCCACTCCCGAGTGCGCGCGAATGCGCTGCAGCGTGGCCGCCGCGAAGCCCTCCTCGTCCGGCAGGAGGAGGTCCCTGCGCATCTGCACCACGCCCTCTCCGGGGAGCAGGCGGAGCTGTTCCCCCATGGCCAGCTCCGCGGAGAGCAGCTCCGCCAGGGCGGTGGACAGCCAGGACAGCTCGGCCCTGGCCACGAGGTTGCGGGGGGCGAGCACCGCCACCACCCGCCGGGCCACCGGCTGGCTGCCCATGCTGCCCGACGTCGGCGCCGGTGCCGGTGCCGGGGAAGGCTTCGTGGGGCTCCGCATCCTGGACGGGGTGAGCTTCACGAGGGCCGGGGTGGGCTCGCCGCTCCGCAACGCGGCGATGGCCTCGGACGCGGTGGCGAAACGCTTCTCCGGCTGGCGCTCCAGGCACCGCAGGAGCACCTCCGCCCAGGACGAATCCAGCTCCGGCACGAACTCGAGTGGAGAAGGAGGCGCCTGACGCAACCGCAGCAACGAAGTGGCCGTGGGCGTCTCCGCCACGAAGGGCCTCCGGCCCGTCACCATCTCGAAGAGCACCAGCCCGAAGGAGTAGATGTCCGAGGCCGGCGACAGCGGCAGGCCCTCCACCTGCTCTGGAGACATGTACGAGGGACTGCCGACGATGTGGCCATCGCGCGAGGTGGAGCCATCCCCCTCGAGCAGCTCGCCCCGGGCGAGGCCGAAGTCGGTCACCACCGCCCGCGGGCCTCCCGCCGCCGGCGGCGCGGTCACCAGCATCACGTTGCCCGGTTTGAAGTCGCGGTGGATGATCTGCGCGGCATGCGCCGCATCGAGCGCCCCCGCCATCTGCTCGGCCAGCCGCAGCACCTGCTCCGGCGGCATCCTGCCATGGCGAACGAGTTGCTCATGCAACGTGCGCCCCGCGAGCAGCTCCATGGTGAGGAAGACGATCCGGTACGGAGTGCCTCCCTCCTTCGGGACGACCTCGTGCTCGCCGATGTCGAAGACACGGCAGACGTTGGGATGCGTCACCCGGCGTGCCAGCCGCAGCTCGCGCTTGAAGCGCAGGAGCGCCTCGGGCGTGGCGGCCAGCTCCGGACGGATCGTCTTGAGCGCCACGGGCTCGTGCAGCGAGAGATCCTCCGCCGCGTACACCTCGCCCATGCCGCCCCGGGAGAGGAAGCGCTCCACCCGGTAGCGCCCGGCCACCTCCGTCCCCACGGAGAACGTCTGCCGGGGCGGGGCGGGAACGGGAATCGGTCCCGAGAGGGTGGGCTCCGCCGCCGCACCGCCACGCATCAGGGTTGCCGTGCTCTGAGGCGCCTTGAGGGACTTCCGATCCATGGCTGGGCAATACTCCCGTCACAGCGGACGGCGGCACACTAGCATGTGATGCCGAGCCCGTGACGGTCACCCGCCCGCGAGCCCCTCCCCCCTCTGGAAAGGAACGAGGCCCCGGGCACGGTGGACGTTCCACCGGACCGGGGCCCCGCGTACGACCTGGGAGCGCGACTACTTGCCGCCGACGCTGAACACCTCGACGGAGGCCTGGTCGGTGTTGCTCACGCCCGCCGTCGCCAGCACGCGGCCATCACCGAGCAGCGTGGCCGTGTGGCGGTAGCGGTCCACCTCGAGGCTGCCCGCGGGGCACCAGGTGCCGGTGGCCGGGTTGTACACCTCGGCGACCTTCTGGATGCCGGTGGCCTGGTGGTAGCCGGCGATGGCCAGCACCTTGCCATTGGGGAGCAGCGTGGCCGAGTGGAAGCGGCGCGGCGTGCTCATGCTGCCGGTGGCCGACCAGGTGCCCTTGGCCGGGTCATACAGCTCGGCCGAGGTGCTGCTGGCGATGTCCCAGCTGCCACCGCCCACCACCAGCACCTTGCCGTTGGGGAGCATCGTGGCCGTGTGATCGCGGCGGGCCGTGCCCATGTTGCCGGCGAGCGAGAAGGTGCCGGTCGCCGGGTCATACAGCTCCACCGAGCTCAGCGCGGCGCCGGAGGTGTCCTCGCCACCGGTGATCAGCACCTTGCCACTGGGGAGCAGCGTGGCCGTGTGGTGGGTGCGGAAGACGACCAGGCTGCCCGTGGCCTTCCAGCGGCCCAGGGCCGGGTAATACACCTCGGCGGTGGCGAGCGTGACGGGGCACGTCCCTCCACCGGCGATGAGCACGCGCCCGTCCGCCAGCCGCGTCATCGAGTGGTAGATGTGCGTGGCCAGCGTGTCGCCCGTGCGCGCCCAGGTGCCCGTGGCCGCGTCATACAGCTCCGAGGTGGTATTGAAGCCACCCGCCACCAGCACGCGGCCGTCCTCGAGGATCTCGGCGGTGTGCAGGATGCGGCCCAGCGCCAGGCTGCCGGTCTTCTCCCAGGAGCCCGTCACGCGGCAGACGCCGGCGACGCCCGGAGCGTTGGAGCGGAAGGTGTTGAGGCCCGGGGTGAGCCAGTTGGCCACCGGGTGCGCCGGGATGGTGCCGTCGTCGTTGACGTTGGTGATGGAGTAGGCGTGCTGGTTCCAGATGCCGCGCGTGCCCACCCAGGCATTGTCACCGTACACGCGGATGCCATTGAAGCCCGGGGCCGCGTGGTTGTTCTCCACCACGATGATCTCCGCGCTGCCGTCGGCGTCCACATCCACCACGAGGGGCAGCTCGTGCGTGGTGCCGGAGCTGTGACGGGTCTGCCAGCGCACCGCGCCGGTGGCGCCGTCGAAGACACGCAGGTAGAGCTCGTCGGCGTAGATGACCTCGGTCCTGCCATCCGCCTCGAAGTCGAAGGTGGTGGAGGTCGTCTTGCCGGAGCTGTACTCCTGGATGGTGTGGGTCCACTTCACGGAGCCATCGGCCCCGTAGACGGTGTAGTTCCAGTCACCCGCGAGGCCGATCTCCACCTGGCCATCGCCATCGAAGTCCGCGATGTTGGGCGGGCCACCGTGGCCGGGCTGCGTGGGGAAGGGATGCCCCGGGTCGGTGTAGTGGACCGAGCGGGTCCACAGCAGCGTGCAGTCGTCGTCGAGCAGGCTCACCGTGCCGTAGCCCGCCACGGCGATCTCCGCCGCCGGATCCTCGTCGAAGTTGGCCACGCCGGCGAAGCCCTGGGGAATCTCCGTGTTGGCGCACTTGAGGCTGCCATCGGCGCGGTAGACGGCGCGGCCGTTGATCACCTCCTGGGAGCCATCCTGGTCGATGTCCGCCGCGAAGGAGACGGGGCCGGTGTACTGCGCGCCGCCCATGCCATCCGCGCCCACCCACTTCAGGGCGCCGGTGTGGCTGTAGACGCGGTTGCCGTCGAGGATCTCCACGGTGCCGTCGCCGTCCAGGTCCGCGAGCGAGGGGCCACCCCACTCGTTGTAGTCGTACGCGTCCTCGGCCGAGCGGAACTTGAAGGAGCCATCGTGCTCGAAGCAGATGATGCCGCGGCCGTTCTCGGGGATGCCGCAGATCTCCACCTTGCCATCGGCATCGATGTCACCGGCGGCGATGCTCGCGGCCGGCTTCACCCGGGCATACGGATCCACCACGGTCCACAGCTCGCGCCCATCCTTGCCGCTGATGGCCCGGAGCACGCCATTGGTGTTGCCGTTGCCGCCGTTGTTGTTGGTCTCGTTGTAGTAGTCACCGTCGAAGGTGCTGAAGACGATGTCCGGGATGCGATCCCCGTTCACGTCCACCACCACGGGCGTCATCATCACCTGCTTGTACTCCGGAAGCACCTCACTGCCCGTCCACTCGAACTGCAGCGCCGCCGCGAGGCTGGCGGCGCTGGGGGTCGGGGTGCTGCTGGAGGTGCTGGTCGGCGTGGGGGTGCTGGGGGTGGTGCTGACAGTGGAAGATGGCGGGGACGCGGGCGGTGTCGCCTGGGCGAGCTGCTGGCCCGTGGGTGCCTGTCCTGACTGTTGTTCGTCGCGAACACCACTGCACGCCGCCAGCGCCAGTATCGCCGAGCCCGTCAGCGCGCGCCGGGCGCCAGCGGATCTCCACGTCCAGCCTCGAGTCCTCATCTTCATGCACGTCCCTCTCTCTCGATCGGCCGGGGGGCTGCGCTCCACACGCAGAACGGCCGGTGCAAGCATGGAAGAAACGACGCCTCTCTTTCCACGCCAAAATATTCAAACACGATCGTGACCGATGAATGTCTTTGTGTGTGTGGACTCCATTCGTTCAGCAAAATCACCGCGGGCCTGGACACCCACACACGCGCACGGCCCCGCCCGCACGAAGATTTCGCGAAACCTGTGAGCCGATTCACAGCCCCACGCGCGGGTGCCCTCTAGAAATGAAGACGTGATGGGCACGGTGGGGGGACCCAGGGCATACCGGGAAACCGCATGTGCGCCGTTATCGCCCATCCTCTGGAGGGACACATGGAGAGCGCGCAAGTTTCGTGGAACCAGGCTCCGTTCGACTGGCAGCACGATTGCGGAATGCGGATGTCTCACTGCACCCCGCAGGACACCGCTCGCGGGATGTTCCTGAATGGCATGCTGAAGTCGATCCGCGCGCTGGCTGGAGACGCCGTGGCGAAGCAGTGCCTGGAGGCCAGCGGGCACGAGCAGCTCGTGGATGCCTTCAACTACCCCGCCACGCTGCAACTGCAGTTCCTGTCCATCGCGATGCCCACTCTGCTCGCGCGGTGCGCGAGCCACGAGCATGCGATGAGGAAGCTCGGCCGCGACGCGGTCATGGACTTCCTGGGGACCACGGCTGGGAGGATGTTGCTGACGCTGTCGGGGAAGGACCCGAAGCGGCTGGTGGAGAGCCTGCCCTCGGCGCGCAAGGCGTCCGTGAACTTCGGGACGCAGGTGATCGAGTGGATCGGCCCGAAGCAGGGCCGCGTCATCTTCAAGCGCGAGTTCATGCCGCATGCGTACTACGCGGGCATGGTGGAGATGCTGCTCGAGCTCGGAGGCGCGACGATCGTGGGAGTGAGGAGCCGGCAGACGGGGCGGGTCGACAGCGAGATCACCTTCACCTGGGACTGAGTCCCGGCGGTACCCGCTGAAGCAGTCCGGGCGGTGGCGGCTGGAGCGCTCCCGGGCGAGTCGTGCGAGACTCGCCCCGAGGAGCGCTCGCCATGAATCTCATCACCCTGTCCATCCCCCTCTTCTTCCTGTTGATGGGAGTCGAGTGGCTGTGCGGACGCATCCAGGGCCGGCGCGTGTTCCGAGGGCCGGATGTGTTCGCGAACCTCTCGCTGGGAGCCGCGCAGACGGTCTTCACCACGGTGGCGGTGGGCCTGTTGGCGGGCGCCTACCTGTCCGTCTACCAGCACCGGCTCCTCGACATCTCCGCGTCCTCGGCGCTGGCGTGGGTGGCGCTGATGCTCGGCGTCGACCTGGCCTACTACTGGTTCCACCGCGCCTCGCACCGGATGAACCTGGCCTGGGCGGCCCACGCGCCGCACCACCAGAGCGAGGACTACAACCTGGCCGTGGCCCTGCGACAGGGGCCGTTCCAGCCACTCGTCTCGCGCTTCTTCTACCTGCCGCTCGCGTGGATCGGCTTTCCCCCGGCCATGTTCGCCACGGCGGCGGCGCTCAACACGCTCTACCAGTTCTGGGTGCACACCGAGTTGATCGGCAGGCTCGGGCCGCTCGAGTGGGTGCTCGTCACGCCCTCCCATCACCGCGTACACCATGCCTGCAACGGCCGCTACCTGGACAAGAACCATGGCGGCATCCTCATCATCTGGGACCGGTTGTTCGGCACCTTCGAGGCAGAGGAGGAGCGGACCACCTACGGCACGGTGAAACCGGTCCGCACGTTCAACCCGCTGGTGGCCGCGCTGGCTCCCCTCGGTGAGCTCGTGGCCCGCGCCAGGAAGGCCCCTCGCGCGCTGGACAAGCTCAAGGTGTGGTTCATGCCGCCCGAGTGGTCTCCACCGGGAGCAGAGGTTCCGGCCACGGAGACCGTGGTGGACCGGGCCCGATTCGAGGTGAGCACCTCGCGCCGGGTGGCACTCTACGTGGGCGTGGTGGGCGTGCTGACGCTGGCCGTCACGGTGCTGTTCCTCGTCCGGAGCCGTTCACTGTCCCAGCCGGAGCGGCTCGCGTTCGCGGCCTGGTTCCTCGTGTCACTGGGAGGGTTGGGCGGAGTGCTGGAGGGCAAGCGCTGGGGCCCCATGGTCGAGGCGGTGCGGCTCGCGGCGGCCCCGCTCGTGGTGGCCGTGCTCTGAGAAGACAACGGCCGAGGCCACCGGAGGAGCGGTGACCTCGGCCCATACGCACTCCCTCTCGCACAGGAAGAGAGGGCCTACGTGTGATGGTGCAGACTCTCCACGAGGTATGGGTCATGGCGCGCGATGAGCGGCACCGAGCCCATCGTCCGCGTCACCGTCAGCACGAACAACGCCCCGAGCCCCAACAGACCCGCCGCGTCCCATACGCCGACGCCGGTGTACTCGGGCATGTTGGCGGGGGAGATCATCAGGTGCAGATCCAACCACCGCCCCGCCAGCATGATGCCGGCGACGACGCACAGATGGAACGGGTTGCGCTTGGCCGGCTTCGGCAACAACAACACGAAGGGCACCGCCCAGTTGAGCGCCAGGTTCAAGTAGAACAGTGGCGCCCAGCCCCCGTGCATCCGGTGGATGAAGTAGACGGTCTCCTCCGGAATGTTCGAGTACCAGATGAGCAGGAATTGCGAGAACCAGAGGTAGGCCCACAGCGTGGCGAAGCCGAACATCAGCTTGCCCAGGTCATGCAGGTGGCTGGTGTTGATCTCCTTCATCCGCCCCGAGCCCTTCATCAGGACCACGGCCAGGGTGATCGCCGCGACGCTCGACGCCAGCATGCCAGCGATGTTGTAGAGCCCGTAGATGGTGCTGAACCAGTGCGGCTCCAGGCTCATCAGCCAGTCGAAGCTGGCCAGGCAGAAGGTGATGGAGAACAGCACCAGGAACACCGCCGAGGTGGCCACGTTCCGCTGGGTGGGATGGGGTGAGGCATCGGAGTCCTGGGCCAGCGAGTTGCGCCGCAACCGCCAGGTGAAGAAGGCCCAGATGGCCAGCATCACGGCCATGCGGAGGGCGAAGCCCGGCGCGTTGAGGAAGGCGGCCTTCTGGTGCAGCAGGTGGTCCGTCTCCATCACCCCAGGGCGGGCCCACAGGTACAGCGAGGGCAGCCCCGCGAGCACCACCAGCAGGCTCGCCGCGCCCACGGGTACGTAGGAGGCGAAGGCCTCGGGGATGCGCTTGAAGACGGTGTACCAGCCCGCGTTGGCCACGGAGTTGAGCGCGAGGAACACCGCACCGCCCAGCGCGAGCGTGAGGAAGAAGAAGCCGTTGATCAGCAGGCTGGAGAAGCCACGGGTGGGCGAGAGGGCCAGGCCCGCGCCCAATGCGGACAGGCCGAGTGCCGCCACTGCCATGCAAATCCGGCGGACGTTGGGGCCGACGACGATTCCCGAGGAGCTCATGGCGTGTCCTTCCGAGCGGTCCGCGCCGGCGACTGCAACGAGCGCAGGTAATGGACGATCTTCCAGCGATCCTCCGGGGCCACCTGGGAGCCATGGGCCGGCATCAGCCCCTGCCCCTGGGTGATGATGTGGAAGAGCTGCCCATCGGCGAGGCCCTGGGCGTGGTCTGCCAGCAGCGACGGAGGCCGGGGGAAGCGCGCGGCCACCAGCCCGTCCCCGAGCCCGCCCGAGCCGTGGCAGTGCGAGCAGTAGCGGTTGAAGGCCACCTTGCCGCGCTCCAGCACCGGCTCCGAGGCCTCGAAGGGATTCTTCAGGTCCGTGGCGGCACGGGTGGCCTCCTCGGGGCCCGGGCCGTAGCGCAGCGGCGAATAACCCCGGGGAATGCTGCCCGGCGCGGGCGCCATCAACGTCTTGCCATCGCGCGTGTTGGGGTTGGGCGCGTAGCTGTCGTACGGCACGGAGCCGTACATGTCCGGCGCGTACTCGAGGTTGGGCTGGGAGACGTCCCGCTCGCACCCCATCTGCAGGGCCGCGGCGAGCACGCTCGTACCAATGAGGAACCGCTTCACGACGCCACCTCCATCTGCTCCACCTCCAGCGCACCGTGGCGCGCGAGGAGGGCCTTCACCTTCGCGTCCGACTCATCCGCGCGCAGTGCCAGCACGAAACGGTCATCCG
The DNA here is from genome assembly GCF_000733295.1 of Archangium violaceum Cb vi76. GTDB lineage: Bacteria > Myxococcota > Myxococcia > Myxococcales > Myxococcaceae > Archangium > Archangium violaceum. Next base: position 5,415 of record NZ_JPMI01000125.1, on the reverse strand, counting down.
TCACCCGGGGCAGTGCCTCGCGCTTGCTTCCAGGAAAGGACTTCGAGCGCAGCAGGAAGGCCGCCACGGTGAAGAGGCCCGCGAACAGCACGGTGAGCTCGAACGCCACGGGGATGAACGCCGGGAACGAGTTGAAAGGCTTCCCGCCCACGTTGAGCGGCCAGCTCACCACCGACGTGTAGTACTGGAGCGACAGCGCGGACGTGGCGCCCAGCACCCCCGCCCCGAAGCACACCCAGGTGAGGCGCGAGGGCTTCAGCCCCATGGCCTCGTCCATGCCGTGGATGGCGTAGGGCGTGTAGACATCATGCACCGCGTACCCGGCCTCACGGACGGCCCGGGTGGCGTCGAGGACGTGCTCCTCGCTGTCGAAGTAGCTGAGCAGGACGGACTGGGAGGGGCTCATACCGGCATGTCCTTTCGCACCACCGCGGCCGCCAGGGCCGGGGTGGGCAGGGGCTCCGGTGCCTCGGCCGGGTGCTCGTGCGGAGTCTCGGAGCCGTGGGCCGGGTGGGAGGCGTGTCCTGGGGCGTGCGAGCCCCGGGCGAAGGCCGCCACGCTCTTCACCTCGCCAATGGAGATGATGGGCAGCACCCGGGTGAACAGCAGGAACAGCGTGAAGAAGAGGCCGAAGGTGCCCACGAAGGTGCCCACCTCGACCACCGTGGGCGTGTACATGGACCAACTCGAGGGCAGGAAGTCCCGGTGCAGCGACGTCACGATGATGACGAAGCGCTCGAACCACATGCCCACGTTGATGACCAGCGACAGCACGAAGATGGCCGCGGGCGACGTGCGCACCTTCTTGAACCAGAACAGGTGCGGCGACACCACGTTGCACGTCACCATCGTCCAGTACGCCCACGCGTACGGCCCGAAGGCGCGGTTCATGAACGTGAACTTCTCGTACGGGTTGCCCGAGTACCAGGCGATGAAGAACTCCGTCCCGTAGGCCAGCGACACGATGCCACCCGTGACGATGATCACCTTCGTCATGTTCTCCAGGTGGCGAATGGTGATGAGGTGCTCGAAGCCCAGCACCACACGGGTGATGATCATCAGCGTCAGCACCATGGCGAAGCCGCTGAACACCGCGCCGGCCACGAAGTACGGCGGGAAGATGGTGGTGTGCCAGCCGGGGATGACCGAGGTGGCGAAGTCGAACGACACGATGGTGTGCACGCTGAGCACCAGCGGCGTCGCGAGGCCCGCCAGCAGCAGGTACACCGTCTCGTAGCGGTGCCAGGTGCGCGACGAGCCAGTCCACCCGAACGACAGCACCTTGAAGACGGCTTTCTTCAGCCCGCCCTTCACCCGGTCCCTCACCGTGGCCAGGTCCGGGATGAGGCCGAAGTACCAGAACACCGCCGAGATGGTGAAGTACGTGCTGATGGCGAACACGTCCCACAACAGCGGCGAGCGGAAGTTCACCCACAAGGAGCCGCGGTCATTGGGGTACGGCAGCACCCAGAAGGCGTTCCACGGCCGGCCCATGTGGATGACCGGGAAGATGGCCGCGCACATGACGGCGAAGAGCGTCATGGCCTCGGCGGCGCGGTTGATGCTCGTGCGCCACTTCTGCCGGAAGAGGAAGAGGATGGCGGAGATGAGCGTGCCCGCGTGGCCGATACCCACCCAGAACACGAAGTTGGTGATGTCGAAGGCCCAGCCAATCGTCTTGTTCAGTCCCCACACGCCGATACCGGTGGAGACCTCGTAGGTGACCATGCCCACGCCCACCGCGAGCGTGACCACCGCCAGGGCGAAGGCCACCCACCACATGCGGGAGGGCTTGCGCTCCATGGGGGCGCAGATCTCCTCGGTGAGCTGGCCGAGGGTGCGCTCCTCGCTGACGAGCGGCACCCGGAGGGTGGAAGTGTGCTGGTTGCTCATTCCGCGCTCCCGTTTCCGGTGTTGCGAATCTTCGTGAGGTACGTCACGGCCGACCCGATGTTGATCTCCTCCAGCAGCCGGTAGGCGCGCCCGCTCTTCGCCAGCTTCGCCACGTCGCTGTCCGGGTCGTTGATGTCGCCGAAGTGGATGGCCCGAGCCGGGCAGCTCTGCTGGCACGCGGTGCGGATGTCTCCATCACGCAGCTCCCGTCCCTCGCGCTTCGCCTCGGCCTTGCCCTCGTGGATGCGCTGCACGCACAGCGAGCACTTCTCCATCACGCCGCGCGTGCGCACCACCACGTCCGGGTTGAGTACCAGGCGCTCCAGGGGCTCGTCGTGCTTGTAGTCGAACCAGTTGAAGCGGCGGACCTTCGTGGGGCAGTTGTTGGCGCAGTAGCGGGTGCCCACGCAGCGGTTGTAGACCTGCTGGTTGAGGCCCTCCGTCGAGTGCACCGTGGCGAGCACCGGGCACACCGTCTCGCACGGAGCGTTCTCGCAGTGCTGGCACATCATCGGTTGGTGCACCACCCGGGGCGCGTCCGGCTCGCCCTCGTAGTACCGGTCGATGCGCATCCAGTGCATCTCGCGCTGCCGCAGCGCCTCGTCCTCGCCCACGATGGGGATGTTGTTCTCCGCCTGGCAGGACACCACGCACGCCGAGCAGCCCGTGCACGCGCTCAGATCCACCGCCAGTGCCCACTTGTGGCCCTTGTACTCGTGACCGGACCAGATGGAGAGCGGGTGCCCACCGCCATGCCCGCCCTCCGCCTCGTTGCCCGCGCGCGGGTTGGCGAGGAACTCCGCCAGCTCGGCCTCGCGCACCAGCCCGCGCCCCTCCATCGAGGCGTGGATCTGCGAGAGGGCCAGTGGCCGGGTCTCGGGCGTCACCTCCAACTTCACCCCGAGCGCCGCGCGACGCACCTTCCCGTTGGTAGAAGAGGCCAGGACGAAGGCGTTTTCCCCCACTGCGTTCCCGATACGTCCCACCTTCGTCCGGCCATAACCCATGGCGAGGCCCAGCGCCCGCGGGTGCGTGCCCGGCTGCACCAGCGCCGGCACCGCGAGCGTCTTCCCTCCCGTGCTCACCCGCACCACCTGGCCGTCGCTGATGCCCAGCTTCTCGGCCGTGGCGGGCGCCACACAGAGGTAGTTGCCCCAGGTGGCCTTGGAGATCGGATCCGGCATCTCCTGCAGCCAGCCGTTGTTGGCCAGCGCGCCGTCCCTCAAGCCCACCTTTTGATACAGAACCAGTTCGAGCCCCTCGTCCGCCGCCACCCCCCTGCCCGCCAGCGCCGCCGCCACGCTCTCGGGGCGGAACGCGGGGCTCTCGGTGGTGGCCGGCTGGGGCAGCACCACCGCCACGCCCTGTCGTACCGCCTCGTCCCAGAAGGCCTGGAAGCCCGTGGCCACGTTCGCGCGAGGGAAGACCTCGGCCTCCCAGCGAGCGCGCAGGAAGTCGTGGTGCGACTGCGCCACCCCGGCCCACTTCAGCAGGGACTCCACCATGCCGCGCGTCTCGTGCAGCGGGGACACCACCGGCTGGCGCAGACTCAGCACGCCCCGCCGGGGCTCGGCATCACCCCAGGACTCCAACGGAGTGTGATCCGGCGCGTGGAAGCGCACCAGCGAGGCCGTCTCGTCGAGCCGGTCGCTCGTGGCCACCGTCACCGCCACGTCCTTCAGCAGCCCCGCCAGCACCTCGCCCCGAGGGTGCGTGTAGGCCGGGTTGACGTCGTGGAAGAGCACGGCGCCCACCTGCTTCGCCTCCAACTCGGCGAGCAGCTCGCCAAAGCCCATCGCCCCCGCGTCCAGGGCGAGGCCACCGGAGACGGAAACCGTGACGCCGGCATTGCCGAGCAGCTCGTTGGCCAGGTTGGTCAGCACCTGAGCAGCGGGCTCGTCGCCACCGCACACCACCAGGGCCTTCTCCTTCGCGGCCCACAGCTCGGCGGCCAGCGTGCTCAGCACGTTGGCGTCCATCCGGGGCGCGGGCACACCCGAGAGACCCTCCACGGCCTGGCCGGCCTTCTGGGCCAACCGCTTCACCAGCCCCGCCAGCGCGGGCACCAGGTCCGACGCGGCCACCGGCACGCGCTTGTCGGCGCTCGCGCCCGTCAGCGTCATCAGCGGCTCGAGCTGCCAGTGCCGCGACATCTCCCGTGTGCCGGCCGCGTCGCGCGCCGCGCTGTACTGGCGGGTGAAGGCCACCGGCGACACCCAGGTGCCCAGGAAGTCCGCGCCGAAGCTGGCGATGACCTTCGCCTGGTCGAAGCGGTAGTCCGGCACCACACGCACACCGTGCGTGAGGCGGTGCGCCTCGGCGATGGCCTCCAACTCACCCGTGGCGTCGTAACGCACCGTGCGGGCCGTGGGGAACGCGGCGAGGAAGCGCGCCACGGCGACCTCGGCGGTGGGCCCCAGCACCCACGGGAGGACAAGCCGGATGGCCCTCCCCTCCTCCGCCACCTCGCGCAGCCCCCCGGTGACGGCCTGGTCCAGGCTGGCCCACGTGGCCTTCGTGCCCCCCACGGACGGCCAGCGCGAGCGGTTGGCGTCATAGAGGGACAGCACGGACGCCTGGCCCACGGCGCACACGCCACCGCGCGACACCGGGTGCTCCGCGTTCCCCTCCACCTTGATGGGGCGGCCATCGCGCGTCTTCAGCAGCACGCCGCACTGGGCGCTGCACGCGCCGCAGGTGGACGCGTACCAGAGGGCCAGTCCCGGGGTGAGCTCGTCCGGCTTCGTGAGGAAGGGCACCGCCTTCTGCACGGGGGCACGCTGGCAGGCCACCATGGCCGCCGCGGCACTCAGGCCCATCACCTTGAAGAAGTCCCGGCGCGAACTCTGGTCCGCGGGCTGAGCCGCCACGCCCACGGGCAGCTCCTCGGCGAACTCGTTGCGCGAGCGCTCGAGCAGGGCCGGGTCTCCATCTCGCGCGGCCAGGCTCTGCCAGTATTTGGGGGTCGTCTCGGACATGGTGCGCGTTCCTCAGCGGTGGCAGCCAGAGCAGTCGGTGGGAGGATTCAGGGTGCGAGGCGCGGGGTTGAGCGAGGCCTTCGCCGTGGGCACTCCGGACGCGGAGGCCATCAGCACACCGGATGCCAACGGCGGCACCGGCGCTTTCGCCTGCGACTCCTGCGTCTGGCGGTGGCAGTCCAGGCACCAGCCCATGGTCATGGGCTCCGCCTGCTCCAGCCGCACCATCTCCTGCACCGGGCCGTGACACTTCTGGCACTCCAGCCCGGCGGTCACATGGTTGGCGTGGTTGAAGTACGCATGGTCCGGTAGCCGGTGCACCCGCACCCACTCGATGGGTTTGTCGCGCTTCACGGCCTGGGTGAGCTTCTGGATCTCCGGCGAGTCCGTCTTCACCTGGGTGTGGCAGTTCATGCACACCCCGGCGTGGGGAATGCCGGCGTGCCGGCTCTTCTCCGCGCCCACGTGACAGTACTGACAGTCGATCTCGTAGTGGCCCGCGTGCACCGCGTGCGAGAACGCGATGGGCTGCTCGGGCATGTAG
>NZ_JPMI01000124.1 GCF_000733295.1 Archangium violaceum Cb vi76 | reverse complement strand
TCTCCCTTTGGGAGAGGGTTGGGGTGAGGGTGTATGACTTTAATCTGGCCCCGGGTGCGTCTGTGTGATTATTCACGCCTGAGAATGATCCCCTCGTCACTGATGGCGTAGCTCGCACCGACATCGACAGGGCTTGGCTCAAGGCCGCAGCGTTCATCTTCTTTAGGCGTGAAGTGGATGAACGTTACTTTTTCGCCGCGCTTGATCCATGCGTCGTAGTTCTCGATCTGCTGAAGGCATCGCACCAGTTCGTCCTTGTGCTTGGATGGCCCCCACCCTGCTGGCCGGAAATCATCCGTCGCGATCTGGAGTGCTTTGAGCTGAGGTCCGGTCACTGTTGCCACGTCTTTGTCCCATTCCGGAAATTGGATGCGCTCAGCGACCTCGGGAGGCGCAACAGATGCCTTCCGGTGGATGTGAATGCACCCGGGAAGAACAATCATCAGGATTCCCAGGCTGGTTCGCTTCATCCATCCTCCTGCGGGGTGCTGGTGCGGCATATTCGAGATGCCAGGTCGTTTCAACGTGTATGGCATGGGTGTTTATTGACCACGGATGTCGTCCGTCACCTGTTTGATGGGGGCGAATTTTCCGTCTTGAAGTTGGAAGACCGTACGATCTTGAAAGTCATACAAATAGACCTCACAGATGCGGTTGAACATCACCCGGAAATAGAAGCGTTGACGACTCGCTTGTAGATCTTCCGGGGAGAACCGCGAGGACGATGGGTGGCTATGGTAGTCAGCATAGATTTGTCCTCCCGGTGCTTCGGAATCACTGACCTTGTTTGGGACAAAGCAGGCTTTTCGCCCGCCCGGCAGTTCAAGGGGCGGGCCGAGCGAGGAGGGATAGCTCGCAAAAAATCTTGTATCTCCAGGACGCTGGTAGATGGCTCCACAATACTCCTGTCCACCGCGTTGATGTCCGGCTTGGGCTCCGGGCATGTTTCGGACGTTTTCACAAAGCTGCTCTCCAGATTGTCGGCGGGGCCGAGCATGGGGCCCACTACGATGATGTTGCCATCCGGGTCGCGCCAGAATTTTGGCTGTCCGCCAGTAGCACACCCCAGGATGCTCCCTGAGGCGAGTAGCATCGCGAGGTAATGCGGCATCATTTTTCGTACCGCCATTCAGGTTGTGACCGGCAGGGCCATCCGCGTGAGTATACCATGCGGTCGGCTGGCGACGGCGCTGGGAGAGGACGCGCTCTTCATGGCGGCGCTGGAGGACACGCACCGGCCCGAGGAGGCGTATGAGACGAAGACCTTCCGGCCACCGCCCATGAGGCGCGGACTGGAAGGCGAATTGCTCCAACCCGTGGAAGCGGCGGAGCCGGTGCCCGAGGTGATGCGGGAGCGGCCCTCGCGGATGCTGGGGACACCGGCGACGATCGACGTGGAGATGACGGCCTCGGGGGAGTTGCTGGCGGCGAGGCTGGGAGGCCGGAGGCGCCGGGTGATGGCGCTGGTGGGTCC
>NZ_JPMI01000123.1 GCF_000733295.1 Archangium violaceum Cb vi76 | reverse complement strand
GTCCTTCGCTTCCGAAGTGACCCGCGTGGCCCGCGAGGTGGGCACGGAAGGAAAGCTGGGCGGCCAGGCGCAGGTGCAGGGCGTCGCCGGCATCTGGAAGGACCTCACGGACAACGTGAACAGCATGGCCAGCAACCTCACCGCCCAGGTGCGCGGCATCGCCACGGTGGTGACCGCGGTGGCCGCCGGTGACCTGAAGCGCAAGCTGGCCCTCGTCGCCAAGGGCGAGATCGCCGCCCTGGCCGACACCATCAACGGGATGATCGACACGCTGGCCACGTTCGCCGACCAGGTGACCACGGTGGCCCGCGAGGTGGGTATCGAAGGAAAGCTGGGTGGCCAGGCCAAGGTGCCCGGCGCCGCCGGTACGTGGAAGGACCTCACGGACAACGTGAACTCGATGGCCGGCTCGCTCACCACCCAGGTGCGCTCGCTCGCCGAGGTCGCCACCGCCGTGGCCAAGGGCGACCTGACCCGGAGCATCTCGGTGGAGGCCCAGGGCGAGATGGCCGCCCTGAAGGACAACATCAACCAGATGATCTCCAACCTGCGTGACACCACGCAGAAGAACACCGAGCAGGACTGGCTGAAGACCAACCTCGCGCGCTTCACCCGCCTGCTGCAGGGCCAGCGCGAGCTGGAGACGGTCTCCAAGCTCATCCTCAAGGAGCTGGCGCCGCTGGTGCAGGCGCAGCACGGCGTGTTCTACATCATGGACGGCGGCGACAAGATGCAGGCACTGCGTCTGCTGTCCGCCTACGCCTACAAGGAGCGCAAGAGCCTCGCCAACTCCTTCAAGCTGGGCGAGGGCCTGGTGGGCCAGTGCGCCCTGGAGAAGGACCGCATCCTCCTCACCGACGTGCCGGACGACTACATCCGCATCAACAGCGGACTGGGTGAGGCCAAGCCCCTCAACATCGTCGTCCTCCCCGTCATCTTCGAGGGCCAGGTCAAGGCCGTCATCGAGCTGGCCAGCTTCTACCGGTTCAGCGAGACGCACCTGTCCTTCCTGGATCAGCTCACCGAGTCCATCGGCATCGTGCTCAACACGATCGCCGCCGGCATGCGGACGGAGGAGCTGCTCAAGCAGTCCCAGAGCCTCGCCGACGAGCTGCGCAGCCAGCAGCAGGAGCTCACCGAGACCAACCGCCGCCTGGAGCAGCAGGCCAAGAGCCTCCAGGCCTCCGAGGAGCGCCTCAAGCAGCAGCAGGAGGAGCTGCAGCAGACCAACGAGGAGCTCGAGGAGCGCAGCCGCCTCCTGCAGGTGCAGAACATGGAGGTCGAGCGCAAGAACCGCGAAATCGAGCAGGCCAAGGTGGCCCTCGAGGAGCGCGCCCAGCAGCTCGCCCTCTCCTCGAAGTACAAGAGCGAGTTCCTGGCCAACATGAGCCACGAGCTGCGCACCCCGCTCAACAGCCTCCTCATCCTCTCCAAGCTGCTGGCGGAGAACTCCGAGGGCAACCTCAGCGGCCGTCAGGTGGAGTTCGCCCAGACGATTCACGGCGCCGGAAGCGACCTGCTCAGCCTCATCAACGACATCCTGGACCTGTCGAAGATCGAGTCCGGAACGATGAGCGTGGACGTGGACGAGGTGTCGCTCAGCAGCCTGAAGGACTTCGTGGAGCGCACCTTCCGCCAGGTGGCCGTGGATCGGAAGCTGGGCTTCAAGCTGGAGTTCACCCAGGCCCTGCCCTCGCACATCCTCACCGACGGACGCCGGCTGCAGCAGGTGCTCAAGAACCTGCTGGCCAACGCCTTCAAGTTCACCGAGGAAGGCCACGTCACCCTGGACGTGCGTCCGGCCCGCAGCGGCTGGAGCATCGATCACCCCGTGCTCAACCAGGGCGGCGCGGTGCTCGCCTTCTCCGTCATCGACACGGGCATCGGCATCCCGGAGAACAAGCAGCGCATCATCTTCGAGGCCTTCCAGCAGGCGGACGGCACCACCAGCCGCAAGTACGGGGGCACCGGCCTGGGTCTGTCCATCAGCCGTGAGATCGCCAAGCTGCTGGGTGGCGAAATCAAGGTGACCAGCGCCCCGGGCAAGGGCAGCACCTTCACCCTCTACGTGCCGCAGACGTACGTGCCCGTCACCAGCTCGCTCCGTCCGCAGCAGCTCGGCAACGGCGGCGCCGTTGGCAACGGTGGCAACGGCGGCGGCGTCTCCTCCGAGCGGGTCACGGCCGAGGCGCGGCTCAACGCGCTGCGCGCGGAGGTGGAGACCGCGGTGCAGGACGCGGAGCTGGCGCGCGAGGAGGAGGTCGAGGACGACCGGCGCAACATCCAGCCGGGAGACCGGACGCTGCTCATCATCGAGGATGACATCGTCTTCGCCCGCATCGTGCTGACCCTGGCCCGCGAGAAGGGCTTCAAGGGCCTGGTGGCGCTGCGCGGAGACACGGGCCTGGCCATGGCGCGCCAGTACCGGCCGGATGCCATCACCCTGGACATCGGCCTGCCCGTCATCGACGGGTGGAACCTGTTGGATCGCCTCAAGCACGACAGCCGCACCCGCCACATCCCGGTGCACATCATCTCCGCGAGCGAGGAGCAGCGCAGCCGCGGCCTCAGGCTGGGCGCGCTGGCGGTGCTCCAGAAGCCGGCCAACCGCGAGGCCCTGGGCGATGCCCTGGCCCGGGTGAAGGGCTTCATCGAGCGGCCGGTGAAGAACCTGCTGGTGGTGGAGGACGATCAGCGCCAGCGCGACAGCATCGTCACCCTCATTGGCAACGGCGACGTGAAGACGACCGCGGTGGGCAGCGGCCAGGATGCCCTCAACGCCATGCAGGAGCGCTACTTCGACTGCGTGGTGCTGGACCTGGGCCTGCCGGACATGACGGGCCTGCAGCTCATCGAGGCGATGAAGCTCAAGGGCCACACCCCGCCCATCATCGTCTACACGGGCAAGGAGCTGTCCGAGGAGGAGGAGACGGTCCTCAAGCGGGTCACCGACGCCATCATCATCAAGAGCGTCAAGTCACCCGAGCAGCTCCTGGACGAGACGGCGCTCTTCCTGCACCGCGTGGAGGCCAATCTGCCCGAGAACAAGCGGGCGATGATCAAGCAGGTGCACCAGAGCGATCCGGTGCTGGCCGGCAAGAAGGTGCTCGTCGTGGACGACGACGTGCGCAACATCTTCGCCCTCACCAGCGTGCTGGAGAAGCACAAGATGCAGGTGCTCTACGCGGAGAACGGCCGCAAGGGCATCGACATCATCCGCGCCACGCCGGACCTCAACGTCGTCCTCATGGACGTGATGATGCCGGAGATGGACGGCTACGAGACCATGCGCGCCATCCGCCAGGTCAACGAGCTGAAGAGCCTGCCCATCATCGCGCTCACCGCCAAGGCCATGAAGGGAGACCGCGAGAAGTGCATCGACGCGGGCGCCAGCGACTACATCACCAAGCCGGTGGAGACGGACCAGTTGCTCAGCTTGCTGCGCGTCTGGCTGTTCAAGAACGCGGAGCGTGCACACTCTGGCGGCAACAACAACGGGTAATCCCCGTCTCGAGTGAGCGGGCAGCGGGTGACGGGTGATGAAGGAAGCGCTGGTGCGTGAAGCGGTCGAGGGTGATGACGCCCTCGAGGACATCGAGCTGGACCTGCTCCTCGAGGGCATCATGCGGCGCTACGGCCTCGACTTCCGGGGCTATGCCCGCACGTCCCTGCGGCGGCGGGTGTGGAACATGGTCCACGCCCAGAAGCTGGGGACGCTCTCCGCGCTCCAGGCCAGGGTGCTGCACGACTCCTCCGCCATGGAGGAGCTGCTGCAGCACCTGTCCGTCAACACCACCACCATGTTCCGGGACCCGAGCTTCTTCGCGACATTCCGGGAGAAGGTGGTCCCCCACCTCTTCTCCGCCCCCTTCGTGCGCATCTGGCACGCCGGGTGCTCCACGGGTGAGGAGGTGTACTCGCTGGCCATCCTCCTCATGGAGGCGGGCCTGTACGAGCGCAGCCGCATCTACGCCACGGACATGAACGCGGCCGTGGTGGAGCGGGCCAAGTCCGGCATCTTCCCCATGGAGCACATGCGGGAGTACACGGCCAACTACCTGCGCGCCGGGGGCACCGCCGCCTTCAGCGACTACTACACGGCCAACTACGACCACGCCATCTTCAAGGCGCCGCTGCGCAAGAACATCGTCTTCGCCCAGCACAACCTGGTGAGCGACGGCACCTTCAACGAGTTCAACGTCATCCTCTGCCGCAACGTGCTCATCTACTTCGGCGCGGACCTGCAGACGCGCGTGTACCGGCTGCTGAACCAGTCGCTGCGGCGCTTCGGCGTGCTCGCGCTCGGACGCGGCGAGACGCTGCGCCACACCGTCATCGAGACCGAGTACGACGAGGTGGATGCGCAGGAGCGCCTCTACCGCCGCCGCGCTTGATCAGTGGGGGACGGGGGGACGCGGCTCGTCCGGCGCCTCGGGGGAGAGTTCCTGCTCCACCTTCTTGCGCACCACCTGCCTGGTGGCGATCTCCTCCTCCTCGCTGCGCTGGCGCCGGCGCACCAGGCCCTGCGCCTCGTCCACGAACCAGAAGAGCACCCGGAAGAAGGCGGCGATGACGGTGACGAGGATGGAGGAGAGGAACCAGCTCAGCACCGTGCCTGGCCAGCCGCCCACCACCACCGTGATGGGATAGGTGCCCGTGAGCGGCACCAGCACGAAGGCCACGTAGTGCGAGGTGCAATAGGGACAGGACGCCAGGTAACCGCACCAGGTCTCCTTGCCTCCGAGCCACTCGCGCAGGGGCGCGAAGAGACGCTCCCGGGTGAGGGTCTGGGAGAGCCCCATCACCACCGCGGATACGGCGAAGAGCTGGAACAGGTCCGTCATATGGCCAAAGGTGGCAACGGACCCGGGCAGACGCCGTAGGTCCATCGAGCCCCCGACCGAAGTCCAGGGAGGCGAGCGGACAGGCGCTGCTCAGCGAGCCCGCCGCTCCTGACGCTCGCGGGCCTCGGCCTGCTTGCGGCGCGAGGCCTCGGCGGCGGTCTCCGGAGGCACCAGCGCGTGCGGCCCGCGGCCGATGAGATCCTCGCGGCCGGCCTGCTGCAACGCCTCGCGGGCCAGGGGCCAGTGCTCGGGGTTCCAGAAGAGCAGCAGCGCCTTCTGCAGCCGCTTCTCCCGCAGCCCCTTCGCCGTGTAGACGGGCTCCATCTTCAGGGGATCCATTCCCGTGTAGTACATGGCCGTGGCCACGGACATGGGCGTGGGGATGAAGTCCTGCACCTGGCGCGGCCGCTTGCCGTTCTGCTTCAGCCACAGCGCCAGCTCCACCATGTCATCCAGCGCCGAGCCCGGGTGGCCGCTGATGAAGTAGGGGATGTCGTACTGCTCCTTGCCGGCCTCCTCGCTGGCACAGGCGAACATGTGCTGGAAGCGCTCGAAGCTCTCGATGCCGGGCTTCTTCATCTTCTCCAGCACGCGGGGCGACACGTGCTCGGGCGCCACCGACAGCTGGCCCCCCACGTGGTGCGCGGCGAGCTCCTTCACGTACTCGGGGGAGCGCTCGGCCAGGTCGTAGCGCACGCCGCTGGCGATGAAGACGTGTTTGACGCCCTCCTCCGCTCGCACCTGCTTCATCACGTCGATGAGGGGCCCGTGGTCCGTTTGCAGGTTCTCGCAGACGCCGGGGTGCACACAGGACAGCTTGCGGCAGCGCCGTTCGATGTCCTCGCTCTTGCACTTGAGCTTGTACATGTTGGCCGTGGGGCCACCCAGGTCCGTGATGGTGCCGCGGAAGTCCCCCATGCGCCGCAGGGCCCGCACCTCGCGCAGCACGCTCTCCGCGCTGCGGCTCTGGATGACACGGCCCTCGTGCTCGGTGATGGAGCAGAAGGTGCACCCGCCGAAACAGCCACGCATCAGCACGATGGAGTGCTTCACCGTCTCGTAGGCGGGGATGCGCTCCTTGTACATGGGGTGTGGGACGCGGTTGAAGTGGAGGTCGTACAGCTCGTCCATGGCCACCGACGCGTTGTCCCCCTTGCCTTCCCCGTCCTCCAGGGGCCGCGCTGGCGGGTTGAAGTAGACGGCGCGGTTGCCATGCCGCTGCGCCAGGGGCCGCCCGTTGCCGGGGTTGGTCTCCATCTGGAAGTCGCGCGACATGCGGGCGAACGCCAGCTTGTCCGCCACCACCTCCTCGTAGGAGGGCAACACCACCACCTTCTGGTCCACGGCGCGCTTCGCCGGGTCCGCCTCGTGGGCCTTCATCTCCGCGTCGTTGATGATGTACGCGGTGCCGCGCACGTCGCGGAGGTCTTCGATGCGCTCGCCCCGGCGCATGCGGTCGGCCACCTCCCAGACGGGGCGCTCGCCCATGCCGAAGACGAGCAGGTCCGCCTTGGCGTCCATGAGGATGGAGCGGCGCACCTTGTCGCTCCAGTAGTCGTAGTGGGCGATGCGGCGCAGCGAGGCCTCGATGCCACCGAGGACGATGGGCACCTCCGGGTAGGCCTCGCGGCAACGCTGGGCGTAGACGATGGTGGCCCGGTCCGGCCGGCAGTTGGTGCGCCCGCCCGGGCTGTACTGATCCTCGGAGCGGTTCTTCTTCTGCGCGGTGAGCCGGTTGAGCATCGAGTCGAGGTTGCCGGCGGCCACCCCGAAGAAGAGCCGGGGCTTGCCCAGCGCCTTGAAGGGCTCGGCGGAGTGCCAGTCCGGCTGGGAGATGATGCCCACCTTGAAGCCACGGCCCTCGAGGAAACGGGCGATGAGGACGGGGCCGAAAGCGGGATGGTCCACGTACGCATCGCCGGAAACGATGATGATGTCGAGCTGCTCCCAGCCCCGGGCCTGCATGTCGGCACGGGTGACGGGGAGGAAGGGATGCGCGTAGCGAGTCTGTGTGGCCATGGGGGTACCCATCCCTCCCCTAACCCCTGAGAACGCCTGGATGCAAACGAATGCTCTCCGGGGAGGACGGAGGGCCCCCGCCCGGTTGCCCGGCCAGCGTCATCTCCAAGCGCCCACGGGGCCAGGTCCCGGTGGTTCGAGCGGCCTTCAGCCCTGGCTCGGCTGCTCGCCGCCCGCCGCGCGCCGCCGCAGCACGGAGGCCGCGAGCCCGTACAGCGTGCTCACCCCCATGCCAGCGCAGACACAGAGCGGAGGCAGGACGAGCAGCAGGTACTGGGCCCACTTGGTGGACCAGAGCACCAGGAACACCAGACCCACCAGGGCCCAGGCGGCCCACACGGGGCGCTGGCGCCACGTGGCTGGCAACCCGATGGCGGCCAGGGGCAGCAACACCCAGACCGTGGCGCCCGTGGCGAAAACACCCTTGTGCCACCAGGTGGGGGTCGCGTGCGTCAGGTGGTAGAGCGGCTGGTACCAGGGTAGCGCCGAGCGCACCACGTGCTCGCTGTGCGAATAGTTCCAGTGGAACGTGACGGACGCCCACAGGCGCCCCAGGGGATCCGGCCAGAGGGCTGGATCCGCGAGCACGAACACGGCCATCGCCGGGAGGACGAAGGCGGCCCACACGCGCCACCGGGCCCGGCCGTACCCCACCAGGAACGGCAGGAAGGCCAGCCCGACCACCATCGCGTACGGGTACTTGCCCGCGGCCGTGAAGCCCAACAGGGCCCCGGAGAGCGCGAGCGGTGCGAGCTGGAAGGGCGCTCCCCGCCCCGCCTCACGGGCACCCCGGCGGGCCCGCTCGAAGGCGAGCACGGCGAGGATGGCGAAGAGGCCGGGGACGGCCTCCAGGTAGGCCTGCGAGGTGTACTTCACGTGGTACGAGTCGAACGCGAGCAGGAGCGCGGCCGCCGGGTGGACCAGGCCGATGAGGCCCACCTGGAGGATGCCCATGACCCCGGACAGCCAGCGCGTCCGCCGGAAGACGGGCACGGCGGGCTCCGGGATGGGGCGGCCCACGCGCACCGTCTTCCACTCCGGCTCGGGCGTCCCGGACACCCACAACTCCGAGGCATACAGGAGCTTCACCAGCGGTGGGTGCTCGAAGTTCTCCTGGTACGCCATGAGCTCGCCCCAGCGGCCTCCCTCCACCATCTCCGCGTAGCGGTACGCCAGGGGGAGGTAGATGCCCTCGTCGAAGTCCGGGGGCAGCTTCTCGATGGCCCGGGCGCGCTGCCAGGTGGCCGCCAGCAGGGCGAGGAGCAGGGTGACGAGGGCCAGGATGCGTTTGCGCGCCATCGCCGCCGCGAATAGCACAGAATGGCACCGGCCCCCATGACGCACCCGCACAAGACGATCGTCTTCGACCTCGACGGCACGCTGGTGGACTCGCTGCCGGACATCATCTCCAGCTTCCAGTACGGCTTCGCGAGCCTGGGGCTGCCAGCGCCCACCGACGCGGAGGTGCGCCCGCTCATCGGCCATCCGCTGGAGGCCATGTACGCGCACTTCGCGCCCGCGCACGCGGTCTCGCTGTGCACCGTCTACCGCGAGCACTACGCCCGCAACTTCGTCAACCGCTCGCGCCCCTACCCCGGCGTCGTCGAGCTGCTGCGGACGCTCCGGCAGCGGGGCTACCGGCTGGCCATCGCCACCACCAAGCGCACGGACATGGCCCGGCGCTTCGTCGAGGCGCTCGGGCTGACGCCCGCCCTGGACTACGTGCAGGGAACCGATGGCTTCCCCCAC
Organism: Archangium violaceum Cb vi76; assembly: GCF_000733295.1. Lineage (GTDB taxonomy): Bacteria > Myxococcota > Myxococcia > Myxococcales > Myxococcaceae > Archangium > Archangium violaceum. Next base: position 42,035 of record NZ_JPMI01000123.1, on the reverse strand, counting down.
AAGCCCGCCCCGGACGTCATCCACCGGGCCCTGGCCGCGCTGGGCACCGCCGAGGGCCTGTGGATGGTGGGCGATACCACCCACGACATCCATGCCGGCAAGGCGGCGGGACTGCGCACCTACGCCGTCACCTGGGGCAACCACGACGCCGGGACGCTCGCCACCGCGGCCCCGGACGAGCTCCAGCCGGACCTCGGGCGCCTGCTGGCGCACCTGCCTCCCCTTCCCCCGGCCTGAGCGGTGCCTACCGGGGCGCGGGGGACGCGGAAATCTCGAAGCGACCCCACGAGGCCTTCAAGCCCTGTCCCTTGAGGGAGCGGCTGCGCCCCTCGTGGATGGGGTGGAGCGTGAACAGACCAAAGCCCAGCTGGACGCGCTCTGGGATGGCCGTGCCCTCGGTGAGACCCTGTTGCATTCGTGCGTCGACATGGGACACATGTCGGGGACGACATTCGAGGTGAGGAGTCATTCGATGAGAGGACAGACCAGGGCGTCGGAGGCTCGAGAGCAGGGGGGTGCAACACCCGCCCAGGCCGCACGGCTCCAGGGAGAGCCGCGGCGGGAGTACGTCCGCGCGCTCTTCGACACCATCTCTCCCCGCTACGACTTCCTGCGGCTGCTGGTGTTCGCTGGCCATACCAGCCTGTGGTACCGGCGGGCACTCCGAACCCTGGGCCTGCGCGCGGGAGATCGCGTGCTGGACGTGGGCTGTGGTACCGGCGAGTCGACCCGCTTCCTGCGCCGCCAATACCCGGGCGTTCGCATCGAGGGCATGGATCTGTCTCCCGGCATGCTGAGCGTCGCCCGGAAGCATGATGCCCAGGGCACGTACTTCGAGGGCGACGTGTGCGCCATCGACCGGCCCGACGCCGCGTATGACGTGGTGCTCACGGCGTTCACGTACCGCAACTTCCCGGATCCCGAGCTCGCCATGCGCGAGATGCTGCGGGTGCTGGCTCCGGGCGGACGATTGATCATCCTGGATCACTTCTACCCTCGCGACTCAGAGGTGTGGCGAGCCCTGTACACGACGTGGATGCGGCGGGTGATGCCCCACGTCGTCAGCCCCTTCGTCGAGGACACCGCCCCCTACCGCTACCTGGCCGAGAGCATCATCAACCAGCTGAGCATCCCCGAGTTCTCGGAGCTGATGTCCCGCTGTGGCGCGGAGCTGGTCCACAGCGAGCGCTACAGCGGCGGCGCGGCGGCGCGGCTCATCGCCAGACACCGCCCCACCAGCCACCAGGGGAGCACCTCGCGATGAGCCGGAAGATCGACGCCTATACCCACCTGAGCCCCCCGGGCTTCCTGGACTTCCTGGAGGGTGTGAGCGACGGACCGCACGTCTTCCGCAAGCTCTTCTCCAACACGCCCACACGGGTGGACACGGACCGGCGCCTGCGGCAGATGGACACGTACGGCATCGAGTCGAACGTGGTGGTGCCGCTGCCCTGGCTCGAGGGGCTCCGGGGTGTGCAGGATGAGCCCTCGCTTTCGGTGAAGGCCGCCCGGCTGTGCAATGACGGACTGCACACCGTGGCCCGGGCCCATCCCGGGCGTTTGCATGGGGTGGCGCTGCTGCCATCGGCCCCACGGTCAAGCCTCCGGATCATCCCGACTACGCGCCGCTCTACCAGAGGGCCGAGCAGCAGACGCACATCGAGCACTTCAAGAAGTTCTACCGCGACACGGCCTCGCTCGGCTTCGAGCCCTCGACCATCCAGCTCGCCTGTGACTTCTTTGGCGTGGAGCGCGTCCTGTTCGGCAGCGACTCGCCCATGGACTCGCGCTCCGGGGAGCTCTTCACCCCGGAGACGGATCGAACGGTCGCGGCGCTGAAGCTCACCGAGGCCGAGCGGCGGGACATCTACGGCGGCAACATGACCCGGCTGCTGAGCCGTGAGCGGGTGAAGACGCGGCGCTCCGCCACGCCCTGAGCCACGGCCGTCCGGCGAGCAAGCACCCGGGCCGCCGCGAGCGCCTCAGCGCGGTGAGGAGGGACTGAGCGCGTCCGGCGTCTGCCCGCTCCGTGCGTCCTCCCGGGAGCCCGTCCCCTCGGTGGCCGCCTCGTAGGCCGCGACATAGCCGGGGTGGTTGGTGCCCATGAGCCGGTCCCACACGTTGAAGTAGAGGCCGAAGTTCCAGTTCGTCTTCTGGTGGTGCTGATGGTGGTGGGTCGTCGTGTTGAAGATCCACCCCAGCGGCGAGCGCAGGAAGCCGCGCGGGTACACCTCGAAGCCGAGGTGTCCCGTGACGTTGATGAGCAACTGGATGGTGAGGAAGATGACGAACGCGTCCCGGTGCACCGGCAGCGTGAGCGCGATGAGCGGAGCGATGCCCGTCTCGATGACGGCCTCCAGCGGGTGGAAGGCGTAGGCGGCGAGCGGCGAGGGATTGTTCGACAGGTGGTGCACCCGGTGGACGTACTTGAAGATGCGCTTCCAGTGCATGAAGCGGTGCGTCCAGTAGAAGTACGTGTCGTGGAGGATGAGCATCACCGGGATGGACACGATGAACCACACGGTCCCATACCGGTCGTCGTTGTAGATGCGGGACAGTCCGGACCGGGCGAGCACGTACATCAGCACGCCCGTGAGCCCGAAGATGCCCAGGCTCACCACCGAGTAGAACACCTCCCTGCGCACCTGCGCCGTGCCGACGGGCCCCGGACCGAGCCGCCGTGACAGCGCGCGCTTCGGCGTCCACCGGTGGAAGACGAGGAACGCCGGGACGGAGAAGAGCACGTAGCGCAGCAGGTTGATGCCGAAGACGAAAAGCGCGACCTCGACTGGCGAACGCGTGAGCAGGACAGGCATGAGTGCCTCCAGACGTTCCGGCAGCCTACCTGCTTTCCATTCGAACAAGGCGCTTGGGCAGGCCCCCCTGCCCTCCTAATCTGCGCGCTTCCCTACCCTCCGAGGAGTCACCCCTCATGGACTTCGAGCTTCGCAACCGCCGGGCCCTCGTCACCGGCTCCACCTTCGGCATCGGCTTCGCCATCGCGCGGGGCCTGGCCGCCGAGGGCGCCAGCGTGGTGGTCAACGGCCGGAAGGCCGAGTCGGTCGACAACGCCGTCGCCCGCATCCGCAAGGAGGTTCCCGGCGCCCAGGTGGAAGGCGTGGTCGCCGATTCCGGCACCGCCGAGGGGGCCCAGGCGGTGTTCTCCCGCGTCCCCAGCGTGGACATCCTGGTGAACAACCTGGGCATCTTCGAGCCCAAGCCCTTCTTCGAGATTCCGGATTCCGACTGGATGCGCTTCTTCGAAGTCAACGTGCTCAGCGGGGTGCGCTTCTCGCGCCACTACGCACCCGGCATGCGCGAGCGCCTCTGGGGCCGCATCCTCTTCGTCTCCAGCGAGTCCGCCCTCAACATCCCCAAGGAGATGATCCACTACGGGATGACGAAGACGGCCCAGCTCAGCGTGTCGCGCGGACTGGCCATCGAGCTGGCGGGAACCGGGGTGACGGTGAACGCCCTGCTGCCCGGCCCCACGAAGACCGAGGGCGTGCAGGACTTCGTGCAGAACCTCGCCACCGGCAGCGGCAGGACGCTCCAGCAGACGGAGGCCGACTTCTTCAAGAACGAGCGCCCCACCTCGCTGCTGCGCCGCTTCGCCACGCCCGAGGAGGTGGCCCACCTGGCCGTCTACCTCTGCAGCCCGCGCGCCTCGGCCACCACCGGCTCCGCGCTGCGCGTGGACGGCGGTACCGCCAATTACATCGTCTAGGACGGATGGCCACCGAAGCGCCTTCCCGAGGGGCATGGGGATGCTATGTCCTCGGCCCATGTCCCCTCTCTCCAGCCTGACCCGGTCCCTCAACAGCCTCGCCTCGGCCGAGACCCTGCGCCGCGCATGGAGCCTGCTGCGCCATGCCCCCGGTGGGGGGCTCCTCATGGGGCAGCTCCTCGGAAACCTCGCGCCCTATACCGGCACCATCCGCCCGGAGGTGCTCACCCTGGAGGAGGGCTATGCCCGGGTGCGGATGCGGGACCGGCGCGCCGTGCGCAACCACCTGCGCTCGGTGCATGCCATCGCGCTGATGAACCTGGGCGAGGTGGCCACCGGGGTGGCGATGATGTCCGCCCTGCCCGAGGGCATGCGCGGCATCATCACCCACCTGGAGATGGACTACCTGCGCAAGGCCCGGGGCTCCATCACCGCCGAGTGCCGGGCCCCCGTCGCCGCCGCGGGCGAGCGGCACGAGTACGACGTCCAGGCCGACCTCACCGACGAGTCCGGCGAGGTGGTGGCCCGGGCTCGAGCGCGCTGGTTGATCGGCCCCGCCACGCACTGACTTCCGGAGATTCTCATGGCGTCCCCCGTGTTCGGATTCGCCGATCTGCACTGCCACCTGATGGCGCACCTGGGCTTTGGCGGGCACCTGCTCGCCGGGCGCCCGGATGGTGACATCGAGCAGGCGCTCGCCCGCTGTGACATCCACCTCCACGGCAAGTGGGGCATCGGCAACTTCGGCAAGGACTGGCCCCTGGTGCAGGCCTTCATCGAGGGCGGCCTGGGCCACGGACCCTGTGGCCATGGCACCTATGCCGACTGGCCCACCTTCAACACGCTCATCCACCAGCAGATGTTCGTGGAGTGGCTACGGCGGGCCCATGCCGGAGGGCTGCGGCTGCTGTGCAGCGTGGCCGTCAACAACGAGCTGCTGGCCGAGCAATGCCACCACCCCGACAAGGACGAGTCCTCCATCGAGAAGCAGATGCGCGAGCTGCGCCGCTTCACCGAGCGCCACGCGGACTGGATGGGGCTGGCCCTGAGCGCCTCGCAGGCCCGCCAGCTCATCACCTCCGGAAAGCTCGCCGTGGTGGCCGGCGTGGAGGTGGACTCGCTCGACAGCCTCCTGGGCGACCGCGAGGCCCTCAAAGAGCAGCCCCTGTCGCTGGAGCAGCTCCCCCGCATCCTGCGCTGGCTGAAGGAGCTCGGCTTCCGGATGATGACGCCGCTGCACCTCGCCAACAACAGCTTCGGCGGTGCGGCCGTCTACGACGACAAGTTCAACCTGCTCAACCACTTCCTGCGCGGGCACTTCTTCGACGTGCGGGGCGCCCCCGACGTGGGCTTCCGGCTCGGCCAGGACATGGAGACGCAGACGAAGGCCGCCGTCATGCTCTACGAGCTGACGCGCCGGGCGCACTACCCGAAGGGGTACGCCCTCAACGCCCCCGGCCAGGGCCACGTCAACCAGCTCGGGCTCACGTCCACGGGCCACACCTTCCTGCGCGAGGCCATGCGCCAGGGCTTCATCCTCGACGTGGAGCACATGTCCGAGCGCTGCACCAACGACGTGCTCTCCCTGGCCGAGCAGTCCCGCTACCCCGTCGTCGCCTCGCACTGCGCCTTCCGCGAGCAGGGCCTCGAGCACCACGAGACGAGCCGCAAGGCCAAGCGTGCCAGCGAGTACATGAAGACGCGCGGCCAGGCGCGGCGCATCCTCGAGCTGGGCGGACTGCTCGGCCCCATCACCAACCAGCACGAGCTGAAGGACTTTCCCGGTGGCACTGTGGACAACGACTGCGCGCGCTCGTCCAAGACGTGGGCCCAGTCATATCAGTACGCCCTCTCCCTGCTGAGCGAGGTGGGCTCCGGCGGCGTGGCGATGGGCACCGACTTCAACGGCCTCAACCAACAACCGGGGCCCCGCTACGGGCCCAACGCCGCCGCCGGGCTGAAGGACGACACGCTGCGCGAGAAGCGGCGGCCCGTGCAGCAGATGCTCCAGCGCAACAAGCCGCCCCTGCCCTACTCGGGCACCCTGTACCGCACGCATGTGCCCTTCGAGAAGGCACGCGCCGGCTCGCGCGAGTTCGACTTCAACACCGACGGACTGGCCCATGTCGGCCTGCTGCCGGACTTCATCCGGGACCTCGTCCACGTGGGCCTGACGGACGCGCAGATGGATCCACTCTTCTCCTCGGCCGAGGCCTTCCTGCGCATGTGGGAGTCCTGCGAGAACCGGGGCGCGGAGCTCGTCGCGGGCGAGCTGGTGGACGCGGCGATTCCCAGGCTCACCCCTCCCGCCGGTGGAGGGGAATAGAAAAAACCGCCGGGTGTCGTGGGCAGCAGCCAGGGAAACGGGCCATCATGTGCCCGGCCGCTCTCCCTGGGCCAGCTTCCCCGATACCCAACCATGACCACTTCCCGAAGGCAGTTCCTCCAGTACACCCTGGCCGCCGCCGCGATGACGGCCTGCGCCACGGGCACGCGCTCCACGTCCGGAGATGGCCGCGCCGCCTCCAAGAAGAAGATCCTCATCCTCGGTGGCACGGGCTTCCTCGGCCCGGCCGTTGTCGCCGCGGCCCAGGCGCGCGGACACACCCTGACCCTCTTCAACCGCGGCAAGACCCGGCCGGAGCTCTTCCCGGACGTGGAGAAGCTGCAGGGCGATAGAGACCCGAACAAGGGCGAGGGCCTCAAGGCGCTCGAGGGCCGCTCGTTCGACGCCGTCATCGACAACTCGGGCTACTACCCGCGCATGGTCGGAGCCTCGGCGTCGCTGCTGGCGCCCAACGTCGGACAGTACATCTTCATCTCCAGCGGCTCGGCCTACGCGAAGAACGACACGCCCGGAGCGGACGAGACCGCCGCGACCGCCACGCTCGCGGATCCGACCGTCGAGTCGATGGGCAAGAACTTCGAGAACTACGGTGGGCTGAAGCGCGCGTGCGAGGTGGCCGTGGAGAAGGCCCTGCCGGGCCGCACCACCATCGTCCGCCCCGGCTACATCGTGGGCCCGGAGGATCGCACGGACCGCTTCACGTACTTCCCCTGGCGCTACGCGCAGGGCGGAGAGATGCTCGCGCCGGGCAGCCCGTCGGATCCGCTGCAGATCATCGACGTGCGCGACCTGGCCGAGTGGCTCGTGCTGCTGGTGGAGCGCAACACCACGGGCGTCTTCAACGCCGTGGGGCCGGAGAAGCCCTGGAGCATGGGGGAGCTGTTCACGGCCTGTAAGGAGATCACCGGCAAGGACACGAAGCTCACCTGGGTGTCCGGCGAGTTCCTCCAGAAGAACGGCGAGGACGGCGAGGGCGCGCTCCCCATCTGGGCGCCGGCCTTCGGGTCCTACGCCGGCATGCACCGGCGCAGCAACGCGCGGGCGGTGCAGGCCGGGCTGAAGTTCCGCTCGCCGGTCGTCACCACCCGGGACACCCTCGAGTGGTTCAACAGCCAGCCCGAGGAGCGCCGCAGCAAGCTGCGCGGCGGGTTGCCCCCGGAGCGCGAGGCGGAGCTGCTCTCGCTCTGGGCCAAGGCCCAGCAGGGCACCCCGGTGGCCCCGTCCGCCCAGGGCGGCTGAGGACGCCAAGCCCACGGGGAGGGGCATTTCCCTCCCCGTACCGTGCACCAGCACACGGCGGTGTCATCCCCTCGTCACTCCCTGGCGGGCAGGCAACCCCCGCGCCGTCCTCCTGGAGCGGGGCAAGGCCAGGGAGCGCTCGTTGCCGCTCCGCGAGGGAGCAATCACCTTTGCGCGAGTCATCTCCAGCAGGAGGCAAGCGCATGGCGAACACCACCGATGTCGAGACGCTCAACTCATTCCTTCGCGGTGAAATCTCGGCGGTGGAGACCTACCGCCAGGCCATCGGCCGGGTGTCGGATGAGCGGCTCCGCAGCCAGCTCGAGGACTGCATGCAGGACCACGAGCACCGCGTGGCGGCCATCCGCGAGCGCGTCGAGAAGCTCGGAGGCAAGCCGGTGGAGGGCTCCGGCGTCTGGGGAGCCTTCGCGAAGCTGGTGCAGGGAGGCGCGGATCTCCTCGGCGACAAGACGGCCATCCAGGCGCTCGAGGAAGGTGAGGACCACGGCCTCGCGGACTACCAGCGCGACATGGACAAGACGCACGGCGAGGCGCGCCGCTTCGTCCGGATGGAGCTGCTGCCCTCGCAGAAGCGCACCCACGAGCGGATGAGCCGCCTCAAGAAGACCCTGCACTGACGGAGGGACGGCGTGGACGGGACAGCGCCGCCCACGCCACCACCAGCACGGTGAGCACCGAGAGGAGCGCCGCTGGACGCGCCCCTCTCGAGGCCCCGAAGCGCAGCACCACCTCGCCCGGGTCCGCGTGCAACGTCATCAGCCGCGCGCCCTCGACGAGCGCCGGCTCGAGCGGCACCGCCTGGCCCTCATGCGTGGCCTCCCATTCGGGGGCCCAACCCATCCACAGCAACACCCCGGTGGAGCCGGGCCCGGACAGGCGCAGGCGCACCGCCTCGTCTTCCCAGGACAACACCTCCGCGGCCGCGTCAGGCGTCGAGGCATTCACCCGGGGCAGCTGCCGCACCTCGCGCACCTCGAATCGGCCCCACCGCGCGAGCACCGGCAACCCGGCCAGGGGCCCCTCCGCTGGCGCATCCATCAGCACCGCCGTCACGCCCAGGTGGCCCAGCATGCGTGGCTCCAGGGTGCTGAACTTGCCGCCAAAGACGGTGGCCGGCGTGTAGCCCACCTTGAAGAAGGGGCGCTCCAACCACGGCACCGCGAGCAGCAGACAGTGGTGGTGCGCGGAGGGGTTGTAGAGCGCCACGCGCCCTTGCGCCATCCGCGGGCCGCTCTCCCGCAGCAGCCGCGCCAGCCCGGCCTCCTCCTCGGCCGTGTAGCACTGGAAGCGCTTCGGCGGCTCGGACGTGCCTCCCGGAGGATCTCCCCCCCGGAGACGCCACACCCCAAGGCCCGCGCACAGCAACAGCCCCAGCACCCCCGCCTCCCACCCGCGGCGTGCACGCAGCGCGTGGGCCAGCTCCCTCACGGACAGGACCGCGAGCCCCACCAGGAACAGGCGCCCCACCGCCCGGAAGCGCACCACCTGCACGCCCTCGATGGCCCGGTGCTTCTCCAGGCCCAGGAGCCAGTACGGCGCCTCCGTCGTCAGCAGCAGCGCGCCCCAGGTGGCGAGCACCAGCCAGCGCCCGCGCGAGCCGCCCTTCCACCACGCCACTCCCGAGCCCACCACGGCCAGCGGCCCCACCCAGCCCGGCAGCCCCGGCACGAGCTCGCCGCCCCACACTCCACTCCACAGCCTGCCCAGGGACTGAGGCATCGCGCCCACGTGCTCGGCCTGCGAGCCCCGGAGGAGGAAGGGAAGAAGCCACCACGCCGCCAGCCCCAGTCCCAGGGCGGACACGGCCAACCACCGCCGCGGCGCGTGGAGTCCCCCACCCGCCTCCCTCCAGAAGACGGCCACCTGCAGCGCGGCCATCGGGAAGAAGAGGACGAGCGCGAAGGGATGGGCCAGCAGCGCCAGGCCCAGCAACACCCCGGGGACGAGGGCCGCTCCGCGTCCGCCTCGCACCAGGGAGTCCGGCAACCGCGCGAGCGCCGCCAGCACCAGGGCCACGGACGCCCCGAAGGGCCACACGCCCATGTCGAGATACCAGTGCCGGCCCCCCGCGTACGTCCCGCCCCGGTCCACGAAGAGGCAGAGGCCCAGGGCCACCAGCGCCCAGAAGGGGCCGAGCACCGGACGCAGGAGCACGAAGAGCGCCAGGGCGAATCCCCCGAGGAACACCCCCAGGACGACGCCATAGCTCCCATCCCACCCCAGGAGGCCCCCGGTGAGCAGGTGGACGGAAGCAACGCAGAGGTTGGCGAGCGGCGGATAGAAGGCGTGGACCGGGTGCCCCGCGAACTGGAAATCACTCCAGCCCACCAGCCGCCCGGAGCGCAGCAGGAGCTCGGCCTCCACCGCGTTGGCCAGGTGCACATTGTGGTCGGCCGAGTGCGGCGGACTCCCCCACCACACCGAGGGCCACGCCAGCGTCCCGAGCAGCACGGCCAGGAGTGGCGCCCACCGTCCCAGGTCCTTCACACCCATGTCCATCCCATGGGCCATGTACACTACACCCGATGGAGAACCCGCTGCCCAGGGTCTGCCCCCGCTGTGGTGAGCCTCGCATCCTCGCGCCGGAGTGCCCGAGGTGCGGCGTCCTCTATGCCAGGGCGGAAGCCCGTGCCGCGCAACTCGCCTCGCGGCCCGCCCCACCCGAGCCCGAGCCCGCCGCGGCTCCAGCTCCGGCCGAGCCCCAGGTGCCGCTCACCCCCACGGGCCTCCTCTGGCATGGCGAGGAGGAGGAAGCACGGAGCGAGCTGCGGGTGCGCCTGTTCGCCCTCCCCGTTGGCCTGCTCATGGCGTGGTTGCTCGTGAAGTCCCCCCTGTGGGGCTTCCTGATGCGCATCTTCCTCTCCATGTGGATCCACGAGCTGGGCCACGCCGTCACCGCCTGGTTCTGCGGCTTCCCCTCCTTCCCCGGCCCCTGGGTCACCCGCACGGATGACGAGCGCTCCACTGTCCTCTTCCTGCTGCTGGCCACCCTGTTCGCGGCGATGAGCCTCCGCGGGTACCTCACGCGCAGCCGGCTCCTGGTGATCGCGGGCACCACGTGCCTCGTCCTCCAGTTCCTGGGCACCGTGGTGCTGCCGCCTGGCAAGGGCCTGATGCTCGTCACGTTTGGAGGCGATGCCGGATGCCTCGTGCTCGGCAGCCTCCTCATGACGACCGTCTACGCGCCCAGGCACTCCAAGCTCCGCCAGGGCTGGCTGCACTGGGGCTACCTGACCATCGGCGCGGCGGCCTTCATGGATGCCTTCTCACAATGGTGGGCCGCCCGGAGCGACTTCGACCGGATTCCCTTCGGCCACATCGAAGGCGTGGGGCTGAGCGATCCCTCCAAGCTGGTGGACGTCCACGGCTGGAGCGAGTCCGAGCTCGTCCGGCGCTACACCTGGCTGGGACTGGCCTGCCTGGCGGCGCTCGCCGTGCTCTACGTGGTGGGAGTGAGCCGCGCCCGCGCCCGGCTGCGCGCGGACGGGCAGTGACTTCGGACCTCAGGAGCCGCGGGAGCGGGCATGGGCGCCCGCGTCCGACCGGGTCAGCGCCTGGATGGACTGGATGCGCCGCTCCGCCTCCTGGGCATCCAGGAAGATGTGCAGCATGTCCCGGATGGTCGGCAACGCCCGCGTCAGCGACGCGACGGTGAGCAGCTGCGGATCCACCCCGGCCTTGCGGCACGCGCGCGTCATGGTGGAGGCGGCGATGACGGGAGACAGGCCACAGCGCGCCACCAGTGCCTCGAAGAGGGCACCCGGCATCGCCCCGGAGGGCGGCGCGGGAGCGACGGTCGGCGCCGGAGCCGCGTGCGACGCCGGAGCTGGAATCGCGGGATGATTCGCGCCAGACGGAGTCCGCGGCAGGGCGGGGAACGAGCCGGACGGGGTCCGCGGCATGGGAGGCGGAGCATGCTGCTCGGACTCCGCCCGGCGCCGCAGCTCGGTCCGCACCTGCGCGCGCAGCACCTCGATGTCTTCCGTCTTGGAGCAGAAGGCATCCACCTTCACCGCCAGCGCCTCGGAGATGAGCTTCGCGTCGAAGCCGGCCGTCAGTCCCACCACGGCCACCTGGGCCGTTGCCGGCAGGGTCCTCACGGCGCGCACCCACTCCGGCCCATCCAGCCCCGGCATCTCCAAATCCAGCAGGATGCAGTCCACCGGCTGGGCCTCCAGCAGCCGCATGGCGTCCTCACCGGACTCGGCGATGATGACGTCATGGCCGTCCTTGCGCAGCGCGTCCGAGGCGCGGTGGCGGAAGTCGATGCGGCCATCCACCACCATCACCCGCCGGCGCCTGCCCGCCGACACCAGCCGGGGCGTGCCATCCTGCTCGGGCACCTGCGTCAGCTCATGGGCCCGGCGCACCACGTACGCCGGATCATACGGCTTGCCCACGTAGTCATTGGCGCCGTGAGACAGGCCCTTGAGCCGCTGCACCACCGCGGCCTCGGTGGACAGCATCAACACGGGCAGGTGCGACGTCCGGGGCACGCGGCGCAGCTCCTCCAGCAGCTCCACGCCCTCGCCATCCGGCAGCACCATGTCCAGGATGAGCAGATCGAATTCACCCTCGCTCAGCGCCTTGCGGGCGGCTCCGAGGCTCTCGCACAACGTGGTGCCAAAGCCAGCGGCGCTCAACACTCCGCGCATGTCCGCTCGGACCGTCGCGCTGTCATCCACGATGAGCACACGTGCCTTCATGCCGTTCCTTCCCTGGCTCCTGCTCGGGCGAGTGCCGTCAGCAGGGGGGGAATCTCCGTCAGCTCCGTCACATGCTGAGCGGCCCCCAGCCGAATGGCCTCGCGCGGCATCCCGAATACCACGCAGGAGGATTCATCCTCCACCACCGTGGCGGCCCCCGCGCGTCTGAGCGCCGCCAACCCCTCCGCCCCGTCCCGTCCCATGCCCGTCAGCAGGCAGCCGATGGCGGCCGCCCCCACCTCCCGGGCCACGGACTCGAAAAGCTCGTCCACCGACGGCCGGCACGAGTGCCGCTCCGGCCCGTCCACCAGCCGCAGCCGGCCGCCGCGCACCACCAGGTGCCGGTTGCCCGGCGCCATCCGCACAGTCACCCGTCCCGGCATCGGCAGCGCCTCCCCATCCACCGCATTGCGCACCACCAGCCCGCTCTGCGCCTCCAACCACTCGGCCATGGCGGTATCGAAGTGTTCTGTAATATGCAGCACCAGCAGCACCGGCAGGGGGAAACCCGCTGGCAGCGAGCGGAGGATGTGGCGCACGGCCGCCGGTCCTCCCGTCGAGGCGCCCATCACCAGCAGGCGCGGCGGCACGGCGGGCGCCAACACCCGGGGCGGCGCATGAGGCGTCTCCTGGCGCAACCGGGCCCGCACATGGGTGATGACGCGCACGCGCGAGGCCACCCGCACCCGCGACAACAGCATCTGCATCCACTTGGAGTCCAGCAGGCCCGAGGGTTTGTCCACCGCGTCCACCGCCCCCGCCGCCAGCGCATCCATGGTGCGCAGGCCCTCGGTGCGATTCTCGGCCGCCGAGAGCACGACGATGGGGGTGGGACAATGGGCCATGATGAGCTCGGTGGCCCGCAGCCCGTCCACCCTGGGCATCACCAGGTCCATCGTCACCACGTCCGGGCGCAGGCGCTGGCACTGCTCGAAGGCCTGCTGGCCGTCGGCCGCCTCGCCCACCACCTCGCACGAGGTGTCGAGCGCGAAGCCATCCGCCAGCCGGCGGCGCACCGTGAGCGAGTCGTCCACGACGAGCACCCGCAGGCGGCTCATGCGGGCCTCCGTCCGGAGGCAATCAACCGGGCCACCGTGTCCAGGTAGCTGTGCTGCTGGAACTCGCCCTTGACGATGTAGGCGGACACCCCCGCGTCACGGCCGCGCCGCTTGTCCTCGTCCGTGGCCAGCGAGGACACCATGAGGATGGGCAGCCCCTGCAGGGAGGGAATGGAGCGGATGCGCCGGGTGACATCCAACCCCGTCATGCCCGGCATCTCCACGTCGACGATGAGCAGGGCATGGCCGCCGCGCTGAATCTTCTCCAGGCCCTCCTCACCGGAGGCGGCCAGCTCCACCTGGTAGCCGGCGGCCTCGAGGATGCTCTTCTCCAGCATGCGGGTGGTGACGGAGTCGTCCACCACGAGGATGAGGTGCTTCTGCGTGATGCGAGCCTTGGGGACGCCACCCGAGGAGCCCGAGTGCACCAGGCGTACCAGGCCCGCCGCGTCCAGCAGCAGCAGGGGCACCCCCTGCTCGTCGAAGCTCGCCCCGGCCACCAGCGGCAGGGGGGGCACGCTGGAGGGCAGCGGACGGCTCACCCGGCGGGAGATGCCCAGCAGCCGCTCCACGCCCACCGCGGCCCGGCCGGCGGAGCCCGCGTTGAGCACCAGCACGGACCAGGCGCGGGGCCGCTGAGCGCCCGTGTTCCCCATCGCATCCAGCAGCGGAAGGAAGGGCAGCACCTCTCCCCCGAAGGAGATGGAGGCACGCGACCCCGTCCAGGTGACGGCCTCGGCGGGCAGGTGGAGGGCGCCGCTGAGCGACTCCAGGGGGACGAGCATGCGCTGTCCACCCGCCTCCACCCCCAGCACCTCCAGCGAGGCCAGCGTGAGGGGCACCTCGAGCGTGATGGAGGTGCCCAGCCCCGGCCGGGAGGTGATGTGCACATCGCCCTTGAAGCGGCGCACCATCTCGCGCACCACGTCCAACCCCACGCCGCGGCCGGACACCTCGGTGACCGTGCGCGCCGTGCTGAAACCGGACTGGAAGAGCAACTCCAGCAGCCCCTGCTCGTCCAGGGCATCCACCTCGGCGGGGGTGACCACGCCCCGCTCCAGCGCCACCTGGCGCACCCGCCCCAGGTCCACGCCACGCCCGTCGTCCTCGCACACGAAGAAGACGCGCCCACCGCGCCGCTGCACCTTCAGCGAGAAGAGGCCCGTGGGGGACTTGCCCACCGCCCGCCGCTCGTCGGGCGTCTCCAGCCCGTGGTCCACCGCGTTGCGCACCACGTGCACCAGTGACTGGCGCACCGCCGCCAGCACGTGCCCGTCAATCTGGATGTCCCCGCCCTCGGCGCGAAACTCCACCTGGCGGCCCAGCGAGGCGGCCGCGTCGCGGGCGGCCAGCTCCAGGGGGCCAAAGAGCGTCTGTGTCGGAACGAGCCGCAGGGTGTTGGCCCCGTCCCGCAGCCGGCCCAGCTCCGACTCCACCTGCCCCAGTCCACCGCCCAGCTGCCGTCCCGCCTTCACCAGCGAGGCGCGCAGGCCTTCCGTCACGGCCAGCACGCGCGACATCCACCGGGCGCGCTCCGCGGGTGAGCCATTGGAGGCCACCGGCGCGGTGAGCTGCTCGAGGAGCGTGTCCGCACCGTGCTGCGCCTGCCCCAGCGCCTCCACCACCCCTCGCAGGCCGCCCAGCTGCACCACGGCCTCGGACAAGCCCTCCAGCAGCGTGTCCAGCCGCGCCAGCTCCACACGCACCACCTCGGACGTGGGGGCCTCGGGAGCCGCCACCGCCGCGGCCACGGCCGCCACCGCCGCCTCGGACGAAACCGTCTCGGCGGCGGGCGCCGGCGGCGGCGCATCGAGCGCGTCCAGGGCCTCGGCCATCTGCCCCACCAGGCGCAGGAACTCGTGCACGCTGTCCACGGGCAGGGCCTGGCCGCTGTTGCGGTAGGGCGACAGCGCGTCCTCCACCGCGTGCGCCATCTCCGCCAGCGGCACCTGCCCCACCACCCGCGCCGCCCCCTTCAGGGTGTGCGCATAGCGGAAGAGCTCCGGCAGGATCTGGGCACCGCCCTCACCGTCGGCCAGGGTGAACAGGCCCTGCGTGAGCTGCTCGATGAGCTCCCGGGCCTCGATACGGAAATAGCGGTAGGGGTCGTTGTCCAGGCTCATGCGGAGGCGCGCGCGTCGATGATGGCATGGAGCTGCTTGGAAAGCTGGATGAGCCGGGTGGCCGTCTGAAGCGTCTGCGCGGAGCTGGACTCGGCCTGACGCGCCGTCTGCGCCACCTCGAGGATGGCGGTGTTCACCTGCTCCACCGCCGTCGTCTGCTGCTGGGTGCTCAGCTCGATTTCCCGCGCCACGTCCAGGTTGGCGCGCACCAGCTCGGTGATGCGCCGGAAGCTGCCAGCCACGTCGGTGAACTGCTTCGTGCTGCTCTGCACCGCCTTGGAGCCGTCCTCGGTGGCCATGATGGTGGTGTTGGAGGCGGCGCGGATTTCATCGATGAGCACGCGGATGTCCTTGGTGGCGCCCCCCACCCGGTCCGCCAGCTTGCGGATTTCATCGGCCACCACGGCGAACCGCTTGCCGTGCTCGCCCGCCCCGGCGCTCTCGATGGTGGCGTTGATGGCGAGGATGTTCGTCTGCTCGGCCAGGTCGTTGATGATGTCCACGATACCGCCAATCTCCTGCGAGCGCTTGCCCAGCTCCAGCATGTGATTGACGATGGCGTCCACCTGGCGGCGCACCGTGTCGATGGCCTCCTGGGCATGCAACACCGTGTCGTTTCCGTTGCGCGCGGCACCGGCCGTCTCGTCCGCCACGCGGGCCACCTGCTGGGCGCTGCTGGCGATCTGCCGCGAGGTGGCCAGCAGCTCCTTGACGGTGGTGGAAATTTCCGTGGTGGATGAGGCCTGCTCCCGAGCCCCCGTGGCCTGCTGCGAGGCCGCCGACTGGAGCTCGGCCGAGGAGCCCTGCACCAGCTCGATGGCCGAGCCGATCTTCTTCTGCAGGCTGAGGCCCACCACGGTGGCCGCCACCATCACCAGGAGGATGGCGACGCCGCCGCCCCACATGAACAGCTTCTCGAACGACGCCGAGTCCCGCTTCAGCAGCTCATCCCGCTGCTGGAGCAGCCGCAGCTCGTGCTCGCGCATCTCCGCCACCACGCGGCGGAGGTCGTCCATCAGCGCCTTGCCCTCCCCGGTGGTGATGACGGCCAGGGCGGCCTCGAAGCCCCGGGCGCGGCGCAGCTCGACGCTGTTGCGCATGCTGGCCAGCTTCTGCGTGAGGAGGAACTTCACGGCATCCAGCTGCCGGAGCTGCACGGGGTTGTCGGCGAGCAGGCCACGCACGCGCGCGAGCTCCGCGTCGATGCTGTCCTGCGCCTCGCGGTAGGGCTCCAGGTAGGACTCGTCACCGGTGAGCACGTAGCCGCGCTGCCCCGTCTCCGCGGCCCTGGCGCTGGAGAGGACGCGCTCCAGTCCATTGATGACCTCGTGGGAGTGCTCCACGGCGACGGCGGTTCCCGTGAACTGCCGGGTGCTCCGGATGGCCTGGACGACGAAGAGGCAGATGAGCACCGACACCATGACGACGGCGGCGGTGAACTGCAGGCGCAACGTCAAATTGGAGACCATCTTCATCATCGTCCCTGCTGAGGACCGGAGGCGTCCTCCAGCAACTTTCTCACGAGCGAGTCCACGTCGAGCACGGGCAGCGGCGGGGCGTCCGGCAGGAGGACGTTGCTGTTGAGCAGGGGATGGGCGGCGGAGGCGCCACCACCCGAGCGCAGCTGCTCCGGGGTGGCACGCATCTGCCCCTCGAAGCCGGCCGCGGCCAGCCCCACGCGCCGGCTCCCACCGGCCAGCAACAACCAGCGGGGTGGCTCCCCGGACTGCAGGCCCAACAGCGCCGTCAGGTCATGCACGGCGATGAGCTGCCCCCGGAGCCCCGCCACCCCCAACAGGGAGGCCGGAGCACCCGGCAGACGTACCAGCCGGGGCATGAGGTGGAGGCCGGAGAGGTGGCCCAGCTTCACGGCCAGGGGGGCACCTCCCACGCGCAGCCGCAGCAGCGCCTCGCCGGGCTCCTGCCGGGGAGGAGGAGGACGGGAGAAGGAGGCATCGAAGCCCTCACGCAGCTCGTCCAACCGCAGTGCCGTCCGGGAGCGAGGCAGACTCATGGGACCTCCGTACAGGCCTGCAGCTCCTGCAGGCCCACTTGCATCAATCCATGGCGGCCAAAGCCTCCGCCGAAGAGCGACAGGTGCAGGGGCTTCTCCTGCGGCAGCAACGACACGGCCATGCGCAGGGCCACGCGGGCCTCCACCATGTCACCGGCCCGGCGCGCCAGCGAGCCCGCGCGCAGGTGGGCCAGCGCGAAGGTGGGCTCCGCGCGCACGGACGCGGCGTACCGGCCGCGGGCACCGGCCTCGTCCCCGCTCTGCTCCAGGCACAGCCCCAACAGGTAGTACGCCGGGGCCTCGGTGGCGCTCGCCGTGACGAGCTGCCGGCCCAGCTGCTCGGCCTGGGACAGGCGTCCCGCGTGCAGGTGCAGCACCGCGCGCAGCAGCTGCGCCTTGGGGCTCGAGTTCCCGGGCACCGACTCCAGCAGCGCCCAGGCCTCGGTGTAGCGCTCCGCCTCG
The DNA here is from genome assembly GCF_000733295.1 of Archangium violaceum Cb vi76. Classification (GTDB taxonomy): domain Bacteria; phylum Myxococcota; class Myxococcia; order Myxococcales; family Myxococcaceae; genus Archangium; species Archangium violaceum. The sequence goes on along the minus strand of NZ_JPMI01000123.1, from coordinate 24,338 downwards.
AGCAGCTGCAGCACGCCCTCCAGTCCGTCCGGCGCTGGCGGCGGCGGCGGCATGGGTGCCGGCGTGGCCACCCGCTGGGCCACCGTGGCCGTGGGCGTGGCGGTGGCCACGGGCGCGGCCTGGGGGACGGAGACGGTGGGCGGCGCGGGAGGCTTCAAGCGGTAATAGAAGGCGTCACCGCCGCGCAGCAGCTCGAAGTCCTCGGAGATGCCACGCAGCGTCTCGCTGGGCCCCATGAAGAGGTAGCCACCGGGAACCAGGGCCTGGGCCATGCGGGCGACGATTTTACGGATGACGTCCTGGGGGAAGTAGAGGACGACGTTGCGGCAGAGGATGGCGTGGAAGGAGCCCGGGGCCCAGAAGGCGGAGGCCTCCTCCAGGAGGTTGCGCTCCTCGAAGATGACCTGGTCCCGCACCTGGGGCTGGAGGGCGAACCCCTCGGGGGTGCGCTGGAACCACTGCTGGCGCATGGCGCTCGGCACGGCGCGCAGCGACCAGGGGGAATAACAGGCGCGGCGGGCGTGGGCGATGGAGCGAGGGTTGACGTCGATGCCGAGAATCCGCAGCCGGGAGGAGTCCACGCGGCCGCGCTCGCGGGCGAGCAGGGCCACGGAGTAGGGCTCCTCCCCCGTGGAACAGCCAGCGCACAGGACACGGACGGTGGACGTCTGGCGCAGGAAGGTGGGCAGCACCTGGTCCACCAGCGTCTCCAGCTGGGTGGGATGGCGCAGGAAGTACGTCTCCCCCACGGTGAGCCGCTCGGCCAGCGCCTTCCACTCCGCCTGCGAGGACTGGGAGGCCAGCTGCTCCAGGTAACGATCCACACCACACGAGGCCGAGCGCTCGGCGAGCAGCGTCACCAGCTCGCCCCACTGGCCCTCCTCATAGTGGAGGCCCAGGCGCTGCTCCACGAGCGCGACGAAGCGGACGAGCGGCGGGCGGGAGGGCGTGGCGATCACGCGCCCCCCTGGCCGGAGGGATTCTCCAGGCGGCGCCAGAACTCCTCGGGCAGCAGGCGGGACGTCCCCAGCAGCGCCAGCAGGCGCCCGTCGAACGAGCCCAGGTGTTGAAGGTGGCCGCTGGCGGTGGCGCGCAGCAGGGGCGGCACCGAGTCCAGGCCCTCCTCCTCCATCCACCGCAGGCCGCGGACCTCATCCACCTCGAGCGCCATGCGCCCCTCGGGCACCCGCAGCGAGACGAACCGGCGGCCCTCGCCGTCCTCGGCCAGGGCCCCGCCCAGCAGCATCGCCAGGCTCACCACGGGAGCCGGCGCGCCGCGCACCAGGGACACACCCCGCACGAAGACCGGGGCCGCGGACACCGGGGCTACCGGCAGCGGCCTCATCGTCTCCTCCACGTCCTCGAGCGGCAGCGCGCACATCCACTCCTGCGCCCTCACGACGAGGAAGCAGCGAGACCCCTGCCTGGGCATGACTCCCCCTTCGGGTTCGAACTCCACGCAAATCATGCACCTTCAGCGTATGTCAAGGCGAGGGCCAAGCGCGTCCCGCGGCCACCCGGACGGCGCTGGCCCCCCGGGCAAGGAGGGGAGCGGGCCGGCGACGGACACCGCACCCGGGCACACCCCCCGGCACACCCGCGGGGGTGGAGAGCCAAAGCCTTACACACGCTCGGCCACCCACAGTGTGCTCCACGGAGGGCCACACATTGAATCCAGACAGGAATTTGGCGTCCACGCGAAACGCATTTCGCCGCTCAATGAAAACTTGCAAGCCTTTCCATGAAAGTACGCGGCCTCCTCTCACAAAGCCTCGACTTTTCCTTCTTCCTCCAGATAATTGTGGATTACCGCGTAGGCGTGGGCGCATAAGGGTTTACCTCCACCCTCCTCTACCCAGACAGGATTCAGATAGTGACCGAAGCCGAGGGGCGCGGGTCGATTTGTCATTGCGGCGGGAAGCCACAACACGCAGAGTCTCCCCCCCAAGTCACAGTCAGTCATTGCCGCCGGTCAGCACGGCGCGGACCACCGAGCCGGACCACGGGAACGGAGTAGACGAGCATGATTCGGATCGGGCGAAGGCAGTTCACAGCCGGGTTGGGTGCCTCGCTGCTGGCGTCCCCCCTGCTGCGGTTCCTCGGCGGTGAGGCCCACGCGGCGACGCTCACGGCCAAACGGCTCATCGTCTTCTTCACCCCCAATGGCACGGTGCACCGCTACTGGCGGCCGAGCGGAACGGAGACGTCCTTCACGTTCCCCGCCGGCAGCATGCTGGAGCCGCTCAACGAGCACCTCGCCAACCTGCTGGTGTGCGAGGGCCTCAACTTCGTGGACGTGGACAACCACGACGCGGGCATGGCCAACATGCTCACCGGAGGAGGCACGGCGCAGAGTGCCTCCGGGGGCATGTCCGTCGACCAGTACGTGGCCAGCAAGATGGGCGAGGGCTCGCGCTTCCGCTCCCTGGAGTTCGGGGTGCAGACGAGCCTGTGGGGCGCGTCGCGCTCCACGCGCATGTCCTACTCGGCCCCCGGCGTCTTCGTCTCCCCCGAGGACAACCCGCGCAGCGCCTTCCAGCGCCTCTTCGGCGCGCTCGGAGGTGACACGGGCACCGCCGACAAGCAACTGCGGCGCCGCAAGAGCATGCTGGACCTGGTGCGCGGCGAGCTGAATGATCTGTCGCAGCGGGTGGGCGCGGAGGAGAAGCGCAAGCTGGAGCAGCACCTGGAGGCGCTGCGCCAGACGGAGAAGGGGCTGACCGAGCCCGTGGCCCTGCCCGGGTGCCCCTCCGCCACGGCGCCCATCTCCATGGACGCCAAGGCCAACGCCAACTTCCCCGCCGTGGGCAAGGCCCAGATGGACCTGCTGGTGAGCGCGCTCACCTGCGGCATGACGCGCGTGGCCTCCCTCCAGATGTCCCACACCGTCGCGCCCCAGGTGTTCACCTGGCTGGGAGTCGGCGAGGCCCACCACGAGCTGTCGCACAAGGACGACTCCAACACCTCGGGGCTCGCGGAGCTCGTCAAGTGCGAGCGGTGGTTCGCCCAGCAGTTCGCCTACCTCCTGCAGTCCCTCAAGGACCGCCCGAACCTGGAGGGCGAGGGCACCCTGCTCGACTCCACCCTGGTGGTGTGGGCCAAGGAGCTCGGCGACAGCCGCATGCACGACTGCCGCTCGGTGCCCTTCATCGTCGCCGGGGGCGCGCAGACTCCTTTCCGCTTCGGGCGCTACCTGCGTTACAGCGGCGTCCCGCACCAGAAGCTGCTCACCTCGATCTGTCACGCCATGGGCGCTCCGCTCGACACCTTCGGCGATTCCAACCGCTCCAACGGCCTGCTCGACGGGCTCGTCTGACAGCCGCCCCTTCCCTCTGACAGTTCCCTCGCGATCAGGAGGCACACACATGCTTCCCTCCCGGCAGCTTTCTGCCCTTGGCGCCCTCTTTTTCTCAGCGACCCTTCTCTCCGCCTGCACCACCGACTCCGGCTGCCCGGATGACCTGGAGTACTTCCGCACCCGCGTGTGGGAGCCGGTGGTGTCCGTGCAGTGCGTGGCCTGCCACAAGTCCAATGGGATGGCGGCGAACACACGCATGGTGTTGCTGCCCCCTGGAGAGCCCGGGGCGCTGGAGGCCAACTTCATGACGATGCGCGGGATGGCGCGCGAGATGGTCAACGGCCAACCCCTGCTCCTGCTCAAGCCCTCGGGCCTGCACCCGAACGGGCACGGGGGCGGCACCGTCGTGGAACAGCACACCACGCGCTACGACAACCTCCAGCGCTTCGCGGACCGCGTCAACGGCGTTGCCGGGGCCTGCGAAGGCTCCGCGGTGGTGGCGTGTGAGCCGGGCAAGGCGGACCCCAACGCCAGACGCCGGCTGCGCATGCTCACCCGCTTCGAGTACGACAACACGCTGCGCGATCTGCTCTACCTCGACTCGCAGTGGGGCCAGTCCCTGCCCGCGGAAGAGGTGGTGCACGGCTTCGACAACAGCGCGGACGAGCGCACGGTGGGCCAGCTGCTGACGGACAAGCTCCTCGCCGCCTCCGAGGAAGCCGCCACGCAGGCGGTGACGAATCTGTCCCGGCATGTCTCGTGCGCTCCGGGAGAGGAGTGCGCGAAGCAGTTCATCCAGGACTTCGGCCTGCGGGCCTTCCGCCGCCCACTGACGGACGCGGAGAAGAGCCGCTACCAGTCGCTCTACACGACCGTGGCGGCCGAGGAAGGGACGAACGGGTACACCGAGGGCATCAAGGCCATCATCACCGCCATGCTCCAGTCCCCCAACTTCCTCTACCGCACGGAGCTGGGAGAGCACATCGGTGACGGGCGGTACCAGTTGAGCGACTACGAGGTGGCCTCGGAGCTGTCCTACCTCTTCTGGGGCTCCATGCCGGACGAGGAGCTCTTCGCCAAGGCGAAGGCGGGCACCCTGAGCGGCAAGCCGGAGCTGCTGCCCGCCGAGGCGCGCCGGATGTTGGCGTCTGCGCGGAGCCGGCCCATGCTCGACCACTTCGTGAGCCAGTGGCTGGACCTGGGACACATCAACCAGGCGCAGAAGGACGCCACCTTCGCGGACTTCAGCCAGACCATCCGCACGGCCATGGTGGCCGAGACGACGGAGCTGTTCGACTATGTCGTCCGCGACAGCAGCGGCCGGCTCCCGGAGCTCTTCACCTCCGACTACACGTTCGCCACGGACGCGCTCGCCTCCTTCTACCGCCTGCCGTCGGGCCCGGTGAGCACCTCGTCCACCCCCGCCAGCGGCCTGCGCATGTGGGAGCTGAAGAGCTCGGGCCGCGGCGGCATCCTCACCCACGGCAGCATCCTGGCCAGCCAGGCCACGCCGCAGACCTCCTCGCCCATCCGCCGCGGCAAGCTCGTCCGTGAGCGCCTGCTGTGCCAGCCACTGCCGCCCCCGCCCCCGGGTCTCAGCGTCCAGCTGTCTCCGGTGAGCGAGGGTCTGCCCAACCGGCAGCGCTTCCAGGAACACTCCACCAGCGCGGCCTGCTCGTCCTGCCACCAGTTGATGGACCCCATCGGTTTCGGCTTCGAGCAGTTCGACAGCGTCGGCCGTTTCGTGCCCCGGCTTCCGAACGGACAGCCGGTGGATGCGAGCGGTGAGGTGCTCTCCTCGGCGGCCACCAACGGAACCTTCACCGGCGTGGATGGGCTCCAGGAGAAGCTGGCGGAGAGCCCGGACGTGCACTCCTGCTTCTCGATGCAGTGGCTGCGCTTCGGCTACGGCGTCTCCGGGGAGAACGACTCCTGCGCCGCCGGCCAGCTCACGGAGAGCTTCCGCAAGCAGCAGCTGAGCATCCCGGAGCTGCTCATCTCGCTGACGCAGCTGCCGCGCTTCACCCAGCGCGTGGGCGAGTCCACGGGCCCGTCCGACCCGGCTCCGGGCGGCGGAGGGGATGGTGGCGGTGGCGGTGGCGGTGGTGGCCTGCCTCCCACTTCCGGCAACGCCCAGATCTCCGTGTCCGTCCAGGATGACTGGGGGAGCGGTTACTGCCACAACGTCAGGGTGACCAACTCCGGGACGGCCCCGCTCGTCTGGCAAGTGACCATCGACATCGAGGGCAGATTCAACCACGCCTGGAGTTCCGTCTTCACCCACTCGGGCTCCCAGACCACCTTCAGCGGTCTGTACTGGAACGACGAGCTGGCCCCTGGGGAGAGCACCAGCTTCGGCTATTGTGCGTCCCGGTAGAGCCAGCGCTTGAACCTCGCGCCTCCTGCCGATAGGGGGGCGCGAGCCTCATGCTGGCCCGGGTGAAACCCATGGATGCCGAGCCGCGCCATCGTTCCCGGCCGAAACCAACGCTGGTTCCACCCCAGCCCATTTCACTTGTCGTCGGCGACAAGCGGAATGCTCCCTCCCCGTTTCACTTGTCGTCGGCGACAAGCGGATGGAGAAAGCCGCAGGTGTCTCGCATCTCGGATGTGAACTCCGAGTGTCGGGACTCCCTTACGACGACCAGGCACGTAAACGGGCGAATACACATGTCTGAATCCTGGCCCGCGCGTTGCTGGATACCGCAGCGCCGCACTCTCGCGGCTCCACCACATTGGGGGGAGCAGTCATGAAACAGACGAACGGAAGCAACACCCTGCCCGAGCTGACGCTCGAGCAGGTGCGGGACTCCATCCTCGGCTACCTGGAGCAGGGCAACGCCGGTCTCTACAACATCGGCCATCTCTACAACTACACCGTGGACAACAAGCTGGCCGAGAAGAACAAGTACGAGAGCGCCCAGCAGTTCTTCAGCCAGCACATCAAGGCGCTCTCGCAGTCGACGCTGAGCCGTTACGGCGCGGTGGCGCGGGAGTTCACCGAGGAGGCGTGCAAGAAGTACGGCGTCATGAACCTGACCACCCTGCGCACCTACGCGTCGGCGGCCGACATCCAGCCCACGAGCGGTGACCCGGGGGCCACGCCCATCGACGTCCCGCTGGAAGACGGGCGCGTGGTGCGGAAGCCTTTCGCCGAGTGCACCATGGAAGAGCTGAAGCGGGCCGTGAAGGGCAAGCGCCAGCCGTCCCGGGCCACCATGCCCGCCACGGACGCGGCCCGCGTCGAGTTCATGCGGGAGAGCCTCTCGCGGCACTTCGCCCAGAGCGCCCGCGTGCAGTTCAAGACGAACATCAAGGGCGGCAAGACCTTCCTCACCATCCAGGGCGTGCCGCTGGAGGAGATGGAGCGGCTCATGGAAGCGCTCATGGATGGCCTCATGCCGCCCGTGCGCGCAGTGGGCTGAGCGACACCGCCTGCCCCATGTACGACGGTGGGCGAATCGAACGCCCAAGGTTCGACACCTCGCCCGGGGAATCCCACTCACGAGGGAGTCTCCCGGGTATCCTGGGCCCATGCCCAACAGCCTGCTGGTCGTCCATGTGCACGTCCACGTCAAGCCCGAGGCGGTCGAGGCCTTCCGTGAGGCCACCCTGGCCAACGCGCGGGAGAGCGTGAAGGAGCCCGGCATCGCCCGCTTCGATGTCGTCCAGGACACCGAGGACCCGACCCGCTTCGTGCTCGTCGAGGCCTACGAGACGCCCCAAGCACCCGCCGCCCACAAGGAGACGGGCCACTACTTGAAGTGGCGGGACACCGTGGCGCCCATGATGGCCGAGCCGCGCACCTCCCGGAAGTACGTCAACTGCTTCCCCGAGGACGCGGGGTGGTGACATGGCGATGACGGGCTTCGAATTCGCCACCGCCACGCGCATCGTCTTCGGAGCGGGCCGCCTGGCCGAGCTTCCCGAGGCGGTGAAGGCCCTGGGTGGGCACAAGGTGCTGCTCGTCACGGGCCGGGACCCCTCGCGCGCCGGGCCGCTGCGCGAGGGGCTTGGCCGGCTCGGCCTCTCCAGTGAAACATTCACGGTGGAGGGCGAACCCACCGTGGAACGGGTGCGCGAGGGAACCGCCACCGCGCTCGCCGCACGGTGCGACGCGGTGGTGGCGTTTGGCGGAGGCAGCGCCCTGGACGCGGGCAAGGCCATCGCCGCGCTGGCCGCCAACGGAGGAGACCCGCTCGACTACCTGGAAGTGGTGGGCCGGGGACAGGCGCTGACGAGGCCCTCGCTTCCCCTGGTGGCCATCCCCACCACCGCGGGCACCGGCTCCGAGGTGACGCGCAACGCGGTGCTGGGCGTGAAGGACGCCCAGGTGAAGGCGAGTCTCCGCGGCCCGCTCATGCTGCCGCGGCTGGCCCTCGTGGACCCGGAGTTGCTGACGGGCGCGCCCCCCGCGGTTCTCGCTTCCAGCGGCCTGGACGCCCTCTCCCAGCTCCTCGAGCCCTTCCTCTCGGCCCGGGCCAACCCGCTCACCGATGCCCTGGCGCGCGAGGGGATGGTCCGCTCGGCGCGCTCGCTGCGCCGCGCGGTGTTGGAGGGCCCCGACGCGGCGGCGCGGGAGGACCTGGCGCTCGCGAGCCTCTTCGGAGGCCTGTGCCTGGCCAACGCGGGCCTGGGTGCGGTGCATGGCTTCGCCGCCCCGGTGGGAGGCATGTTCGAGGCACCACACGGTGCGGTGTGCGCGGCGCTGCTCCCCGCCACGCTGGAGGTGAACCTGCGCGCGCTGCGCGCCCGTGCTCCGTCGCACCCGGCGCTCCCCCGCTTCCAGGAGGTGGCCAGGCTCCTCACCGGGCGCGCGGATGCCCGGGCCGAGGAGGGCATTTCCTGGGTGAAGGAGCTGTGCCAGGCCCTGGGCGTGCCGGGACTCGGACGTTACGGCCTCACGGAGGCCGACGTGCCACGGCTCGTCACCCGGGCCAAGGCCGCCAGTAGCATGAAGGCCAACCCCCTGCCCCTCACGGACGAGGAGCTCACGGAGATTGCCGTCCGCTCCCGGTGAGCGCCCGCGAACCCCATGGCCAACAGGATCAGCCGGATCACCGCCTACGTTGAAAAGCGCAAGCTCGGCTTCGGTGTCGCGCGCCTCATCATGATGAGCGGAGTAAACGTCCGCAGCATCGGTCCGAATGATCCGGACCCACCAGACGCCCTGCGGCGGCTGGAGCAGGCATTGCCCCAATTGTTGTCGGCCCAGGAGCTGAGTGAGCTCCAGCAGCTCCTCTCGGAGGCATGAAGATGACGGTCTCGATCGGAGTCGGAGTCGGAGACGCCGTGGATGTGGAGAAGGCCGTCCAGGCCGCGGTGGAGCAGGCGCGAGCCCAGCTCGGAGGTGCCACCGCCCAGGCGGCCTACATCACCGCGACGGTGGACTACGAGGCGTCCCGCGTCCACACCGCCTTCCGGGAGGCGCTGGCCGGAGTCCCGTTGCATGGGGTGACCACGTCGTTGGGCGTGCTCACGGCGGCCGGTGTCCGCAACGAGGGCCACGGGGCGGTGGCGGTGATGCTGGTGGGCGGCGCACCGGGGACGGCCTTCGTGGCCGCCTCCACCGAGGCGGACGGACGGCGCGCCGGAGAAGCCGCGGCGCGGGAGCTGGTGCGCGAGGCGGGGGGCAGGATGCCGAGGATGATCCTCTTCAACGCCTCCCCCGGTGCGGAGGAGAGCATGCTGGAGGGCATCGCGAGCGTGTGCCCGGACGTGCCGTGTCAGGGAGGCAGCGCCGCGGACCATGCCATCGCCGGACAGTGGAGTGTCTTCACGCACGAGGGCCCGGTCCCCACGGGCGTGTCGCTCCTGGGCCTCTTTGGCGAGGTGCGGGTGGGAACGGCGCTGTGCACGCCCTATACCCCCACGGGGACCATGGCCCGGGCCACGGCGGCCGAGGGCCGCACCCTGCTGACGCTGGATGGCCAGCCCGCCGCCCAGGTGCTGGGGCGCTGGATGGAAGGCGCCATCGACGACCAGGTGCGCTCGGGCGGCAACATCCTGGCCCAGACGGCGCTGCGGCCCATCGCCGTCCGCCGCGGGGTGAGCCAACGGGACCACTACGTGACGGTGCACCCGGCCCACGTCCACGCGGACCGGGGCTCGGTGGACGTCTTCGCCCGCATCGAGCCACGGGACGAGGTGTGTCTGATGACGGGTACCGCCGAGGGACTGGTGAACGAGGTGGCCCACCTCATCGACCTGGCGCTGGCACAGGGCAACCTGACCACGCGGGACGTGAAGGGCGCGGCGCTCATCTTCTGCGCCGGGTGCGCGGGCGCACTGGGGCCTCGCGTGGACGAGGGCCTGCGGACATTCTCGCGGCTGCTGCCGGGAGTCCCCCTGCTGGGCCTGTGCACCTTCGGCGAGCAGGGCTACATCCCGGGTCTGGGCAACGTGCACCAGGACCTGTCGCTCAGCCTGACGCTGTTCGCCAACGGGCGGCCCTGAGCCCCCGTCGAGCGTGCTCCGGCCCGCGCGTCAAGGGCCCTCGGCGGTCCGCTGGAGGCATCCGAATTCGAGGACTCCGTAAACCTCCGCCACGGGTGCCACACGGCCCGTCACAGGGGTGCACTGCTCGTTGCACACCCAACAAGCCGGCAGCCATCCGCGCTATACCTGCACCGTTCCCTCCGCCCGCGGGCGGATGACAGGAGCGCGTCGCACCATGGCCCGTTGGTCTCCCGTGCATTCCTTGCTGACGCTGGTGGCGCTCGCCACGAGCGCCTGTCTCTGGACTCCCCCCGAGGAGCCCGAGGCGCCTCGCGAGGAGAAGAAGGCCCCCGCCCCACCGGAGCCCACCGCCTGCATGACGGCGCCCATCGTGACGAACGGGAGCCGCAACCGGATGCGGGTGGCGCTCACCTTCGACGCCTGCTCCACGCGCCACAACGAGTACGACGAGCGCGTCATCCGCACCCTGGTGGAAACGGGGACGCCGGCCACCCTCTTCATCGGCGGCGGGTGGGCGCTGGCCAACCCGGGGCGCATCGAGGAGCTCGCGCAGTACCCGGGCTTCGAGTTCGGCAACCACACCTTCTCCCATCCGCACATGCCCCAGGTGAAGGATGACCAGAAGGTGCTGGAGGAGCTGCAGCGCACGCAGCGGGTCGTCTATGACCTGACGGGCCGCATCCCCAAGTACTTCCGCCCGCCCTTCGGCGAGGTGGACCGGCGTGTCGCCTGGCTCGCGTCCCAGGCGTCGCTCGTCACCCTCAACTACGACTTGCCCTCGGGAGACCCGGACACCACCATTCCCGCGAAGCGGCTGACGGACTGGGTGGTGCGCAAGGCGAGCCCTGGCGGCATCGTGGTGCTGCACATGAACCACAAGCGCTTCGCCACCGCGGCGGCGCTGCCGGACATCATCAAGGGGCTGCGCAAGCGCGGCTTCGAGCTCGTCACCGTGGGCACGCTGCTCGAGGACCACACGTGGCCCACGTGCCAGCCCTCGGAGGCGCCCGAGCTTCCCGCGGTGGCGGAAGTCATCCCCTGACGCGCGGCTTCCAGAAGACGAGCTCGGTGACACCCGGGACGGCGAAGCCCGGGAGCTGGCCCACCTGACGGTACCCGTGCCGCTGGTAGAAGCGCTGCGCGCCCTCGTTGAAGTCCGAGGTGAGCAGGAAGTAGCCCCCGGACGGCTCTCCACACCCGGCCTCGTACGCGGCGAGCAGTTGCGCACCGAGGCCCGAGCCATGCCGATCCTCCCGGATGGCGAGCGTCCGCAGGTAGGCCCCCGTTCCGAAGGTGCCCCGGGTGAGGAACCAGCAGACCCCCACCGGGCCGCTCTCGTCGGTGGCCATGAGCAGGCCCTCGCCCCGCTCCAGCGCCCCCTTGAAGCGAGCCGCCAGGGCCGGGGCCTCCAGGCCATAGGCCTTGAAGAGGGGAAGCGGTGCCAGCGCGGCGGCCAGTGCCGGAAGGTCCTCTGGAGTCGCGGGGCGGATGACTGCGGGCATCGGGTCCTCTCGGGTCGCGGGGGCCCCGGGAGATTGGACCGGAGCGCCGTGTCACACAACAGGACTCGGGCTCAACCGGTGGCGAGCGCCGCCGCGAGCTGGGGGAGCACCTCCCCCGCCCGGGCCTCCACCCGCACATCCACCAACTCTCCCCCACGGCACTCGCCGATGTTGACGAGGCCAATGGGCATGTGGCGATCCGCGGCGCGCTGGAGGAAACGGAAGCCCGAGTAGATGGCCAGGGAGGAGCCCACCACCAGCAGCGCGTCGCCCTCCTCGAGCAGCGAGAACGCCGCCTCCACCGTGGGCGGTGGAACGTTGTCACCGAAGAAGACCACGTCCGGCTTCAGCGTCCCGCCACAGCGGATGCAGACCGCCACCTGGAAGTCCCGCACCGCTTCGACGGGCAGCTCGGCGTCCCCATCCGGCCGCAGCTCGGCGGTCCGCTCCGCGAAACCGGGGTTGAGGGCCCGCAGGCGCTCCTGCAGCTCCACCCGGGGCTCGATGGCCTCACAGTCCAGACACCGCACCCGGGCAAGCGCCCCGTGGAGCTCGATGACCCGTTGGCTGCCCGCGGCATGGTGCAACCGGTCCACGTTCTGGGTGATGAGGCCCAGCACATGGCCCTCCCGCTCCAGGGTGGCGAGCGCCTGGTGCGCCGCGTTGGGCCGGGCCGACGAGAAGCGCGGCCAGCCGAGCAGGCTCCGGGCCCAGTAACGCGTACGCACCTCGGGTCTGGTGAGGAACTCGCGATGCTGGATGGGGTTGCGGGCACGGGCGCGCGTGCCGGGCCCCCGGTAGTCCGGGATGCCCGACTCGGTGCTGCACCCGGCCCCCGTGAGCACCACGAGCCGGCGGCCCCGCAGCAACGCGGCCAGGGCGTCCATGTCGCCGGTGGAGGGAGAGGGTTGTTCCAGGGGGGCGGTCATTCGGGGTGAATCTATAACGTGCCCTCCGCGCGCTCGCCGGACTCCCGCCGGGGGAGCAGGCGTCCGGGCATCGTCCGGCGCGAGTCACTTCCAGGGCCAGCTGTCAGGAAGCCGCCAGCTCTCCTCCGGTGGCCAGGATGTTTCCCCCGGCCCGCTGGCATCATGAGGCCCATGAGGAAGGTGCTCTGGTTCGCCGGTTACGTCTGGGCACTCCCAGTGACGATACTGGGCCTGATGCTCGCCATGCTCTTCACCCGGCTCGAGTCGGTGGACGAGGAGGGCATCCTCCACTTCGTCGTCCAACCGGGCGGACCGCTCGACTGGTACATGCGCCGCTTCCACATCGCCGCCTTCACCATTGGCGCCGTGGTCACCTATTCCGGCGCGGACGGCCCCCGGCAGATCCGCCTGGTGCGCCACGAGCGCGCGCACGTCATGCAGACCCTCGTGCTCGGCCCGCTGTTCCTCCCCCTCTACGGGCTCGCCTCGCTCTGGCAGTTCGCGCGCGGCGGCCACCCGTACCGCGACAACTGGTTCGAGGTCCGGGCGCGCGCCGCGGAAGTCCCGGGCTACCGCGCGCTGCGTCTCGTGCGCTAGGCACTCGCGACGGGCAGGGTGAAGAGGGCGGCGGTGGCTCGCGCAGGGTGCCCACCGTCCGCTCCACCAGGACGGTCATGGCGAACGGAATCGCCAGCGTGCCGCCGGGACACCGCGACTGATGAGTAGATGACAGCCCCACCGCAACACAGCGCGTCACGCAGAGGATGACGCGGCCTGTCATTGATTGACGCCTCAGGCAAACAGCGATCCGCGGCGAATTCGTCTCAAGCTGTTCGAAACATCCAAACTTTCTGTTATATCGGTGATGCCGGCGAATAAGCCGTGCTCCTGTTTCACCCCCAATTCACGATTCCAGGAGTCATCATGTTCTCTCGTCTCAACGGGCAGGGTGTGTCCCTCGCCGTGACGCTCACGGCCAGCCTGGTGCTGGGCGGCGACGCGCTCGCGAGCACCATCAACCAGAACACGTCGTGGACCATCAACCGTGGCGCCGCCTCGACGTACCGCGTCGTGGCCTACGGTGACTCCATCTTCGCCGGCTACAACGGTGGCCTCTTCAGCGTGGCCAAGCGCGCGGCGCCCGCCGTCGAGGGCGAGTACCTGGCCAAGGACTTTGGCGCCAACATCGAGGTGGTGCGCCGCACCAAGTCCGGCGCGCGGGCCGACGACATCTACAACAACAAGATCGTCTCCGAGCGCTCGTACATGCAGACGAGCAACACCCGCGTGGTGATGTTCGAGATGTGCGGCAACGACTACCTGCAGGCGCGCTCTGCCTTCACGGACCAGACGGGCACCTGCAGCTACGCCGGTCTGGACACCGCCCTGGCCAACTGCACCACGTACACGGAGAGGGCCATGCAGGCCATCAACCAGTACGCGACGTCGGCCAAGGCCAAGATCGTCATGAACATCTACTATCCCGGCTTCGACGCGGACAACGTGCAGACCAGCTGCACGGACTCCAGCACCGGGACGAGGATCAACAAGCGCGCCAAGTTCCTGCCCTACCTGGCCAAGAGCAACTGGCGCACCTGCAACCTGGCGGAGAAGTACGGCTTCAAGTGCGCGGACGCGTTCGCCGAGTACATGGGCGCGGACTACGACACCAACGGTGACGGGAAGATCGACAGCGACGCCCTGCGCTACGTCTCCGGCGAGACCGAGGCCGCCTACGTGGCCCGCATCACCAGCACGCTGGTGGGCACGCTGCGCGACGCCAACACGCACTTCGCGAGCTCGGGCACCAGCTTCGACTACATCCAGTCGGACAACACGCACCCGACCTTCTACGGCGGCACGATGAGCACGGGCTCGACCTCGAGCGCCCCGACGTTCACCGACACGCAGGTGGTGGGCGGCAAGAACCCCCAGTGGAACAGGTCGGGCCACGAGCGCGCTGGCTGGCTCATGTCCCTGCTGGACCCGGCCACGCCGTAGTCCCCAGGAAGTCCCCGGGCGGGGAGTCACCACCCCGCCTGGCCTCCCCGCCCTCTCCCCACCGGGAGGGGGCCGGGTCGAGGCCCCGCCTCCCCTGCCCCCGCTCGTGGACCATGCGCTCCCGGCGGTGACGGGTTAGGGTGCGCGGCATGAATCGGATGCTGGAGCTTCGGGCGCGTTGGACCCTCGTCACCGGTGCCTCGTCGGGACTGGGAGAGGAGATGGCCCGTTCCATCGCGAGGGACCAGGGTGGCCACGTGCTGGTGGTGGCGCGGCGGCGGGAGCGGCTGGAGGCGCTGTGCGAGGAGTTGCGCTCGCGCTACGGCGTGCAGGCCGCCTTCATCGTGGCCGACCTGTCGCGGCCCGAGGACGTGGAGCGCGTCTTCACCGAGGCCACGCGCGAGCGGGACATCCACGGCGTCATCCTCAACGCCGGCGTGGCGTACTGGGGGGATGCGCTGAAGCTGGAGTGGAACGAGTTCCAGTCCATGCTGAACACCAACGTCACCAGCCTGGTGCGTCTCTCCACCCTCTTCGCGCGCCACCTCGTCGAGCGCGGGACCCGGGGCGGGCTGATGTTCGTCTCCAGCGTGGCGGGCTTCATCCCGGTGCCGTACCAGGCGGCCTACAGCGGCACCAAGGCCTTCGTCACCAGCTATGGCCAGGCGCTGACGCAGGAGCTGCGGCCCCAGGGCGTGTCCGTCACCGTCTTCGCTCCGGGCGGCATCTCCACGGAGATGCTCGACAGGACGGGGCTGTCCAACCGCTTCAAGTCGGGCGACCTGGGGATGATGAGCGCCACGGACTGCGCCGCGCACGCGGTGCGGGCCTTCATCCACCGCAAGGAGCTCTACGTCCCCGGGCTGCTCAACCAGACGCTGACATTCGCCGCGAGGTTGCTCCCGCGCGGCTTCCTCGCCCAGCGCACCGCCGCCATGTACCGGCCCGAGCGCTGAACGGCCTCCGCCTCACACGTGGCGGGGCCGGCGCCAGAAGGGCGGGCGCCGGGGAGCGCGCTTCTCGAGTTGCTCCGCCACGTCTCCCTTCAAGGGCAGTCCGAGGCGCTCGCGCCGCAGGAGGAGCAGCTCGCGGATGACGATCTGACAGGCGCCCACGATGGGCACCGCCAGGAAGGTGCCGAGCACCCCGGCCAGCTCGGCGAAGAGGATGATGCCGAGCAGCGTCACCAGCGGGTTGAGCTCCACGGTGCGCTTGTAGATGACGGGCGCCAGCACGTGGTTCTCGAACTGCTGGTAGAGGGTGGCGTAGATGCCCACCGCCAGGAAGTCCCAGACCCCGCCCGAGGCGTACGCCACCACCGCGAGCAGCAAGCCGGCCGCGGTGGCGCCCAGCAGGGGGATGAGGCTGCCCAGGCCGGAGAGGATTCCGAGCGGCAGGAAGAAGGGCACGCCGAGGATGGCCAGGAAGAGGGTGGCGCAGACCGCGTTCACCACGCCAATGAGGGCCAGCCCGCTCAGGTAGCCCCCCACGGCCTGGTACACCTTGTTCAACACCCGCTCGTAGCGCTGGCGGTGGGCCGGCAGGGACTCGGCGAGTACGCCCCGCACCACCCGGCCGCCATGGACGAGCATGAAGACGACGAGGAAGAGCACGGTGACGAAGGCGCCCACGCCCGCCACCAGCCCTCGCAGCACGCGCAGGGCCGGCTCCACGGTCCGCTGGAGGAGCCCGGAGCCGTCCCCGCCGAGCGACCCCAGCCGTTGCTCCAGGCCCAGCCGCGCGTCGAGCCACTGGAAGAGCCAGGTCTGGTGCATGCGCTCGTTGAGCTCCGGCAGACGCTCGATCAACTCGCGGACCTGGGCCACGGTGGCGGGGATGATGAGGAAGCCCACACCCACGAGCGTCCCGAGGACGAGCAGTATCACCGTGGCGATGGCCAGGGGCCGCTTCAGGCCCCACCGCTGCAGCCATTCCACTCCATGGTTGAAAGCCACCGCCAGGAGGATGGCCGTGACACTGAGGGTGAGGGTGATGATGCCGTGGACGAGCAGGTAGAGGGCGGCCAACACCCCCACCACGGTGGCGCAGACGGTGAGCACCGTCTTCACCGTCACCTGGGAGCGAGGCACCACCACCGGCTCCCGGTCATTCACGGGCTCGAGTGGCGAACGAATGGGCCTCTCTGTTTCCACGCTCAACCCTCCCTGGAGGCCAAAGCCTCCAGGAAAGCTGGGGCTCCGCTGGCCGGAGCGGCAACGCCCCCTCCGTCGAGGAGACCATCCGCCTGTCCGCCCGGCTCCCCGGCGCATTTCGAGCCAAACGAGAGCAGCCGGATAGAATGCGGCAGCCCATGCGTGCCAATCGATGGACCGATGACTTCCTCGACGGCTTCCGCCAGCGGGGGGACCCGCTCGCCGACGAGACCGTGAAGACCCTGTTCCAGCGGGGACAGGTGGAGACCGCGAACGCCCTGCTGCAGCAACTCATCCGCAACGATCAGCTCGTCCCCGACGAGCTCCCGGAGATGTTGCGCGAGTACCTGCTGCGCACGGAGCAACTCCCCACCTGGGCGGACCCGGACACCGTGCGCCACGGCGAGGCGCTGTTCGGCCGGTACGGGCCGCAGGCCGTCGTCTCCCTCTTCTGTGGGGCCCTGCCGGCCAGCTACGCGGCGGCCCACGGCGTCCAGGTCATCCACCTCACCGCCCGGCTGGCCACGGACCCCTTCCGCCGCATCATGGAAACGGCGCAGATGCTGATCGACGTGCTGGCGCCGGACGGGCTGGCCCCGGGCGGCAGCGGCATCCGCAGCGCCCAGAAGGTGCGTCTGATGCACGCGGCGGTGCGCCACCTCATCCTGGAGAGCGGGCAGTGGAACCCCGAGTGGGGCTACCCCATCAACCAGGAGGACCTGGCGGGAACCCTGGTCGACTTCTCGTACGCCGTCATCGTGGGCCTCGAGAAGCTGGGCTGCACGCTGTCCAGGGAGGAGCAGAACGCCTACCTGCACTGCTGGAAGGTGGTGGGGCACCTGATGGGGTTGGAGGCGGCCGTGCTGCCGGAGGACATCGAGGACTGCGCGGCGCTCGCCGAGGTCGTCCAGCGGCGCCACTTCCGCGCCAGCCCCGAGGGGCAGGAGATGACGCGCGCGCTCATCCAGATGGCCGAGCACGTCACGCCGGGCAACCTCTTCGATGGAATGGCGGCCTCGCTCATCCGCCACATCCTCGGCGAGGAGGTCGCCGACATGCTGAAGGTCCCTCCCGCCGACTGGACCCGGTACCTGATCGGCCCGCTGGCCATGCTGGGCAGGGCCTCGGACGAGCTGGGAGACCACTCCAGGGTGGTGGCGCGGCTCGCGGAGGTGTTCGGCCGCAAGCTGGTGGAAGGAATGGTGTGGATGAACCGCGGCGCCGGGCGGCCCCCCTTCCGCATCCCCAGCAAGCTGCGCGAGTCCTGGAACGTGCAGGGCCGCTAGGCGCCTCTCCCTCCTCCACGGGCCACACCGCCTCCGGGTTGCCCGGCGGGAGAAAAGCGTCCTGGAAACAAATGCAACTTGATTGCTTTTACCTCCTGATGGCAGATTAGACGTGCCTTGATGGGAAAGCCCGGATGCGGCGGTGCCGCCTCCATCCCTCGAGGCCCCTACCCACAAGGAGTCACACCATGAAGAACCTGATCAGGAAGAGCCTGCTGGCCTGCGGCGTCGCGCTGCTGCTCACCGGCTGCGGTGGCACCGAGGCGGAGCTGGAGCAGGAGCCCCAGTCCCTGGAGGAGCGGCAGGATGCGCTGCTCTCGACCTGCGGGGAGCCCGAGGCCACGGAGCTGCTCGAGGTGGCCGAGCACGCGTGCTACCACGCGGAGTACGGTCCCTTCGAGGCGGTGACGGCCGCGGCGCTGGGCACCTACCCCTTCGTGGACGTCAGCACGCCCCACACCGCCTACAACATCACCCTGCCGGCCAGCGGCTACGGCTACGGCGGCGCGGTGAACTTCATCCCGGAGGAGTCCGGCGAGTACGCCTTCCTCCTGTCGCGTCATCGCGGCCTGCGCATCTTCAACGGCAACACCGAGGTGGCGCGTGAGTGCCGCCTCCAGGTGCCCGAGGAGACGTGCGGCAGCCTGCGCACCACCATCGTGGCGGACCTCGAGGCCAACGTGGAGTACCGCCTGGAGTTCAAGGCGATCTTCCCGCGGAACTCCCAGTTCACCCTCCTCGTCGAGGAGGCGGGCCACCACCACGAGGAGTAACGCGGCCAGCTCATAGCTTCTGTATCACCGTTGCATTTTCCATCAGGATACGGCAAGGAATCGGCATGCCTTCTCTCCGCCGATTCCTCGCCCTGGCCGCCAGTGCGGCGGTGTTCGCCGCCTGCGGCCAACCCCCCGAGCCCGAGCCCAAGACTCCCGACGAGCAGCCCCAGGAGCAGACGGACCCGTGCGCGCCCAACGGCCACATCCACCGGGAGCCGACGGGTGACTGGTGCCACTGCGACCGGGGCCACATGGCGTCCGAGCAGGGCCTGTCGTGCGTGCCAGACCCCGACTACGTGCCGAGGGACGACTTCGACTTCGGCGACAACGGGGAGCACGCGTGCTGGCACGTCACCAACGGCCCCTTCGCCACGGTGACGGCGGCCGTGGACCGGCAGCCCCGCGTGGACTCCTTCCACACGTACTACACGGTGAAGCTGCGCCCGGAGGGCGGCCAGTACGTTGGCACCTTCAACTTCAAGGCCTATGCCACGGGAGACTTCATCGCCTACCTGAGCGACGCGAGCGTCCCCATGGCCTTCCGCGAGGGCACCACGGTGCTCGAGGTGGCCGCTACCTCCCCCATCCCCGAGGCGCTGCGCGACGGCGTGTGCCAGGGAGGCCTGGTGCACATGGTGGGCTACGAGCTGACGGACAAGGTCCAGTACACCGTCACGTTCGGCCCCACGCCCCTGCCCGAGCTGGGCCTCGTCATCGAGCACCTCCCCTAGCCAGACACCGAAAACACACCGCAACAGTTGCAACCAAGTTGCGTTTACGTCATCAGTGCGGGTGCCGAGGAGCACGTGGTGCTGGCGCATGGCGCCGCGCCGCTCCCGGTTCACATCGAAAGGAATCCACCATGAAGATGACGATGCGGAACGTCTGCGGTGCGCTCGTGGGCCTGTCGCTGGCCGCCTGTGGCCCCGCGCTGGAGGAGGAGCAGGGCACCTCGCAGCAGGAGGCCTCGCTGGAGGCCGGCTGCACGGCGCTCGGCGCCAGCATCAGCTCGCACTCCTGCCTGCACTCGAACAACCCGGCGGATCACCTGTCGGTGACCGCGACGAGCGGCCTCACCGGCTCGACCCCCAGCATCAACAGCTCGCACAAGCAGTACGACGTGACGCTGCCCTCCGGAGCCACGGGCACGGTGAAGTTCCGCCCGGCCACCGCGGGCTCCTGGGCCTTCTTCCGGACGCAGGGCAACACCCTCACCGTGAAGGATGGCGCCACCACGCTGAGCCCGGCGCTCACCCACGGCATCTCCGTCTCGGGCTGCGGGCTGGTGACGGTGACCGTGTATGACCTGACCAGCACCACCACGGACTACCAGGTGGACCTGGGCACGGCCTCGGGCAACCTCGTGGGCGTGGTGGCCGAGCGCGTGGAGGACTACCGGGTCCGCTACTACCAGGACGCGGACAACGACACCTGGGGCAACAGCTCCGTCTCCGTGCTCACCGCGTGCGTGCCGCCCGCCGACTACATCACCCAGCGTTACGACTGCAACGACGCCAACGCCAGCATCAACCCCTCGGCCACGGAGATCACCGGCAACAGCGTGGACGAGAACTGCAACGGCTCGCTGACGAACTAGTCCCCCCGCTGACCGACGCGGGCCCATGCCCGCCCCACCGGGGCGGTCTCATTCCGAGGCCGCCCCGGTGCCATTTCCACCCCCGCGAGAGGAACCCCGAACGATGCGACCCATCCCTGGCACCGCCCTGCTCACCGCCTGCGCCCTGGCCCTGACGGCCTGCGAGAACCCGCCTCCGCCCCCGGCCCCCGGAGCGGACACGCAGCCGCCCACGGTGACGGCCACCTCGCCCGCCGAGCACGCGGAGGCCGTGCTCCCCGGTGCCACCACCGAGGTGTCCCTCACCTTCAGCGAGCCGATGAGGCCAGACACGGGAACGCTGGTGCCCTCGAGCGGGCTGAAGCTCGGCGCCCCGGCGTGGAGCGGCAACACGCTGAAGGTACCCGTCACCGGGCTCGGCCATGACGATGCGCACTCGCTGGAGCTGAAGGGCTTCCAGGACGTGGCCGGCAACGCGCTGGACGGCACGGTGCTGCTGGGCGACGGCACGCTGGACTTCCGCACCGGCTCGGACCGCCCCCGCGCGTCCGTCACCTCGGCCAGCGTGGCCGAGGGCGCCCAGGACGTCTACCCGGTGGAGATGTACTACGACGCCGGAGCGAGCCGCCCGGGCGCGTACTTCCGCAAGGTGCTCACCGTGACCTTCACCGAGGCCATGGACCCGGCCTTCGCGCAGGTGACGCTGGTGAACCGCACCGACACCACGCCGCCGCCGCGCTCCCTCACGGGCCAGTGGTCGCCCGACGGTCTCACGCTCACCCTCACCCTCACGGCGCCCGAGGAGGGAGGGCCGCCGATGGAGGAGGAGTCCGCGTACGCACTGGACTTGAGCGCGCTGCGGAGCGCCGCCGCCGGCAACCGGCTGGATGCCAGCACCTTCCTGGGTGACGGCAAGCTGGACTTCACCACGGGCAAGCGCAACGGCGATCTCGAGCACGCCTGCACCCACTCGCTCGTGAGCACCCCGGAGTCCCTGACGGCCGCGCCCAACATGCCGCCGTTCAGCTTCCCGCCGTCGACGGACGTGGGCCACACGCGCTACCGGTTGACGCTCCCCGAGGCCGACGCGGGCTCCCACGTGGGCCACACGGAGCTCGTCTCCAAGCCGGACCAGGATGAGCTCATCGTGCTGTACCTGAACCAGGAGCTCCCGGTGAGCGTCTGGGACGAGCTGGACGCGGCCGAGGTGCCCGTGGAGGTGAGCCCCACCGCCGCGGTGTGCCCTGGCATCACCCACCAGGCCCGCTTCACCGCCACGCGGGGAGACCGGTTCTACTACCTGCGCTTCGGCGCCACCCCCAGCGCGACGCTCGAGCTCATCCTCGAGCGGTACGCGAAGTAGCGCTCACTCCCAGGCGGCGCTGAAGGCGGTGTGCCGCCGCACGTTGACGAGCAGCGCGCGGTGAACCTGGCTCTCCGGGGGCACCGCCACCGCCGTGCCGCCCGGGGGGACCGCCAACCGCTCGAAGAGCGTGCCCTCGAACCAGCGGTGGGGCTGGAGCTCCACGATGAAGAGGCCCTCGTCGTCCAGCTCCACCTCCATGGGGACGAACTCCACGCGCTGCAGCTCCACCGGCGGCGGGAAGTCCAGGCCGACGCGGAAGGCCAGGGTGCGGCCGTCTCGCGAGGCCGTGCCCTCCATCAATACCGAGCGGCCCTCGAGCGGCGCCGCCTCCGCGCCCAGCGCGCGGGACGGAGGCTGGAGCAACAGCGAGAAGGAGCGCGCCATGCCGGCGATACCCGGTGAGCGCCCGAGCACCCGCGTCCCGCCTCCCTCGGCCAGCAAGTCATACACCACCTCTCGGTCCCACTCGCCCAGCACCCGGCCACCGGCGAAGAAGGAGTCATGCGCGTGGGCGGTGGGCACGAGGACATCGCTCACGCGGCGCCACCACCGGCCCATGGAGCCCGGTTGGAGGGGCGAGGCGTTCTCGAAGAGGTAGATGGGGCCGAGCACCATGCGCGCGGAGGTGAGGGCCACGCGCCAGCCGGTGTCGGTGGTGAAGTGGCCCGGCCACGTCTCGCCGGGGGCGAGGGCGGTGCGCAGGCCCATGCGGAAGACGATGGCGCGGCCCCCCGTGCCGGACAGCCCACAGGCGGAGCCGCCGCCGAGCAGCGCGGTGCCGAGCAGGGTGGTGAAGGCACGGCGGGTGGTGCGGAAGGGCGTCGTCATGGGAGCTCCTCGTCCTGGAGATCCAGGTAGAGGGTGAAGGTGGCGCGGAAGGTGCGGGGGGCGCCCGCGGCGAAGTGGCGCGTGGCCAGCAGCGAGGCGGGCGCGTCCGGGCCGCGGAAGTTGGACACGTAGTTGAGCTCGGCCTCGCGCCAGCGCGCGTCGAGCAGGTTCTCCACGGACAGGCCCAGCTCCATCCACTTCCACCGGGCGCGGGCCGCGGCGTCGAAGAGGAAGATGGGCTCGCTGTAGCGGTCGAGCGGAAGGGGCTTGGGGCCGATGGCGCTGTGCCCCAGGGCGAGGTTCCACCCCACCGGCTGGCCGGACACGGTGAGCTCTCCGCGCACGGAGGCATCCAACCGGCCGAGGAGGTGGGGGATGTACGGCATGACGGTGCCCTCCCACAGCTTCCACTGCGGAGCACCCGGCAGGGGGAGCGTGGCATGGGCCCAGGCGGCGCTGGCCTGGACGTCCACCCGCTGCTCCAGGGTGAAGCGCGCGGTGGCGAAGGCGCCCAGGCGCTGCGAGGGGCCCACGGGCTGGTTGCGGCCCGTCGTCTCGTCGAAGACGAGGTCCTGGGAGACGCGGGTGGCGAAGAAGGCCCCGCGCACCTCCAGGTCATACGCGTGCCCGTCCCCGGCGAGGCGCCAGCCCAGGCCCGTCTCGGCCGCCGTGACGCGGGCGTAGGGGGCGAGCTCCGCGTCGGACAGGGCGGCCGCGTCACTGGAACGCGCGCCCAGGCCCGCGCTGGTGAGCCAGGTGAGCCGCGGCGTCAGCCGCACCTCGGCGGTGATGCGGGGGCTGGCGAAGAAGCCATAGGCCTCGATGGACTCCTCGGGGATGCGCTCGCCCTGGCGATCGGAGGCGGGGCGGTTCTGGTCCTCGACGCCGAAGAGGAAGGTGTCCATGCGCAGGCCGCCGCGCAGGGTGAGCCAGGAGAGCGGGGCCAGACGCAGGGAGGCATAGGCGCCCAGGTTGGTGGTGCGCACCTGGTTGTCGAAGAGGGTGGCGTAGGGCGCGCCGCCGTGGTCGCGCAGGCGGCGGGCGCGGGTGAGCACGTCATCGAAGCGCGCGAGGTAGCCCAGCTCCAGGGGCTGCGGCTGGCCGAAGAAGGTGAGGCCCGGCGAGTAGCGCCCGCGCAGGCCCACGGTGGTGCCGCGGTAATACTGCTCGGTGTTGTCGCCGCGCGGGAGCTCGCCCACGGGAGGCACGTCGTTGAGGAAGCCGGTGAAGTTGTCGCGGATGCGCATCTGCCGCAGCACGACGAAGCCTTGCTGGACGAAGCGGCCGCCGCGGCGCAGCCGGGACTGGAGCTCGGCGGAGAGGATGTGGCGCTGCCCTGCCCCACCCTGGTTGGGATCATGGAAGCAGAAGAACTGGGAGTCCGCGCCGGGAGCACAGGGCATGCGTCCGTCCACCACGTCCGTCTCGCGGACGACGCCCGCCGAGGAGAAGCGGGCCGCGTAGCTGGTGCCGAAGAGGCGCAGCCGGGTGTCCTCGCCGACGCGGAACTCCACCTGGGCCATGGCACCCGCGTTGGCGTAGGCGCGGTTGGGGCCGAAACCATGGCCCTGGCGCAGCAGCACGCCCACGAAGTTGGCCTCACTGGACTCGGGAGGGCCCCACACCAGGGACAGCCGGCGCGAGGCGAAGCTGCCGTAGCTGGCGGAAGCGGTGAGGCCGCGGCGCTTCAGGCCGAGCTGGTACTCCACGGAGCCGGCCACGCCGAAGTCTCCCTGGGCGGGGTCATAGGGGCCCTCGGTGATGCGCAGCGAGTCCACGAGCTCGGGGATGATGAAGTAGGTGTCGGCGTAACCATGGCCGTGGGCGTGGGAGACCTCGTTGAGGGGGACACCGTTGAGGCGGAACTCGACGTCCTTGCCCTCACCGGCATCGAAGCCGCGGATGAAGATGGTTTCGGCGTGGCCCTCGCCGCCGTGGTTGGCGAGCATGACGCCGGGAGCCAGCAGCATGAGGTCCGTAGCGGAGTTGCGAGGCACATCGGCGAGTTGGCCGATGGGGATGTGAAAATCCCCGACGGCGGCGGGAGGAGGAGGCGCTGACTGACCGCGAACGGTCGTCGCGAACGAAGGGGAAGACCCCTCCCTCTCCCCCCGGGAGAGGGTCGGGGTGAGGGTATCCGCCCCCTGGGTCGTGCCCGTCGTCG
>NZ_JPMI01000122.1 GCF_000733295.1 Archangium violaceum Cb vi76 | reverse complement strand
GGGTCTGCCGCGGGAGTAAAGGTAACCGGAACATCGGCCTGGACCTCGATGGGCGATTCCCCGCGCCGTGCGGGCTGAAATCTCCAGCGCAGTGCGGCAGCCATGGCGGCCCGGTCGAACACGGCCCCGGCCGACTCACGCACATCCACGCGAGACACCTCGCCGGCCTCGTCGATGGTGAGGCGCAGCAGCACCGAGACGGGAGCCTCCAGGGTGGGCGCGTCCGCGGGCATGACGGGAGGGGCGGCCTCCACGGGGACGGGGGGAGACACGGGGGCTTCGGCCGTGGCGCTCAGCAGGAGGAGCACCAGACTGGAAATCCACATCAAGGGTGAAGACCTCGCTCGGGGATGGCCGGAGGGATACACCACCCTCCGCTTGACTTGCAACATGGTTACAAATACTTCCTTGATACATGAGTTTCCAGGAATCGAAATCCAGGATGCCGTGGTGCGCGGTGTGGGTGGGGGTGGCGCTGATGGGTGCGTCGTGCGAGCCGGTGGCCGAAGGCGACGTCCGCGTGACGATGAGTGGAGGAGATGGAACCCAACGGGGCTATCCGAGCCACCTCTTCCAGGACGGCTGGTCGGTGCAGTTCACGAAGTACCTGGTGTCGCTGGGGGACTTCACGCTCACCTCGGCCACGGGCGAGACGCGGACCTCGGGAGGGCACGTGCTGGTGGACGTGCAGAAGGGGGACATTCCGCTCACGGAGCTGAAGGGGCTGACCGCGGGGCGCTGGAGCGTGGGCTTCCGGGTGAGCCCGCCGGGGGAGGACACGACGCTGCCGGACGGCGGCGCCTCGGCGGAGGACCTGCGGATGATGCGCGAGCGTGGCTACAGCTACTGGGTGGAGGGGGTGGCGGTGAAGGGGGGCGTGGGCGTCTACACGTTCCGCATGGGCTTCCCGGTGGAGGCGCGGATGGTGGACTGCGTGAACGGGGTGGACGGGACACTGGGAATCGTCGTGCCGGAGAGCTCGGTGGCGGAGGCCGAGGTCACCATCCACGCCGAGCACATGTTCTATGACCGGCTCGGGACGCACCGGGGGGTGGAGTTGCGCTTCGACGCCTTCGCCGCCGCGGCGGACGCGGAGCGGGTCATCACCCCGGAGGGGCTGGCCGGGCAGCGGCTGTTGGATCTGCGGGGCCCGGACGGGGGCGAGCTGAAGGATGCCGAGGGCAAGCCGGTCGTCTACGAGCCAGGCGCCTACACGGTGCGGACGCTCCAGGAATTCGTCACCCAGAGCGTCGTGGATCAGGCGCACCTCAACGGAGGGGGTGTCTGCACCGTCGCCCACTGAGGAGGCACCGGGTGAGCCTTCCGCCATGTGCCCGGGTGCGCTAAGCGTTCACCCGAGGGGGAAAGGGAGTGGAGGACTCACGGTGAAGCGTCTCTTCGTCACGGGTGGCACGGGGTTCATCGGCACGCGGTTCGTCTCGCTGGCGCTGGAGGCGGGCTACCGGGTGCGGGTGCTCACCCGGAATGCGCGGGCCGCCGAGCGGTGGAAGCACGAGGGTGTCTCGGTGGTGGAGGGAGATCTGCTCACGCCGGGACCCTGGCAGCAGGAGGCGGCGGCGAGCGACGAGGTGGTGCACCTCGCGCAGCCGCTCACCTTCGGGGCCCGGGTGACGCACCAGCGGGCCCTGGCCTACCGGGAGCAGCGGTTGCGCATGGACTCGCTGCTGCTGGACTCGCTGAAGCCGGGCACGGTGAAGCGGGTGCTCTACGTGGGGGGAACCAGCTACTACGGGGACCAGGGCTCCCGGGTGGTGACGGAGGACGCCACGCCGAGGCCCACGGGGTGGGGCCCGTACATCGCGCCCGCCATCGAGTCCCTGCCGCGGCACCTGGAGCGCGGGCTGCCGCTGGTGGAGGCCTATCCCGGCTCGGTGTACGGGCTGGGCTCCTGGTTCGTGGAGTACGCGCTGGTGCCGCTGAAGGCGGGCCGGCGCCTCTTCGGCATGAAGGAGACGCTCACGCTGCAGATGTCTCCCATCCACGTGGACGACTGCGCGCGGGCGCTGCTGCACCTGCTGGAGCACGGCGAGGTGGGGCGGCGCTACTTCGTGGTGGATGATCAACCCGCGACCTTCGGGGACCTGACGCGGGTGGCCGCCGAGGCGCTGGGCGTCTCGTACCGGAAGGTGCTGGTGCCCCGGTGGCTGTGCCGGCTGTTGCTGGGGCCGGTGCTGACGGACTCGCTGACGAGCGAGGCGCGGCTGTCCAACGCGCGCCTGCATGGCACGGGCTTCCAGTTCCACTACCCCACCATCCGCGAAGGCGTGCCCGCGCTGGTGCGGCAGTGGCTGGCGGCGCGGGGGGGGAGCTGAGTCAGACGCGCGAGTCGCCCTCGTGCACGGCCCGGCCGCCGGCGAGCAGCTTGGAGATGTGCAGGAGCCGCTCCGTGCCCAGGCGCATGAGGGCGGCGCGGATGCCGGGCTGGCTGGAGAGGTACTGCTCGAAGGGCTCGCGGCCCAGCCGGAGCACGTGGCAGGGCGTCTGCGCGCGCACCGTGGCGGTGGCGGGCTGGCCGAGCAGCAGGGAGATTTCGCCGAAGACATCGCCCTCGCGCAGCGGGGGGAAGGCGGTCTCCTGGCCGTCGGGGCGGCGGAACAGCGGCGTGCACTGGCCGCTGAGCAGCAGATACAGGGCGTCACCCCGCTGCCCCTGCTCGATGAGGACGCGCCCGGCCTCCACCGTGCGCAGCTCGAAGATGTGGGACAGCGCCTCCCGCTGCGCGGGGGCGAGCGCGGAGAAGACGGGGTGGCTGCGCAGGACGTTGGCCAGCAGCCGCTCGCGGTAGAAGGCCTGTACGGTGTCGCCGACGGAGGCGTACTTGAAGGCGATGCGATCCACGCGCGTGCGGTGGAGCTCGAGCGCCAGGACGTGCTGGGAGGCCACCACGCTGGCGAGCCGGGGGCTCTCGGAGACGAGGGCGATCTCCCCGAAGAACTCCCCCTCTTTCAGCGAGGACAGGGTGCGCGGCTCGCCCCCATCCATCTTGCGCACCACGTCCACCTTGCCCTCGACGAGGACGAAGGAGGAGCGGCCCGTCTCGCCCTCGGTGATGAGGGGCTGTCCGGGCGCGAAGGAGCGCGGCTCCACCACGCCGACGAGGGCCATGAAGGGCTCGCGGGCGAGCTCCGAGAAGAGGGGCACGCGCGGCAGGGCACTGGCGCCCGGGGTGGGAGCGGAGGCGCGCGAGGCGCCGGGCTTCGCGTAGAGGTCCGCGAGCAGCTCCGGGGTGCGCGTGTGGGCCGGCTCGAGTTGGAGGAGGACCCGGCACACGGCGATGGCACGCAGCGGCTGGCCCTGCCTGGCCAGCTCGGAGGCGAGGGCCTCGGCGGTGGCGAGCGCCTCGGGAGTACGGCCGAGGGCCTTGAGCTGTTCGAGCCGGACGTGGAGGGGGTCGGACATGGCCCCCTCTGTATGCCACAGGCCCTGGAAGCGTGCAGCCGCGCTCGCATGGACGGCCCCGGGCAAAGCCACGGCGAGCGGCTCTCACGGTCACGGCGACCGGGAGAGCAGGGGGGCATCGCTGTCGTGGACCCGACGGCGGCGGGCAGGAGCGGGCGGAGAACCACACCGGAGCGGCCATGGTCATGCCCCATCATCTGGGTTCTGCTGCTCCCTGGCTCCGTGAGATGGAGCAGGGGAGAGCGTTGCCCATGAATGCCGCGGTCTGGTGTCGGTCCATGTCCCAGGCCACGAGGCATGGGGCCGTCCTGGTGTTCGTCACGCTGCTGGCTGGGTGCACAACCACCACGGGTGGACCCTCGCCCATGTGGAGCCCGGTGGCAGTACGCTTTCGCTCACCGCGGGTTCCCGCTCCGTCACCACGAACCTTCACGGCGATGAACGGGGGGCCAGCAGTGGTGGCGGAAACCACCGGGCCCACAGCGGGTGGGCAGGCCTCCGGGCCGACGGTTCAGGGCTACAACGTCCCCGGACGCAATCCGGACTCGCGCATGCCCTGGCAGCTCTTCCTCGGCGGCGCATCCCACCGGTTGATTGCCTATATGTACAGCGTCCATTACCCGGACACCCGGGCCTACTACAACAAGGAGCCCATCGCCGCCATCATTGGCGAGACAAGCATTGGAAGGGCGTCCCTCCTGCTGCCGGACGAGCGCCAGTTGCGTCCGGACATCACGGACATCACACGCCGGGTGCTCTTCGAGATCAAACCCTGGCACGAGCAAGGCCTTCTGGAAGGTCGCGCGGAGGCGAGCACCTACCTGACCGCACTGAACCGGACCATCCTGATCGGCAGGCACTTCACGGGTGGCACGGACTTCCACGGCGAAATCCTGATTCGCTTCGCACGGGGGCAATACATCTGGCGGCTGGAGTGGCGGACCTCCGAACCGGGAGTCACCCTCTACCGATGGACGCGCAGCCAGCAACGCCTCGAGTCCGAGGCGGCGGCGTACGAGGCCGGGCAGTGGACGGACCTATCGGTGGAGGAGCTGCACCAGTATGGCGGGTGGGTGGAAAAAGCAGTGCAAGACATGATCAGCCGGCGCGAGAAGCTCGCCACCGTCAGCGGAGCCATGGGCCTTGTCATCGACCTCGTCGGCGAGACCGCGAGGGTGGTGCTCTGGGGGGCGCTCATGGGCCAGCTGGGCACGAGCACCGGAGCGCGGCAACCGCCCGCCCAGGGGGGTGGACAAGTCATCCCCTTTCCGACACGGCCCGCGCCCACCGCGCCGCCGGCCCAGGTGCCCGCTGCCGCGAGCATGCCCCTTTCTCACTGAGGATCCGGTTTGTTAGGACGGAACCATGTCGCCCGGAAAAACCGCTTCATTGCAACTCCCCTCCTTCCTGCATGGCACCTACCGCTCGGTTCAGCAGAAGGTGAAGCGGGAGGGGCTACGGTGCGCCGAGCAGTACCGGAAGGAGGGTGCCTTCCCCTCCCCCCGGCAGTTGCTGGAAGTACCCCTGGGTGAAGTGGTGGTAGTGCAAGGGGTGGTGGACATCCAACATGAGCGCCCGGTCTGGCGCCTGTACATGGTGTCCGAGGTCTTGCGAGATGTGTGGGAAGCGCTGGATTGGGAGGACTCGTCGTCCGTGAGAGATGCCTATGAGGCATCCTTTCTGGAGACGGCCTGGGGCGCGCTGTTCTTTACGCTCGCGCGGATGGGCGCGGTGAGCGCGGAACGCACGGCGCGACGCCTGGAGGCGGTGCTGCGATTCTGGGACCCCCTCGAGTGCGCGCGCTATCTTTTCAAGAAACCGGGGGCAGCCCAGACCCTGGAGGAGTTGATGGTGGACTCCTGTGGCTGGGCCATGGACGCGTGGAGCCCGGAGTTGGAAGGCCCGGTGCGTGCGCGTCTGGAGAGTGCGGCGAAGCGCATGGAGCGGGCAACGCGGGAAGACTGCCTCGAGGCGATTCTCCGGCAGATGCCCCGGGCCCTTGCCGCCGGGCATGACCTGAAGCACCGGCAGGTGTTGGCCGACCCCGCCTTCCAACGTGAGCGCCTGACCATGCTCGACACGCCCTCCTTCGAGCGCGTGTCCGGTGCGTGCACGTCGGAGTTGCTCGAGAAGCTCTATGACTGGGACCATGAGCTGGGTCTGCAGTAGGGGGCGCAGCCGGAGTACCAACGCTGAAATGCCTCGGAAGGGTAGGCCGTCCACCCACCCTGCTTGGTAGACCCGGGGAGTATGGCCATGCGGTGCAATGGCCGGACCCATCGGGCGTACAATGAAAGCCCCGCCGAGGAGAACGCCATGGGTTCCGCTGCCGACACGAAGCACCAACGCCCCAGGTGGAAGCTGTACCTGTTGGATGTCATCGCGCTGGGCGTGCTGTTCGTGGGCCGCGCCAGCTTCGCGGACCACTACCACGTGCCCTCCGGCTCCATGGAGCCGACGCTCGCCATCAAGGACCATCTGGCGGTGGACAAGCGGGCCTACGGGCTGCGCATCCCCCTCACCCACACGTGGCTCACCGAGTCGGAGCCCCAGCGGGGAGATGTCGTCGTCTTCGACTCGCCCATTGACGGCAAGGTGATGGTGAAGCGGCTGGTGGGACTGCCGGGGGACCGCATCGCCTTCGACGGCGAGGCGCTCGTGCTCAACGGCCAGCGGGTGGAGCAGGAGGAGACCATGGATGGCGCGCGGCTGGAACTGCTACCGGGAGCAAAGCACGCGCTGCATCCCGAGCCGTACCAGGGGCCGGAAATGGACGAGATGGTAATTCCGCCGCGGCACTACCTGGTGCTGGGGGATCACCGGGGCAACTCGGCGGACAGCCGCGTCTGGGGACTGCTGCCGCGCGAGAACCTGCTGGGCCGCGTGGCGGCGGTGCTCTACAGCTCGCGCGAGGGGCTGTCCGGTGGCGAGCGCTGGTGGATTCCGATGAGCACGGATGAGGGCACCCGCGTGGACCCACGCCTCACGCGTTAGAGGAACCTGCCGGCAACCTCCTGACCAGGTCACCGCTGGACAGCGAGGATGCGACGGCCGGCCACATCGATGGCATAGGTGGCTTCCACATCCAGAAGAGGCCCCTCCTTTTCGCAGACCTTGGGGAGCAGCGTGATTCGGACGAACATCGCGCCCTCCGGTCCAGGGGAAGCAATCACTTCATACGACTCGCGCTGGTAGAGACACACTTCCTCCGGAGTGGCCCCTCGGTGGGGCTTCACGTCCAGGGGAAGGAAGTCGTCCATGGCGAGTTGCATGGCGGTGGCCACGGCCCCTGAGATGGTCGTCCGGGTCTCCTTCGGTAGCTCCAGGGGAAACTGGACGCGCGCCGCTTCCTCCGGTGGCGCATGGCGCGGGTGCTTGAACCAGGGGAGGAGCGAGCACGCTGGCAACAGCAGGACGAGCGGCAGAAGAAGCTTGCGCATCATCGAATCTCCACTCCGGAAGAGAGCCTGACGGACTGGCCCTCACGTGCCACAGCGTAACACGGCGCCCGGTGACCCCAGGGAGCCCCATCAACTCCAGGCCCGCGCCCGCCCGTCACTCCCGCGAGGACGAGACCGGCGTCGCGCAGCGGACGTCACGGGCGAGCATGGAGGAAGGCCCTCGCCCACGCCGAGGACGGCGCTTCCCGTGCGTGGAGGAGGAACCCACCTTGTCCCGCAGAGCACACGTGCCTGCAGGAGGGCCAGGTGATGAAACATCCCGCGTCGCCGAGAGTCGTCACCCTCGTAGGACCCCAGGGCGTGGGAAAGACGACCCTGTTCGAGTCGCTGTTGCGCTCCACGGGAGCCGAAGAGTTACGCACGTCGGGAGGTGGCGGTGCGGCCACCGGACGGAGCATGACGCTCGAGCTGTCCGTGGCCCACACGCGCTTCCTCGGGGAGGAGTGGACCTTCATCGACACCCCGGGCGCTCCCGAGTTCACCCAGGACGCACGCCAGGCCCTCATGGTGAGCGACGCGGCCGTGGTGGTGTGCGACGCCTCGCCCGAGCGCGCCGCGGCCCTCGCTCCCCTCCTCACCTTCCTGGATGCGCGGCGCATCCCCCACCTGCTCTTCCTCAACGTGCTCGAGGATGGCGGCTCGCCGGTGCGCGAGGTGCTCGAGGCGCTCCAGGCCGTCTCTTCCCGGCCGCTGGTGATGCGGGAGATACCGCTGCGCCAGGGCGGGCACCTGGTGGGCGTGGTGGACCTGGTGAGCGAGCGCGCCTGGGGCCAGGGCAAGGAGGGGAGGCCCGCGCTCATCTCCCTTCCGGACTCGGACAAGCCGCGCGAGGAGACGGCGCGGCGCGAGCTCATCGAGCGGCTGGCGGACCTGGATGACACGCTGCTCGCCCAGCTCCTCGAGGACGTGATTCCCCCGCCCCAGGCCCTCTACGAGCAGTTGGAGCGGGCGCTGCGCGAGGACCGGCTGGTGCCCGTCTTCCTGGGCTCGGCGGAGCAGGGCCTGGGCCTGGAGCGGCTGCTCAAGGGCCTGCGGCACGAGGCGCCCACGGTGGACGAGACGCGTGAGCGCCTGGGCCTTCCCAGCGAGATGCCCGTGCTGGTGCAGTCCTTCAAGACGCAGCACCAGCCGCACGTGGGCAAGCTGTCCATGGTGCGTGTCTGGCGCGGCGGGCTGCGAGAAGGAGACACGCTGGCCAACAGCCGGGTGGGCGGCGTGCAGCGGGTGCAGGGGACGAAACAGACGTCCGCCGGCACGGCCCGCGAGGGCGAGGTGGTGACCGTGTCCCGCGTGGACGGGTTGCGCACCGGAGACATCGCCGACGCCCAGGGCACACTCACGCCGAAGGACTGGCCCCTGGCGCCGCCGCCGGTGCACCAGCTCGCCATCGTCGCCGAGAAACGCACGGATGACGTGAAACTGACGAGCGCCCTGGCGCGGCTGGTGGAGGAGGACTCCTCCCTGTCGGTGGATCAGGAAGCGGACACGCAAATGCTCCTGCTCGGCGGACAGGGCGAGCTGCACCTGCGCCAGGCCCTCGAGCACCTGCGCACGCGCATGCGTGTCCCCGTGGTGACCCGGCAGCTGCCCATCCCCTACCGGGAGACGATCCGCAAGACGGGCTCGCACCATGCGCGATTCAAGCGGCAATCCGGCGGGCACGGGCAGTTCGGCGACGTCGTGGTGGACGTGAAGCCGCTGCCGCACGGAGAGGGCTTCCGCTTCGTCTCGGCGGTGGTGGGTGGCGCCGTCCCCAAGCAGTACATCC
Organism: Archangium violaceum Cb vi76; assembly: GCF_000733295.1. Classification (GTDB taxonomy): domain Bacteria; phylum Myxococcota; class Myxococcia; order Myxococcales; family Myxococcaceae; genus Archangium; species Archangium violaceum. Next base: position 18,527 of record NZ_JPMI01000122.1, on the reverse strand, counting down.
CCGCGGTGGAGGAAGGCGTGAAGGACGGCCTGAAGCGCGGGCCACTCGGCTTCCCCGTGGTGGACGTGGAGGTCACCCTCACCGGCGGCACCTACCACTCGGTGGACAGCTCGGATCAAGCCTTCCGCACCACCGGGCGCCTGGCCCTGGTGGAGGTCCTCCCCAAGCTGGAGCCGGTGCTGCTCGAGCCCATCCTCCAGGTGGACATCCACGTGCCCAACGAGGCCATTCCCCGGGCCCAGCGGCTCGTCACCAGCCGCCGGGGACAGATTCTCGGCTTCGACACGCACCCGGAGATACCGGGCTGGGAGGTGCTCACCGCCTATGTGCCGCAGGCGGAGATGCAGGGCTTCATCGTGGAGCTGCGCTCGGCCTCCTCCGGCCTGGGCAGCTTCGTCACGAAGCATGACCACTACTCGGAGCTGGTGGGCAAGCAGGCCGAGCGTGTGGTGAGCCACCAGCAGCAGGCCGCGGCGGAGCGATGACTCCCTCTCCCTCTGGGAGAGGGCGGGGGTGAGGGTCAGGGCGCGGGTGGCGAGAGCGCCCGCGGCCCCTCGGCGATGGCGGTGGCGAGGTTGCCCACCCCCACGGCCATGTCGAAGCCGGGCCGCCCGCCTCGGCACCACATCCGCTGAGAGAATGAGGTTCAGGGAGAAATGGTCGCCGCGGGTTGACAACACCCTTGGTTCGTCGGAGAGCGAGTACTTCGGCATATCCCCCCCATGTCGGGCGGGACACGCGGAGTATTCATGTCCAGTTGGGTTTCGAGGTGGAGCGCGGTTCCAGTCATCTCATGGCGTACCGGATGCGTGCTGGCATTGACTGTCAGCGCCCTCTCCGCTTGTAGGAACGGCGCGCCGGCCGATGATCCTCCGGTGGCCCAGAGCACCACGCTCCAGACGGCGGAGGACACGCGGCTGGAGGTGCACCTGCCGGCCTGCTGCAACCCGGGGCTCTCGTACAGCATCATCGACGCGCCGGACCACGGCACGCTGGGAGAAATCAGCGCCGATGGCGTCGTCACCTACATGCCAGGAGCCGGATTCAGCGGCAGGGACGAGTTCGTCTTCCGTGCCACGGACGACCAGGACCGGAGCGCCCAGGCCACGGTGGCCATCATCATCACGCCCGGGAACGACGCGCCCACCATCTCCCCGGTGGCCCACCAGAGCATCCCCGCGGGCGGCTCGACGGGCGCACTGGCCTTCACCGTGGGCGATGCGGATAGCGCCGCCGACAGCCTCACGGTCACCGCCACCTCGTCCAACACCGCCCTGGTGCCCAATGACCCCGCGAACCTCGTCCTCGGAGGCTCCGGCGCCAACCGGACCCTCGACGTGATTCCCGCCGCCGGAGCCAGCGGCACCACCACCATCACCCTGTCGGTGAGCGACGGCTCCGCCACCGCCAGCACCACCTTCATGGTCGACGTCACCGAGCTCTCGCGCCTCTTCTGGATGACGACCGGCGGGTCGCTGCGGCGGGTGGCCGTGGACGGCAGCAACCCGAGCGAGCTCCGGAGCGGTATCAGCGGGGCCTTCGCCATCGCCATCGACCCGGTCACCCAGGCCCTCTTCTACAACCGCGGCAGCGCCGTCGTCCGGGCGGACAGCGATGGCGCGAACCCGGTCGATATCGTGGCCAACGGCGGCGCCCCCTATGGGCTCGCCGTCGATTCGACCCGCCGCAAGGTGTACTGGTCCGATTTCAACGGAAACCGCGTCATGGTCGCCGAACTGGACGGCAGTAATCCCACACTGGTGCTCGGCGGCATCAACAGCCCTTCCGGCCTCGCGATCGATGAGCCCAATGGCAAGGTCTATCTCATCACCTACAACTCCACCCAACTCCTGCGGTTCGATCTCGATGGCTCCAATCTGGAGACGATCGATGCGAGTCCGGGCGGCCAGGGCGTGGGCGTGGCGGTCGATTCGAGCGGCGGCAAGGTGTACTACTCGACCCGCGGCGCCCACATCTATGTCGCCAACCTGGACGGCTCCAACCGCACGACAGTCGTGACCGGCCAGGGCTCGGTGCAGGGAATCGCCATCGATGTCGCGAAGGGGGACCTGTACTGGTCCGATCCGATGGCTGGAATGATTCGGACCGCCAGGCTGGCCGACGGCAGCGGTATCCGGGACGTGACCTCGAGCGGTGGCAACGGATGGAGCATGGCCCTCATGCCGGCGCGGTAGCGCCACCCGGGTGGGCGTGATTCCCCTGGGGAGAGACGAGGTCTCTTCAGGGGGCGGGTGGCGACAGCGCCCGCAGCCCCTCGGCGATGGCGGTGGCGATGTTGCCCATCAAATCCTGCCGCGCGTTGACGACATAGAGGTGCGGGGTGAGGGCCCACACCTCGCGCACCACGCGCCGGGGCGGTGGGGGCGGCTGGGTGCTCAGCTCGGCCTGGAGCAGGGGCAGCACCTTGTCGGACAGGCGCAGCGCGGTGTCCATGACGAAGATGGCCAGGTGGGGGCGCAGCGCGCGCACGCGCCGGAAGAAGGCGCCCACCTCGTCGGACGCCAGGTGCTTGGGCGGCGAGGACTTCATCTCCAGGTAGAGGAGCCGGCCCTCCGCCGCGGCCACCACGTCCAGGTCCCCGCCCACCTCGGGCGCGTGGAACTTCACCCCCACGGCCACGTCGAAGCCGAGCCGCCCGCGCAGCTCGCGCGCCACGTACCACTCCAGCGTGCCGCCGAAGTTGTGGGCCGGGTAGCGCAGGCGGTAGCGCCCGCCGTCCTCGCGCTCGGCGAGCCCGAGCTCCACCAGCGTCTCGGCCGTCTTCGCCGCCTGCGCGGCCCCCACGTAGCGCGTGGCCTCGGTGGGCGAGAAGCTGCCGTGCCGCAGGATGGCGCCCCGGAGGAAGAGGCGGAAGGAGTAGTGGCCGAGCTGTTCCGCCAGCTTCTCGGCCGCCTCGCTCTCGAGGTCCGCCGGAAAGGGCAGGTCCAACGGGGCCACGGTGGGCTGGAAGCCCCGGCGCACGAGCATGGCCAGGGCCTCGCTTCCGGCGGGCAGCAACAGCCTCGGCCCGGAGGGCGCCCCCGCGGCGTACACCTCCAGCTCACGAGCCGTGGGCAGGTTCCCGGACGGTGATGGCCGCTGTGTCATACCCTCCCCCTGGCCGCCGGACGGGCGCGGCCCCGTTCACTGACGCATCACAGATCGCAATCGACGTCGTTATAGGTGTTGAAGGGCACGCCCGCGACGAAACGGCTGCGCCCGCGAAACTACCACTGAACCGGCTCCTCCGCGGTGGAGCCGCCGGTGAGCCGCATCGCGTCAGGGATTGGAGCCTGCATGCCCCCCGGCCGGGCGGCCTCCGATGGGCCCTCGCTGCTAGGATGTGCCCGAGGTGGACCGAGGTCCACCGCACACTCAGGGGGCACATGAATTCCATCATCTATCGGTTGAGCTGCGCCGTGGCGCTGCTCACCGTCTACCCAGCGCTCGCGGCGCCACCCGCCCCGCAGGCGCCTCTCGATCCTTCGCGGATCGCCACCCACCTGGAAGCGGAGCTGAAGACAGCCCACCAGGCCATCGAGAACCACGGGGCCCGGATGGAGGGACTCCTGGCCCCCTCGCTCCGAGGGGACGCGCTCGCCACGGAGGCCCGGGCGCTGCGCTCCGAGTTCCCGGACTTCATCCGCGAGAACCCGCACCTCTTCGAGGAGCTCCTCGGAACGCTCCAGACGCTCGAGCGGCCCTCGCCGGAGGCGCTCCCGAAGCAGGGGCCCGGAATGGTCCGGCTCCTGAACGAGCAGCTGCGCCAGGGGCTCCACCGGTTCGGCCAGCGGGTCGGTGCGCCCCCCGCGCTCGTCGTCTCCGGCGGCGTGAGCCTGGGCTCGTACCAGGCCGGCTTCCTCTACTACTACACCCTGTTCCTCCACGACCGGGCCAGCGTGCTGCGCGCGATTCCCCCCGCGAACCGGGACTCGCTGCGCTCGCTCGGCATCGAGCTGCCGGATGAGGTTCCCAGCGGCTTCACCATCGTCACCGGTGCGTCGGCGGGCTCGGTGAATGCCCTGCTCTCGGCGTACGCGGGTTGCCGCGCGCCGGAGCGGAACCCCAGCAAGAGCCTCTTCTTCCAGACGTGGAACACGCTCGCCCTGGAGACGCTGCTGCAGCCGGGCAGCGTGGGCACGGACCATACCTTCTCGTCCAAGCCCGTCATGGAGGCCATCGAACGGCTCAAGAGCCTGGATCCCAGCGGCTGGCAGCAGTGCCGGTTCTCCCTGGGCGCGACGACCACCCGCCTCCAGAGCCGGGAGATCGACCTGGCCCAGGCCGGCAACATCCGCAGCCGCTCGGGAGAGCAGCTCCGTCTGGCGCGTTTCACGGAGAAGTTCCTGCTCACCGCCCAGGGGGACACCCGGCGTGCGCCCGAGTTCTGCCCCTTCCCGGGGTGTGATGGGCAGCCGCCGCCCGGCCCCACCTTCTATCCCCGGCTGGCCCAGCCCGAGGGTGGGCCCATCCCCCTGGACAACGTCTTCAACATGGTGGCCGCCTCGGGAGCATTCCCCACGGCCTTCGAGCCGCGCGTCATCGCCCACCGCTACTTCGACACCCGGACGGGCCAGTGGGTGGAGGACAGCACGGCCCGGTTCGCCGATGGCGGCATCTACAACAACAACCCGTTGGATCTGGCGCTGCGGATGTCCCAGTGGGAGGCGGCTCCGCTGCGCGGCAGCCACCGCTTCCTCTATTTCGATCCCAACGCCGTGGATTGGAAGTGGGCGCCCGAGCAGACCCAGCCCTTCGCGGGCCCCGGGCTGCTGGCCACCTACGAGCAGTTGCTGGCGGGCTTCGCCGGCACGGCGATGAGCGCCCAGCTCATGGACACGCTGGAGACGGAGCCGGAGGTGCGCGAGCGCATCGACGTGCCGGTCCGCCATGCGCCGCTGGCGGGTGAGTACCTGCTGGCCATGAGCGCCTTCCTGGACGAGGACTTCCGCACCTTCGACTTCCACCGGGGCATGGTGGACGCGTGGCACTTCGTGTCGAAGGAGTCGGACACCCGCATCCTCTTCGAGGAGCTGGCCCACGCGAACCCCGAGGCACCGCCCACGACGGTGGGGGTGGACTCTCCCCTCTTCGCGTGTTTCCTCGCCTTCGAGCAGTCCGTCGCCGACGAGCCGGCCACGTTGCCCGCGTGCGGCCAGCTCCAGACGGAGGAGAGCCAGAATGTCCTGTCGCTCATGGCCGTCTCGCGGAAGATGAGGAAGGACCCGACGCTGGCCCTGGGCAACAACTTCGAGCGCTTCACGGAGGCGCTCGCGACGCGGGGCTATGTGTTCCGCTCGGGGTTGCTGAAGGGGCAGACGGCCTCGGCGCTCCAGGGCAAGTTCCGTCAGGTCTTCGGGGACGCGGTGACCGAGCTGACGCACCAGCAGCCGGGCTCGCAGCAGTTGGGCTTCCAGGTGGCCACCAAGCTCGCCCTGGACAGCGCCATCGCCTACCAGCCGGTTCCGTTCTACTCGCTGGTGGGCATCACCTCGGGTGGCCTGGAGCTCGCGGTGTCTCCGTCGCTGATGCACTGGAAGGAGAAGGAGCTGCGGCTGCGCACGGGCATGCGGGTGTCCTACGGAGAGTCGGTGCGCTTCTCCAACGGGGTGAGTCCTCCGGATTTCGACACGGCGGCCTACGTCAGCGGTGCGTTCGGCTTCGGCCTGGCGCCCATCCGGTTCGAGGCGGGCCTGGGCCTGCTCACCGAGGCCTCGTACATTCCAGAGACGAGCAAATGGGTGGCGGTGCGTTTCGCACTGGAGGGCTCGGTGATGCTGGTGGCCGCCGAGCACCTGGAGATCAGCCTGCGTCCGAGGCTCTATCTGGACGGAGGCCGTGCGAGCTCGCCGTTGTATGTGCCCACCACCACCAGTCCCAACGCGCCCCAGCAGTTCGAGGCGATGGGACTGCTGCTCGGCGCGGGCTGGCGGTTCTAACGGACCCGCTCAGCACACGGAGGACCGTCTTCAGGGCGCCGGGGGAGGAACCCAGCGTGGGCCCGGCTCGGAGAACAGCTCATCCGGGCGCATGAAGATGTCCGTCGGCAACAGCTTTCCGAGCACCTGCTGCTGGTGTTGCTTGAGCTCCTTCGCCTCCACCACCTGCCAGGGGTTGGCCACGAGATCCAACGCCACCACGCCGTTGGCGAGCCGCTGGACCACGCCTCCGCTCCCCTCCAGGATGGGCAGGCCCCCCATCAGCTTGATCAACCGCGGGCCGAAGTACGTCCGGGTGAAGAGCGTGGTGGGCCCGCACTCCACATAGGCGTCCACGTGCTGCTGGCCGCTGGGGTTCATCGCCAGCGCTCGCGGGGCTCCCTCGAAGGCGATGTCGACCAGGCCGAATTCGAGCGGCAGCACGCTGGCGAGCTGGTTGGCGAAGTCGAAGTAGGGCGCGGCCTCCTCTGGCCCCAGCATCATCTGGGCCTCGACCTCCAGCCACCCCGGGCCGTCACCCAGGCTCCAGTTCGCCGTGTATAGCGGGCGCTGCGTCCGCCGCAGGGTGGGCAGGGACGGGTCCTCCTGTTTCCCCTCCTCGTCGCAGAAACGCTCTAGCGCGTCGCGCTGGTACGGCTCCCGGACCCGGGCGCTCTGACCCCAGTGGGTCGGCGCGAAGGTGGGGTTCCGCTCGAAGGCATCGATCAACGCACCCTTCCACTCCCAGGGTGTACGGGGAAGGATTAGTTCGATGCAGAGGCTCTCGATTCGGGCCATGCTCAGTCCACCTTGAACGTGATCGACTTGATGGCACCGGCCTTATAGGCCACGTGGAAGACGTAGTCCCCCATCTCCCACGCATCGAAGAACGGCTTGGTCCGATCCGGCTCACGCTTGAGTGCCTGCCGGATCTGCTCCCTGCTCGAATCGAAGCTCAATCCGAAGGGAATCGGGCCGCGGTACCCGCGCTTGCCCTGAGGCGCCTCCAGCATGATGTGCGTGACCCGCTTCGAGCGGACATCCGTGAGCACCGTCACTCCGGACTTCTCGAAGGTGTAGTACACGGATTCCGGAGCCCCGATCTCCTCGTCGACGTCGACCGTGCCAAGCGGAGCCACGAAGGCCTGCACTTCGGGCGCGTCATAGGTCTTTCCGACGAGTCCTCCCAGCATCTGCTCTCCCACTTGCCTCTCCTCCTGTGAATCGGTTCGCGACCTCATCCGCGGCTTCAGGCTAGATGAATCCCAGCGTCGTGCACAGCTTGTCGAGATCATCATACAGGCCGATGTCTTTGTTGCGCTGGTGGATGTCGTCGAAGGCTTCCTTGATCTGTTTGTCGGACCACCCATCGTTCTTGAGTGATTCCTTGAGGGCCTTCATGTCTTTCTTTGAAGCCACTTCCAGATCCCGGGCATCCTTGGCGATCTGCTTCGGGTTATTCCTTCCGCCATACGTGCGGCTGGAGCTGCGGTGGATGTTCCGCGACTCGTGCATGGCCGTGATGTAGTTGTGGAGCTTGCGGTACTCCGCCTTGGTGAGCGGGTTGCCCAGGTGTTTTTCGACCGCTTTCTTGCAGGCCGCGGAGGAGGGGATGTGGTCGCAGTCGATTCCCTTGTACTTGTTCTTGCGGACCAGGTTCCGGGCCTTGGAGTAGGAAAGGACCCTCAGCTTGCTGATGGCCGTGGTCTTGACCTTGTTGGCCTTGCCCTTCTTGGAGTGGGCGAGGCCCAGCACGTCGAACTGCACCAACGGGTTGGGCGCATAGGCATACAGGTTCGTGCCACCCTCCAGGTCGAGCGGATCGCTCTGGAGGTAGCGCCCGAGGACCGGGTCGTAATAGCGGTAGCGGTTGTAGAACAGCCCCGTGTCCGCGTCGTAATACTGGCCCGGCAGGCGGAGGTTGAGCTCGAACTGGCTGTCCGGTGCGACGGTGATGTGGCCGTAGGGCTCGATTCGGGAGGCGCGCCAGACGGTGCGCCCGGAGGCATCCTCGACGCGGAGGGGGGCTCCGGCCTGGTTCACGATGAGGGCGAAGACCTGGCCGCTCTCGGGGGCCGCATCCACCGAGGGGTAGTCGACGAACAGCACGGGCACGAGCGCGTCATGGCCCGCGTACACATAGAGCCGGAGCCTTCCCTGGGGTGACAGCTCGGCCGCGAGGCGGTCTCCATCCCAGAAGAACTCCCGCTGCCAGGTGCCCCGTCCGCAGCGGATGCGGCGCCCCAGTGCGTCATACCCGGCCGTCCAGGGCTCGCCCTTCCCATCCTCCACCCGCACCAGCATGTCCGCGCTGTCGTAGGTGTAGCGCGTGCGGGAGCCATCGGGCCGCTGGCGCTCGCTCAGGTGGGCGCGGACGTCATAAGCGAACGTCTCGTCATTGGCCTGGGCCAGCCGGTTGGCCTCGGCGAGCACGGTGTTCTCGAGCCCGGGCTTGCCCAGCAGGTTGCCCGCCGGATCCAACACGTAGTCGAAGCGGCCGTGGGGCCCCTCCTCGCGCGTGAGCCGGTGGGCCGCATCCGTGGTGTAGCGCGTCTGCCGGCCATCCTCCTCCCAGACGGTGGTCAGATCTCCATCGGACGTATACGCGTAACGGGTCCACCGGGGAGGATGAACCCCCTGGAAGTCCTGCCTCCAGGTGAGGTGGCTCAGGAGCCGCCCCTCGCCATCGTACTGGGTGAGCTCTCGCAACCCCTGCGCATGCTCCCGCAGCAGCAGGCCGCGCTCGTCCCACCAGAACAGGTGCTCCCCGCCGGTGGGATCACCCAGCCGCCGCAAGGGGTCTCCCGCCGTGCCCTCCAGCGACCACGCGAAACGTCCGAGCACGGTGGTGACGCAGCGCGAGCCCCTCCACCGGCGTTGGATGCCCCGGCCGTCCCGCAGATCACCGCGGAGCTGCCCGAAGAGATCATGCCGCAGTTCCACCTCGTGGTCCCCGGTGGAGGCACGGATGACGCGGCCCTGATCATCATGCTCGAGCAGGTGGACCCCGCCGGAGCCGAGGTGGCGGGTCTCCACCCGCTCTCCGTCCTCGTACTCCATGCGCAGCAGCACACGCCCCAGCGCGTCCTGCTTCTGGAGCAGCCGATCGCCCATGTCCCAGGTGTACTGCTCGTGCAGCCGCCCGTTGCGGGCGATCTTCACCGGGCGATCCTTCTCGTCATACTCGTAATCGCTCTGCGTGCCCGCCGGGTCCACGACACGCGCCACCTGCTCGGTGGAGGAGTAGCCATACCGGGTGACGGCGCCCAGCGGATCCTCCACCGCGGTGACGAGATTCCAGCGGCCAATGCGTTGCTGCCAGATGCGGCCATCCGGGTCCCGGTAGCCCACTTCGTTCCCGGCCCGGTCATGGACCCAGCGGTGGTTGCGCCCTTCGGGGTCCACCTCGGACACCACCCGGCCCAGACCATCGTACGTGCGCACCGGCTCCGCGCTCCTGCCCCCCGGGTACACCTGGAGCAGCGTGGACAGCGGGGACTTCAACTCCCCTGGAACCCGCGAGAGGAGCGGGGGTTGCCCTCCCCGTGCGACCTGGGGAGGCACGTCCCGGTCGCTGCCCAGCAACAAACCGAGCGGTGTCTCGGGGAGCGGCGTGCGCCCGAGAGGCTCGGGCTGGGGCTGGACCTCCGCCGGAGGCAGCACCCGCTGGTAGGGATCCAACTGCCCCAGCAGCGCCCCCTGCGCGTCATAGAGCATCCGCGTGACGCGCCCCCCGGAGTCGATCTCCCGCAGGACCCGTCCATCCTCGGCGACCTCACGCTTGAGCACGCCCCCGTAGGGATCGACGAGCTCGAGCAGGGTGTGGTCCTCGTTGTAGCGGAAGACGTGAACCCCGCCGGAGCGCTCGGTGACGCGCGTTTCCCAGCGCTCCGGGTCATATTCCAGACGCGTCCACCACAGCCCATCCTGCCCGGCTGTCTCGATGCAGCGGCCCTCCTGGTCATACTTCCACCAGAAGCTGTAGCCATTCGGGTCGCGCATGCGGGTCCACCGGTGCGCGCCGTCATACGCGTACTGGTAGCCGCCGCCCTCCGCGTCACAGGAGGTGACGAGGTGGCCCTGGCGGTCATAGGTATAACGGGCGAGGCATTGGGGCTCGCGGCCGCCCATCCGGAGCAGCTCCAGGAGCAGGCCGGCGGCGTCATATTTGAGCCGGTAGCGGACGCGGCCCGCGGGCGACACCTCTTCGAGCTGGACCAGCCGCTCCTCATCCCAGCTCAACTCGAGCCGTTGCGAGCCGGACTGCACGGCGCGCAGTGTGGCGACGTGGCTGGCGGGCGGGGCTTCGAGGTGGAGCACCGGGCCATTGCCCTCGCGGAGGGTGAACTGCCGGGAGCCCGTCCGCCGGAGCACCACGCCATGGAGCGAGGCCTCATGGGTTTCGGCGTCCAGCGGCTCGAAGTCCACGACGCGCCCGGTGGGGTCCTCATAGCGCCACACCTGGGACGAGAGGTGCAGGGTGTGCTGGTACTCATGGCGGAAGCCCCAGCCGAGCGGGCCGTAGAGGTCCGCCCGCGCCGTGGAGTAGTAGCGCCGCCAGCAGAAGAGTCCCGGGGGGGGCGAGCGCGCGTCCAGGAAGTCATCGAAGTTGGCCCCGGTGATGACATCCACCGGGTGGCCACCATTGCAGTGCACACCGTTCTGCGCCTTGCGGGAGCCGCGGGCCTTGCGCACCTTGGAGACGAGCGCCCCCAGGACGGCCATGCCCGCCCTCATTCCCAGCGCCATCAGCGACACCGTGGGCGGGCCACCAATGACCACGGGAACGGGAATGGAGAGCACCAGGGTCGTGGGCAGGACCAGGCTGGCCATCGACTTCTTCTTCCTGCGCCTCGGGAAGGGAGGTACGCCAATGTCCTGGCAGCTGAGCACCGGCAGGGCCAGATGGCTGAAGGGCTCGTCCTCCACCAGCACCGTGGAGCTGCCCATGAAGATCTCCGCCTCGTTGGCGGGAGGCTTGGCGAACACCCCTCCAATGGGGAAATGCGGAGGCAGGGCGATACCGCCCGTTCCGGCCTGGGCCCGCGGCAATCCACCGACGAAGACGGTCGTGCCCAGGATGGGCACATAGTCCATGGGATCGAAGACGATGCCCACGAAGGGGTGCGGGATGGGGACCACCGCGCCGGGCGGGGTGATGATGAGGTGGATGTCGATCCCCAGCAACGGATCCAGGTGCTTCGCCGCGGGCATCATGCCTGGGGAACTCCAGGGGAAGTGGGTTGCCACTCCGGGCCGAGCAGGTGCTCCATCTGTTGCTCGAGCTCCGTGCGCTTGTCCTTGAAGTGGACCTGCTCGGTGAGCCGCAACAGGTCGGCTCCCGCGTAACCGAGGGTGGAGTTCTGGCGCGCGGGCGCGTCCATGAGCTGGGCGGCCTCGAGCGCCCGCGTGCCGCAGTGCCAGGACTCCTCCCAGGACTGGGCCTGCTCGTGGCACCAGGCGGCCATCCGCCAACCCTCCAACTCCATGAGGGGATCGCCAATCTGGGCGGCCAACGCGGCCACCTGTTCATAGACAGAGGCGGCGTTCTTCCAGTCCGCGGAGGCGACCAGGGCGGAACCCACCGCCAGGCGTGACTGCAAGAGGAGCCGGGCGCCGCTCGGATCCCCTTCCTCCTGGGCCAGGAGCGCGACGGCCTCGGCCTGGCGGTACTCCGCGAGGGCCGCCTTGGGCCCCTCCGCGGACAGCAGCCCCGAGCCGAGTGCGACCCACGCGACCACCTGGAGGTGCCTCCACCCCCGCGCCCCCGCCATCTCCACCGCCTCGGTCCTGCACTGCTCGGCCCGCCGCAGATCTCCAGCGCCCAGGGCGCGGCTCATCTGCACGAAGAGGTGGCGGAAGCGGCCCTCGGGCGTGTCCAGGTCCCCGGCGGCCTCGGAGATCTCCTCGAGCGCGGTGGCCATGTCCAGCCCCGCCACGCAGGTGTGGATGAGCCGGGGGGTGCCACGCGCGACCTGCTCGAGCGCGCTCCGCTCGCCCGGCTCCGGGCAGACCCAGCGCACGGGAGCGGCGAAGGGCCCGCGGACGGCACGCTCCACCCACTGGGCCCAGGCTTTCTCGGAGGCCATCGACTCGGGCATGAGCACGAGCGCCACGTGACGGAAGCGTGGCGAGTAGTGCTGATGGATCGACGCGGCGAGTGCCATGACGGAGAGGGGGGCGGCCTCCGGGGCCACACGAGGCGGTTGCCAGGAGGACTCCACTCCGGCCGCCGCGAGGCGCTCGCGCAGTGCCGCATGCCGGGTGAGCAGCTCCTGGGCAAGTGCATGGTCGTAGTGCTCCGGGGAGCGCAGCGGCGAGGTGAGGCGCAGGAACAGGTCGGGTCCCGTGCCGCTCCCATGCTCCTCGACGGTCAGGAGCGTCTCCAGCATGGACAACTCATCGCTGGCGAATACCCAGTGCAGGAGGCGCGACTCGGGCAGCGCGATGAAGGTACGCCACTGGGTGCGCAGGCGCTCGAGCCGCTCGAGAACGGGCTTGCGTAGCTTCGGCAGTTCCATAGGCAGCTGGCAGGCGTAGCACACTTCACCCATGAAAGGCCTCGAGCCCGCGCATGCCGAAGTGGGAGCTTCAGTCACAACAGCCGTGTCCTCCCTGACTGGGCACGAAGTGCGGAGCAGCGCGTGGCCCAGCGCGAGTGTGTTGAACTTCGAGCCGGGAGCGGAGTTCCTCTACAACAACACCGGCTACACGCTGCTGGCGGTGATCGTGAAACGCGTGTCTGGCAAACCGCCGCGGTCGTTCGCCGACGAGCGGATCTTCCGGCCGCTCGGCATGACGGACACGCATTTCCATGACGACCACACGGAGCTCGTGCGCGCGCAACGGCTCACGGCAGCGGACGCACCGGCGCCACGAACGGGCAAGAGCACGGCGAAGGTGCGTGACCGCTGATGACCCCACCGGGCGGAGGTGCTCCGCGCCCTCCCGGGATGGCCAGGTCCTTGCACTCACCCTCGTTGACCCCCCAAGACGAGCAGCGTTTCCCCGTCGGGTGTCGCCGGCCATGCAACACGGGCCCTCCGGCCCCGTTGTCCCCGAGTCCACGGTTTCCGGACGAAGCGGACTGCGCGCCCCTATGCCATGAGGGCGCTCACCCCCTGGCACCGAAGTTGAAGAGCTCCCGCTCCGTCCAACCCCCATCCTGGTCACGGACAAGGAGATGTTCATGCGTTCGCTGCGAAGCCTCGGAAACTCGTACTGGGCCGCCCTGCTGGCCCTGGTCCTCCCCGTCGCGCAGAGCCATGCGCAGCAGTGCGTGAAGACGGAAGGGCTGAACGCCTGCGCCATCGGCAAGGCCCAGCTGAAGCAGTACGACGAGACCAGTGTCCTGCTCACCAACCTCGGGACGACGGGCCAGGACGGTGCCTCCATCTCCCTGGGACAGGCCACGGATTGGACGGCCGCGTTCGAGACCTCTTCCAAGGATCCCGAGCAGAAGACCACGTTCACGGCCGTGTCGGACGGCGCCGCGATCAGCACCACCACCAGCATCCGGAAGGGAGACTCGACGGAGATCTCCGCCACCTTCACCGGCGCGGGAGCGGAGTCCACCTACATGGTCCAGGCCTATCGCCAGGGTGCGTTGGTGGCCGAGGTCAGGAACGTCCTGACCGGGCAGCCCGCCGCCATCGCCATCCCCGTTCCGGGCGGAAACGGTCCCTCGTGCCGCCCCTACTACCAGTCGGTCGACGCCTGCCGCGATAACTGTTTCCAGATGCAGTACAACTCCTGCAACTACTGCGAGACCCGGTGCCCTCGCCCCATCGGGTTCCATAACGTGCACCTCGAGCAGGCCCACCTGGGTGCGTGCCGCTGGGTCATCCGCGATACGATCCGTCCCGTGATCCTCGCGGACGGCAACACCGTGGAGGCCGACGAGCTCGTCCTGACCGAGGAGGTTCGTGCCTCGGGCAGCTACCCCTACCTGAGCTTCGAGCGGATCCTCTTCCAGGCCACGGGTGGCACGGCGCGGATCGGCGACCAGACCATCGGCGTCAGCAAGTAACCCTGTCTTCCCGGAGCGGAAGGTGGGAGCCCGCGCTCCCCTCTTCCGCTCCGAGTGCCTGGCGTCAGAGGCGGACCAGCGTTCGCGCCGGGGGGTGCGTATCGCCGTAGGCGATGCCCATCTGGGGCAGCATGGCCTGCCAGGGGCTGTAGGGCTCGCCCGGGGAGACCTGGATCGCCGAGCGATCGACGGCCTGGAGGTTCGGTGACAGGGCGCAGAGCCGGTGATGTTCATTCACCCAGCGATGGGGATTGGAGACGTAGTCCCCGGGACTCTTGCGGACGCGCCGCTCCTGCCGGCGGAAGCCGTTGACGAGCGGGTTGCCCTTGGCCGCCGCTTGCGTCTTGATCGTCGTGCGGTTCGCCCTGAGCGTGTCATAGGCATCGAGGATCTGCGGCACCGTCAGGTTCCCATGCTTGGGCGGGTGGCTGAACTTCGTCCCGTGCGCCAGCAGGAACTTGTACGCCAGGTGCGCGCACAACCTCGCGCTCTGCGGCGCGTTGCCCTTGGTCGTGAAGACCACGTCCGAGTGATTGCCCGGCAGCGGCAGGAAGTGCACCTGGGGGGCCGGGGCCTGCCCCGTGGGCGGGCTGAGCACGCGCAGATCCTGCGCGTCGAGCGCCTGGAAGGTGGAGCGGTCGTCATCCACGGCGAGGATGACCAGCATGTCCTGCACGTTGGGGGGGATGAAGCGGATGTCGTCGGTGATGGTGGTGTATCCACCTGGCACGGGATCGATGGCGAAGATGTTGAGCTTCAGGCTCATGCCGAAGATCTCGTAGAGCTTGTTCGCCTGCTTGATGCAGGTGACAGCGCCACGGCTCCACCCCATCAGGTTGACCGTGTCGATCTTCATCTTCCGCTCGAACAGGAGGTGCGTGAGCATCCAGGACGCGCGGTAGACGTTGTCGTCCCAGCCCGTGCCCAGGGCCCGCCCCGTGGTCTGGATGTTCTTCGGGGTATGTCCCACGAAGCCCTTGCGGAAGGAGGACATGGGGATCTCCGACCGCGTCATCACCAGCTCGGTGTGGGGATTGGTGAGGGAGGGCGGAGTCATCAACAGCTCGTGCTTCTGGGCGAAGGGATTCTCCCGCCAGTCCTTGGAGGTGTTGAGGATGGGGTTCTCGACACCGGGGTGGGCATGGGCCATGCCGCGCACCCCTTTCCGAGGCCCCTGGGCGGTGACGGCATCGGAGCCGGGTCCCTCGCAGATCATGAACGTGGGAGCCTTGGCCTCCAGCCGGAAACCGGAGGGGTTATGGTTCGTCTGCTGCGCCTGCACGACGCGCGCCTCGCTCCCCGCCGCCGCATCGTGGAGCTCGGTGACGACCTCATGCTTGTCCATGTCACGGTGGAAGTCCGTTCCATGATTGTAGATGGTGAATACCCGTGACATGGGGGGGCCTTTCCTGGCTCACATGAAGCGGCTGTACCAGTTGGAATACGGTCGGGCGGGATCGTGGCCGGGGGCGTGATCCGGGTAGGTGAACTCCCGGTAATAGACGCCGAAGTTCTTCGCGATATCCATCACCTCGTGGAACCGGTGGATGGGGTGGACCCCCTGCAGCATCGTCCGGTTCCAGAAGGCGAAGAGGGCCCAGGCCACCGCCTCGTAGTGATCCAGGTTGTTGCCCGAGGCCCACTTCACGAGCTGCATCAGGCGCAGCGTCGTCCACGAGTGCGAGGCCCACATCAGCATGTCCTTGTCGCGCGCGCTCTGGGTGACCTCGACGCTCTCGTTGGGAGTGGACAGGGTGTTGCGGTAGTCGTCGCCCAGCTTGATGTTCACCGTGACGACCTGGCCGCGGAGGTCCGTGTACTGGAAGGAGCCGAACTCGTACTGCTCCTCCTCGTGGATCAACCCCTGGCCCGCCGTCTTCTTGGGGAAGTGCTTGCGAGGCGTCCCATCGCGCTCGTACTTGCTGAGGAAGTACTCCATCAGATCGTGATAGATGGCGATGTTGGTGGTGACCCAGGCGGGATTGGGATTCTGGATGTAGCTGGCGATGCCGATGCCGAAGCGGGTCCTCCGGTAGTAGATCCAGTACGCTCCGGAGAAGGTGCGCAGCTCGTTGAGGATGCGGGTTCGCCGGTAGGTGCCCAGTCCCATCACCCGGTTGTAGATGGCCAGGAGGGCACCCGCGAGGCCCTGTTCGATCTCCGCGCTGTTGTTGGCCTCGGCGGCCAGGCGGTTCTCGATGGTGATGCTCGGGCGGGACCGGTGCTCGAACACCGCCGCCTTGAGCAGGTCTCCGTAGTTGGCGTACTGGCGGGTGTGGAGCTTCTTCGCCATCGAGCCCACCTTGGGAACGAGCTCCAGGTAGCCGCCGCCGATCCACCCCTTGAGGATGGTATTCACCGCCTGCGTGTTCGCGTTGTAGTAGGTGCGCGCCGCGCCATAGATGGGATCATTCGCCGCCGGGAACTGGGCGGCCGCGCTCGCCACCGAAGCCACCGTGGTGAATGGCCCATTGCGATCGAACGACCTCGAGGGATGGGTGAGTACCTGGACCGCCATTCCGACCTCCCTTGTGTCCTGCACATGCTAGACAAGGTCTATCAGTGAGACAAGCCGACAATCCCAGTAAAACGGGAGCCCATGGAGGGGACCAGGCCCTTGCGAGACGGCCGCGTGTAGCCCGGAGCCTCGATGCACGCCCTCGAAACTCCAGGGGCAGCACTCCATCCCACTCGGAGAGCCGCCCGGCACCGTGGGTGCTCACCCTCGGGCTGGCGGCGATGGAGTCCATGAGGCCTTCACAACCCGGCCCGGCGAGGCGTCCTGGACGTGTGCGGGCCCGCCCTGGCGTCTCCAGCTGTCGGGCTCCGCGCTCCGAGACCTGAAAACGCAACGCAGGTGCCCAATGCCGACTGGCTTCATTGAAGGTGTGAATCTGGCGAAGAAAACGATTCTGAGGCTGGCCGAAGCACCAGAAGATGCCTGGGATCAAGCGCTGGTGGATACGAAGCTCCGGGAAGTCATCTCCTCGCTCGACCTGGAACAAAAGCTGCTCGACCCTGGCGTGAAGGCGAGCCACCTGGCCGCGGCCCTCGCCTCCCTCGGGCTCGCCCCGTGGGCTCCCGTGTGGCGCAACCTCGGCAACTACCAGGTCAGTGCCAGCGATGGCATGACGAGCGGCTCGAATCGCAAGGCAGTCTATTCGTTGGGCTCGAATGCGGTGGTGGAGCAGAACGCGTGCAACCTGGCCGACAAGCCTGGGTACGTCCGGATCTCGTACAAACAACTCCGCGAGTTGCAACCGGAGGACAAGCTCACCCTTGTCGCGCTCGGCGGGCCCGGAGTCTTTGGCGGCTTCACGCCCACGGACCTGGCTGTCTATTTGAAGAGAGCCAACGTGACCGGGCTCGGGACCCTGAGTCTGAAGGGCCGGAGCAGCTCGGCCTTCGCTGGCGACCTGCTCCGGGCCCTCGAGCAGCAGGACATCACGGTGAAACGCATCACCGCGCGCAACAAGCCGGTGACCATTACCGCACAGGGGCGGGCCCTGGCCTGGGATGGTGAGCGCTGGTTGCACAAGGCGAAGGGCTCGAAGGTCGAAGCCAGCCGGGTGGGGCAAGAGGTCGTCGTCAAGGAAATCTATTCGCATGACGAGGCACTGGAAGAGGGCATCGGCAGCGTGCGGGAGTGGATGAACGCGGGCTCTCTGTCTTTTCGCGTCGTGGACGCGAAGTCCACGCTCGAGTCCCTGCTGGACGCCTCGGGTCTGTCGCGGACCCTCGCCACGGCTCGTGACGCATTCCAGTCGTTCGAGCGCGCTCTCGACGTGGTGGAGAAGACCGGGCTCGACGCGAGCAAGAGCAAGGCGCGTGATGGGACTCCACTGGTCGCCATCGTGAAGACACTCTCGCGTGAGCTCTCCACGCTCTCCGCGTGCGTGGCCGAGGCGGGGCCCTCGCCGGATGTCTCGAGGCTCGGGCCCCTGCTCGATGCGCTCTGTTGGATCGCCAGCCAATGGGCCGCGGCCACGGAGTCGAACGATGTCGAGAGCGAGCTCCTGTCCACGCGGCGGGGGGCCATCGGGCAGCTCGTCGGAGAGCTGGGGCGGCTCGACACGGGCATCTCCTGTCTCCGCGAGGCCGTCATCGCCACCCTGCTTTGGCCCGAGCTCGAGGTGCCCACATCAACGAAGAAGGAGCTGACGTCGTTCTGCCGTGAGGCGAGGATCGACCCCAAGAGCTTGGAGAAGCTGCTGGAGGATCTACAAGACCAGAAGTGGATGAGGACCGACACGTCCAGATCCATCGCCGTGTACAAGGTGATGCCGGGCTACTATCAATACCTGTTGAAGAAGTACCCGGAACAGCTGGCACTGCTCAATGCAGCGCTCGACTATCTCCAGCAACGCTCCATCCGTCATGAGAACAGGGCGGAGGTGTACAACAGCCTCCGCGAGAAGCTCCGCAGGGACACCTACCGCGATTGGTTCCACCAGTTCGCGACCACTGTTGGCCTGCTCGCCGCCAACACCACCCTGCCGAAGCCAGAGATGGTCAAGCTGCTGAAGCTCTCACTCACCCAGTTCCAGTTCAATGCCACGTATTCGGTGGAGGACAGTGTC
>NZ_JPMI01000121.1 GCF_000733295.1 Archangium violaceum Cb vi76 | reverse complement strand
CAGGCTGTCGCGGCAGGACTCGCCCATCGTCTATGCGGGCTATGGCCGAGGCATGCGCACAGGACTGTGGGAGGCCACCGCCTACATCCTGAAGAAACGGCTCGCGGACCTCTTGAAACCCGGTGTACTCGACAAGGGTTTCTACCTGGTTCCGGTCTCCGCGCCCTATCGCGGCAGCAGCCTGAAGCTCGAGGAGGTCGACTCCGTCACCACGGCCATCAATGCGAAGAGCAACGTCTACATCCCATCCCTGGGCGTTCAGCTCATCAAGACCTCGGACAAGGGCGCCATCGACAGGGCCCTGGGCGCGGAAGGGCTACGGAAGTCTCCGGCCGAGTGCGCGGCGATCTGCGCGGACTACATCGCCGACAAGATCCGAAGCGGGAATGAGGGAGATGCCATCGCGCTGATTCAGTACGTGATGGGGCTCAATGCGGATCCGTCCGTCAAGGACAGCAAGAACAGGGAGGTACTGGACTCTCTCGTATCACGTCCGAACACGCTCATCGCGAGCTGCGGAGTGGATCCGGTGCGGCAGTCTTCGGTGGAAGCCGTGGAGGCCCTCTCGAGCCGCTATGCCTCGCTCGAACCGGAGCATGGAGATCCCTTCCACATCACCCACAACCTTCAGGTGATGAAGGGACTGATCGGCAAGGACATCACGGCGCTCTTCGATGTGGCGACACCGTCGTTCGTCTCCGCCGAGCTCCTGGACGTGCTGACGACCGTAGCGGACCTGGTGACGAAGACGCGCGCGGGCAGGAGCGCGAGGTATCCCTCACAGAACGATGCGTCGAACCTCCGCGTGGAGAAGTTCTATCAAGCCATGCAGCGGGTCCATCATCTGTGCCGATTCCAATTCGATTGGAAGGGGCTCTCCGGGCCCTCGCTCGAGGAGGCGCTCGTCTCGCTCCTCCCTCGCCTCACGTCGAAGCCGCGGCAGGTGCTCTTCGCGCCCCATGGTCTCTCCGTGCTGCGAGCGCTGCGCGACGCGCTCGGGGAGGATGCGGACAGCGTCGGGATCCTGAAGGGGGCCTATTACGAAACGCCCGATTTGTTCCCCTCGGCAACGGTCGTGGATTCGGTGGATGCCCCGGAGCTCAGGAAGAAGAAGGTCATCGTGCTCGAGCCGCATCCGAACAACGCGGCCGAGCTGGAGATCCATCCACACAATGTATGTGCGCTGCTCGAGAGCCTTTTCACGACGAACAAAGAGGCCTCACATTCCGTGATCGTGGACCTGACGCTGAGCCACCTGAGCGAACCCGACGTCGGAGCCATCCTGCAGTGCGCGGGAGGCTATATCCTGTCGGGCAACCTCAATCTCGTGTTCGTGCAGAGTGGGACGAAGTTCTACCAGAGCGGCATGGACCTCGTAAATGTCGGAACGGCGCTGGTGTTCAATGACGGGAGCTCGTGGGAGAAGTTCAATCAGGCGCTCGCCGGGTTCAAGAACTCACTACCACCCGAGGATCGGCTCTACATCGCCCGGATGCTCGGCGCCAACGGCCCGTTGCTCTTGGAGTATCTCGAGGAGATCCGGCGCAATACCGCCAGGATGCGCAAGCTGCTCGGCCAGAAGCTGTCCGCCGGCTCGAATGCGCTCACGTTGTGCCATTCAACGGACAAGGAGACGGTGTACCTTGCCTTCCGCCCCAAGGACGAGTTCGTGGCGAGGATGCGGAGCAAGGAGGTCGGGGAGTTGACGACCGGCGACCGGGCGAAGGTCAATCAGGCTATCTACCTGCAGTGCGTGATTCCAGCGCTGCGCGAGGCGGAGCTGCCGGCGGTGGACCGGACGAGCTTTGGCTTCAATGTCACGAATCTTGGAGAGTGCTACACGACGGTGCGTATCACTCCCGGAATCGAGGAGGACATGCTGTTCAAGTGCTACAGCGCCGTGATTGCCAGCGTCGGGGTCATTCTTCAGAACGAGAGGTTTGTATTGAGGGTGTGAGCTGGAACGAAAGGACGGGCTCGACCGGGTTCATCTCGTCCTACAAGTCATCTGATGCCCTCCCGCCAAGGAGCATATCCACCAGCTCTTTGCCCAGGCACTCATCGACTTCCACGCGCAGGCCTCCACCAAGAATCCCCAGCTCGTCCCCTTCGTGAGCACGCGCCAGAGGCTCGGAGGCGGCGGCTTCGATTCCCGCCGCCTCCACGGGGGGAGCCACCGCGGATTCGCGTCAAGGCAGCAGCCCGCGCTCCCGGGCCAGGGACAGGGCGTGAGCATTCTCCGGCACCTGGAGCAGGAAGCGCTCGCGCTGGGGAGCCTCGGGTATGTCCGTGGCGCGCGCGTGCACGTGCCTCACGGCCTCGCGCAGGGCGGCCTCGCCCGCCCCGGGGTCGCCGTCCGCGAAGCAAGCCTCGGCCAGGGCCAGGGTCAGGCCCACGGAGGTGGCTCCCGCATCCCCCATCGCCTCCAGCTCCTCGACTCCGAGCGTGGCCTCCCGACGGGCCTCGGCGGCACGCCCCTGGGCCAGCAGGGCGGCACTCAGCAGCGTGCGCGCTGGCAGCACATGGTACGGGCTGCGCGGCACACACGCCTGGCGGGCGTGGGCCTCGGCCGCCTCGAGCTCCCCGCACGTCAGCGCCACCCTCGCGAGGGCGAGCCGGGCCATGGCCATGAAGGGGGCCCCGAGGGGCTGCTGTCCCTCCACCCACTCCCTCGCCAGGGCGCGCGCCTCCTCGCGCTCGGCCTCGTGGGGACTGCCGGACAGCACGAGCAGGAGGTGGCTCCGGGCGAAGGTGTGGGAGATGAATTCCCCCATCCGCTCGCCAGCCGCCTGGGCCTCCCGCAGCGCCCCCAGCGCGGCGGGTAACTCGCCCAGGGCCGCCAGCGTCATCCCCTCCATCACCTGCGGTCCAATCCACTCCGGCCAGCCCATCTCCCGGAAGCACTGCATGGACTGGCGGGTCCGCAGCAGGGCCCGCCACGGACGCGGCTCCAGGTGGTGCAGCGCGAATCCGCTCGCATAGCCCGCCCACGCCTGGATGGAGAGGGCGTGCGCGGAGCCCTCGCCGCCGAGCCCGGCCAGTCGCTCGAGCCAGGCCAGCGCGTCCCGGCGCGCGCCGAGCCAGGTCATCCTCATCGTCATGAAACACACCGTCTCGGCATAGGCCGCCCGGGCCCCCTCCTCGGGGGTGGCACGCCACAGCACGTCGGCCAGCTCGCCCACGCCCTCCACCTGGGGCCCGAGGATGCCGTTGATGAGGAGGAACTCCATCAGCTTGCACCACGGGTAGCTGCCGGCCCTCAGCTCCGGCAGCAGCGCCGGGAGGGAGCCGGCCTCGCTCACGTCTCCTCCCCACAGGGCCGCCATGGCCCGCAGCGCGCGCAGGTGGGCCCGGGCCTCGGCGCTGGGGCCGCGGCTCAAGGCGGCCTCCAGGCTTCGCAGGGCGCCATGGACGTCGTGACGGTTGAGGAGCTGCTCGGCCATCCTCCCGTGGAAGTGGATGGCGCGCTCGGGCTGCTGGCCCAGCCAGGCATGCTCGGCGAGCACCCCGGGATCGTGCTCACCGGCCCGCTCCAGCCACGCGCCGGCCAGCCGGTGGCCCACGGGCGTGGAGCCGTCGGGCACCAGCCCGTAGGCCGCATCCCTCACCAGCGCGTGGCGGAAGCGGTACTCCGGCTCGGAGGCGAAGCGGCGCGTGGGCTGCTCCTCGATGAGCTCCAGCTCCTCCAGGCGCCGCAGCCGGCCCTCCAACGCTCGCGGCTCCTCCAGCCCCAGCACGGCCCCCACCCCGCCGGCCCAGAAGGTGCGGCCGAAGAGGCTGGCGGCCAGCAGCACCTGGCGCTCACCGGGCTCCAGCCGCCACAGGCGCGCCTGCAGCAT
Source organism: Archangium violaceum Cb vi76 (assembly GCF_000733295.1). Taxonomy (GTDB): domain Bacteria; phylum Myxococcota; class Myxococcia; order Myxococcales; family Myxococcaceae; genus Archangium; species Archangium violaceum. Next base: position 50,516 of record NZ_JPMI01000121.1, on the reverse strand, counting down.
GGCCAGCACCGTCGCGGGTGCCGCCTCTCCCCTTCCCTCGGCCACCCCACGGATGAGCTCCTCGAGCAGGAGCGTGTTGTCCGCGCTCTGCTCCACCAGGCGCTCGATGACGGACGCGGCCACCTCCGGCCCCAACACCTCGTGCACCAGCCGGGCGCACGCCTCGCGGCCGAGCCCTTTCAGGGAGACTTCCCGCACGGCCCCGGGCCAGGGGTGGGGGAATCGCTCGTGCACCTCGGGCCGCGCCAGGGCCAGCACCAGCAGGGGCAGCCCGGCCAACGCTCGCAGCAGCTCGCCCACCCACCGGACGGAGGGCTCGTCCCCCCAGTGCAGATCCTCCAGCACCAGCAGCACCGGGCCCTGCTGGCACTCGGCCTGGAAGAAGGCCACCAGCGCCCGGTCCACCTGGGCCTTCAGGAGCGGAGGAGCGCCGCGCATCGCGTGCAACCGGGGGCTGTGCTCGTCCGGGAAGGGGATGCCGCACAGCTCGCCGAGGAACCCGATGACCTCGCGCGCCTCGCCCGCGGGCAGGTGGCGCGTCAGCCGCAGCTCCAGCTTGCGCCGCCGCACCTCGAGCGGCTCGCCCTCGGCGGCGCCGCACAGCCCCCGGAGTGCCTGGCCCATCAGCCCGCCGGCCGGACCCATCCCCAGGGGCTCTCCGCGGCCCATCAGCACCCGCACCTCCCGTCCCTGGTGCTCGAGGCGGCGGAGGAACTCATGCCGCAGCCGGGACTTTCCCGTGCCGGCGGGGGCCGTCACCAGCACGGCCTGGGCGAGGGGCTGCGCCACGCAGGAGACGAGGACCCGCTCCAGCAGGGCCAGTTCCTGCTCGCGGCCCACGCACGGGGTGGGCCTGCCCAGCAGCGGGCGCGAGGCGTCCGCGCTCGAGTGCTCTCCCTGGAGCAGGAACAGGTCCGGCGGAACCCGCGTGAGCTGGAAGCCAGGCCCCAGCAGACCGGCGGAGAGCTCATCCAACAGCACGTGGGCCGTGGCGCTGGCGGGCAGCGCCCCCCACCGCAGCAGGAGCTGGCCGGCGCGATCCACGGCCTCGCCCACGGGCAGGCGCCCGCTGGGCAGACCCCGGCCGGTGGCGAGCCCCACGGAGGCCTCGGGCCAGCGCTCCTTGAGGGACAGGGCGCAGCGGGCGGCCAGCGTCGCCTGATCCGTCGCGGTCCCCTGCCCCGGCGGAAACGCGATGCCCAATGAGCCATCCGCCAGCACCTCCACGACGGCGTCCTGGGGCACCAGCAATGCGCGCAGCGAGTCGCGCAAGGAGCCCAGGGCCGCCAGGTCCACCGTGTCCCCGTCGAGCGCCGGGCCCGGGAGCGCCGCCAGGAGGATGCTGACGAGTTGCTGCTCGGTGCGGGCCAGGCTCTCGCGGGGAGGCTCCTGGACCCGGCCGGGGCCCCCGCCACCGGACGCGTCGAGTGCTTCCAGCGCGGCGCGCAGGCGGCCCGCGTCTGGCGGCCGCTTCCGTGGCTCCTTGGCCAGCATTTGATCCACCAGCTCCAGCAGGGCCTGGGGCAGCTCGGGCCGCAGGGTACGAAGCGCCTCCGGCTCGGTGAGGAGGATCTTCGCCAGCATCGCGCCGGAATGGGGCGCGGAGAAGGCGCGCCGGCCGCTGAGGCACTCGTAGAGGACACAGCCCAGGGAGAAGATGTCCGCGCTGGGGGTGGGCTCGCCCTGCCAGGAGGCCTGCTCGGGGGCCATGTAGCCCGGGGTCCCGAGCACCAGCCCCTGGTCCGTCAGGGCCCGCGAGGGCGCCAGGGGACGGGCCAGGCCGAAGTCCAGCAGCACCACGTCCTCGGGGCGCCCCGCGCGCAGGAAGAGGTTGGAGGGCTTGAGGTCGCGGTGGACGATCCCCTGCCGGTGGGCCACCTCGAGCGCCTCGGACGCATGGCGCAGCAGGGCCAGGGACTCCGGCGGGCTCAGGGGTTGGTGCGCGAGGCGTTGAGCGAGATCCTCGCCCTCCAGCCACTCCATGGCGAGGAAGGGCTGGCCCTGCTCGGTGAGGCCGTGGGTGACATAGGAGACGATGCGGGGGTGGTTCAGGGTGGCGAGCACCTGCGCCTCGCGGGTGAAGCGCTCGGCCGCGCCGGAAGTGGAGGAGGAGCGCAGCAGCTTGAGGGCCACGGGCCGGCCGGTGAGCGAGTCCCTGGCGCGGTAGACGGTCCCCATTCCGCCACGGCCCGCCACGGCCTCGAGGACGAAGCGGCCCGCCACCCTCCACCCCAGGGGGGGAGATCCGGAGTCCACCGGCTGCTGGGAGACCGTGGGCGGCGGCGGGAGGGGCTGGTTCTTCATCAGGGATTCCTCGTTCCACGCCCATGCGTATCACGAACCCTCGGGCCTGCCCCGGGACCGCCGCGCTCGAGCGCTCGCGACACGACAGAGCTGGCGCTTCGCCCAGGGCCGCCAGGACTTGCAGGCAATGTCCACCCAACACCGCCAACCCTGAGATGAGAGGGCTGCATGACCGCCTCCCTCTAGAATGTGAATCACAGGTGATGCACACGAGCCAAGGCCGGAAGAGAAATACCCATATCATAATGTTTTACCAATCAGGATCGAGGAGGAGCCGCGGCCATTCTCGTGCTGGGAGTCCCGCTCCAACATACGATGGGGCACCGCGCATCGCGGCGAACGACCACCCCAAGAGGCCCCAGAATGTGCACGAACCTGTTGATCAGCGTTCCCTCCAATCCCAACCAAAGCCCTCCAGACCTGACGAAGACGTTCGTGAGCGCGAGAGCGCTGGAGATGCCGGGAGTGATCGAGCAGAGCGTCTATGTCATGCCGAGCAACCAGTCCTGGCCGCTGCAAGCGGTCAATCCCATCGGGGCTGTAAAGGGGTGGACGACGCTCCAGTGGACCAATCGGTATGGCTTCGTGGGAATCGCCCCCTCCGGAAGCAATTGGAAATCCCTGCCGACCTTCAATGACGGCATCAACACCGAGGGGCTGTCCGTCGGAGCGCTGTGGCTCGCCCCGGGTACCGATTACCCCCCCGTTGGGACGCAGGAGAACCAGGTGTCCTTCCTGGATTTTCCCGCGTGGATCCTCGGTAACTTCGCGTCGGTCGAGGACTTCCAGGCAGCCCTGCGGAAGATCACCGTCGTGGGGCCGCCGAAGGAAAGTCAGCTCTATGTCCCGCTGCACTACATCGTGACGGACAGCACCGGTCAGAGCGTCGTCATCGAGTTCATCGAGGGCCAGACCCGGGTCCACAAAAGCACCAACGGCGTTTTGACCAACTGGCCGACCTACGACTGGCATCAGAAGAACGTGAAGAACTACTACAATCTGACGCTCTTCGGCAGCGGCACCTCCACCTCGGGTGAGGGCAATCCCGTCGGAGGCGGTATGGTCGGACTGCCCGGGGACTCGCTGTCCACCTCGCGATTCGTCAAGGCAACGCTCCTCTCCCAGGGCATCGGCCAGCTCCCGGTGGACGGTAAGGGCTGGCTGCCGGCGCCAGGCGTCTTTCCGACGACGCCGCCGCCGAAGACCCCGCCCGGCTTCGCCGGTTCAGAGCAGACCGCGGTCACGGTCGCGCTGCAGCTCACGCAGATCTGCATGGGGACGCCGTATGGGATGCTTCTGCAGAAGGTGGAGAACTCGCCGGCCACGACGGGAACCCCAGACACGCTGCCGCCCTCGTACACGACCACGTACGGCGACTACACGATGTGGACGAGCGTGCGCGACCACACCCATCGCAAGTACTACTTCATGTCCGCGTTCAGCGGGATTCTCACGATGATCGATCTGAGCGCGCTGAACTTCGCCACCACACCGGCGTACCCGAACGCCGCGAGCATCGCGATCATGCCCCAGGGGAACGCGCCGTGGTGTGCGGATGCGACGAAGCTGCTCACGTCGGCAACGGGTCAGGAGCCGCTCCAGAACGTTGGGTGAGCTGACAGACCCAGGAGTGGGTTGACTCGAGGCGGCGGGAAGCGAACCCGCCGCCTGTCACGACAAAGCGAGGGAGAGCCAGAACCGGCTCGAGCCCACCGGGCTGGGTGGCTGATGCCAACCGCCTTGCGGAGCCTCGGGGCTTCGATTACGCAGGGCTCGTTCCAGGAGCGCCCGGGCGGCAAGGACTCGCATGGCATCATCCAACAAGGGCTTGGGGAAGCGGCTTGCGGGCTTCTGGAAGAAGCACCCGGTGTGGAGCCTGGTGCTGGCGGCCGGGGTGCTGCTGGTGGCGCTGGGCGGGGTGCGGAGTGTCCGGGGTCCGGAGGTGCCCGTCCTCGTGGTGAAGCGCGGGCCGCTGGTGCACCGGGTGGTGATGAGCGGGCGGGTGTCGCCGCCGGCCGAGTTGATGGTGGCGAGCCAGCTGTCGGGCACGGTGGCACGAGTCCTGGTGGACGAGGGCACCCGGGTTCAGCCGGGCCAGGTGCTGGTGGAGCTGGATGCAGCCCCCCAGGAGGCGGACGTGGCGCGCGCGCGCGCGGCATTGGCGCAGGCGCGGGCGCGGCTCGGCGGACTGAAGGAGGTGGGAGTACCCCAGCGCGAGGAGGCGATGCGACGGGCCGAGGCGGAGCTGGCCCGGGTGGAGCGCGAGGCGCGACGAGCCGAGGCGCTCGCCGAGGCGGGGGTGATGACGCGCGTGCAGCTCGAGGAGGCGGTGACGGCGCTCGACCTGGCGCGCAGCCGGTTGGCGAGCGCGCGGGCGGAGGCGGCGGGCAGCGGGCAGGGCGGGAGCGAGCAGCGGCAGGCGGAGGCTGCCCTGGCCCAGGCCGAGGCGGAGCTGCGCGCGACCGAGGCCCGGCGGGCCCAGGCGACCCTCACGGCGACGACGCCCGCGGTGGTGTTGACGCGCGAGGTGGACCCGGGTGACTCGGTGCAGCCGGGCACGCGGCTGCTCACGCTGGCGAGGCTCGGCGGCACGCAGCTGACGGTGGCGCCGGATGAGCGCAACCTCGCGTACCTGCGCGTTGGGCAGAAGGCGGTGGCCTCGGCGGAGGCCTTCCCGCGCGAGCGCTTCCCCGCGGAGGTGGAGACGGTGGCGCCCTCGGTGAATCCGGACAGGGGGACGGTGGAGGTGAAGCTGGCGGTGCCCCAGCCGCCGGAGTACCTGCGGCCGGGGATGACGGTGTCGGTGGACGTGGAGGTGGGACGGCGCGAGGACGTGCGGGTGGTGCCCCTGGACGGGGTGCACGAGGCCTCCTCCGAGTCGCCCTGGGTGCTGGTGCTCCGGGACGGGCGGGCCGAGCGGGTTGGGGTGAAGACGGGGCTCCGGGGCGAGGACAGGGTGGAGGTGCTGGAGGGGCTGTCCGAGGGAGACCTGGTGCTTCCCACCTCGGCGAAGGTGAAGCCGGGCCAGCGGGTGCGGCCGGCGGAGGAGGGGTGAGCCATGCCCTTCGAGCTCTTCGTCGCGCTGCGCTTCCTCCGAGAGGGCCGGGCCCAGACGGCCCTCATCTTCGCGGGCGCCTCGGTGGGCGTGGCCGTCATCATCTTCCTCTCGGCGCTCATCGACGGGCTGCAGGCAAGCCTGGTGGACAAGACACTGGGCTCGCAGGCGCATATCCTCCTCCGGGCCCCGGACGAGGCCGCGCGCCCGCTGGTGTCCTCGCCCGACGCGCTCGTGCAGGTGGTGCGGCCCGCGCAGCGGCTGCGCACCATCGACCAGTGGCAACAGGTGCTGCGCCTGATGGAGCGCACGCCCGGGGTGACGGCGGTGTCCCCCTCGGTGTCGGGCGCGGGACTGGCCTCGCGAGGCACCGCGAGCCGTTCCATCGTGGTGCGCGGCGTGGAGCCCGAGCGCTTCGAGCGCATCATCGATGTGCCCTCCAAGCTGGTGGCGGGCCAGTGGCGGCTGCTTGGCGCGGAGGCGGTCATCGGGCAGAAGCTGGCCAGGGAACTCGGGGTGGTGGTGGGCGACACGCTGCGCGTCACCACGGCGGACGGCCGGGCGGACTCCTTCCTGGTGACGGGCCTCTTCGACCTGGGCACCCAGGAGGTGAACGAGCGCTGGGTGCTGGTACCGCTGCGCTCGGGACAGACGCTGTTGGACCTGGTGGGCGGGGTGACGACGCTGGAGCTGCGGGTGACGGACCTCTTCGGGGCCCAGGCGCTCGCGGAGAGACTCTCCCAGCGCACGGGCCTGGTGGCCGAGAGCTGGATGACGCTCAACGCGCAATTGCTGGTGGCGCTCCAGTCGCAGAGCAGCTCGCGGTACATGATCCAGTTCTTCGTCATCATCGCGGTGGCGCTGGGGATTGCCTCGGTGCTGGTGGTGTCGGTGGTGCAGAAGTCGCGGGAGATCGGCATCCTCAAGGCCATGGGGACGACGACGCCCCAGGTGATGCGGGTGTTCCTCATCCAGGGGGCGGTGGTGGGGCTGGTGGGCTCGCTGCTGGGGGGTCTGATGGGTGCTGGGCTGGCGCGCTTCTTCGCGAGCCTGGCCACCAACCCGGACGGCTCGCCGACGTTCCCCATCCAGCTGGACGCGAAGCTCTTCCTCACGGCCTCCGCGGTGGCGATTGTCACCGGGTTGTTGTCGGCGGTGGCACCAGCGCGCCGGGCCTCGGGACTGGATCCGGCGGTGGTCATCCGTGAAGCCTGAGCCCGTCCTGCGCCTCGTGGGCGTCACCAAGGAGTACGGGGAGGAGGTCGTCACCCGTGTCCTGCATGACATCGACCTGACTTTGGAGCAGGGCGAGTTCGCCGCGCTCATCGGCCCATCCGGCTCGGGGAAGAGCACCCTGCTCAACATCATCGGCTTGTTGGATCGGCCCACCAGCGGCCAGGTGCTCCTCCAGGGCCAGGACACGCGCGGGCTGGACGAGGACGCGCTCGCGCGGCTGAGGGCGCGGACACTGGGCTTCATCTTCCAGTTCCACCACCTGATGCCGGCCTTCACCGCGTTGGAGAACGTGATGATGCCGGCACTGGCGGAGCGAGGTTGGCCGGACGAGCGGATGCGCACGCGCGCCTTGGAGCTGCTCGCGCAGGTGGGGTTGAAGGAGCGTGCCGGGGCCTACCCGCGTCAGATGTCCGGAGGCCAGCAGCAGCGTGTGGCGATTGCCCGGGCGCTCACCATGTCACCAGCGCTCGTGCTGGCGGACGAGCCCACGGGCAACCTCGACACCGGCACGAGCGCCCAGGTATTCGAGCTGTTGCGCCACATCAACCGCGAGCAGCGGATGACGTTCCTCATCGTCACGCACGACCCCCGGCTGGCCCAGCAGTGCGACCGCATCATCGAGGTGGTGGATGGCCGCATCGTGAGCGACCGGCGGGAGCCGCGCCGTTCAGGCTGAGAAACGGCGCTCCAGGCTCTGGGATTGGTCCGGTTCGAGGTGGCGCGCTCCGGAGGGCCCTCCGAGCAACGCCGGTACGTGGCCGCGGTGCGTCAGGCCATCCCCGGGCTCAGGATAAAACCTTTTCCGGGGCCATTCGTGGAAGCGTGCATGATCAAGCGCTCGCTCCTGTGTCTCGGCCTGATGGCACTGCCCGGTTCCGCTTTCGCGGAGTCCCCCCCCACCCAGAAACCCGCTCCCCAGCAGAACCGCCCCGCCGTGACGCCCGGAGCGCTCGAGGCGGCCATCTCCGCCCCCAAGGTGCAGATCGCCCTGCTCCTGGACACCAGCAGCAGCATGGATGGCCTCATCGAGCAGACCAAGCGCCAGCTGTGGACGGTGGTGAATGCCTTCCAGAAGGCCCAGCGTGACGGCCAGCAGGCCCGGCTGGAGATCGCCCTCTACGAGTACGGCAACGACACCCTCTCCGCCGAGAGCGGCTACATCCGCCAGGTGGTGCCGCTCACCACGGACCTGGACCGGGTGTCCGAGCACCTCTTCTCCTTGAAGACGAACGGCGGCAGCGAGTTCTGCGGCCAGGCCATCCAGAAGGCCACGCAGCAGCTCGAGTGGAGCAAGTCCAAGAAGGACCTGAAGCTCATCTACATCGCGGGCAACGAGCCCTTCACCCAGGGGCCGGTGGCGTTCCGCACGGCCATCTCCGCGGCGAAGGAGCACGGCATCATGGTGAACACCATTCACTGTGGACCGTCGGAGGTGGGCGCGCACAGCGGATGGGCGGAGGCGGCCCGCTTCGCGGGGGGACAGCCCTTCAACATCGACCAGAACCAGGCGGTGGCGATGATCGCCGCCCCCCAGGACGAGGAGATCGCGAAGCTGGGCGTGGAGCTGAACAAGACGTACCTGAGCTACGGGCGCTCGGGCGCGGAGGCCAAGAAGCGCCAGGCGGCCCAGGACGTCAACGCCAGCGGCAACGCGGTGAGCGCCACCACGCGCGCCATGTCCAAGGCCTCGCGGCTCTACGACAACTCGAGCTGGGACCTGGTGGACGGCACGAAGCAGGGCAAGGTGAAGCTGGAGGCGCTCAAGGAGGAGGAGCTGCCCGAGGAGCTGCGCGGCAAGAGCGCCGAGGAGCGCAAGGCCGTGCTCACCGCCAAGGAGAAGGAGCGCGCGGAGCTGCAGGCCCGCATCCAGAAGCTGAGCCAGGAGCGTCAGCAGTACCTGGCCGGCAAGCAGAAGGAGCTGGCCTCCGAGGGGAAGAACACGCTCGACAAGGCCATCCTCGACTCGGTCCAGACCCAGGCCAAGGCCCAGAGCTTCACACTGGAGTGAAGGCGGATGATATGACGCATGGCGTCGAGCGGGAGGGCTGTGCCAAGCTGCGCCGCCCCCCACCTCGTACGACCGAAAGGAAGCGTCTTGAGTCCGTCGCGCCCCCTGGAGTTTGCCCGTAGCACGGAGAAGGAGCCCCACCTGGAGCGGGCCCGCGCCATCCTGCGTGCCCATCCCGAGATCAAGGACCTGTGTGGCCCCACGCCCATCACGGCCCTCTTCGTGCTGCTGCTGGTGGGGGGACAGGTGGCCATCGCCTGGGCCCTGCGTGACTCGCCCTGGTGGGCGCTGCTGGCCACGGCGTGGCTGGTGGGCGCCTTCATCGACCACGGCCTGTGGGTGCTCATCCACGAGTGCACCCACAACCTCGTCTTCCGCAGCCCGCGCCTCAACGCCGTGCTGCAGCTCTTCACCAACCTGCCCATCCTGTTCCCCGCGGCGGCCTCGTTCCGCAAGTACCACCTCATCCACCACCGCTTTCAGGGGGATCCGGAGCTGGACGCGGACCTGGCCACGCCGTTCGAGGCGAAGCTGATCGGCAACTCGTTCTGGGGCAAGGCCTTCTGGGAGCTCAACTTCTGGGCCTTCCAGGCCATGCGCGTGTCGCGGCTCAAGCGCATCCCGCTCGTGGATGGCTGGTACATCGCCAACTTCGCCATCCAGCTCGCCTTCATCGCGGGCGTCTGGGCGCTGCTGGGGCCTCGCGCGCTCGTCTACATGTTCCTGGCGTCCATCTTCGCCATCGGCCTGCATCCGCTGGGCGCGCGGTGGATCCAGGAGCACTTCCTCGTCAAGGCGCCCCAGGAGACGTACTCGTACTACGGGCCGCTCAACTGGGTGGCCTTCAACGTGGGCTACCACAACGAGCACCACGACGTGATGCGCGTGCCCTGGACGCGGCTGCCGAAGGTGCGCCAGCTCGCCCCCGAGTTCTACGACACGCTGCACTACCACACGTCCTGGACGGCGCTGTGGCTCAAGTTCCTCTTCGATCCGTCCCTGTCGCTCTACAGCCGCATGACGCGCACGGGCGGCTCGGGAGAGGGCACCGTGCGGGCCGAGGACTCCGCCAAGGCCGCCTGAGCGGAACGGGAGCCGGGTGCCCGCGAGGGGCCCGGCTCAACCCACCGCGCCGAGGGGAGAATCGGCGTAGCGCGTGAGCAGATCCAACGGCGTGCCGAAGACGGCGAGCGCCCCGGCGGAGCGGAGCTCCTCGTCCGTGAAGCCGCCGCACACCAGGCCGACACAGCGCATTCCCAGGCGCACCGCGCCCTCGGCGTCGTAGGGCAGGCCCGCGATGGCCAGCACGTCGTCGGTCCCATCGAGCCCCAGCAGCCGGACGGCCTCGGCGGGAATCTCCTCGTGCAACCGGTTGCGGTCCACCTCCGCGTCCGTGGTGCGCGCGTCGATGAGCTCCTCCACCCCGAGCAGCTCGATGTAGTGCTCCAGCTCGTCGGGGTCCGCGGTGGAGGCCAGGGCGATGCGCCAGCCATCCTCCCGGAGGTGCCGCAGCAGCTCGGGAGCCCCCCGGAAGGGCCTCACCTTGTGCAGGTACTCCTCGTGGAAGAGGGCCCGGTAGAAGCTCGCCAGCTCATCGGCGTAGCGCAGGTACTCGTCCTCGGGGAGGAATACGGAGAGGAATTGGTCCCCCATCCGCGCCATGTGCGCGAGCACCCGGGGCAGACGCACCTGACGGCCGTAGCGCGCCAACGCTTCCTGCCAGGCCCGCGCACGAAGCACGTTGGTGTCCACCAGCGTCCCATCCACCTCGAAGACGATTGCCTTGGGCACTCCGTACATCCTCCGGTTACGAACTTGCGCACTCCCAACCTCCGGGGCCCCTCGGGAAAGTCCAGGGCCGGCTTTGCACGGCGGAGGGGCTCTCGCCTCACCTGCCCAGCCCCCCAGCGGCCGGGCAGCCGTCCAGTTGCCCCCACGAGACCAGGACCACACCGCTTCACCAGGAACCGAGCGGGGCCGTGCCCGTTGCGCACGCCCCGCTCTTTTCCTTGGGAGGCCGGGCAGAGGAACTGTCCTCGGGGACTGGCCTTTTTTGGAGTCGCGGTCTACGGCAACGGCACCTTGGGGATGGTGAGGGTGCGACCATCCGCGCCCCACAGACGGAGCATCACCTCTCCGCGAAGAACTCCACGCGCTGCGTCTGCTTCAAAGAATACCCGCCGGGACTGCTGGGGCGGGATGGGTTCAGTCTGCCCGACGCGCACGCCCTCCAGTTTCTCGCCATCAGCGCTCAGCAAGGACGCGCCCTCTACGCGCCAGGACGTGGTGCCGGAGTTCATCAACCACACCTCTCCCGCCACGGTGTTCAGGGACCGATAGGTGATGACTCGCGAGGCGTAGAGGGCGTCGTCCGATTCCTGTTCATCCCGCCCGACCTTCAACTCCCACACTGGGATGCCGGTGTCGTCCAATGATCCAGCGAGAAGAAGGCCGCGGAGCCCACCGGACTGGGTCAGTTGGGCGCGCAGCCGCTCGACCGCCTCCCGCAGCTCCTGGTTCTTCGCGTGCTCCTGAACATTCTCCTGGAGCAACGAGGCCCGGGAACGCGGGTCCCGGTACACCTCCACCTGCCGGGTCGAACGCCCCGGCGAGGCCACCAGCGAGAAGGTCACACTCTGCGCTCCTCCTTGGAGACGCGCCGTGAGCCGGAGCCGCTCTCCAGGCACCATGTCCGGTGGTGGAACGAGGCTGAAACTGCTCTTGCCGCGCAACAACTCAGCGAAGCGGACCTCATCCTGAAGCTCGACGTCCACCGGGGTGTCGAAGAGGAAGCCCGTCAGGAGACCTGGGCTGACGCACACCTCCGCATTGATCCGAGGAGCCATGGATAACTCGATGCGCTCGATATCCTCACAGGGATGCATGCCGGGCGGCTGTCGCGAGCTCGCCTGGACAAGCAGGACCACCAGGGAGGCAGATGCTGTCAGGAGCATGGGTGGCTCTACTCGAAGCGCTCGACGACCTGAACACTGACAGAAGGGTGGATGATCGGCCGGGAAGCCGTACTCCCAGCCTCCAGCTCAACGCCGAGCGGCGGGCGCCGACCGATCGTCATCATCTGGAGGCACACGGGCACAGTCTCCCCGCCAGGCAGCGTGGCCTTGGTGAAGCGACCGTAGACGCGCTCCGCACCGGAGTAGAGGCGTCCAGAGAAGATGGTCCAATCGGGGAAGAGGCCCCACGGGCCGATGATCTCGGCGGAAACCTCCTCCTTGTCGCGCACGGGGACGTAGCGGAACCCCTCACGCAGAGGGCCGAAATGCGCGCCATGGATCCCCCCGAGACGAAGCCCGTAGCGCTTATGCGTCTCTGCCGCTCCAGGCGGGCACTCCTCGGGAGGGGGCTGGGGACGCGCTTTCGGCGTGCTCACGCAGCCAGCGCTGGCAACGCAGCCAGCGGCAACCAGGGTGCGGATCGTCTTGGACTTCTGCATCGTGGGCTCCTCGTTGTTCGTCGCGGCGGCGACGGGCGCGGGCGGTGGGGCCGCGCTGGGCGTACCTTCAGCCACCCTGGCCGGAGGCACGACTTCCTGGCCAGAGGCGTCCTGAAGCGTCGCGGGTGAGGAAGGCGACGCCGTGCGTGGGGTGCCACCGTGAAGCGCATACAACAGGAGCGCCAGAGCCGAGGTGAGAACGAGCCCGCCAGCAGCCCACCAACGCCAGCGGAACGGGCGTCCGGGCTCCGCCGGAGCGGGTGGGCTCTCGTGGCCGCTTCTCGGAAACATCGGCGTGCGCCAGGAGGAGTCCGCCTCGGTGCACACTTGCACCAGGTCCTCCGCGAGTGCCTTGGCGTCCGGGTAGCGGTCCTCGAGCTTCTTCTCCAGCAACCCCATGCACACGTCGCTCAAGACCTGGGGCACACGCGGGTTGAGCTCATTCGGGGCCGGCGGCGTCTCCTCGAGGATGGCCCGATTCAACCCGGGGTCGTTCCGGTCTCCGAAGGGCAGCGTGCGCGTCAACAGACCGTAGATGACGACCCCCAGGGCCCACAGGTCATCTCCCGGTGAGAAGGGGTAGTGCTCGCCCTCCCACTGCTTCGCGAAGCGCAACACCTCGGGGCTGCGGTACTCGGCGGTGCCTGGCGGCAGCCTCATCGTCAGGCGGAGCGCTCCCTCCTTGAGGCCCGCCGCGCCGAAGTCCACCAGCACCGGTTGCCCGTCCGACTCGCGCATGACGATGTTGGCCTCCTTGAGGTCCCGGTGCACCACGCCCGAGGCATGGACGTCCGCCAGGGTGAGCGCCAGGGGCAACAACACCCGCATCACCAGCTTGAGCGCGGAGGGATTCTCCCGGGCCGCCCAGGCGTCGAGCGTGAGGCCCTCGACGAGCTCCAGGGCCAGGACGAGGAAGCGCGGCTCCTCCTCGGGCCAGAGGCCATAGCCGTGGAAGGTCACCACGTTGGGGTGCCGCACCAGGCGCAGCGCGGCGGCTTCCCGGTCACCTCGAGGGTGGATGGCCACCAGCTTGACGGCGTAGGGCTTTCCGCTCCGCCTCGCGCGGTACACGGTGCCGAAGCTGCCGGAGGCGATCGTCCCCTCCACGGTGAAGCCGGCCACCTCCGTGCCAGGCGTGAGCTCGGGCACTACCCCCCACAACGGACCGCCTTCGTCGAACATGCGTCCCTCCGGAAGCCGCGGACACTACCAGGGAGAAGAGCGGCCAGACCCTGACCTCGGGAGTCGGGGATGCGGCGTCTGGGTCCTCGGGGCGCTCAGCGGGAAGCACAGCCGGAGTGAGGCTCATGATCGGGTTCTCCGACTCATCCATTTTCGGGATCTTCTGTAGCTGAGGTGGGCGTTCGACGGTGGACGGAGGGGCTCCGAAGAGAGACGGAAGAGGGGCGATGCGGAGAGGTGGCTGTCACTCCGCTCGGCCGAATGGCCGGGACCTGGGCGAGGCCGCCGCAGCACCCGTCATTCATTCCGGAACCACTCCGCCGGGATGCCCAGCGCCGCGAGAATCCGCTCGGGCAAGCGCTCGCCCTTGATCTCACTGACGACCGGTAGACGCGGAAACACATCAGGCGGCTGCGCGAACTCTTCGATGCCCTCACCCCCTCGCCTCACGGTCACGATAAACTCCTCCAGGTCCGGCGAGGCGATAACTGCGTATATAGTGGCATGGGGAATCCGTTCCGACACCGTGATGTCGGCAAACCCTATGTCGCCAGTTCCGCTGGAAACAAGGAGCCCACGCGGCGTGTCCTCAAGCCGATAGCGTCCTGGGGTGAGTGGCTCGCCAGCATCCTCCTCCAGCACCCGAAGCGCCTCTTGTGCTCGGACTCCTTCTACCAGTGCGGCCTTGCGCAAGGGGCTTCTCTCTGCTCGGTGATGCGATTTCTCGCCTCCTGGCAGAGTACAACCGAGAGACTTCGCCAGGGATTCTGGATCGCGCTCCAAGACATCCGGGGTGCCCTTCCGCCACGACATGACGGTCCAGGGATCGTTGGCGCGCTCAATCGAGTACACGGGCTCATCACCTTCAAGCGATAGTTCCTTGGCGATCTGAATCTCGGCGCCAACGTCGATGGGGTTGGAGCCTACGAGGCCGTGATAGCGGCCATGTCCCAGGCACACCTCGAAAGGTGGTCCTTCTTCGCCCTCCTCCCCCTTTTCCAACCCCAGTGCGTCGTAGGCACGGCGCTCCAGCCATGCTGGCTCACCTGAGGCCAGGACCGCCCAGAGAGGCCACCGGCTCATTGTACACCTCCAGGCAAGTGCTCCGGCAAATTGAGCGCTGCTCGGAACTGCTTCGTCTGCTCCAGTATTCGGACTTCCTCTACCTCGATGATCTGTGTGCCCCGTGCGTTTCTGTTCAGGAAGTCCGAGAGCTTCTCCTTGGTTGGCCCACTCAGCTTGTCAGTGATGACGAGAAAGGGATTCCCTCGGGGGGGCTTCGCCGCATCGGCGAGTTGTTCCCGCAGGCGCTGTAGTTGGTTTGCTAGTGCCGCCTGCTGTTCACTGAGCGCCTGCGCGTCCTGCTTGGTATTCCATGCATTGAGCGCCATGCGCCACCTGTCTTTGTTCCAACCCTTTACTTCTACCCCATGTTGGAGCCGCTGCCCCATTGCCGCCGTAAGCACGTTGTCAATGATATGCCCCTCTTCCAGCGGTACTTGACGCCCGGTCAATCGGAAGCCTGGGAAGAGCTTCTGCGCATTGCGCTCTGTCAGCATCTCCACCGCAATGCCTCGAAGTTGCTCGCGCGCCCGCCGTTGCACCGCCAGGTTCCACGGTTCTTCCGCTGCTTGTTGGAATAGTTTCCAAGCTGTCTTCTCGTTCCTGCCCATGAAGTTGAGGTACTCGAGATTCAGCCCCGTCGAGCGCAACCACCCCAGGTCCACGCTGCCTCGTCGAGCTTTCCTCGCCAACTCAACCACTGCCTCGGCGTCCAGTTCTGGGTGACTGACGAGCCACTCGGCTTCCTTCACGAAGGCGAGTGGCTCCTTCACGCTCGACGCTCCGGAGCGATGCAGCAATCCCGGTAGTGTCGTTTTCACCGCGCCGCGCGCAGAGGAGCGCAGCGATTCCACGGCGGCGAGGTAGGACTGTGCCTTGTCGGCCGGCAGGTCGGCCGCCCGTCGTGCCACCGAACCGTAGGCGAGCGCCATCTCTTGGCTCTCCGCCGCCAGCAGTTTCAGCGCTTCCAGTGTCTTCTCGGCGTCCTCAGCCGCGAGCCCCGCGCTCCGAATGCCGCCGAGGGCCCGTGCGGCGGCCATTTCTCCGCGTATGGCGAAAAAGGCCTGCTTGAAGGCCTCGGCGCGGACAGGAAAGGGAAAGCGCAGTCCGTCCGGTGTCGCAACGGCCTTGCCCTCGGCGAGCATTCGCTCCAGCGTCTTGGCCAGGGCCTGTATGGATTCCAGGGACTCGCGCAGTCCCGCTGAGGCCCGTGCGCCAGACTGACTCAGCAGCAGCCCACCCCGGTACGCCAGCTCGCGCCATATGCCCGAGTCGATGAGCTTGGAAATGTCCCGCGCGGCCAGCGCGAGCAGTGCCAGGTCATGCACCGCGAGGAAGTACCGTCCCGCCACTGTCCGCGACAGCTCTTCGCGCCAGGTGTCTACCACCGCCAGAGTCGTCAGCAGGGTCATCTGGCCCACGAACTGACGTACCGCCGTCCGCTGCGCCGCAGCCACGGGGCCACCTTCCGCGGCGGTGGCTGGCACACCTGGCAGCAGCGGTGCCTTCGTCCATGCAGACACGGCGTGGTAGAACATGTGCATCTCGGAGATGCGGCTCACCGCCTCCCAGAGAAGCGCTTCATCCGGCAGGGAGGCGTGCAGGGCCAGCTCCATGGCCGTCATGACTTGCGTGCGCGGCTGTTGCCCGTGGATTTCCACACGCACCCACTCCAGCGGGTGAAAGGCGCGGCTACGCGTGTCCGGTTCCGTCGAGGAGCCGTAACGGGCCTGGAAGCTGTGCCTCACCGGCTCGAAGTACAGGGCCATGCGCTGCGAGGCCCCTGCAGCCTCCTGGGGCAGCGCGGGCTCTGATTCCAGGCTCACTCCCTTCTTCATGTCCCACGTCTCCGCCGCCACCCGCTTCGTGGGGACCCGCCCGGAGGACACGTTCACCAGGTATGCCGTCCCGCCTTCGTGCCCCAGCTCGAAGGTGGGCAGCTCGTCGAGCGAGCCGAGCACGAGTGGAAACGAGGCCAGCGCTTTCTGGGTGAAGACCTGCCCCAGCAGCACCTTGTGCGGCGCGTTGCTGCCGAGCAGCTTTTCCAGCGCTTCGCCCGAGGTGAGCCTGCGCTCCAGGGTGGGAAACTCCTCGGCGGGCATGGACAGCACCACCCGCCCGAGCAGTTGAGCGGCGCCCTCCTGCAGACCTTCGGAGGTGAGTGCCGAGCGCTCGAGGACGGTGTCGAAAACGCCCAGGCGCTCGTCCCGGGAGAGAAGGGAGAGCACATCGTAGTCCAGCCCGAAGAGGGGCTCCGGTGTCTCTGGTGTTGCCCTGGCCAGGGCGGCAGTGAGAATCGCCTGCCGCAAGGCCGCCAGTTCGCCCGTGCCGCTGCCCATTCCCAGCCGCCAATCGTCCGGGCGGATGAAGACTGTCCCGGGGTAGTACCAGTAGAAGTCACCCTCGGGGTGATCCAACGGTTCGGGGGCGCCCGCGGCGAGGCGGAAGTCGGCGCTGTAGCCACGCCAGTGCCCATCCTCGCCGGGGATGATGACGCGCGGGCCGTTTGGGGGAAGGTTGCGGAGCCGGATCTCCGCACGCTCCTCGGTACGCTCTTCGGTGAGAAGCTCCTGGAGGTACACGTGAACGCTGGCGCCGTCCGGGAAGTAGAAGCGCCCCACCACGTCTCCAGGTGAGAGAACGGGTGAGCCATCCGTGATGGTGTAGCGCGTCTTCCAGCGCTTGGAGCGCAGGGCGATGGCCTTCTGCAGGGGCTCGGAGGCCTCTCCGAGGAAGTGCCAGTCCTGGGCGAGCGTGTCCCCCAGCAGCCCGAGTGGCTTCGCGTCCCGCCAAGGCGCCAGTGTCTGGAGGTAGCTGTCGAAGTAGCTCTGGCCGGAGCCGTCTGGAATCTCCGAGCGTTGAGACCAGCGCAGGCCACGCTTCACGAGCGCTTCGGCCCCGGGCCTGTCCAGGAAATCCGCCGAGAGCCAGGCGCGGCTCCACGTGACATCCGTTTTCAGTCGTTCGTCCAGGGCGCCGCGAACCTGCGCGAGGAGCTCGGGCCGCAAAGCGGGCGGCTGGCGCACGCGTACACACTGGCGTGGCGCCCCTTCTGCGTTGGGGGGCGCCGTGCGGAGCTCGAAGTCGAAGGCGCCCACTGCGGACGCATCCCCGAAGAGTCGCGAGGCGAGCTCCTCCCGCGAGGCGTACGCGGGAACCCAGAGCAACTCCGGACGCTCCGGGTCCACCTGGACGGGGAGCGGGGCCTGCCGTGGCAAGAGGAAGGCCAGCGCGCTGTCCCCCTCGTCCTCCGGCGTGCCCTCCTGCTCCGTCTCAACCCACTCGTCCTCGAGCCACTCGGGTGGAAGCTCCTCCATGGGCGGCAGGCGCCAGGTGCGCTCCAGGGCAGGCGTGTCCTCGTGGCCCCACTCATAGGTGAGCGTGAGCACCCCTCCAGCACCCACTCCCTCCGGGACGTCAACCTCCACCTCTTCCCGACCCGGCTCGGGACTCACCAGCCGGGGCAGCGGCGCGGGCGGGTAGCCCCTGCGTGGCTCCACCCGCAGCCGCGTGCCCTCGCCCCAGAGGAGCTCGCCCGCCGCGATGACTTCATCGCCTGCCTCCACCACGAGGGTGCCGGGGTCCATCACCTGGAGGGAGAGCAGGTCCCCCTTCCAGTCTTCCACACGAGGGAGAGGGGCTTGGGCTCGCGCATGCGCGTTGAACGAGAGCGTCACCCGCTCTCGTCTCAGCTCTTCGCCGACGGCGCTCATGCTGGCGACGAGGCAGCTTGCGAGCAGCAGGGCCTGAAGTGCCTTGACCCAAGGAGACACGCCCATATTCCCTCCCCTGCCCGCCTTCGACTCCCGCCGGGCGAGTGTCCCTGATTGAGCTTGGGACAGAGCGTACCGCAGCCACCTTCCATTTTCACCCCGACCTTCCCCTCCTCCTCACGTGCATGGAAGAACAGCACCGCGCCCTGAAGGAGGCGGCCGAGTGGATCGACGCCGGCCGCCTCCGCCCCACCCTCACGGAGAAGCGCTCCCCCATCAACGCCGCCAACCTCCGCGCGGCGCACGCGAAGGTCGAGTCCGGGAAGAGGGTGGGCAAGCTCGTCCTCGCTGGGTGGCGCTGACGCGGTTTTCAACATTTACTCGTTAATCCAGGATGAGCCTGTGCTACGTCCTGGCACGGGACCCCTCCTGGAGAACGCATGAACCTGATTCAACGTGGTGCTCTGGCTTTGATCCTGGCCCTGCTGCTGCCGGCGCCCTTCGCCGCCGCGCATGGCCGGTATTTCAACGACTCGACGAGCATTCCCACGCACCATCCCAACTGGATGCGCTGGGTGCCGGACAGCACCCGGGTGTCGGCGCTCTCGCTGCCGGGCACCCACGACACCATGGCGGATGAGACGGAATGGTATGTCACCGTCTTCGAGCGCGCGTGGATCCTCACCCAGGGCGCGAATCTGCGCCCGCAGCTCGACGCGGGCGTGCGCGCCCTGGACATCCGCGCCCGCCACATCGGGAATGCCTTCACCATCCATCATGGTGCGTACTACCTGATGACCCACTTCGGTGACGTGCTGAACACCACGGTGCAGTTCCTCCAGGCCAACCCCACCGAAACCGTGCTCATGCGCGTCAAGAAGGAGCACACCGAGGAGAACACCAGCCGCTCCTTCGCCGCGACGTTCGAGTCGTATCGCGACGCCTACAGCCCCTATATCTGGCGGGGCACGCACGTGCCGACGCTGGGCGAGGTGCGCGGGAAGATCGTCATCCTCGACGACTTCGATGGCGGCGACCACGGCATCAGCTGGAACAGCATCCGCCTGCAGGACGCGTGGGAGGAGACCAACACCACGAACAAGTGGAACCTGGCGCGCAACCACCTCGTGGCGGCCAACACGGGAGACATCAACTCGCTGTACGTCAACTTCCTGAGCGCCTCGGGCGCCGGGGGAACGCCTGCGGGGATCGCGGACGACGTCAACGAGCAGGCCCTGCACTATCTGATGGGCGCCAACGTGCAGCGCACGGGCGTGGTGATGATGGACTTCCCGGGCGCGGGGTTGATCGACGCCATCATCGCCCACAACTTCCGTCTGGCCCCGAACGCGGCCGCCCTCGGCGCGGACTTCGCCACGGCCTTCAACAACATCTCCTACGGCTGGCACGGCGATGGTGATGACAAGGCGAGGGATCGCGTCATCGAGGCGCGGACGTTCCTGGAGCACAAGCTGCCGGGCATGTACTGGCACGTGATCGTCTCGGGAACCCAGGGAAGCGACAACTGGGGCTACTCCGCCACGCACTACGGGCTGTACCAGAAGTCGGATTGGGTGGATGGCTACAGCCACGTGGCGTTCAACACGCTGTCGGCCGACAGCGCGGTCAGCGAGAGCTTCCTGGCGAGCTACATCGACGGCCAGGTGGGAAGCCTGAGTGGCTCCGCGGAGAACCGGGCGGCGCAGCTGGCCTCCCGCGTCCGGGCCCGCTTCCCCTTCCAGTCCTGGACCGTCCTGGTGAAGCGCTCTCCCGGTGGGTTCAACAACTGGGCCTACACCTATTGGGGCGCCCATTACATGCGCTGGCACGGAGACCATGCCTACGCGGTGTGGGGCTACGGCGCCCAGGACGGCGTGTACCTGTACGAGCACGCGGGGTACCAGGGTGACGTCATCCAGCTCACCGGTCCCACCTATGAGCTGGGCAGCCGGGGCTTCAATGATCGCGCGTCCTCCGTGCGCCTCATCGGCAACTACCGGGCGAACATCTGGCAGCACGACAACTGGGGCGGCTCGGGACTGTACGTCACGCAGAACATCGACAACCTGGGCTCCCAGTGGAATGACATCGCGTCCTCGCTGGAGGTCTGGCGCTACTGAGGACGCGGGCCACGGGCCACGCCCACGTGGGCGCTCGGACACACGCCGGGTGAAGGAAGAGGCCAGGGGAGCGCCTATGGGGTGGCCCGCCATTTGCTGGTATGAGAGGAGCGCCCGGCCGCACCCCCTGTGCGGCACCTCTACCAGAGGGCCTCATGCTCCTCTCGCCCCTGTCACTCACCCTCCTGCTGCTCAACGCCGTCAGCCTCTCGCCCGCCTCCGTGCCGGCGAAGGGCAACCAGGAGTCGCTCATCACGCTCGACCGCGCCTCGCGGGTAGCCATCACCGCGAGGACCCCCTCCGGCACCGCCTGTGAGATCGTCGACCACGTCCGCGGCCCCTTCGCCCAGAGCGGCGCCGCGGGAAGCTCCAACTGTGAGTTGGACCTCCTGCTGGACTCGGGCACCTACAAGCTGCGCCTGACGTCGCGGACGAAGGGCAAGGGCACCCAGGGGAAGGTGGACCTCAAGGCGGTGCCCTACACCGAGGACAACGCCCAACCGGTGCTGCTGACGCCGGAGCGCGAGGTGCGCCAGGTGCTCGCCCCGCGCCACCAGGCCTCCTTCTGGTTGAAGCTGGACAAGCGCCAGCCCGTCACCCTGCGGGTCTCCGGCCGCACCGTGGGCGATGTGCGGCTGTGGCGCAACGGCGCGTGGCTGGAGCCCGTGGTGGTGAAGGACGCCTCCACGCAGCCGCGCGTGGGGCAGCCCCAGTACGAGTGGTGGCTGGAGACGACGCTCGACCCGGGCAGCTACCTGCTCACCACCTATGGCACGTCCCCGAAGCAGTGGACCGAGGGCCAGGAGGACAACACCCTCTCGGTGGCCTACGGATTCCCGAAGGCACCCGCGGAGCACTCGCTGAGCGTCACCCTGCCCCCCTGGGGCATGAGCGCGGTGGAGCTGCCCTCGGGGCCCAGCGCCGTCTTCCTGTCGCGCGACAGCGGCGGGCAGTCCTCCAGCCGCGTGAGCCTCCACGGGGTGTCCGCCGAGGGCGGCAGCAACGTCACCGGGGGCTCGGAGGGGGGCTGCCAGATTCAGGGCAAGGCGCTCGTCCCGCAGTGCGGCGTGGTGGTGGGAGGCGCGGACAAGAACCGTCACGTGGCCATCCTCCGGGGTGAGCCCGGGACGCGGCTGACGTTGCAGTGGGCGCGCCTCCCGACGCGGGACCGTTACCTGGACGGCACCTACAGCCAGGGCGGGTCGACGCCGTACTTCGAGGCCCCCTCCAGCGGCGAGTTCCTGGTGGGACTGCACGAGGTGCCGGTGGATCCGGACAGCGCGCCCCTGGGGTGCATGCTGGAGACGACGTCCGGCATGGACTGGGTCCCCATGGGGTTCGACGGGCCCGAGGTGGGCCGCGAGCGCGCCTTCCGCCGGGCCTTCAACTACAACGGCTCGAACGCCACCGTCTGGTTCCGGGTGACGGGCTCCGGGCGCTACGTCTTCTCCACCAGCGGGGACCGCAAGAGCCGCTGCGAGCTGTACCAGGTGGACGGCGCCCGGCGCACGCGCATCACGGAGACGAATCCCTCGGGGCAGACGTGCCGCATCGCCCACACGGCCGGAGCCGGGCTGTACGAGCTGAAGCTGTACGGCGGCACCGAGGGCATCGAGCGGCTCACGCTGGCCCCCGAGGGCCGCGAGCCCCAGCAGGACACGCCCACCCGCACCGCGTGCCTCATGAAGGGCGTGAAGCTGCAGAAGGACTACGTCTACCGCGTCGTCGCCAACCGGAGCACGAGCAGCTCGCTGCGCGGCCTCGTGCTGCGTCCGCTGCCGCTCGCCCTCGACGAGCGCCTGCCGGTGGTGCTGGATGGCTCGCAGCCGCTCGAGCTGCCCCTGGCCTCGGGAGGCGCCGTCGAGGTGCGTGCCTCCGGGAGCGAGCCCTTCACGTGCGCCCTGGGGAGCACCCGGGTGGAGGCACGGGACGGACGCTGCCAGCTTCCGGGCTCGGGCGGCATGCTCACGCTGTCCCAGCCGGGCGGCGCGTCCCTCAACCTGGTGGTGCACCGGCCCGGGCCGCCCCCACCGCCTCCGCCACCCCTGAGCGCGTACTCGCCCGTCTTCCCGCCCCTGCCCTCGCTGAAGCCCTCCGAGCCCGCCTGGTTCGACTTCGAGCGCGGCCAGTCGCACTCGCTCACCTTCGACGTGAAGAAGGAGGGCCTCTACCACGTGACGACGCAGGGCCTGCTGGCCACCGAGTGCAGCATCCGCACGCCGGTGGTGCCGCAGGTGGGCAGCGCCCAGGGTGGAGGGCGCGGGCGCAACTGCCTCGTGTCCACCTACCTGAGGCCCGGCCGCTACCTGCTCACCGCGAGGACGGTGAACCAGAGCAGGGGCCGCGGGGCCGTGCTGCTGGAGCGGCGCGAGCTGAAGACGGCCGAGGGCGTTCGCGCCGACGGCGAGGCCTTCTTCCGCGTGGAAGCGGGTGACCTCATCCAGCAGAAGCTCACGGTGCCGCGCGTCGCGGACTACACGCTGTCCACCGCCGCGCCAGGTGCGCGGCTCCAGTGCCGCCTGGATGACCCCCAGGGCTGGCCGGTGGTGACGGTGCCCACGCCCTGCGAGCAGTCGCTGCGGCTGGCGAAGGGCACCTACCTGTGGACGCAACTGCCGCTCACGGTGGAGTCCATGCGCCGCACCGCGCTGGAGCGCATCCAGCCCCCGGTGGTGCTCAAGGGCAACAAGGCGCATGCCGTGCGCTTCAACCAGTGGTACCGGGCGGACCTCGGCAAGGACGGCAAGGACGAGTTCACCTTCGAGGTGCCGGCGCGCATGACCGTGTCCTTCTCCCTCAGCAACGGAATGCAGGGGCGGCTCTACTCCACCGGCGCGGACGGCACGCGCAGGCCCGTGGACGTCGTCGCCCCCCAGGGCACGTACACGCCCCCGCCTCCCGAGTCGGAGCCCGCGCCGGAGGGTGGGTATTCGGAGGCCCCCGAGTACTCGGAGGGCCAGCGGGAAGAGGAGTATTCCGAAGGAGAAGAGGCCCCCCCGCCAAACGAGGAGGAGGCAGCGCCGGCCGCGCCCGTGAGGCCCGTGCCGGTGATGCATGCCCAGCCCCCCTCGGGTCAGTCCCTCCAGCTCGAGCCCGGGCGCTACACGCTGGTGACCGAGCACAGCCGCGGAGACGTGGCCATCTCCTACACGCTGTACCTGCGCACGGAGGTGCTCGCGCCGCCCATGGTCATGGACGTGAACGTCCCCGGCCGCCTGCCGCTGGTGCTGCCCATGGACGGTACGCTGCGCCTCTTCACGCGCGGCAGCACGGACGTGCGCTGCCGCCTCTTCGACGGCACGGGACGGCTCGCGGTGGAGAGTGCGGACCACGGCGCGGACTGGAACTGCGCCATCGCCGAGCCGCTTCCCGCGGGAAGCTACACGCTGGTGCTGGAGAGCCAGACGCAGCAGCCGGGCCCCTCGCGTGTCTCGGTGGAGCTGGCCACGGTGTCCGACGCCGGAATGCTCGCCGAGAGTGGCACGCTGGACGTGGGCACCGGCGTGGTGCGAGCCACGCTGCCGCCCGTGCCCGCCGACACGCTGCAGCAGGTGGTGCTGAAGGCGAAGTCGGCCTTCTCCTGTGCCCTGGAGGACGAGCGCGGCGCGGTGGTGTCACGCGGCATGGACGTGCGCGAGTGCCAGTTGCTGCTCAAGCCGGGCACCTCGCCCTGGCGCGTGCGCGTCTGGACGTTGGGCCAGCCCACGAAGGTGAGCACCAGCGTGGCGGCGCGGCCTCTGCGGCCCTTCTCCGGTGGGAGGATTCCGGCGGGCGAGGCCACGAGCGCGCGGTTGCCGAGGCCCGGCCGCTACGAGACGGGCAACGGCGTCTACTGCCTGCCCGCCTCCCGGCAGGGACCCCTCGACCCGTGCGGCCCCGAGGCCTCGCTGGAAGCCGGTGACTGGGTGTTCGGCGTGCCCGGCGCCACCGCCGAAACGAAGCTCTCCCTCTCCGAGCGCGTGGCCACGCTGGAGGACCCCGAGGAGCAGCGCGCCCCGCTGAGCCGGGACACCTCCCTGCTGCGTCAGCGCTCGAAGCGGGAGGCCCTGCACCTGCTGCGCGTGAGCGTGCCCTTTGGTGACCCCGCCTACCCGGCGTGCCGGCTGGACGGAGGCGTGTCGCAGCAGCGCGGCTCCGCGTGCTACGCGGCCACGGGCCCCACCAGCGAGTCGCTCGCGCGCTGGTGGACGCCCGTGACGGAGAAGGGCGAGGCCGTCGTCCAGCGGCTCTCCTTCCCGGTGCCCACGTCCTCCGTGCCGCTGACGCCCGGCCTGCGGGAGCTGACGTGGAACGGCGGACCCGCCCTCCGCATGGTGATGCCCGGCGAGCCCGCGCGCGTGCAGCTCTCCCTGGCCCGGGAGGCGTGGGCCGTGCTGGTGGATGGCAAGGGCGCCGCGGTGGACCTGTGCCCACCGGGAGACACGCTCTCCCGCTGCATCCTGAGCGGCACGGGCGGCGCGGTGTTCCTCTGGTCCCCTTCCGAGTCCCGGGTGCAGACGGAGGTGCTCTCGGTGGAGGCGGCGAAGCCGGCCCTGCCCCTCGCGACCCTCTTCGAGGCCACCTCGCGCGTGCCCGGACAGCAGGTGCTGGCCTTCGGAAGCTCGGAGGGCACGCGCCAGCTGCGGGTGACGGGCGCGGAGCGGTGCATGACGACGCTCGACGACGGGACACGACTGGAAGGCTGTGAGCTCCAGGTGCCACCCGGCCGCCGCGGCCAGCTCCTGCTGGAGACGAACCCGGGCGGCGTGCGCGCGGTGCTCGCGGAGCCGGACGGGCTCGGCCTGGCCCTGCTGCCCCCGACGCCCAGGAGCAAGGTGCCCGAGCTGCCCGCCGCGAAGGCCCTCGGCCTCTCCGGCGAGGTGGTGGAGCGCACCCTCACCGTGCCCGCCGACGCTGTCGTCCACCTGAGGGGCGACTCGGGCGTCTGCGGCCTCGCGAAGGACACCCACGTGCTCGTGGTGGCGGGCCTGGATCGCGGCTGCTCCGTCGATCGGCTGCTCACGGCCGGAACCTACCGGCTCGTGGTGCGAAGCTTCGCCAACCAGCCCCTCACCGGCAACGTCACCTGGACCCACGAGCCGGTGAAGCCGCTGACCGAGGGCGTGGCCCAGGCCGAGGGCTGGGTGGCCCCGGGCCAGACGCAGTACTTCCGCTTCGACACCGCCTCGGCCGGCAACATCGGCCTGGGGCTGCAGGTGCCCGCCGAGGTGCTCCAGTGCACCGTGCTCGACACCGCCCAGCGCGTGCTGGGCGAGGGCTGCCAGCAATTCCTCGCCCTGGAGAAGGGCACGTACCTGCTCGCCATCCACGCTCCCAACACGCTGGAGCGTCCCCTCCCCTTCAAGCCCGTCCTCGTGGGGCTCGCCGGTGCGAAGACCGGTGTCCCCGAGGAGTACCTGCGCGACTTCTTCAATCGCATCGGAGAGAACCCGTGATGCGCCTCGTGAACTCCCTGCTCTGCCTGCTCCTGGTGCTCGCGGCCGTCCCCGCGCGGGCGCAGGAGTACCGTCCGGCCGATGAGAGCCAGCGCCCCGAGGGCGGGGGGGTGAAGATCCTCCCCGACCAGTTCCTGCGCGGCTTCGACCCGGTCACCGTCTACTTCCCCGACAACGCCGGCCCCGGCAAGCAGAGCGCGGACGACGGGGCGAAGCTGCTCGAGGTGGTGCCCTCGTGGCCCGGCCAGTGGTTCTGGGCGGACCGCAAGACGCTCCAGTTCCGTCCCGCCGAGCCCTGGCCCGCGCTGGCGCGCTTCTCCTTCGAGGCGGGCGGCGCGCGCAAGATTCTCACCACGATGATGTCGGCGCCCTCGGCCATGTCGCCGCAGCCCGACAGCACGGACCTGAGGCCCTTCCGCACCCTCACGCTCACCTTCCCGCAGGCGCTGCCGCTCGAGTCGCTGCGCAAGATGCTCCGGCTGGAGGTGCGAGACCTGCCGGGCCTGGCGGACTCGCCCACGCGGGTGCTGAAGGACTGGACGCTGTCGCAGCTGCCGCGTGGCAGCCAGCGCGAGCAGGCCGTCTACGCCATCACGCTCGAGGAGGACGTGCCCGAGGGCAAGCAACTGCGCGTCAACGTCAGCCTCGCGCTGGGAGACGAGGACAAGGTGCTGTGGGTGGGGCGGCTGTCCACGCGGCCGGCCTTCCACCTCCAGCAGGTGCAGTGCGGCAGGAGCCAGTTCTCGCTGACGGGTGGAGCCTCCACCCCCCGGGACATGGCGCTCGCGTGCGGCAACCAGGGAGACCTGCCGCAGCTCGTCTTCTCCGCGCCGGTGGAGGGCCTGTCGCTCACCTCGCTCAAGAAGCTGGTGCGGCTGGAGCCCGCGGTGCCGGACCTGCACTACCAGGCGTACGGCAGCCGCGTGGCGCTGCGCGGCCGGTTCGTCCCGGACACGCTGTACCGCATGCGCATTGGCGCCGCGCCCATCCGCGACGACAGCGGCAGGCCACTGAGGGACCCCGGCGATCTCCAGGTCTTCTTCCACCTGGACTTCAAGCAGCCCTTCCTGCGCTGGATGCAGGGCACCGCGCTGGTGGAGGCGAAGGGCCCGCGCATGCTGCCGCTGCAGGGCTACGGTGACGCGCGGGCGGACGTGCGCATCTACCGGGTGGATCCGCTGCACCCTGGCCTGTGGCCCTTCCCCAACCGGCCCATCGTCGTCAACGAGCAGAGCGCCCCGCCCTTCCCCGGCGAGGAGCCGCAGGTGAAGCCCACGCCCGGCTACATCGGCGAGGACGAGCTGAAGGCGCACATCCGCCTGCTGGGCACGCCGCTCGTCTCCAAGCTGGTGGACCTGCCGCTGCCCAGGAAAGGTGGCACCACCACGTTCGGCCTGGACCTGGCGCCCCTGCTCGATCCGGTGGTGGGCAAGGTGAGGCCGGGCACGTACCTCGTGGGCCTGCGGCGGCTCACCGGCGCGCCCGAGCGCTCCTACGTCCGGGTGCAGATCACCAACCTGTCGCTGAGCACGGTGGAGGAGCGGGACAAGGCCGTCTTCTTCGTGCGCACGCTGGACGGGGCGCAGGAGCTGAAGGGCGCGCGCATCGTGCTCGAGGGCCAGCGCAACGTGCCGGATCCGAAGCACAAGGGCTCGTTCATCCAGGAGGCCTTCACGCACGAGCTCACCACGGATGGCACCGGCCGGGCGACGCTCGGACCTCAGGGCAACTGGGTGCAGCTCCAGCGCGTCACCGTGCGCAACGGCGAGGACATCCTCGTGTTGGATCCGCGCGAGGCCCCGGCGGCCTTCGCCAACAACCACTGGTCGCCGTCCTCGGGCTGGCTGGAGTGGCTGTCGCAGCAGACGCCGCCGCCGCCGAACGACGGTCCGCGCGGCTTCCTCTTCACCGAGCGCCCCATCTACCGGCCGGGCGAGAAGGTCTACCTCAAGGGCTTCCTGCGCAACGAGGTGAGCGGTGACTTCGTGGCCCCCGAGGACGAGCGGAAGTACGAGCTGCGCGTGGAGGGTCCGGGCGAGCAGGTGTGGAAGCTGCCGCTGAGCTTCACCGCGCTGTATGGCTTCTCCGCCGAGTTCCAGGAGAAGGACGCGCCCACGGGCGAGTACTACGCGGTGCTCGCCGAGGTGCGCACGGGGCGGACGCTGGCGCGCCGGAAGTTCCAGATCGAGGCCTACCGCATCCCCACCTTCGAGGTGCAGCTGTCCAGCCCCGCCACGGTGCGGCTGGATGGGCCCTTCAAGGTGAAGGCGGTGGCGCGCTACTACGCGGGCGGCAACGTGGCCGGGCAGCCCATCTCGTGGACGGTGACGCGCCGCCCCTACTACTACGTGCCCAAGGGGCGTGAGGGCTTCCTCTTCGCCTCCAGCAACCAGTTCGCCCGTGAGGGACAGAGCCGCGCCCCCGAGGCGATGACGCGCAACGCGACGCTGGACGACAACGGCGCGGACGAGATGAGCGTCAACCCGGCGTTGGACCTGGACGGCTCGGCGCGCATCTACCGCTTCGAGGCCACCGTCACCGGCGCGGACAACCAGCCCGTTTCCGCGGCGCAGGACGTGAAGGCCCTGCCGCCCTTCGTGCTGGGCCTGAAGGTGCCGCGCTACTCGGACAAGCCCTTCACGCTCACGCCGGACATCATCGCCGTGGGCGTCAACGACAAGCTGGTGAAGGGCCAGGAGGTGCTGGTGCGCCTCTACCGGCGCATCTGGCACAGCCAGCTGCGGGAGACGAGCTTCGCCACCGGCGAGGCCCGCTACGTCACCGAGCAGGAGGACGTGAAGCTCTCCGAGAAGACGATCTCCACCACGGAGGACAAGCCCGTGTCGCCGGCCTTCGAGCTGAAGGAGGCGGGCGTGTACGTGGTGGAATTGGTGGCGCGAGACAAGCTGGGGCGCGTGCAGACGCTGACGGCGGACCTGTACGTGGGAGGCCAGACGCCCATCGCGTGGCAGAAGTCGCGCCAGGGCGTGTTCGGGCTCACCCCGGACAAGAACTCGTACAAGCCAGGCGAGACGGCGCGCCTCATCCTCCAGAGCCCCTTCCAGGAGGGCCGCGCGCTGGTGGTGGTGGAGGAGCCGGGCGGCAACACGTACACCTGGCACGACGTGTCCGGTGGCAAGGCGGTGCACGAGCTGGCCATCCGGGCGCAGCACGTGCCCAACATCCCGGTGCACGTGCTGTTGATGCGGGGACGGCTCGGCGAGGGGGACAAGGACGACTCGCGCTACCGGCCGCAGACGCTCGGGGCGTCGGTGGACGTGAAGGTGGAGCCGGTGCGCAACCAGGTGCTGGTGGACATCAAGCACCCCGAGACGGCGCGCCCCGGGGCCACCGTCCCGGTGGAGCTGACGCTCAAGGATGACCAGGGCAAACCGCTGGCCGGAGAGGTGACGCTGTGGCTGGTGGACGAGGCCGTGCTGTCGCTCGCGCCGGAGGGGACGCTCAACCCGCTGGATGAGCTCATCAAGCAGAACGCGCGCGGCACCACGCTGCGCGACACGCGCAACAGCCTGGTGGGCAAGCTCTTCGAGCAGGAGGAAACACCCGGCGGAGACGGCAGCGAGGAGGAGCAGGAAGGCGGCGGCAAGCGCGTGGTGCGCAAGAACTTCCAGACGGTGCCGTACTACCAGGCCACGTTGCAGGTGCCAGCGTCCGGCAAGCTGACGGTGCAGGTGCCGCTGTCGGACGACCTCACCAACTTCCGCGTGCGCGCGGTGGCCATCTCCGGGCTGCAGCGCTTCGGGTACAAGCAGACGGTGCTGCGCGTGCGGCTGCCGGTGCTGGTGCAGCCGCAGCTCCCACGCTTCGTGCGCCAGGGAGACCGCTTCTGGGGCGGCGCGGTGGGCCGCGTGGTGGAGGGCAACGGAGGCCCCGGCTCGGTGGCGGTGAAGGTGTCGGGTCCGGCGGACGTGCAACCGCTGAACCAGAACGTGGAGCTGCAGGCCAACCGGGCCATGAGCTTCGTCACCCCCATCACCGTGAAGAACGCGGACGTGTCCGAGCCGCAGTCGCTGAAGGTACGCGTGGACATCGAGCGCAAGGCGGACAAGGCGGGAGACGCCTTCGAGGTGCAGCTGCCCGTGCTGCCGGATCGCACGGTGGAGCACTTCGCGTACTTCGACACGCTGAACGCGGGCAACACCCCGCTCAAGCCGCTGCCCGAGCCGGCGCGTCCGGGCACGGCCTCTCAGGAGGTGACCATCACCGCCATTCCGGGCGTACTGGAGATGATCTCCGGCCTGGATTACCTGGCCCAGTACCCGCACGGCTGCCTCGAGCAGAAGCTGTCGCAGCTCTACCCGGACGTGGCCATGGCCGCGGTGCTGCGGGACCTGGGAGTGCGCACGCTCTTCGGCAAGCAGATCGACAAGAACGTGCAGCGCATGCAGGACGAGATGCCGCTCTACCAGGATGACCAGGGGCTGATGGCCTTCTGGCCGGGAGGACCGGGCGACGTGCAGGTGACGGCGCTGGCGGTGGAGTTCCTGGACGCGGCGCGCCGCGCGGGCCTGAAGGTGGACGAGAAGGTGCAGACGCGCGCGGTGGAGGCCCTCAAGCGCTCGCTGCGCAGCACCTGGCCGGGCCTGGTGCAGGAGTGGCGCTACAACCAGCAGACGGCGGCGCTGCGAGCCCTCACCCGCGCGGGCGCGCTGGACCAGCACTACCTCGTGGACCTCTTCCAGCTGCGCGAGCGCCTGGACATCCAGAGCCTGGCGGACCTGGCCTCGACCATGCTCTCCCAGCCCTCGGTGTACCGCGCCAACCTGGATGCGCTGCGCAACGAGCTGTGGGACAGCGTCATCATCAAGCTGAACAAGGGCAAGCCCGTCTTCGAGGGCCTCAAGTGGCGCCGCGACGCATGGGGCTACTACGGCTACCTCGGCTCGCGGACCGCCAGCGTGGCGGCCGTCTTCGAGGCCCTGGTGCGGCTGTCCCCGGAGGACACGCGGTTGGAGCAGCTGCGTGACGCGCTCCTGTCCTACGGGAACGCGGAGACGGGCTTCGGCAGCACCTTCGAGAACCGCCGGGCCATCGGCGCGCTGGCGCTGTACCTGGAGAAGGCGAAGCCCGCGGTGCCGGACACCACGGTGACGCTGACCTCGGGCGCCGCGCTCAAGGTGAACAAGAGCACGAAGACGGCCCGCGCCGAGGTGGCCAGTGACGCGCAGCAGACCGCCACCGTGAAGGGAGGGCCCGTGGGCATGCGCATGGAGGCCCGGTACATCCCGGCCACCCCGGGAGACAAGGTGACGCCGCTCAAGCAGGGCTTCATCGTCTCGCGCGGCGCCACCTGGCGGCACGCGGACGGCTCCGAGGAGACGCGCTTCGACGACGCCTCGGGCGAGGTGAAGGAGTTGAAGGTGGGCGACATCCTGGAGCTGCACACGCGCATCGTCACCGAGGAGGATCGCGTCCACGTGGCGCTGGTGGTGCCCTTCGCGGCGGGGCTCGAGCCCCTCAACCCGGAGCTGGCGAACGCCTCCTCGGACGCGAAGCCGTCGCAGGCGGACTCGCTCAAGCCGGCCTACGTGCAGCGGTTGGACAACGAGGTGCGCTACTACTTCCTGCGGATGCAGCGCGGGACGTACACCTTCCACTTCCGGGTGCGCGCCGCCACCGAGGGCTCCTTCGTGCACCCGGCGCCCTGGGCCGAGCTGATGTACCGCGAGTCGATTCGTGGCCGCGGCGAGGGCCTGCGCATCGTGGTGAAGGGAGAGCATGAGAAGTAGGCGGACACGCGGGGCGGCGGTGCTCGCCCTGGTGCTGCTGGGGGCGGGGGTGTGGTTCGCCTCCAGCCTCCGGGATGGGCTGCTCGGCTACGAGCCCTCGCGCCTCGTGCTGGACCGGCGGGGCGCGTACCTGGGCGAGGTGCCCGGGACGGGCGGGGAGCTCGGCTACTGGCCGGTGCCCTACGTGCTGCCCGAGCGCATCGTCCAGGCGACGCTCGTCACCGAGGACCGGCACTTCTACGAGCACCCGGGCGTACACCTGCCCTCGGTGGGGCGGGCCCTGGTGCAGAACGTGCGCAACCTGCGCGTCATCTCGGGGGCGTCCACCCTGGCGATGCAGGTGGCGCGGATGCAGACGCCCGGGGAGCGCACGGCGTGGCGCAAGGTGCGCGAGGCGGTGGAGGCGCTGCTGCTCGTGCACGGGCACGGTCACGAGAAGGTGCTCCGCCAGTACCTGGCCATCGCCCCATATGGAAACCGGGTGCACGGCGTGGCGCGTGCGGCACGGCTCTACTTCGACAAGCCGGTGGAGGACCTGTCCTGGACGCAGGCCGCCTTCCTCGCGGGGCTGCCCCAGCTCCCCGGACGGATGAACCCATACACAGAGGACGGCCTGCGGCGCGCACGCAAGCGCGGCCACCGCATCCTCCGTGCGCTGCACGAGCGGGGCGCGCTGTCCCGGGAGGAATTGGAGCAGTCACTGCAGGCGGACCTGGGCCTGGTGCCCCGGCCCCAGCGCATGCCCGAGGCGCTGCACGCGGTGCTGGAGTGGAGCGGTCTGGCCAGTGCCCGGGCCGAGCCCATCTCCACGGCCACGCTGGACCTGGAGGTTCAATCGAAGGTGGCGAGCCTCCTCCAGCGGAACCTGAACCGGCTGGACGGCGCGGGAGCGGGCAACACGGCGGCGCTGGTGGTGGACACGGAGACGGGCGACATCCTCGCGTACGTGGGCTCGCGGGACTTCTTCAACCAGGAGCACCGGGGCGCCATCGACTTCGTGAAGCAGCGGCGCTCGCCGGGCTCCACGCTCAAGCCCTTCATCTACGGGTTGGCGCTGGAGAAGGGCATCGTCACCGCCGCCACCGAGCTGGCGGATACGCCCATGGACGTGCGGGTGGAGAACGGCCGCTCCTACCTGCCGGAGAACATCAACCACTCGTTCCTGGGGCCCATGCTGCTGCGCGAGGCACTGGGCAACTCGCGCAACATCCCCGCCCTGCGCGTGCTGGAGCGGGTGGGCGTGGAGCCGACGCTGCGCTTCCTGGAGAAGGTGGGCGTGGGCGGCATCTCCTACGAGCCGGACCGCTACGGCCTGGGCCTGGCGGTGGGCAACCTGCACGTCACGCTGGAGGAACTGGCGGAGCTGTACCTGGTGCTCGCCCACGAGGGGGAGACGCGCTCGCTGCGGCGCTTCACCGACGAGCCCATGGCGCCCTCGCGCCGGCTGATGACGCGCGAGTCGGCCCAGTTGGTGCGCCACATGCTCTCGGACCCGTTGGCACGCCGGCCGTCGTTCCCCGTGGGCAGCTCGTTGGATTACCCCTACGCGGTGGCGGTGAAGACAGGCACCAGCCAGGGCTACCGCGACGCCTGGGCCATGGCCTTCAGCGACCGGCTGCTCGTGGCGGTGTGGGTGGGCAACCACGACTGGCGCCGGATGAATGGCGTGGGCGGGCTGCTCGGCGCGGCCAACGTGGTGCACGAGATTTTCGAAGCGGTGATGCCCGGGTGGCGCCCGTACCGGCCGGTGCTCGACACCTTCCCGCCGCCCACGGGCGCGCTGGCCATGGATGTGTGCCCGCTGTCGGGCCGGCTGGCGGGGCCGGAGTGCCCCCACCGCAAGAGCGAGTGGTTCGTCCCCGGCACGGCCCCGGCGGAGAGCTGCCCCTTCCACGCGAAGGTGCGGCTGGATCGGCGCAACGGCCTGAGGGCGGGCCCCACCTGCCCGGAGCGCGAGGTGGTGACGCGGGTAATGCTGGCCCTGCCGGAGGAGTACGAGCAGTGGGCACGGCGGCAGCACCTGGACATCGCGCCGCTGAGGGAGAGCCCGCTGTGTCCGAGCCGCCCCGAGGAGCTGGAACCCAAGGTGGCCATCCGCGAGCCGAGGGGCACGGTGCGGCTGCTGTATGACCCGGACACGCCCGCGTCGGCCTCGACACTGAGGCTGGCGGCGGACGTGACGCCGAGCACGGAGCCGATTGTCTGGATGGTGGATGGCGTGCCGGTGGCGGAGGTGGGTTATCCGCACGAGTTCCGCTGGAGCCTGCGGCCGGGACGGCACGTCATCACCGCGGCCATGGTGCACCGCCCCCAGGTCAGCCAGCCGGTGACGGTGGTGGTGGAGGACTGACGGAGTAGAATCCGTTGCCCCTTCTGGACCCGCCCATGAGCCTGCCCCTGAGGTTCCACCTCGATGATCTCTCCGGAGAGCCGACCCGCGCCCTGATCGCGAGGCACCTCTCCGGCATGCACGCGAACTCTCCCCCGGAAAGCGTGCACGCCTTCGACATCGACAAACTGCGGCAACCCGGCGTGACGTTCTGGTCCGCCTGGTGCGGAGAGGAGATCGCCGGCTGCGGAGCGCTCAAGCACCTCGACACATGGCGCGGCGAGCTCAAGTCGATGCGTGTGGCCGATGCCTTCCTCGGCCGTGGGGTCGGGAGGGCGATGCTCGAGCACCTCATCGCGGAGGCGAGGAAGAGGGGCATGCGAAGCCTGTGGCTGGAGACGGGCTCGTCCGCGGCGTTCATCCCCGCGCTCCGGCTCTACGAGAGCGCGGGCTTCGTCCGCTGCGGCCCGTTCGACGGTTACGCCGACGACCCCTTCAGCGTCTTCATGACACGAGAGCTCTAACGGAGCCGGGTTTTCCATATGTCGTCCCCTCTTTGTTCCCGCCGAGGCACGGCAGCGGCCCTGCTGACCCTGGCCGCATGTGCCCTGCTGACCGGCTGTGCCACGTCTCCGAACTGGCGCCCGGAGAACGCACGTCCGCCGTCAACAACCACCTGGCGACTGTCCGCCCCTTCCGTGGAGCCCACACCTCCCGCCACGCCCTGGTGGGAGGCCTACCGTCCGCTCATTCCCCGGGAGCAGGACACCTGCGCCCTGCTGCAGGAGTCGGCCCAGGTGGACGCGCACCTGCGCCTGGACACGAATCGCCCCCTCCAGACTCAGCAGGCCCTTGCCTTGTGGTCCTGGCTCGCCAGGGCGCCCCTGTCGCTTCGTACCTTCGCTCCGCGCACCGCCCTCGCCTGGCTGTCGCGCCATGCCCTGACGCAGGGCCGGCCACTACCCGCCTCCGAGCTGCGTTCCCTGTGCGAGCGCTTCCTCTCCCTCTCCGTCATGCGGCCCGACGGCTATCTCGCCTCCGCCACCAGCGGCCAGCCCTCCTGGCGCATGGGAGAGGTGGTGCTGCGCGACGGTGCCCTCATGGCCGGCAACTTCGTCGTCGGCCGCCTCTATCTCTCTCATGGTGGCATCTTCTATCCGCTGGACGATGAGCTCCGCCGCACCAGCGGCATTCCCTTGGGCGAACTGGGGCTGGACAAGGATCTCGTCAGCACCTCGCTGGACGGTGCCGAGGAAGCCTTCGCTCAGATTGCGCTCGCCCTGGCCGCCAGCTTGACGGACGTGGACGGCACGCTGGAGGGCCTGCGCCAGCTTCCCACCACCGTGGCCACCCTCATCGAGTCCTCACCCGAGTACTTCGCCAGTTACCGGGACAGGCCTCTGCGTGAGCAGGTCCGGGAGGCTTCCCGTCTGTCCACGCACCTGCTCATGCTCGCGGGAGGAGCTGCGGGCACGGGTGTGCGCATGGCTGGCGCTGGAGTGCGGCTGCCGGTGTTACGGCTCGGCGCTCAGGGGCTGCTCGTCGTGGAAGAAGTGGCCGTGCCCGTGGGCACGGTGGCTACCGCTCTGGGCAGCGGCGCGGGCGCCCTCGTCCTGATGTCCGCGCCACCACCGCTCGACCCGAATGCGGCACGAGCCCTGTACGACAAGGGAATGCAGGAGGCACGCAAGGCCTTTCCGCACCTGGCCGGTGGCCCCAAGCAGAAGCACCACATCCACCCCCGCTACCTCGGCGGCCCGGACAATGGACCCACCGTCCTCTTGGACCCCGCCTATCACCAGCTCATCACCAATGAGTTCCGGCGGCTGGTGGGTTATGGGATGAGACCGCCAAGTCTCAAGGTCGTGCTGGAAATCATGAAGAAGGTCTACGCCAGATATCCCCTCCCCGGGGTTCATTTTTGACCATGCGTGAACTCATCGAGGTGCGGCTTTTCGCGGACGAGGCGAAGCGGTTTCTTCCTCCTCAAATAGGACGGGAGGAAGGCTTGTCACGCCAGGTTCTGCTCGAACTGAACGACCCACTCGTCGAGCGGATACGCCAGCATGAGCAGGAGAAGCGTAGGCAGGATTCAGTCGTAGTCACATACTGGGAGATCCACAGGAAATACACGCAAAGGGAATTGAAGGAGGCCAAGCTCCTCTGGCTGCGCGTGCGCCCCTTCTTCGAGCCCACGGGCGAAGACTGCGGCACGATGTATGACGAAACCACGGCCTGTCCGAAGTGTGGCTTCGGCGCCAGACAGGTCGGGCCCCTGCACCTGGAGCTGAAGCGCATTCCCAAGAGGGACATTGCCCGGACCCTGGGCGGAGAAATCGTGGTGTCCGCGCGGCTGGCCGAGCAGATGAAGACTGCGGGTATCCGTGGCTATGAACTGGGACCCGTCGTGAGCCGTCAGGGCAAGCCCACCCCTCACTGGCACCAACTCCTGCTGCCCGAATGCTCGGTGGAGCTGGCGCCCGAAACCCGGGTGGGCGCTGACTTTTTCGTCCCACAGCCCGATGAGGCCCGCTGCCCGCAAGGTCACGTCGCGGGATTCACCGTCCTCTCCGAAGTCCACCTCCAGCGCTCTAGCGTGGGCGAAGCGGACTGGCTGTGCACGCGCCAGGCCGTGGGCCCACGCATGGGTGCCTTCCGCCCTCTCCCCCTCCTGCTCATCTCCCAGCGGCTGTACCAGCTCCTCACCTCGCTCAAGGTGAAGCGCTTCGACGTCGAAGTCGCACACCTCGGCTGATCTAGGATCGTGGTCCATGAGAGTGATTCCCTGGCTTCTGATTGCCTTCCTGATTCCCGCCTGCCATGGCCCACGTGCGAGCACCCCGCCGGGAGAGAGCCCGGCCTGCGTGCTCGACGCCCAGCCCGAGGTCATCGCGGTGCCCAACCCCAAGCCGGGCGAGCTGAATGAGTTCTTCGATCTGCCCGACTCGCCCGCGTGGTGGGCACCGGCGCCGATGGACGCCGAGCGCGAGCAGTACCGGGCGGCACTCGTGGCCCGGCTCGGTGCCGAGGGCCTGGAGCAGCGCGCCCTGATGGAGCGGCAGCACGCCATCCATACCGCCATGGTGGGCAAGCCCGGACAGCGCGAGGCGGAGAACTCCGGACGCGTCCTGGATGGGAGCGCCGGAAAGAGGGACCCAGCGAATTGCCTGGAATGGCGGCTGTTCCAGCGTCAGGCCCGACGCTACCCCATGCTCGAGCACCCCACCGAGTTCGGCGCCTACATCCTGCGCGGGCACGGGCGGCTGCGGGTGTATCTCTCGGGAGGCGACAGCGTGGGTGGGCCGCTGCGGCACGAGGTGAGCGACCGGGTGACGGAGGATACCGCCAATGGTTTCGAGCCCCTGGCACACCTCCACAACCACCCCTTCATGTTCGACCGGAAGGTGGGAGACCGCACATACGCCAACGAGGACTCGGTGAAGGACATCGGCGGAGCGCTCGCCCCCAGCCTCACGGACGTACAGGCCTGGCGCAACATGCGCGAGGGGTTCGGCCTGAAGGGGGCATGGTTGACCAACGGGCTGGACAGCCTCCACTACACGTCCGAGGATTTCGACCGGCTCTCCGCCTGGGATTGAGCACCCGTCATCCAGGGGGGTTGACGCACCCCACCCGCTCTTCGCAGCATGGATACCTGCGCATGCACGTCCCTCCCGTCTACCGCCGATGGGTCACCTGCCCCGAGCCGCGCCCCAAGGCCAGCTTGCGGCTGTTCTGCTTCCATTTCGCTGGAGGTGACGCATCCGTCTTCCGGCTGTGGGCCAAACAGCTGCCCGCCTCCATCGAGGTCTGCCCCATCGAGCTGCCGGGCCGCGCCACGCGCCAGAACGAGACCCCCATCACCCGCTTCCCCGAGCTGCTCGACAAACTGGCGAGCATGATGCTCCCCTTCGTCAAGCAGATGCCCTTCGCCCTCTTCGGGCACAGCTTCGGCGGCGTCACCGCCTTCGAGCTGACGCGCTGGATGCGGCGCAACAACGCCCCCCTGCCCGTGCACCTCTTCCTGTCGGCCAGCCCGGCCATGCACCTGCGGCAGGGACCTCCGCCTCCGCTCAGCCACCTGTCGGACAAGGAGTTCCTCAAGGAGGTCGCCGCCCGGTTCGGCACGCCCCTGGAGGTGCTCTACAGCGAGGACTTCCGGCTCGGGGTGCTGCCCGCGCTGCGCACGGACGCGCTCGTCGGCGAGAGCTACCGGTACGCCCCCGAGCCCCCGCTGGACGTGCCCATCTCGTCCTTCGGCGCCAGGGAGGACAAGGAAGTCAGCCAGGCGGAGGCCGAGTCCTGGCGCCAGCAGACCACCGGGCGCTTCCAGTTGCGCATGTTCCCGGGCAGCCACCTGTTCCTCTCGACCGAGCGGCCCCGCATCTACAAGGCCCTGCTCGAGGACCTGGCGCCGCAATTTCAGTGACGGGGCGCGTGTTTCCCGGCATCTACCGCCCGCCCCTGGCCTCTCCGGTCACCAGGCGGGCGGCCTCCGAGGAACGCGCACGTGCTCATCCGGTATTCCGAGTGGAAGAAACCCACCGACGCGGCCTACGCCTTCCAGCTCCGCGCCGTGGGCCCCGGGCAGGCGGGCGCCTTCTCCCCGGCCATCCCCGGTACCGGCCTGCACCAGGACATCCGCGAGGTCGCCCGCGAGGTCCTCACGGACGGTGAGGCGGAGCGCTTCGAGCGGCAGGTGCGGCGGTGGCAGGGCCCCGAGGACGTGGTCGGAGACGCGGGCGAGAAGCCCTACGAGGGCCAGCAGCTCACCTTCGAGGAGTCCCCGTGGCGCGACGCGCTGACGATGCGTGACGTCGACGCGGTACTGCGTGGCCGCGTCCAGGTGATGCGGAGCCCCACCGGACAGGCCGACTACGTGCTGCGCGATCACCACATGCTCGACGTGGCCCTGTACCACTACCGGACGACGGGCGAGCTGCCCCGCACCCTCTTCCACGCGGACCGGCACTCCGACTGGTGCAAGGACAGCTTCCTGGAGTCGCGTGTGCCGCCACAGGCCGCCACCTGGTGGAGGCTCTTCGAGGGGCTGAAGCGGCCGGAGGGCTCGGCGCCCGTCCTCACCGAGGAGGACATCTTCTTCACCACCGCCAAGGCCGAGCCGACGGCGAAGATGACGGGCCGGGACGTGGGCTTCTCCACGCTCGTCCCCTGGTTCGTGGATACCTCGGCGCTGCACTGGCGGCAGGTGCTGGAGCGGCCCGAGGTCCCTCGAGCCGATTGGGTGTCGCTGGACCTGGACTACTTCCAGCCCGCGCCGCAGTTGCGGCTGAGCGGAGGGCTGATACGGGACGCGCGCTTCCACGGGATGATGGACCGGGCGCGGGTGCGCGTCTTCGTGCTCTCGCCCCAGTTCACCAACGGGGGCGACAAGGTGGAGCCGTGGGAGGTCCAGGGCAGCCTCCACTCGTCGCTGCGGCTGTTGAACCTGCTGCGCCGGCTGCCCGGCAACGTGCGGCGCGGCCCCTGAAAACGGAGCGGGCGGCCCCCCGCGTGGAGAGAGCCGCCCGCCCTTCACTCCCTACCGCCCGCCAGGACTACGGCTGGGTGTAGTCGATGGCCAGGTTGTAGCTGGCGGTGCCCGAGCCAGCGCCGCGGACCATGATGTGCGCGGTGCTCTGGCCCGCCGGCACGGTCAGCTCGCACGTCTCGGAGGCGCCGGACAGGGCGGGCCGGCAGTCGTAGGCCGAGGTGGTGGGGGCCGCGCCGAAGCGCACGTACAGGTTGGGGTCGCGCGTGCCCGTCATCACCACCTTGAAGGTGGTGCCGGCCACCACGTTGTACGGACCGTGGCTGTTGTTCTTGTTCTTGGCCACGGTGCCGCTGGCCGTCGTGGACACCGGCGTGCCACCACCACCGCCGCCGCTACCACCACCGTACGTCCCCTTGAGGGTGACGCCGGAGTAGGCGGAGTAGGCGTTGAGCATCACGTACCAGGTGCCCGCGGCCGGGTTGGGGAAGGGGCAGGACTCGGCGTTGCCGCTCGCGTACGGACGGCAGTCGTAGGTGCTGGCGCTGGGGACGGCGCCGTTGCGGACGTAGAGGTCCGCGTCACCCGTGCCACCGCTGATCTCGAAGGTCAGGCTCGTCTGACCCGCGGGCACCTCGAGCGAGTAGTACTTCTTGTTGCCGGAGCTGCCCGACAGGCTGCTCACCGGCACGCCGTTGGTCAGCGGGTTGACCACGGGCGGCGGAGGCGGCACGCCCACCGCCTTCCAGGCCTCGTTCACCGCGGAGGCCTCGGCCGAGCCCGCGCCGTAGAGCGCCTCGGCGGCCTGGAGGGTGTACGTCTTGGCCTGCTCGAAGGTGGTGCTGGCCGTGAAGAGGTCCGTGTTCGCCTTGTAGAAGATGCGGCCGGCCTTCTCCGGGCCAATCGCCGGCACCACGTTGGTGGACTTGCCGCGCGGGTGCACGCCGCCCTTGCTCAGCAGCGAGAACACCAGGTTGCTGATGCCCGAGCTGTAGTGCACGTCCACGCCCGAGGAGTAGTCGCCGTAGAAGTCCAGCGAGACGTCGTCCTTGGCCGGGTCATCCATGTAGCGCAGCGCGTCGTTGGGAGTGCCCGGCGTCCAGATGTCCTCGCCGATCATGAAGACGTCCGCGTCCACGGCCCAGTTGCGCGTCCAGCTCTCGCACACGCCGGCGAAGATGTCGGACATGGACTCATTGAGGCCGCCGGACTCACCCGAGTAGATGAGGTCCGACTCGGTGTCCGTCACGGCGTGGGTCAGCTCGTGGACGGTGACGTCCAGGTCCTTGCCCAGCTCGATGGAGTCCGAGTTGTTGCCATCGCCGTACACCATCTGGGTGCCGTCCCAGTAGGCGTTCACGTAGTTGCTGCCGTAGTGGACGGTGCTGATGAGCGTGGCGCCCGCGTTGTCGTACGAGTCGCGGCCGAAGAGCGTCTGGTAGCAGTTATAGGTGGCGCCCAGCATGTCGTAGTTCATGTCGACATGGGCGTCACCGATGGGCGCCTGGCCCTCGCTGCGCTTGAGCGTGCCCGGCGTGGAGGAGCCGTTGTTGGCCGAGTACACCTTGCGGTTGAGCGCGTCGTGGATGAGCGGGTTGACGAGCAGGATGCCGCCACGCTGCGCGTCCACGTAGACGAGATCGTGGACGGGCATGCCGTCGCGCTCGCCCTTCAAGCGCACCTCGTAGGCCAGCCGCGGCTCGGAGCTGCCCTCGGAGCGCAGGTAGACCAGCTCCGCGCTCTCGGTGGTGGCGATGCGCGCGGTGGTGTTCTCCACGGCGGCCACCCGCGCGGCCTCGGGCGACACCTTCGCGACGGAGGAGGCGCTCGAGCCATCCCGCGCCGAGCCGTTGGCCGCGTAGACATTGCCCGCCGCGTCCACGTGCATGACGAGCTCGCCGCCCACCACGCGCAGGCCGTTCTTCGTCTGCTGGAAGCGCAGGTGCTGGTGGCCCTGCGCGTCCACGGTGGCGCGCCGGAACACCAGGTCGTTCTCGTTGAGCCGGAACACCGGCGCCACGAGGCTCAGCGCCCCCCGCACGTCCGGCTGCGCGCGCAGCCCCGCGGCCTGGGACGCACGGCCGAACTGGCCCTTCACCGCGTAGGGAACGCCGTCGTCGGTGCCCAGCACCCGGGCGCCCTGGACGCGGGCCAGCGCGGCCTGGATGTCGGCGTCATCGCCCCCCTGTACGGGCGCCTCGCCCTCCTGCATCGAGCCGCACGCGGCCAGGCTGGCTCCCAGCCACGCCACGCAGAACGTCCTCACGAACCGGTTGCTCACGGGGTACTCCTCTGAAGTAGAGGCTACTTTCTTGACATACCAGTTGGTTGCGACTCAAGGCGCTGTGATGCTTTTCTCGACTTCACCTGATTACGTTGTGCAGACGCGGACGGGTGGCCACTTGGTTGTTCACCGCTGACGTGGCACGGTTCGCGATTTTTCTCTTTCCGAGAAAAAGAGAGGCACGTTGGCACCGCCATGAAGCTCACGAAGCTCCACATCCATGGGTACCGGGACGTCGCGCCGGGCACCGAGCTCGTGTTCAGTCCGGCACTCAACCTGGTGCTCGGAGAGAACGGCACCGGGAGGACCACGCTGCTGGAGCTGCTCTCGCGCGTGCTCGCCTCGGACTTCTCCGGGCTCATCCGCGAGGAGTTCTCGTTGGAGTACGCCCTCGACTTCCCCGGGATGGAGCTCCACATCACCGTGCGCAATACGCGGGCCACGGGCGCGCCCCCGCCAGCGGGCACCTCGAGCGGGAGCTCGGCGCTGCTGCCGCCACGTCCCCTGGAGCCCACCGCGGAGCTCGAGCCCTCCATGGAGCTGGTGCTCGAGCTGGACGCGCCCGGCCCCCGGCTGGTGATGCGCGCCGACGCCACCGGCGTGGCCTGGGAGGTGGACGGACAGCCCGCCTATTCACAGACCATGTACTGGTCGCTGCTCGACCGGACCGTCTGGGTGGTGCTCTTCATGACGGCCCAGCGGCTGGAGCCCGAGGTCCGCGAGCCGCTCAAGGAATTGCTGCGCCGCACCTTCCTGCTCGCTCCCGCGCGCTTCGACGAGGCGCTCGGGACGTTCCAGCAGATGGGCAACACGCAGTACGGAATGGAGATGCGGGGCGACGAGGTGTTCCCGCTCGGGTTGATGTGGCTGCCCACGTGGATGCCCGGGCTGTTGCGCGAGCGGGTGGCGCGCGAGATGCCCCCGCCGGCCGGCCACCTCGACATCCGCCACGACGAGGTGGAGCGGAGCTTCCTGGCGAGGTTCGTCACCCTGGCCGGCTTCAGCGCGGGCACGTTCCGGGTGGAGCTGCTGGACAAGCGCAGCTACGAGGGCGGCGGGCGGCTGGAGTTCGGCCGCTTCGGCTTCCACTTCACCCGGCGAGATGGCGTGGTGCTGACGCAGGAGCAGCTCGGCCACGGGCAGAAGCGGCTGCTGTCCTTCCTGTACTACCTGGACGTCAACGAGGACTTCGCCATCGCCGACGAGCTGGCCAACAGCCTGCACCCGCGCCAGGTGGAGGCCTGTGTGAGGGAGCTGGGCCGCCGGCAGTCCTTCCTCACCAGCCAGAACCCGTCCCTCTTCGAGCACATCCCCCTGGGCTCCCCCGAGGAGGTCCGCGCCTCGCTGCACCACTGCGGGACGGAGCTGCGGGACGGCCGCGAGTGGAAGGTGTGCGCCAACCCGTCACCGGAGACGGCCGCGAAGCTCTTCGGCGCGTACCAGCGGGGAGACACCCCGCTCGCGGCGCTGCTGCGCACTCACGGATTGTGGTGAGGCGCGTGCGCCTCGCGCTCCCGCTCGAGCTCCTTCCGGAAGAAGGCGCTGTGCTGGGCGAGCGTCTCCATGTAGGGCCGCACGTCCTCGCGGGCCTCGGGTGAGAGCTGTGCGTAGGGCGTCACGTGCTCGTCCGGCACGTAGCGGAAGGTGAGGTTGATGCGCCGGGTCTTGAAGTCCGGCAGCTCGGGCGGAAGTTGGTGGCCGGCGCGCGTGTCCACCCGCTGCACCCGGTGGAACGTCTGGTCCTTCCAGCGCGCGCCCCCGAAGAGCTGGAGCGACCCATCATCGAGCCACTGCTCCAGCACCACCTCGTCGCGCTCGCCCGGGCGGGTGGAGGTGACGAACTGGATGAGGGCCCGCTCGCCGAAGGACAGCGAGGCCACGGGCCCGGGCTCGAAGTCCTTGTGCTCGCCCACGCGCGCGGTGTCCACCCAGCGCCCGTCCTCCAGGCGGCTGCCGTAGAAGTTCACCAGGCAGGTGTTGAGGTGCCAGCGGGGCGGCATGTCCGGGCCGCGGAACATCCGGCGCGCCAGCTCCTCCACCTTGTCCACCTGGCGCTGGAGGACCGCCGGGAAGGGCTCGGCCTTGACGCAGCGGTCCTTCACCCCCTTGGGCGGCCGGTAGTAGTCGAGGCAGGCGAACTGCCAGTTGCCCAGCCAGTACACCGGCCGCAACAGCCTCCGCTGCTCCTGCCCCGGCGGAGGGGGGAAGTGCTTGGAGTAGCGCTGCTCCCACAGGGGATGGAGGGCGCCGAGCCACGCGAGGATCTCCGCGCGGTCCGCCGCCGGGAGGAAGCTCGCGTTGTAGTGGTGGCCCGGGGTGCGCTGGCGGGCCTTGTGGGCCAGGGAACGGCCATAACGGGGAGGAGGCGCCATGGGAGGCTCTCCCCTACCACACCGCGGCGGCCCCGCGGATTCCCCGGCGTCGCCCGGCTCAGAAGGTGGCGAGCACGCCGGCACTGAAGCCGTTCCCCGAGTTGCTCTTCCCCCAGGACACGGAGGCATCGGCCGTGAGGGTCCAGACGTCGTCGAGGTGGATGGACAGGAGGGGAAACGGGGAGCCACCACTCCCGCCAATGCGGTACGTGAGCAGCTCCAGGGGATTGGAATGATGGACGCTGCCATCCGCGAGGCGCAGGGGGCCCAGGAAGATGGCGGTCGAGACCCCGAAGCCGATGCCCAACGTCACCACCTCGCCCAGCGTCACGGAGTAGCCGGCCCCCAGGGAGGAATTCACCTGGCGGGGAGAGTCGTACACGTAGGGAGGCACGTACCAGGGAGCGCGGAAGTAGCTGTGGACCGACGCCCCCATGTGCACGCTGCTGGAGCCCGAGAGCCACCACCGCGTCCGCAACGCCGCCTCCAGCCCGACGCCCTCGGGCCACTTCCCGGGCTGCGCGCCGAGCGAGAAACTCATGGAAGGCACCCACTCGAACCGGCCCACCTCCCCCAGACGGTAGGAGAGCTTCGGCGAGGGAATCCCCACCGACACCTCCTGCGGACGGCTGAGCTTCACGACGGGCAAGCCGAACACGGTCAGCTCCAGCCGCTCCGTCAGCCCCACGCGATAGCCGACGCCCAGATTCGGTGGACTGGAGTAGAGGCCGGACTGCGGTCCCACCCACTGCTCGCCGTAACCCACCGACACCCTCGTGCTCACCGCATGGGTGCCGGCCGGGAGCGTGGTGAGGGTGGCCGCCAGAGGCTTGGAGTAGCGCTTGGCGGCGAGCCCCGGCGCCCCCACCAGCTCCAGGTTCTCCTCGTGCACCGTCACCGTCTTGCCGGCCTCCACCTGGAGCTCCCGGGCGAACGTCCCCTCTGGCGTCCTGCGGCGCACCAGGTAGGGGCCCACCGGCAGGGCCATGCGCAGGGCACGCCGGCCCTCGGGCACCTCCAGCACCACCAGTCCGGTGTGCAACTGGATGACCTGCAGGGGGCCCAGCTCCTGCCGCA
This sequence comes from Archangium violaceum Cb vi76, assembly GCF_000733295.1. Classification (GTDB taxonomy): domain Bacteria; phylum Myxococcota; class Myxococcia; order Myxococcales; family Myxococcaceae; genus Archangium; species Archangium violaceum. The sequence goes on along the minus strand of NZ_JPMI01000121.1, from coordinate 5,644 downwards.
CCTCGAGCGTGCTGCTCGCGCTGGCCAGCCGGGTGAGGGGCAGATCCTGCCGCCCGCGCAGCCGCAAGTCGAAGCTGGGGTGCTGCACCGCCTCGCCGTGCAACGAGGTGTCGCGGATGGTGAGGCGCTGAGCGTAGGCGAAGGCCTCGCCCACCGTCACCTGTCCGTCGTCGCCCTCGTCCGCCGCGCCACGCAGGCCCGCCACCAGGTGGTAGGTGAAGAAGGAGCCCTGGAGCGCATCCGTCTCGTGCGAGGCCTCCTGACCCGTGCTGGAGGCGAGCAGCACCGAGCCCTCGCTGGACAAGGCCAGTGGCACCTCCACCGCGAAGGGCGCCGCCGGGGTGAGCCCCTTGGCGCGCGTCCAGCTCCCGCCCTGACAGGCATCGAGGATGCCCACGCGCACCGCGGCCCGCCCGTCCTCCAGCCGAGCCCGGAGCTCCTTCAGCGCCAGCGGCTGGCCGTTGGGATAGAGCGCCCCCTCATCCGAGTGGCCCGAGTAATAGAAGAGCAGCAGCCCCTCCCGGCCCTCCTTCCCGAGCCGCTCCAGCCGGGAGTCCAGCGCCGCGAGGACACGCGAGGGCTCCGGGTCCTCCAGCACGAGCACATCCTCCCGGGCGAACTGTCCGGCCTCGACGAGCACGGAGGCGAGGTTGCGCGCGTCGCGGTGTGCGAACCGCAGGGGCGTGCGTCCGGGAGCGGCGCGGTTGGCACCCACCACCACGGCCAGACGATTCACGGGCGGGGCGCCGGTGTCGGCCGGAGCCGCGGTGAGGGCAACGAGGGTCAGGGCGAGCAGGGCGTTCATGGCGAAGCGGGCTGCGAAGAGGGTTTGGAGAGGGAGAGCGGAAGGACCCACAGCGACTCGTTGCGCGTGGGCTCTTCGTGGAGCGAGGCCAGGGAGCCGGTGGGAACGGGCGCGTGGCCGAGGACGACGAGGAGCCGCTCGGGCTGCTCGCCGGGCTCCACCCGCCAACTGGTGGGCAGGAGGGTCTCGCCCCGTTCGGGCACCGGGCCCTCATGAAGCACCTGCCAGGAGTCCCCCTCGGCCGCGGCCACGGTGAGCCAGGTGAAGCCCTCGGGCATGACCTTGAGGCGCAGCAGGTCTCCCCCGGCCACCGGGGACTCGCCGTCCCACAGGCGCACCGCGTCCCCGGTCTTCACGTAGAGGGCCACGGCCGGGCTGCCCTTGCTGCGCAGGCCGGCCATCGGGGCCGGAAGCGTCTCCGTCGCCGTCCGAGGCACCCACAGCACCAGTGCGAGCCCCGCCGCGAGCGCCGCCATGCCCCAGGGCGCCATTCGGGCCAGGAGCGAGGGAGCACGGCGAGGCGGCTCGTTGGCGAGCGCCACGGCCCAGGACGGCACCGGTGGAGGCCGGCCCAGGGAGTCGACATGCCCGGCACAGCGGGGACAAGAAGCGAGGTGGGCCCTCACCTCCTCCGTCATGTCCCCGAGCGCGGCGCGATCCAGCGCCAGGAAGGAAGGGTGGGAGGTGCTCATCGTTCCTCCTCGCGCCAGGGCCCCAGCCGCGCCTCGAGGCGGGTGAGGATGCGGCGCACGGTGCGATCCGACAGGCTGGTGACTTCGCCGATCTCCGTCTGGGTGAGGCCGTCCACCCGGTGCAGCAGCGCCACCTCGAGCTCCTCGGCGGGGAGGCTGGAGGCCAGGGACTGGAGGAGCTGGCGCACCTGCAGCACGGACTCGATGCTGGGGGCGGGGTGGGCGGTGGTGTCCTGCAGCGCGGCGGACATCTCCACCGGCCGGCGGCGCTGGCGGACGCGGAGCCTGTCGATGAGCAGCCGGGTGCTCACCCGGTAGAGCCAGGGCACCACCTCGCGCACGGGGCGCTGGGCCATGCCGGAGCGCCACAGGCGGATGAAGGACTCCTGGGCCACCTCCTCCGCCTCCGCCGCGTCTCCGAGGGCCCGGGCGCACTTGTTCTGGAGCAGGGGGAAGTATTGGCGATACGCGGCCGTGACGGTGGCCGACGCACCCTCACGTGGCGGCGCGCTCATGGTGGGAAGAAGGAGGCATGAGGTTTCCTGGAGCATTCACCCGTACAACGAAATGCCCCGGAAAAAGCGGACACGGCCTCACGGCCCGGGCGGGCGGCTCGGGCGGCTGAGCACGTACGTGGCGCCGACGAGCATGAACACCCCGGTTGCCGCGAGCACGGGCCATTTCACCCGCGCGACGAAGGCCATGAAGCCGAAGCTGAGGGCCATCGCGGAGACCGCGCTCACCTTCACCTTCACCGGGATGGTGCCGTGCTCGTGCCACTCCCGGAGCCGGGGCCCGAAACGGGGGTGCGAGTACAACCAATGGTGGAAACGGCGGGAACTGCGCGAGAACGCCCACAACGCGACGAGCAGGAAGGGCGTCGTCGGCAGCACTGGCAGGAACGCGCCCAGCATCCCGAGTCCGACACAGACGAACCCGATCGCCATGAAGGCGTACCGGAAGCGGGAGGTCTCCGCCTGGCCGGTGTCCGGCTGTCCCCGCTGCATGGATGCATCCCCCGGCATGGCCGCGCCTTATAGCACTCTGGGGTACTGTTCCACCGGCCCCTTGGGCCGCTCGAGGTGACGATGAAGCGCGTGTTGAAGATCGCCGGTCTGCTCCTGCTCATCCCCGTGTTGGGGGGGGTGGCGCTGTTCGTGGTCATGTTCGCTGGCAACGGCGAGATTCCGGATGGACGGGAGCTGGAGGGCTTCGCCCGGGTGGTGAAGGACGGCCACGTCAGCGTGGACGTGCTCGACGCCGGGGAGGGCGCGGTGGTGCTCATCGACTCGGGCAATGACTCCGAGGGGAAGATCGTCCTGGCCGAGCTGAAGCGGCGCGGCCTCGGGCCGGACGCGGTGAAGGCCATCCTCCTCACGCACGGGCACGCGGACCACATCGCCGGGTGCCACCTCTTCCCGAAGGCCGAGGTGATGGCGCTCGAGGCGGACGTGCCCATCGCGGAGGGAAAGGCCCGCAGCAACAGCCCCATCCTGCGGCACCTGCCGCCCACCGATCGTCAGGCACGCGTCACCCGCCCGCTGAAGGACGGCGAGACGATCCAGATGGGCAACCTGTCCATCCGGGTGTTGTCCATCCCCGGCCACACCCAGGGCAGCGCGGCGTACCTCGTCAACGGAGTGCTCTTCCTGGGTGACAGCGCGGACGCGACGAAGGAGGGCAAACTCGTGAGCGCCAAGTGGCCGGTGACGGATGATGTGGAACAGAACCGTGCGTCGTTGAAGGCGCTGGCGGCGAAGCTGAAGCCCGAGGAGGTGAAGCAGATCGTCTTCTCGCACACCGGGGTGCTGCCCGGGTTCGCACCGCTCCGCGACTTCGCGGCGAACTGAGGGACACACGTGAAGACCTTCCAACACCTCCTGCTCGCCTCGCTGTTGCTCGGACCCGTGACCCACGCGCAGGAGGAACGCCCCGCCAAGACGGAGAAGGCGGCACCGGCGCCCGCGGTGACCGATGCCACCCTGTCGCTGCTCGAACCCGCGAGTGATGGCTGCGAGTGGGCCCAGGTCAATGCCCTCACCTCGGCGCGCCGGGTCATCACGAAGCTCGCGGTGGAATGCCAGGGCGCGAGCACCGCGCTGAGCCGGGATGGCAAGCAGGGCGTGGCGCGATTCTGGCGCGGGGGAGTCAGCCAGCCCGTGGTGGGCAAGCCCACGTTCCCGGAGAAGTTCCCCTCCCCCGCGTTCCGTGACCGCCTGTTCCTCGTGGACCTGGCGACGGGCAATGCCGAGGAACTCCCCCTGCCCGGTTCGGGTGAGCTCATCGAGTTCGGCTTCGATGCCAAGGGAAGGCTGCTCGGGCTCACCGTTCAGAAGCCCACCCCGGAACAGGAACGAACAGGCGCGATGGAGGTGGATGGAAACGTCATCCGATTCGGATTCACTGGCACCACGAGCCGCCCGCTGTTGGCCCATGCCTTCGCCTGGCGGGAAGGGGCGTGGACGCGACTGGACATGAAGGCGAGCGACGAGTCCTCGGGCACCGGCGTCCTGCCGCTGCGCAAGGAATTGGGTGAACGATCGAGCCGAGTACTGGATCCGCGCTTCGCGCCCAGGGAAATCGAAGACGACCAACTGCTGGACCAACTGTATGCGCTCACGCCCGAGCAGCCCGATGGCGAGTGGGCAGCGTTGGTGCGTGGTGGCTACACCCTGGCGGTCTGGGGCACGCCCTTCGGAGAGGAATTGCTGGCGACCGGTCTGCTGCGAAGGGTGGACAAGGGAAAGGCAGTCGCACTTCCCAGTCACACGTTTCGAGAGAACGACCTGGTCAGCATCCAATCACGGGGGCCATTCCTGCTCATCTCACTCGCGGACTCCGGCGGACATCCGCGCATGTACCGGGGGAAGAAGCTCGTCTGGAGTTCGGAGAACGCGCGGGCGGTGACGTTCTGGCCGAAGTGAGTTGACGCGGGAAAGACCTTCGCCAGAACGGGTGAGCGGCGGCCACCCCCTCACACATCATTCCCCTACCTTGAAGGCAGAGGGGACATACACGCGCTCTCCGAAGGAAGCGACCGGGCGTGGTGCGCGAGCGACTGCTCACCCGGCTCGAGAACCTCAGTGGCCAGCCCCAGTGCGCGCAGCAGCGAGAGGAACCCCCACCCCAGATCCAGTTCCCACCAGCGGATTCCCAGCCGCGCCGAGCGCGGGAACGTGTGGTGGTTGTTGTGCCAGCCCTCGCCCATGCTCAGCGCGCCGAACAGCAGGTTGTTGAAGCCCTGCACCGCCGCGCCCTCGTTGTGCCAATCCTGATAGCCGTGCCGGTGCGCCACGTAACCCACGAGCCAGTGGCCCGTCACACTGACCGCCACGCGCACGAAGCTCCCCCACACCAGCCAGGGCAACCCGCCCACCGCCAGGAACAGCACCGCCCAGGGCAGTTGCTGCAACATCCAGGTACGCTGAAGGAACCCGTAGAAGGCATCCGCCTCCACCTGCTCGTCCACCCGGGGCTCGAAGGGCCGGGCGAACTCGAAGCGGCAGTGCAGATTCCAGAAGTAGTCGCGCCACATGGGCTGCCGGTGCGCGAAGTAGTCGTGGCACCAGGGCTCGTTCTGCTGGAAGTCCCGCGTGTTGTGCATGCGCACCAGCGCGCGAGGCCCATCCAGGCCCACCAGCACTCCCAGGTAGGTGAGCGCGTACTCCAGCCACACCGGCACCCGGTAGGAGCGATGGATGAGGCCCCGGTGGATTCCCACCGAGTGCCCCGCGCACAGCGTCAGGGCCGTGCTCCCCACGAAAAGTCCGAAGGCCGAGGGGGTGAAGGTAGGTACCGCCCCCACCACCGCCACCAGCGACACGAGCCCGAACCACAGCGATTTCGCCGGGTTCCACCGCACCTGCCCGTCACCCGGGCGCACCGTGTTTCCACCAGACATGACCACCTCCACCCGGGAGTACCGGAAGAGGTGGCGGCGGTTGCGGGGGGCTCGCGAATCCATTCCATGCCCCCGCGCATGGCCTCCGCAACGACTCGTGGCTACATCAACACCGAGGAAGGTGCGGACATGCGCGAGAGCATCCTGGCGGCCGCGATAGCGGCGATGGCCTGGGCAGCGGCGGGAACAGCCAACGCCCAGCAACAGCAGATGGCGGGCAGCTACCAACTCCAGCAACCCATGGCC
>NZ_JPMI01000120.1 GCF_000733295.1 Archangium violaceum Cb vi76 | reverse complement strand
ACGGCGAGTTACTACCTGCAGCAGCCGCTCCCGGGGAGCTACTACCTCCAGCAGGTGCCTGCCGCTGGCTATTTCCCCCCGTTAGAGGACCCCTACACGGAGCCAGGTGATACCGGGCTGGAGTCCTGGCCCTGGCCAGAGGAGCCCTGAGCGGCGGAGGCTCCGTGGCCGGGCGGCGGAGCCTCTCCACTGCGAGCGTATTCCTCTGGGACGCGAGGCGCGATACACCTGGGGTCGCCATGGCAGAGACCCCGATGAACATCCCCACCGTCGACCTCACCGATCTCTCGTCGAAGGACCCCGCCCGCGTCGAGCGCGGCGCGGCGGCCATCCGGGAGGCCTTCGGCGTCTTCGGCCTCGTGTACGTGAAGAACCACGGAGTCGATGCCCAGGCGCTCGAGCGCTACTACGACGCGTTCCGCACCTTCGTCTCCTGGCCCACCGAGGCCAAGCGGCCCTACGGCCGTGCGGACATCTGGTACCAGCGCGGCTGGACGCCTCCCAATACCGAGGTGGCCGTGGCCAGCAATGGCCAGCCGGACTTCAAGGAGTGCTACTTCGCGGCGCCCTACCCCTCCGACGAGAGCTCGGCGCTCGAGTTCCCGCAGATCTACCCCGAGAACGTGTGGCCCCCGGATGCGCCGCCGTTCTTCCAGGAGGGCCTGCTCACGCTCGGCCGGTCGCTGCACGAGGCGGGGCTCGGGCTGCTGCGCGGCGCGGCGGTGGCGCTCGGGCTGCCGGAGACGTCCTTCGCGGACCTCTGCCAGCGGGGCCCTCACGTCACGCGCGCCCTCCAGTACCTGCCGCTCACCGACTCCCAGGTGAACACCGGCATCGTCTGGGGCGAGGAGCACACGGACTTCAACCTGCTCACGCTGCTGCCCGGAGGCCGTTTCCTCGACCCGAAGGGCCAGCCGGCCAAGAGCCCCGATGACAAGAGCGGCCTCTACCTCCGCACCCGCCCGACGCCCGAGGAGCCCAAGGGCCGGATGGTGCGCGGCACCGCGCCGGCGGGGTGCATCGTCGCGCAGGTGGGCCAGCAGTTGGAGATCCTCACGGGAGGCACGTTCCTCGCGACGCCGCACGTCATCACCGCGCCCGGCGTGCCGGGCTGGCAGCGTCAGTCGGCCGCGCACTTCATGCACGTGCACACCAACACGGTGCTCTTCCCGCTGTCGAAGTTCCGCACCCCCGACGCCGTGCGGAACTACGCGCCGCCGGTGCTCGCGGGCACGTACGACATCAAGACGCTGGTGGACATCGGTCTGGCCCCCTCGAGCGCGCTCGATCAGCTCGGCTACCGCCACTATGACCGGCTCAACCAGATGCGCGCCGAGAGCGCGAAGTCCTAGTGCCGCTCGTCACGGAGCCCTATACCGCCCAACGCGAGCGCTGGCCGGGAGCGGGCCGGCACATCCTGGCCCAGCATGACGAGCGCACCGTCGTCGTCTACCAGGCCTACAATCCGCGCATCGGCCACTTCGCGGCGGAGCACCGCTACTTCGGGGGTGACTTCCGCCTCGGCCGCATGAGTTGGATCAAGAGCAACTTCCTCTGGATGATGTACCGCTGTGGCTGGGCCTCGAAGCCGGACCAGGAGACGGTGCTCGCGGTGTGGCTCCGCCGCGAGGCCTTCGAGTCCCTGCTCCCCCAGGCGGTGCACTCCAAGCACGTGCCGGAGGTCTACGGCTCCGAGAAGCAGTGGCAGGAGCAGCTCGCCCGCTCCGACGTCCGGCTGCAATGGGACCCCGATCACGGCCCCAGTGGCGGTCCCCTGGAGCGGCGCGCCATCCAGCTCGGACTGAAGGGCGAGGCACTCCGGCGCTACTCGCGCGAGTGGATCGTGGACCTCGAGGACATCACGCCTTTCGTCCGGGAGCAGCGCGAGCACGTCCAGGACGGCCGGCTCGACCTGCTGCTCACGCCGCGTGAGACGGTGTTGTGGCCCGCCGATGAGGCCACGGCCTCGCGGCTGGGGCTCTCACGGCCCTCTTGAGCCGCGTGGTAGGACGAGGCCATGCGCCTGCGCCACCTCGCCCTGGTCCTCGCCCTGCCCCTCCTGCCGGCCTGCAAGAGCCAGAAGGAGGCGCCTCCCGCACCGAAGACCGAGGCCAAACCCCCCGAGACCCAGAAGAGCCGCATCGGACTCGTCCTGGCGCTCGGAGGACGTGGGGATCAGTCCTTCAATGATTCGGCCCTGCGCGGCCTGGAGGTCTGGGCCGCGGGCGTGAAATACGAGGGGGGCGGCTACAAGGACGTCACTCCCGGGGAGCTCGAGACCACGCTCCAGCTGTCGCTCGGACAGGACAGGGCCCGGCGCGACCTCCAGGTGACGCCGCTCGGCATCACGCCCGTCGTCCTCCAGAGCCGGGTGGCCGAGGACTACGAGCCCAACCTCCAGTTGCTGGTGGAGGAGCAGGGCGTGGAGCTGTCGCTCGCGGTGGGCTTCATGCTGGAGAACGCGGTGGAGGCGGCGGCGAAGCGCAACCCGGACAAGCACTTCCTCCTGGTGGACAGCCCGCTGCTGTCCGCCCAGGGCGAGCCGTACTCCCTGCCCAACGTGCGCACCGTCGTCTTCCGCGAGGAGGAGGGCTGCTACCTGGTGGGCGCGCTGGCCGGGCTCACGACGAAGACGGGCAAGGTGGGCTTCGTGGGCGGCATGGAGATTCCGCTGGTGAAGCGCTTCGAGGCCGGCTTCCGCGCGGGCGTGGCGGCCACCCATCCCAAGGCCACCGTGCTGTCCAACTACACCGGCGGCTTCACCCACTTCGCGCTCGGCAAGCAGGTGGGGCAGGACCTGCTGACCAAGGGCGCGGACGTCGTCTTCGCCGCCGCGGGCGTGGACGGACTGGGCGCCATCCAGGCCGTGAAGGAGGCGCGCGACGAGGGCAAGACCGTCTACGTCATCGGCGTGGACTCGGATCCGTCACACCTGGCGCCCAAGGCGGTGCTGTCCGCGGTGGTGAAGCGCGTGGACCTGGTGGTGTACGAGGCCGTGAGGGATCAGGTCCAGGGCCGCTTCCAGGGCGGCAACCAGTCCCTGGGCCTGAAAGAGGGCGGCATCACCTACGCCCCGGTGCGGCTGGACTTCCCCGGCAAGGCCGACGCCCTGGCCCGGCTGGAGGAGCTGAAGGGGAAGATCATCTCCGGGGAGATCCAGGTACCCACGCACCCGGATTAACTCCGGCCCGCCACCGCCGTCCCCGGCACGCCCTGAGCGCTCGCGATCAAGGCGTCTTCGCGGCGGCCTCGAGCACCTTGCACGCGGGAGCGAGCCCGAGGTTGCACGCCTTCTGGATGAACTCCCGGGAGCGCTCCGGACTCTTCGCCACGCCGCTGCCACTGCGGTGGGCGATGCCGGCGTTGAGGCAGCCTCCCGGGAGCTCCGCGGTGCAGGCCTTCTCGAAGAGGGAGACGGCGCGCTTCGGATCCTTCGCCACGCCGTGCCCCGCCATATAGGCCACGCCGAGGCTGTTGCAGGCCGTCATGTGCCCCGCGTCGCAGGCCTTCGAGAAGAGGGCCGTGGATTTCTCCAGGTTCTTCTCCACGCCCTTGCCGCTCGCATGGGCGATGGCGAGGCTGAAGCACCCATCCGCGTGGCCCTTGGCGCAGGCCTTCTCGAAGGAAGCGCCGGCACGCACGGGATCCTTGTCCACGCCCAGGCCCGCGTTGTAGGCGAGGCCCACGTTGAAGCAGCCCTTGGCATCCTCCGCCTTGCAGCTCTTGTCGAAGAGCGCGAAGGCCTGCTTCGGATCCTTCTGCACGCCCGTGCCCTCCGCGTAGGCGATGCCCAGGTTGTTGCAGGCGTCCAGGTGCCCCTTGTCGCACGCCTTCTTGTAGAGGGCGGCCGCGCGGGCATCGTCCTTGGTCACGCCCGCCCCCTGCGCATAGGCCAGCGCCGAGTTGAAACACTCCCCCTTGTCGCCCTTCTTGCAACCCTCCTCGTGGACCTTGGCCTGACGGGCCAGCTCCTCGCGGCCGAAGAAGGCCTCTTGCTTCTCGGCGGCCTTCGTCGCGGCCTTCGGGTTCTGCGCGACGGCGGGTGCCCCCAGCAGGGTAATGGCCAGACCGAGGCCGAGCACCCACGGGCGACGGCCATTCTCGGTTCCAGAACGAAGCATGTGGAAATCCTCCAGGGCGCCAAGGCCCATCCTGTCGGACGGGTATAGCCAGGATCTCCGCTCGCGCGAAGGGGACTCGCCCGCCAACAGCTTCCGCTTCGAACCCTTCTAATGAAGGCTGCTAAGCTGGCCTCCCGCCAGGAAGCCAGTCTCCATGTCCATTCCCAGACCGCTGCGGGCGGACACGCCCGCGGCCCCTCCGGAGCAACCCTCCCCTACCCCGGACTCGCCCGGGGTGCGGGTGGAGGGCGTCAACAAGTCCTACCGCCGGGGACAGCGCGTGTTGTCCGACGTGCACCTCCACATCCGCGCCGGAGAGACGTTCGGCATCATCGGCCCCAACGGTGCGGGGAAGACGACCCTGTTCGGGTGCATGCTCGGCCTGCTGTGGCCGGACTCGGGTACCGTGAGCGTCGCGGGCCTGCCACCGGATCACCTGGAAGTGCGCCGCCTCACCGGCTACCTCCCCGAGCGCCTCACCTTCGACGCGGGGCTCACCGCGCGCCAGTGCCTCGCCTTCCACCACGCCCTGGCCGAACGGCCCGTCCGCGAGCGTCCCCAGGAAGTGGAGGCCCTCCTCACCCAGGTGGGATTGGACAAGGCCGTGTGGGACCGTGACACGCGCAAGTTCTCCCGGGGCATGATGCAGCGGCTCGGCCTGGCCCAGGCGCTCGTCGGCCAGCCCCGCTTCCTCTTCCTCGACGAGCCCACGCTCGGCATCGACCCCGAGGGCGTGCTGCACCTGCGCGCGCTGCTGCGTGACATCAAGTCCCGCGGCGTCACCGTCATCATCAACTCCCACGACCTGGCCCAGCTCGAGAAGGTGTGTGACCGGGTGGCCTTCTTCCGAGCCGGCCGCGTGGAGGCCATCGAGGATTTGGGCTCGCCCTCCGCCACCCTCACCCGCCATGTGCTGGTGGTGCGCTGGGCTGGCACCCAATCCCTCTCACCCGAGCAGCTCGCCACGGTGAGCCGCGAGACGGGCGCCACGCTGATGGAGCCCGCGGAGGACGCGCTGCGCTTCTCCGTGGAGGATGACTGGGGTGCCTCGCGCCTGCTGGGGGCCCTGCTCCAGGCGGGCCTTCCCGTGGCCAGCGCCGCCCGCGAGGAGGGACGGCTGGAGCGCTTCTTCCAACAGCAAGGAGACCGGACCCCATGATGAGCATGCCCCTCTACCGGTCCCGCGTCACCCGGAGCTTCCACCGGTTTTCCACGCTCGTCCCACCGCTCGCCTTCGTCATGGTGTCGTTGGCCTGGAGCGTGGCGATGCTCCTCTACACCAACTTCCTCCTCACCCCGGAGATGGAGCTCCCGAAGGAGATCTTCCTCATCCCCCTGGGGGTAGGACTGTCCAGCATCGGCCGGGACGCCACGGAGGGGCTGCTGCCGGTGCTGCTCACCCGGCCCCTGCGGCGCTCCACCTACGTGCTCAGCCAATGGGCGGCCATGGGCACCGTGGCCTCCTTCTGGGCCCTGCTCCACCTGGTGCTGCAGTGGGGCCTCATCGTCGCCGCCACGCCCCACGGGCCCATGCCGCTGGAGGTGCTGTACAACGCCATCGGCCGGGTCTCCCTGTGCCTCGGCATGGCCGCCACCCTGGTGTGCTTCTCCACGCGGCTGCCCGGCTGGGGACACCTCGCGCTGTGGGGTGTGCTCTTCTTCATCGCCGAGCGGGTGCTGCCCGGACTGGGCAAGGACGAGTCGGCCCGGTTCGCCCTCACCGTGCGCCAGTACCTGCTGGGCGTGCTCATGCCCGAGCTGGACATCCGCAGGACGTTCGCCGCCACGCCCGTGTCCTGGCTGCGGCTCACCACGTACTTCTCCAATGTCACGCTGATGCTGCTGCTCGGCATCCACATCTTCAATCACCGCGAGGTGTCCTATGCGTCGCGTTGACCCGGGCTCCACCCGTGCGCTGCCTCGAGGGCTGCTGGTGGCCGCCGTGCTGCTGCTGGGCGCCCGGGGGGCCAGCGCCCTCTACGAGAAGCACAACCCCTCCCAGCCCTGGAGCCTGGTGGCCTGGGTTCCCCTGGAGCAGGCCGAGGCCCTCTCCCGCGAGCGCCATCTGCCCATCCTCTATTACTTCTCCGCCGACTGGTGCGCGCCCTGCCACATCATGGAGCGCGACGTCTTCAACAACGACTACGCGGCCCGCGGCATCAACGCGCGCTACATCCCCGTGAAGTTGAAGGATCGCCGCGAGGAGGAGGGCGTGAACCCGCCCGCCGTGCAGGCCCTCATCAAGGCGCACTCCGTCAGCGGCTTCCCCTCCTTCGCCGTCGTGGGAGTGGACGGAAAGCGCCTGCGCCTGAGGCAGGGCTACGGCGGCTACACCTCGATTCTCCAGTTCCTCCTCATCCCCACGCCCTCGGACTGAGGCACACCTGACTCAGCAGCAGCGCCCGCCGCCGCTCTTGTAGCGGGCGCGCATGCGCTCGTCGAAGAACTCCGGGTAGCTCATCACGGGCTGTCCGGGGTGCTTCGAGCGCATGTGCTGGACGTAGGTGTCGTAGTCGGGCACGCCGATGATCAACCGGGCGGTCCGCACCGCCTGGAGCCAGAACCCCGCCAGCGCGTCTCTCACGGCGCCCATGTCAGCGGCCCACCGTGGCCAGGGGAACGGGAGCCGACTCCTGGGCCGTGGGGACGGCCGAGCGGCGGGCGGCCAGCGCGGCGCGGACGCCGAACGCGACGGTCGCCACGACCAGCAGCATGAAGAAGACGGTGAGGGTGGCGTCCACGTAGTCGTTGGTGACGACCCGCTCCATCTCCTCCAGGCTCTTCGCGGGCGCCAGCACCCTGCCCTCCGCGGCGGCGGCGGAGAACGCGCGGGCATGGGCGAGGAAGCTCACCCGGACGTCACCGCCGAACACCTTCTGCCAGCCGGCGGTGAGCGTGCAGCACACCAGCCACACGGTGGGGAGCGCGGGAATCCACAGGTAGCGCTCGCGCTTCATCTTCACGAGCACCACGCAGGCCAGCGTCAACGCGATGGCGGCCAGCATCTGGTTGGCGATGCCGAACAGCGGCCAGAGCGTGTTGATGCCGCCCAGCGGATCCACCACGCCCTGGTAGAGGAAGTACCCCCAGCCGCCCACGCAGATGGCCGTGGCGAGCAGGTTGGCGGACCAGGACTCCGTCTTTCGCAGCGGTGCGTACACCAGGCCGGCCAGCTCCTGGATCATGAAGCGGCCCACGCGCGTGCCGGCATCCACGGTGGTGAGGATGAACAGCGCCTCGAAGAGGATGGCGTAGTGGTACCAGAAGGCCATCATGCCCGCGCCCCCCACGAGCCCGTGGAGGATCTGCGCCATGCCCACGGCCAGGGTCGGCGCGCCGCCCGCGCGGGACAGGATGGAGGACTCGCCAATCTCCTTGGCCGTCATGCTGAGCACGTCGGGGGTAACGACGAAGCCCCACTCACTGATGGTCCGCGCCGCCTGCTCGACGGTGGTACCAATCAGGCCCGGCGGCGAGTTCATGGAGAAGTACACGCCCGGGTCCAGCACCGACGCGGCGATCAGCGCCATCATCGCGACGAAGGACTCCATCAACATCGCGCCGTAGCCCACCATGAGCGTCTCGCGCTCGTTGGCCAGCATCTTCGGCGTGGTGCCGGAAGAGATGAGCGAGTGCCAGCCGGACACCGCGCCACAGGCGATGGTGATGAAGAGGAACGGGAACACGTTTCCGGAGAACACGGGCCCGGAGCCGTCGATGAACCGGGTCACCGCCGGCATCCTCAAGTCCGGCGCGGCCAGGATGATGCCCACGGCCAGCAGCAGGATGGTGCCGATCTTCAGGAAGGTGGACAGGTAGTCGCGCGGCGCCAGCAGCAGCCACACCGGAAGCACCGAGGCGCAGAAGCCATAGGCGATGAGCATCCACGCCAGCGGCTTGCTGCCATAGGTGAAGAGCGGGGCCAGGGACGGAGCCTCGGCGACGCGGCCACCCAGCCAGATGGAGAGCATCAACAGCACGAAGCCGAGGACGGACACCTCGAGCACGCGACCGGGGCGCAGGTAGCGCAGGTACACGCCCATCAGCAAGGCGATGGGGATGGTCATGGCCACGGTGAAGGTGCCCCAGGGGCTGTCGGTCAGCGCCTTGACCACCACCAGGGCCAGCACCGCGAGGATGATCATCATGATCATCAGCACGCCGATCATCGCCACCACACCGGCGGCGGGGCCCAGCTCCAAGCGCACCATGTCGCCCAGGGACTTGCCGTCGCGGCGGATGGAGAGGAAGAGGATCACGAAGTCCTGCACCGCGCCGGCCAGCACCACGCCGAAGAGGATCCACATGGTGCCCGGCAGGTATCCCATCTGCGCGGCGAGCACCGGGCCCACCAGCGGACCGGCGCCCGCGATGGCGGCGAAGTGGTGGCCGAACAGCACCCACTTGTCGGTGGGCACGTAGTCCAGGCCGTCATTGCGCAGCTGCGCTGGCGTGGCCCGCGAGGGGTCCAACTTCAAGGCCCTGTCGGCGATGAACCGCCCGTAGAAGCGGTAGCCGAGCATGTAGACGCAGACGGACGCCACCACCAGCCAGGTGGCGTTGATCGTCTCGCCCCGGTGCAGCGCCACCGTGCCCAGACAGAACGCGCCGACGACGGCGACCAGTGCCCAACCCAACCTGCTCGCGACACGACCCATGACCCCTCCGCTCCTGTGTCTCGCGGCAACGTTCCCGCCCGGGACGCACGGGGTCAATGCTCAAGTTTCCTCCCATGCACCAGTCATCAACACACGGCGCCACGTGAGCGGCCCTGGTGACAGACCAATATCCCCT
>NZ_JPMI01000119.1 GCF_000733295.1 Archangium violaceum Cb vi76 | reverse complement strand
GTTCTCCAACCCATGGCCCACACTGTGGACACGGGTTCAACCCTGGATGCGTGACACCCTCACCCCGTCCCTCTCCCGGAGGGCGAGGGGAAATGGGCGCGTGTCATCACTCCTTGCTCTTGGGACCACCGGTCTCGAGCTGACGGATGATGTCCGAGAGGTCGTCCTGCTCCTCCTGGATGACGAAGACTCCTTCCTCCGCGGGCACAGGCTTCGGCGGAGCGTCGTCCTGCGTGACGCGCTTCGGCCGGGGCGCGACCGGCCGGGGAAGCGGCTCGGGTCTCGCCACCGCGGGAGCCCGGAGCGAAGACGCGGGCACGGGAGGAAGCTCGGCCGGGGCTTCATCGGCGGGAGACGGCAGGTGCCAGTCCGTCTTCCGGTTCATCCACTCCGCGTAGCGCGTGAACGTCCAGGAGCCATCGGCGGCGCCCGTCTCGATGGTGGAGGGGAGCTTGAAGAAGAGCCCCTGGCGCACGAGGCTCTTCACGGGCGTGCTGCCCGGGAGCACCTCGCACTCGGGCACGCGGATGCCGAGCTCCGGGCGGTAGCGCAACCGCTGGCTCACCACCCCCACGAGGCAGTCCGCGAGCTGGGCACACACCGCGCCCTGTATCTCCGGGGGGAAGGCCGACACCACGCGCTGGAGCGCCTCGGCCGTGCTCGCCGAGTGCACCGTCGCGAGCACGAGGTGTCCCGTCTCCGCCGCGCTCAGCGTCAGGCGCATCACCTCCGGCTCCCTCATCTCGCCCACCATGAGGACGTCCGGATCCTCCCGGAGCGCGTCGATGAGCGCCTGCTCGAAGGAGGGCGTGTCCCGGCCCACCTCGCGCTGGCGGATGAAGGACTGGCGCGGCACCAGCGCGTACTCGATGGGGCTCTCCACCGTGATGATGTGCCGGGCCTCGTTCAGGTTGATCTCCTGCAGCAGCGCCGCGAGCGTGGACGTCTTGCCGGAGCCGGTGGGGCCACTCACCAGCACCAGCCCATGGGCCGGCTCGATGAGGCGGCGCAGGTCCGGGTGGAGGTTGAGCTTCTTCAACGTGGCCTGGGCGGAGGCCAGCAGCCGGATGGCGAAGCCCACGCCGCGCGCACTGCGCAGGATGTTGATGCGGCAACGCTGGCCCTCCACGTTGCGCGAGACGTCATACGAGCACCGCTCGAGGAACTCGGGCCAGTCAGCGTCACCGATGATGTCGCGCGCCATGGCGGTGAGCACCGCGGCCGGCACCGCCTCACCCGCGAGCCGCAGCGCGCCGCGGATGCGCAGTGCCATGGGCATCTCGCCCTCGAGGTGGATGTCGCTCGCTCCCTGCTCACGGGCGAGCCGGATGAAGGCTTCGAGACCCACGTGTGTCCCCTCCTACCGGAGCGAACCCAAGCAACCGGTATGCCGCGTGCACTCCCGGGGACCTTCATAGACCGCGGGCACGTGGCGCTGCCGGGTTGTCCGAGGCATGCGCGGACCGGACGACACTTTGTCGCTCACTCCCACTCGCTCAGGGGGCGATCCGACCCGGGGTGCCCGGCGGCGAGCGTCTCCTGTTCCCGCTCCTGGGTGAGGCCCCTGGCGCTGGAGAGCTTCGTGTCTCCGTGGGGGTTGTCCTCCCGCGCCACCGAGTGCGCGTGCGCCCGCTCGGGCCGGGCCTCGGACAGGGGGTGATGGCTTCCCGGCCGCCCCTCGGCGAGCGTGCCTCGGCCCGGCTCCAGGTGGACGAACTCGAATTCCTCCACGGGCTCGCGCGACGTGAAGAGGGCGCTCATCGGCTCGGGCAGGGCCTCGCGCAGCCGGTGCAGCGTCCCGGGAGACAGGGCCTCCGCGAGGAACTGGCAGACAAGGCCCGTGTGCTCCACGGCCTGCCCGAGCGGCACCCGCGTCCGCTCCGCCACCCGCGCATGCAACTCCGCGAGGTTGAAGTCCTGGTGGGGGACCACGTCGCGCAGGCTCGCGGCCAGGGAAGCGGGAAGATCTTCCGCCAGCGCCTGGACGACGGGCCAGCTCAGCCGCTCACCCAGCACCGGGAGCACCGCTCCAACGATACGCTCCGCCTCCGCCCGGCCAGGCAGGCCCGCGTGCTCGGCCACGTGGGACAAGAGCTCGTCGTACGTCATCGTCGACCTCCTCGCGGGCTCCCCTCACTCCCACGAGAAGTCATATTCACTGTCGAGCGGTCCCAGCACCCCTCCCCGGACGCGCACGTTGCGCGCGCCCAGCCGCTCGAGGACCTCCACCATGGCGCCCTCGTGGTACGGCATGGGCAGGAAGCTGCGCCTCATGACGAGGCGGCCGTGCCGGGGCCCCAGCCACTCCATCGCCCGCTCCCCGTAATTGGAGGTCACCTTGTAGATGGCCTGGAAGCTGGAGGCGATGTGCTCGGTGCCCATGTCGGACTGCGAGCACATCGCGTTGCCCACCGCGGAGGACATCAGGCCCACCGCCGCCTTCTGCCCCAGCATGCGCAGCACCTGCTCCGCGCCTCCATGCCGGGCACTCAGCTCCCGCACCGCGGCCAGGGTCAACCGGAGGAGCAGCGTCACCGGGTAGTTGACGAAGTCCATCAGCCGCTGCTGGCCCAGCACCGCCTGACATCGCGCCATGGCCGCCTCGTCCCCGAGCGACCGGACCGCCTCCAACGTGCGGTTGAGGAACAGCCCCCGCGCGGTGTCCCCGGAGGTCGCCAGCGCCATCAACTGCTCCAGCGTGCGCTCCCAATCCGACTGCATTCCCATGCTTCGGCTCGTGCTCATGTCCACCCGGCCCGCCTGTCTCGTTGCCTCGGTGAAGGACTCCCCCAGCATAGAGCAGGGCCTGGGTGGATTCCCACTTTGCGGGAAATTCTTGAACCGGAAGTGTAGCCTGATAGTCCGATTTCCAGCGGGCGGTACAACCCGGGAGGTGGGGGACTGGGAGGCTTGCGAGCGGGCGCGCGGCATGGTGGCGTTCCATGACGAGACGTGTGTGCCGTCGGGCCAGATACCTTCGGGGGACCCCAAGATGGACAACGTGAAGCTCGAGAACGTGCAGGTGCTGGGTGCCAACCTGTCGAACGTGCTGAGTGCCTTTGGCAGCTTCCAGCTGCTCGCCAGCCGCATCATGCTGGAGGAGGGGCTCGGCGCGGAGTCGAGGGAAGGAGTCGTTCAGTTCGACAAGGACCGGTGGTACCCGGTGAAGCGCTGGCTGGCCACCATCGAGCGCATCGGCCGCGAGTACGGGGAGAGCATGCTCGGCCAGGTGGGGCTCGCCGTGCCGAAGAACGCCCTCTTCCCGCCCTTCGTGACGGACATCGACAGCGCGCTCAAGTCGGTCGACATGGCCTACCACATGAACCACGCCCTCGAGGGGCGGCCCATGTTCTCGCCCACCACCGGCACCATGACCGAGGGCATCGGCCACTACGGCTACTCGCGCCTCTCCGGCCAGAAGCAGATCATCTGCGAGTGCGACAACCCCTACCCCTGCCCTTTCGATCTGCACCTGCTCCAGGCGGTGGCGCAGCGCTTCGAGAAGACGGCCACGGTCACCCATGACGCCACGAAGCCGTGCCGCAAGCAGGGCAGCCCGAGCTGCACGTACATCGTGAAGTGGGTGTAGAACCACCGCATGCGCGACGGACTGCTTCGGAAGCACGCCTGGCCCCTGGCCGCGGCTGGAGTGGCACTGGTGCTGCTCCTGCCGCGTCTGGCGTCGCTCCTGGAGCTCGGCTTCGTGGCCGACGACTTCGCCCACCTGGTGGAAGACCGCCCCCAGCCCTGGTACTTCGCCCAGGATCACCTGTACCGCCCCCTGCGCAACGCGACGTTCCGCGTGCTCCCGGCCCTCTTCGGCCTCGAGCCGGAGCCCTACCGTTTCCTGGTCATGGCGGGCTTCCTCACGTGCCTGGTGCTGCTCTTCGTCTTCGTGCGGCTCCAGGGCGTGGGCCTCGCGGGCGCCCTGTCGGCTTGCGTGTTCGCGGCGCTCCATCCGCGCAACCAGCGGGTCCTGTACTGGTTCGCGGCGGCCCAGGACATCGTGGTCGCCTGTGCGGTGCTCGCGTCCCTGATCGGTTGGAGCCTCTTCCGGCAGCGCGCGTCGAGGGCCGGTTACGTCCTGGCGCTCGTCTCCTTCGGCGTCGGGCTGGGCTTCAAGGAGCCCGCCATCGTGCTGCCCGCGCTGCTCGTCATCGTGGATGTCCACCGGCTCGGCGCGGACTGGAGGGCCGTGCGCACCGCCAGGTTCTGGCGGCCGTACCTGGGCCTGCTGCCGGTGCTCGGGCTCTATGCGGCGTTCCTGCTGCTCTACCCGGAAGGGCGGCTGCGCCAGGCGGAGGGGGGAACCAGCATCTATGGCGTCAGCACCCTCCTCCAGTCGCTGCTGGCCCTGGTGCGCACCCTCTTCAACCTGGTGTTGCCGTTCGCCCGGCCGCTCGCCCTGCGGGATGTGACGGCGCCGCAACTGGCCTGTGCCGTGCTGGTGCTCGCCGCCGTCGTCCTGCTCGCCGTCTGGACGCGGACACGCCGCGCCTGGGGAGCGGCCGCCGCCTGGGTGCTCGTCGCCTCGGTTCCCACCAGCGTCTTCGCCCGGACGAACAATGGGGACCAGTACCTGTTCCTCCCGATGCTCGGCATCGCCTTCGGACTGGCCTGGAGCTTCGACGCGCTCTTCCACTCGAGGACCTGGGTACGGGCCGTGGGCTGCGCGGTGTTGATGCTCCAGGCCTTCTTCGGAGCGCGGTACCTGGCCCGGGCGCAGGAGGAGTGGCGGGTCGCGGGAGAGCTGGTTCAACGCACGCTCCAGTCCGCGCGGGCACTGCCCGCCCCCGAGACACTCTCCACCCTCGTGGTCGTCGACCTGCCGCACATGAATGGGCGAGCGCCCGTGCTGAACAACGGGCTCAAGGGCGCGCTGATGTCCGTGGGATTCCCACCCTCCCTTTCGTTGGAGGTCAACCATCAGCGGCCCGGCATGGATCCCGCCCAGGAGGCGCTCGTCCAGGGGCTGCTGGCCTGTCCCGCCGAGCCGGTGGGTCCAGCGCCCCGGCGCACGTTCGTCTGGGCCCACGGAGCCTTGCTGGAGCGCACCGGGGCCTGCGCGGACCGGTGGGTCCAGGAGGATGAGCAGCGCCGGGCCCTGGCGTGGGTGAGGAGCTGAAGCCCGCGTAGCAGCGGAAGCCACGAAATGGGCCCACGCTCGTAGCCTGGGAAGCAACGACAGACGGGTCTCCGACAGCCCTTCCCTCTGGGGAAGACGCGACAGAGCCGCCGGTACGGTGATTGCAGAAATACCCGGCCGGACAACAGCGTCCCCCCTTTCAAGGATTCGTCATGACCTTCAAGAAGAAGCTTCTGGGCACCCTGGTGCTCGCCATCAGCGTCACGGGCAGCCAGGCCCTGGCCTCCAGCATGGAGCCCGTGCCCGAGCAGGAGTTCGAGGAGCTGCCCCTCCAGGAGGTCGAGACGCAGCCGGTGACGGTGGACATGGCGTTCCGGGAGGTGAAGCCCTCGGATGAGCAGGCCAAGGACGACGAGTTCCTTCCGGATCTGCCCGTGCTCGTCGACGGCAAGCTGTACTCGGCCGAGGAGCTGGAGAAGTCGGGCATCAAGCTGCCGCACTACGTGCTCGACTCGAACGCCGCCGAGCAGGACATCCTCCTGGGCTTCCGCGACGCGGAGTCGCTGAAGCTCTACCTGGAGAAGACGGGGCAGATGCCCTCGGATGAGCCGCAGGAGAAGTCCGCGCTGCCGTGCTGGTTCCGGCCGCCCGCGTACTTCTACGATGGCGCCTACTACACGGGCAGGTACTTCTCGCTGCGCCCGGGCTTCGGGCATGCCTCGTTGGGGGTCTGGGACAACCGCATCTCCTCCACCCGCGGTACCCGGTGCGGCAGCTGGACGCTGCTCACCGAGTTCCCCAACTTCCAGGGCCGCCGGCTGTGGCTGGGCCGCGGCTGGGCCGTCCCCAACCTGAGCAGCTACCGCGTGTACCCGTACTTCTGGTTCTTCCGGCAGACGTGGAACAACCGCGCCTCGTCCGTGATGGTGTTCTGGTAGGCCTGGAGCCGCGCCCGCTTCAAGGGGATGTCGCTGGCGGGACGGGCTGCCGGGAGAAGACGCAGCCCGGCACCACCCCATCGCCCTCCGGGCGCGGGCAGGAGGCGGTGCCTCCATCGAGCGTGGAGTACGTCCGTGGATAACCGGTGTACGCGGTGCGCAGCGTGTAGTCCGCCTGCCCGTAGTCCATCCGGTCCACGGCACGCACGGACACCTCGAGGATTCCACCCCGGAGGAAGCGCGGCTCGAAGCAGGAGCAGGCGTAAGGCCGCACCGTCACCCGCGTCACCCCCTCCCCGCGTTCGAGCGAGTACAGCGGCTGGAGTTCGCCGGGGCCGCTGGCGGGCGAGTGCCAGGCGCGCATCGGCGCCCCGCTGTAGGCGAGCGTCAGCGGAGCGCCGGCACTGCCCGTGGACACGGCGGTGCAGGCACTTTCCACGTCCGGCCGCTCCCCATCACAGAAGGTCAGGTCCAGCGAGAGGCCGTAGGGAATGCCCCCATCGGGCAGGTCCGCCACCTCCCACTGCAGCTCCCAGGTGCGGTCCATGGGCACGGGGAGGGACGAGGGCAGGATGAAGGAGAAGCTGTCCACGTCGCCAGGCACGGCGTCGTAGTCCCGGGGGCCACGCACGCCCTGTCCCTTCGACGGCTCATGTCCGACGAGCCCGCCCAGGCCGTAGGAGATGGAACCGTGCACCTCGTACTCGCTCCCCCTGGGCGGCGCGGGGAAGGCCGTGCCGGCATCATCGCTGGCCAGCATCTTCGACTCGGGAGTCTCCGTCGTCCCACTCCCCTTCCGGGAATTCTCGTCCGGGTCGCTCAGCCACTCCACCTCCAGGCGGTACTCGTGGTCGTCCGCCTGGTGCGGGCCCTCGTCCTGGACGAGGAAGAAGTAGCCCACCGAGGTGGTGTGCGGAGGCACCGGCAATACGCCCTCGAGGTTGCGCAGGTGGGCGAAGGCCTCGAGCTCGTCGCGAGAGGAGTGCAGGCACAGCGGCGTGCCGTGGCCGCACCAGCCATCCACCAGGGACGTCACGGCCGGGTCCGACCCGTAACCATTGCCCTTGGGGCACACGTCCGCCTTCGTGACGCAGTCATTGGCCGAGGAGCCCGCTACCTCGGAGAGGACGCGCACCAGCCGGTGCGGGCGCCCTGGCAGCGGAGGAAAGCGGCCTCCCGAGGGGAGAGGCACCAGACGGTAGTGCAGCAGGGTGTGCGTGGTGCTCGAAGGCAGTTGGACCCTGTACCAGTCCTTGTCCTGCACCGACCCCAGGCGCCCCGTGAAGGACTCCGAGACGGGTGGATGCTTGCCCTCGAGGTTCACGACGCGGGCCCGCGCCAGCTCGTCGTTGTCGGTGGGGGACTCATGGGGGTCCGCCTCGTCCAGCACCTTCACGTCCACCGTGTAGCGCAGGCGGAGGTCTCCAAGAGGCGGCTCGCTGGAGGTGCCGCTGTTCCAGGCCCGCACCAACACCTGCCACCTTCCCGCCTCTTTCGCCCGGCGCGCCGTGGCCAGGTCCACGACCAACGTGGGGGAGTCCACGTGGGCTTCGTCTTCCACGGAGCCATCCGGGCGCAGCAGCTCGTAGGAGAGCAGATAGGCCGGAGGCGGCAGGGGCGCGAGGCTCGGCGCCGTCACCCGTGCGTAGACGATCTTCCCGGCGGGCACGTCGAAGGAGAAGCGATCCACGTCTCCGTCGGTGGCCAGGAAGCCGGAGGCGCTTCCCACCTGGATGCCATCCTGACTCGTCAGCGGCACGGGCGTGGCCGTATCGGCCGTGTCATTGGGCTCGTTGGCGTCCGGGTTCTCCAGCACCTCCACCGTGAGCGAGTAGGGGTTGCGCGCGTCGTAGCCGGGTTGGCTGGGATTGACGGGCTCGGCACCGAGTTGGAGGAGGAGCCTCACGCCCGGCTCGGAGAAGGGCAGGAGGAACTCGACGGGCCTGGGCTGCCCCTCACCGTGCGCGTCCACCCGGCGCGGCGCCAACTCGCCGCCATCCTCGCGCAGCAGGGTGACGGACAGGCTCACCGGGGTACTGGACGCGGCATGGCTGGCGGTGACGCGCAGCAACGAGCGGGGCCCCACGTCCGAGGGCATCCGCACGCTGTACCAGTCGGTGTCACGCTCGAAGGAGAGATAGCGGTCCTTCAAGGGCACACCGGGCGTGAGCTGGCATTCGCGCGAGCGCAGCGCCTCCTCCCGGGAGTTGCAGAGGTCCGCGGGGCCCTGCGGAGAACAAGCGGTGAGGACGAGCAGCACGAGCGGCAGCAGTCGAGCGGGAGGGTGCATGGAGCGCGGGACTCAGGTGTGGAGAGCGGGCATGGTACGGCTTCGAACGGCACCTGGGGTGACTGACGGCAGCAGGTTGACGCTGGGCGAGAACCCGATGAATGCTCACCAACCGGCCTGTATGTCCATGACAAGGAAGTCCATGAAACGACCTCTCGTGCTGTGCGCGCTGGCAGCGCTCACCCTGTTCGGCTGCGGACGCAAAAGTGAACACGTATCGCAGCTCATCCCTTCACCCAACGGGGCCTACCAGGCCGTCGTGCTGGATTGCCGCGCGGACGCGAGTGATTGTTCCCCCCTGCTCAAGGTGATTCGCACGGGTGAACCCACCTCTCGCGAGACCCAGTCCGTGCAGGAAGCCACGTTGACCCCCGGCGTGCAACCGCGCCTGACCTGGATGTCGGACACCACGTTGCTCATCGACGAACCAGGCGCTTCCGCGCGTCCGGACATTCAAGGCGAAGTATCGTTTGTGTTCGTGCCGTGGCGGCTCATGCCTTCATCGTTCATGGCGAAGCTCCCACCAAGAGCCCGCCGGCCCGACAACCCGCCCCCGCCCCCGGCTCAGCCCTCCAAGGTGCCGCCTGTCGATTCAGCCTGCGGTTTTCCTGGCCTGAAATTGCCAACCGACGTTTCCGTGCTCGCCGGCGGGGCCTACGCTGGAGCGAAGAGCACGAACCACATCGACCAGAGTGGGCACGCCGCCACGACCATGGAGGTGAGTGTCGACAACCCCCAGAAGCCCGTCGTGCTGATCCTCGGGGCCTACGAGCCGACCATCTGGACGATCCACCGCGCACCGGGCACGACCATCCTCGCCGTGCTGGCCAGCGGCTACCATCGGCAGGTCGTCACGGGCCTGGATGCCAACACCCCCGTCGCCATCCATACGAACGAAAACAAGAGTCCGTGCGGCCGCTTCTTCATGGGAAGGGATGACCTCGAGGAGCTGAACACCATGGCCCAGAAGTTCTTCGGACGCGACGTCGACAAGGTCCATCCGGCCTACAACGGCGTGGTCACCATGGGCAGCGCGCAAGGCACGTCCTCCCAGTGGGTGGGCCGCGGCAATGCGCCGGCGAGCTCATACTTCGTCAAGCCAGTGCCGCGGCCCGCGGACCTGGCCGAAACGGGCATTGACGAGGCCCTCCGCAAGGGCCAACTGCGACGCGCGAACCTCGGTGACAAGAATCAGTGGGAAGCGGAGATGGCGAAGCGGGCGCCCAAGCTCGGATTGTCACCGGACGCGGTCAAACTGCGGTTGCTCCACGCGAACTCGACGGGCTCGTTGGACCGTGCGTATGTCGTGCTGGGACCCATGACGCTACCGGAGGGACTCTACGGTGCGCGCTCGGCGGTGTTCTTCGTACCGAAAGGCACGGAGCGTCCGCGCGGCAATCCCGGCCACTCCACGATCTACGATTTCAACGACATGAGCTGTACCGGCACGGGCTGCGGGTAATCGGAGCCCCAGGCCCCTATCCGCTCCCCTCCCCGGTCCCACTTCTCCGGGGCTTCGAGTCGGGAGCCGACCCCGGTGCTCGCCCACCCCGTCGGCGCCGCCGCCTCTTCACCGGAGGGCGCCCGGACCGTCCTCCGAGCTCTCGCAGCACCCGCGCGCGAACACCGCCCTCCAGCTTCAGCTCTTGCAGGAAGGCGTGCACCTGCTGGGCACCGTTCGGGTGGCGCAGCGCCTCGCTGAGCCGCTCGGCGATGTCGATCCTCAACGCCACGGGGCCGAGCACCTCATACCCGAAGGCCCGCGCATTCCAGCCGACCAGCGCCGCGACCCCGAGCATGGGCTCTCGTGGAACGCCCTGGGGCACCGGACTCCGATGGAACAACGCCGTCAGAATGCAGCGCCGCTCCAGCGCGGGCGGTGCGAGCGCCTCGGCGACGTACAGGAAGCGTTCCCCCTCGCGAACACCCAGCGCCTTCAAGCGCTCCCGGGACTCCGCGTCCAGGAGCCGCCACTGCTCGCGCGCCGCCTCCTGGGAGGTCACGCCCAACCCCTCCGCCAGACAGTAGGCGAGGCCCCGCATCGCCGCGGAGCTGCCCGAGCCGGTGAGGGCCTCGGCGGGAAAACCACCCATGGCCTCGGTGACGAGATCCCGCGACAGCGCCACCAGCCGGCGCTCGAGCAGCCGCCGCGCGCCTCCCGTCCAGACCTCCGGCTCCGCGAGCGCGATCTGCGGGGTGCGCCGATCCTTCCCGGGAACCAGACGGGCCAGCGGCTGCCCCTCGAACGAGATGCTCCCCGACGCGTCCACCTCGAAGGCGTCATGCGTCGCGTCCACCACCCGCTGGACGAACTGCTCCTCGGTCATCGCCCCGCCTTCAGCGCCCGGCACCTCCCCCAGCAACTGCCCCAGCTTCGCGAAGGGGCTGTCCGACTCGGGAGCGTTTCGTGCGGTGGCCCTCACGAACCGGCGTGCGCTCCTCCGCGCGGCCCGCTGCACGAAGCGCTCCACGAGCCGCTCATGAAGGGCATCTCCCAGCGCGTCCTCGATGCGGCGGGTGCGCTCCTGCCAGTGCTCGGCGTCATGCAGCCAGCTCGAGCGATGGCTGATGTACGTCCAGATGCGGATGGCGGCCAGCCGGTCCATCAACGTGTGGATGTCTCCGGAAACATCGTCGAGCGGCGACACCTGCCTGGACAGCCAGGACTGCTCCAGCTTCCCGTCTCCCTCCGAGAGCTGAAGGAAGGTCTCGCGCAACAGCGCGACGTGCTGGCCGAAGAGCCCCTTGCGGAAATCCGGAATCTGGCAGACCTGCCACAGCAGCTCGACCGAGGCCCGGTGGGTGGCGATGTCTCGAATGGCGGGAACGTTCGAGAGCTCCTTGAGCGCATCGAAGTCGTCCGCGCGCTCCACCCGGACGAAGGCATGGTGGTTCGGAGCCCGCGTCAACGAATCCAGCAGGGCCTCCGGGCTCGAGAAATCGAGCGAGGCATTACGCCAGATGAGACTGCGCACCGCCGGGAACCGGTGGGACTCGATGGCCGAGACCACGCGCGGAGGCAGCTCGGACAGGGAGTTCAGGGTTCCGAACGTCCCATCATTCAAGTGGCGTCCCGCGCGGCCCGCGATCTGGGCCAGCTCGTCTGGGAAGAGCTCCCGCTGCTCGGCGCCGTCGTACTTGGAGAGCGCCGCGAAGGCCACGTGGTTGAGGTCGAGGTTCAGCCCCATCCCGATGGCATCCGTGGCCACGAGGTACTGGACCTCGCCGGCCTGGTACATCGCCACCTGGGCGTTGCGCGTGCGTGGGGAGAGCGCGCCCAGCACCACGGCCACCCCACCCCGGAGGCGGCGCAGCGCCTCGGCGAGCTCGTACACGCGGTCCGCGGAGAACGCGACCACGGCCGAGCGTGGAGGAAGACTCTTCAGGGAGCGCGTCCCAGCGTAGCGCAACTGGGACAGGCGGGTGGCGCGCTTCACCGACACATGGGGGATGAGCGCCTGCACCATGGGCCGCATCGTGTCCGCGCCGAGGAACCAGGTCTCCCGGCGCCCACGCGCATGGAGCAGCCGATCCGTGAAGACATGCCCGCGCTCCCGGTGAGCGGCGAGCTGGATCTCATCCACCGCGAGGAAGTCGACCTGCCTGTCAGTCGGCATCGCCTCGACGGTGCAGATCCAGTAATCCGGGCGAGGCGGCAGGCGCTTCTCCTCTCCGGTCATCAGGGCGACCCGTCCCTCGCCCACGCGAGCGGTCACCCGGTCGTAGACCTCACGAGCGAGCAGGCGCAGCGGCAGGCCGATCATGCCCGTCTCGTACTCGAGCATGCGCTCGATGGCGCGGTGCGTCTTCCCCGTGTTCGTGGGCCCCAGCTCCGCCACGACGACGGAGGACCGGCTGGAGGGGCTGGAGTTCATTGGCGAAGTCTAACCCCGAACGGGGTCCTCCGCCCGGCTCACCTGAAGGCCGGACCCCAGGGGGTTTCAGGAGGACAGACGCCACCGCAGCTCCCCGAGCGCCCGCTCGCCAGCGACCGTGGAGGCCAGCAGGTCCGTGACGGCATCCCGGGGAACCGCCCGCGCGAGCAGCACGCCGTTGGGGGCCCGGAAGACGCTCAAACCAGCCACACGCAGCCGGACGGGGGAGACCACCAGCAGCACGTCCACCCCAGCCCGCTTGCCGACCGTGGCGTCCACCGCGGGCGCCAGGTGCACGTGGCTGCGCGCGGCGGCGTGCACCCCCTCGCTGTCGAGGATGGCCCGCGCGGCCACCACCGAGGTGCCGTGGTAGAGCAGCGCGTCCCCGAGCACCACTTCCCAGCTGCGCTCCAGCCCCTCCAGGGTGACGGGAGTGCCCTCGGGCGAGTGTCCCTGCACGGCACGCACCCGCTCGCCCCGCAGCTCGAAGCGGGACTTGGAGTTCTCGGCCACCACGGCCTCCAACTGGGCCCGCGACAGGCCCGTGAGGCTCAGCACCTCCGTCACGGGGGCGAAGCCGGCCTCGTCCATGGCCAGCCCGGACTCCCGTGCGCCGTGGCGCAGCAACCAGGAGAGCTTCTTGGATCTCGAGACGAGGGCCTGTGAATCAGGGGCGGCGCGGTGACGGGGATGCATGACTGGGCTCCTCTCGGGAGTGAACAGCGTATGCCCGGGAAGGTAGCCCCGGGGACCTCCGGCGGGAAATCGGAGCTTCTCACGAGGTATCCAAAAGATGGATGGTTGCTCCTCATGGAACTCGATGGACTGCGCGCCCTGGTGGCCTTCGCCGAAGCCGGCTGCAACCTCACCCGCTCCGGGAAGGCCGTCGGGCTGTCTCAGCCCGCCATGCACGCGCGGCTGCAGGCGGTGGGGAAGGAACTGGACGTCACCCTCTACGAGCGCCGGGGGCGTACCCTGCAATTGACGGCGGAGGGCGGACGGGTGCTCGCCTGGGCGCGGGATGTGCTGGAACGCGAGCAGTCGCTCCGGGCGGAGCTGCACGGGGGAAGGGCCACGCAGCGGGTGGTGGTGGCCTGCGGGGAGGGGGCGCTCGTGCACGTCGTCTCCGGGCGGCTGGCGGCGCTCGCACGGGCACGGCCCGGGGTGCTTTCCTTCCTGGTGCTCGATGGGCCCGCGGCGGCCGCCGCGGTGGAACGGGGAACGGCGCACCTGGCCGTGGCCGCCGGTCCCGCGGGCACCACTCCCGGCCTGCGCTCCCTTCCGCTCCTCACCACTCCGCTGCTCGCGGTGGTATCGCGCCCACATCCGCTCGCGCGCGCGGGCCAGGAAGTGGATGCGCGCACCCTGCTCGCCCATCCCCTGCTGCTCCCTCCACCGGGCCGGGTGCTGCGCACCACCCTCGAGGAACTGGCGGCGGCGCACGGCCTGCCGCTCCGGGTCGCGGTGGAAGTGACGGGTTGGGAGGCCGTCTGCCGTCTGGCATCACTCGAGGTGGGCGTGGGGCTCGTCAACGCCCTGGTGCCCACCCCGGAGCTGACGCGGCTGTCCGTGCGCGGACTGCCCTCCACCACCTACCGGCTCCTGCTGCGCCGTGGGCGGGGCACGCCGCTGATGGACGAAGTGGTGGAGGCCCTTCGCACTGCCGCCTCGCCGGCACCCGGCTAGTTCGCCTTGGAGTTACCGTGATGCACCCTTGGGCATTTCAGGGGGCGAGCCCGAGAGCGGGAGGAAGCAGCACGTTGAGGGCGCGTACGAAGGTGCGCCAGTCGTGTCCGTGCTCCCGGAAGCAGTAGCGGTGGGCCAGGCGGGTAACGAGGAAGTACATGGCGGCGACGGTGCGTGCCTGCTGGAGAGCTCCCGCGTCCACCGGCTCGAAAGGCAGCGTACGAATGAGCGTGAGGAGCGAGGCCTTGGCTCCCGCCTGATCTCCGACCACGAAAACGGGCGTCCTGCGTCCATCCAGCAGCGGCGCGTCGAAGAGCTGGGCCCACGTCACCTGGAAGGCACCGAACACGTGTGCGCGAGGCAACCGCCGGGCCGTCCGCTCCTGGGAAGACTCGAATGAGGGCACCTGGGTGAGCGGGTTGAAGTCGGGGGGAGGCTCCTCGTGGGAGGTGGAGATATCCACCACCGTCTTGTTCTCGGTGACGGAAGCGAGCTCTTCCAACAGCGTGTCGTTGGAGTGGTAGGCGAGGAAGATGGTGGAGGCCCGCGAAGCAGCTTCCACATTGCCCATCCCCCGCACGCGTCCGGCGCCGAGTTCAGTGGCAAGCGCCAGGGCTCGTTCCGGCTCACGCGAGCCGAGGAACACCGTATGACCCGCTGCGGCAAGCACCCGCGCGAGCCCTCGTCCCATGTTGCCCATGCCGATGACGGCGATGGATTGGGTCTCTGTCATACCCGCATCCTCGCTTGACGAAGGCCAGGGGAGAAGCACCCCCTTCGCGCGGGCGCCCCCAAGCAGGCGCGGAGGAGGCGAACGAGGCGCCCCGGGCAGCGGCCAGCAAGGAGCCGTTGAAGGAGAGGAGGCCGCGAGTGGACCAGGCCGAGCTGCTCAGGAGGTCGTTCGACTTGGTGGTTTAGCCACAACCGACAAAAGGCCGCCGGAAGGTGTCAGAGGATTCGTACCGCTCGGAGCGGCAGGCAACCTCTACTGGAGGTGGCGGGAATCGAACCCGCAGACAAGGCGATAGAAAACCCCAAGCAGGACGCGCCGTTACCCGCTATCCCCTTGATTTTACGTCGGTTCGATTTCCCGCCCCGTCCCGTGCTGTGCCGTCCGGTTCCACCTGAATCCACGCTGGAGGGGTAGAGTCGACGGGAGGCGCGGTGCCGCTCGGGTTCGTCGGCGCCTGCTGCGAGGGTCCGCTCTCGCTCGCCCTCTCGCCGAGTCTCACCCACGGTCCGTTTCCTCCACGCCGCTCATCGAACCGGACGTGCAGATTTCCTGCATCCGGCTCTCGGACAGGTTTCACGCGACGCGTGTCAGCGCAGGAGAGCACGCACCTCCAGCACTCCGAGGCTCCGGTGCACCTCGTTGTACTTGAAGCGTGACGTTGCTCGCGCCACCTTGTGCCTCCTGCTCAGGAAGTTCCTCACCCGTTCGGTCACGTGCCAGTCCAGCACGTTGAACGCGTGCACCGGCGAGTCGTAGGCGAAGTACGTCGCCCACCCTCGCAGGAACCGGTTAAGCTCGCCCGCTATCTCCTCCCAGCGCTCCGTCCTGCCGCGCCGAAGGATTCGGCTCACTTCACCTCGGGCATGCTCCATCGCCTTCTTCGACGGTCGGGCTCCCAGGTACTTCTGGCCGGTCTTCTTGTAGACCAGGGGTCCCAGTTCGTACCCGAGAAAGCGGAAGTGCTCCTTCCGCGCATCGCGAATGCTCGTCTTCGTCTCGTTGAGCGTCAGCTTCATCCCATCGAGCCATCTCTTCACTTGCGCCAGCACCTCCGCGGCTCCCCTGCGGGCTACCACCACGAAGTCATCGGCGTAGTTGACAAGCACCGCTCCGCTCCTCTTCATCAGCTCGCTCTTGGCGAACACCCTCAGCAACCGGTTGATGTAGATGTTCGCCAGCAGTGGTGAAATGACACCACCCTGCGGTGTCCCCTGCTTCGAGCGCCTGCCTCCGCTGTACTTCGGGCGTCCTTGATCGTCCCTCTCTTCCACAGGCACCTTCAGCCACATCTTCACCAGATGCAGCACCGCCTTGTCCGCGATTCTCCTCGCGACGCTCTTCATCAGCTCCGCGTGGGGAATCGTGTCGAAGTACTTCGAGAGATCCGCATCCACCACCTGCGTTCGCCCTCGCTTCAGCTCCTGATGAACCTCTTGGACCGCATCGACCGCGCTGCGCCCGGGTCGGTACCCGTATGCAGCCTCGCTCAAGTCGGCCTCGAAGATGGGCTCCAGGATGAGCTTCGCCGCCGTCTGGACCACTCGATCCTTGATCGTGGGGATCCCCAGTGGCCGCTCGCCTCCTCCTGGCTTGGGTATCAGCACCCTCCGCACAGGCTGGGGCCGATACGTCTTCCCTTGCAGCTCACGCTGCAACTCCTCGAGCCAGCGCTCCTCGCCGTACGCCGCAATCTGCTCGAAGGTCTGTCCGTCCACTCCTGCGGCGCCCCTCTTCTGCTTCGACTGCCTGAGCGCCTCCGTCAGAACGTCCCATCGATGGGTCTTGTCGTACAGCGCGTAGAACCGGAACGTCGGCTCCGCCTTGGCCTTCGCGTACAGCTTCGCTCGGAGCTCTTCGAGCTTTGTAGGGGTTGTTAGGCTCACGCCAATCTCCCGCTGCGTCTGCTCCTTGCGAAGCACCCTGAACCAGGGCCCCTTCCCTCCACGGTCGTTACCCGCTTCATCGGTAGTACGGGCCCTTCCGACTCCTGGCCGTCGCCACGCCCTTGCGGCGTGTTCGGGTCGCTACCCCGCTCGGACCAGGTCTCCCGTGTTGCGCACTTCACCGTGTGCTCACATGCCGCGCCCCACTACCCCGGTGGTCCACCCGACGATGTTGCTGTCGACCTTCTCGCCGGGCACCTGGCCTTCCCTGTATGTGCGTCAGGTCGGCTCCCACGATTGCCCTTTCGGGGCCTGCTCGGGCTTCACTCACGTTGCGGCCTGCAAGCTCGCTCGACCTCCTTTCGAGGCCTTCTGTCTCTGGGCTTCGAGTCCGAGAGTCACCCCTCGTCCCCGCCAGATAGCTACCGAGGGGGTCGACTTCCTCCTCGGGCGGGACTTCCACCCGCTGGTCAAGTGCACCTTCACGGCGCACGCACACTGAGGGCACATGACGCCCTCCATCCCGCCCGCCTTTGCTTATCCCGGGTGCAGCGCAGCTCACGTCTAGAAGGTTCCTTCGCTGGGGGGCACCTTCGGTGGCGAACCGCACCAGACCTCACGATTCTTCGGTCGCCGAACAGAGCGATGAGCGCATCTCCGATCGAGGAATCAACGGCTTGAGTGCTCGCCACCCGTCCTGATAAGTTGACCGGCGCATGCCAACTCGCCTACCTCTCCGGTCTGTACTACTTGTTGCCCTTATGGCGTCAGTCGCCCTGGCCAGCGACGAGCGCGATAAGATCTCCGTGCGCCCCGTCCTGCTTTCGGAGCACCCGGACAATGCCACTCACCGCGTCTACGTGAAGGGACAGGTCGTCACTACTCTCCGGTTCGAGAAGCCAGTCGACCCGAACAAGACGAAGATGATCAGCTGGGAGGGCCGCCTTGAGCCGCTGGCGGTGGTCCGCAATAAGGTGATTTTGGAACCCATCCATGATCTTAACGACGACGAAGGGATCCCCTTGGTCGTGACTCTGGTTGATGGGACAGAGGTGCCGTTTCTCCTGAGACCCCCGGGCCGTAAAGGGTGGTCCTGGACAGACCAACAGGTCGACGTGTTCGAGAACCGCGAGAGTTACGCGGCCATGCATGCGGCTCTGATGGAAGCGCTCAAGAAGAACGACGCTCTTACCGAAGAGAACCAGCGTTACCGCAAGGAAGAGACCTCGGAGGACCACGCTCTTGCCGCTCTGCTGGCGTCGGGCGCGGTAGCGCAGACGCCCTTCATGATCGCGGACCATTTTTCCGGCAAGGACGATGATACCGAGATTGATGCGACGGTGTTCCAAGGTAAGGGCAAGGTCGCTGTAGTCTTCAAGATCAAGAACCTAGATTCTGAGCAGTCTTGGAGCATGAAGACGGCTCGTCTTCTAACCAAGGGCAGCGGCAATGAGCGAGCGATCGCTGTTCGCGCCACCGTCCGAGAGATTACGCCTGGCGGCTCCGGTGTAGTGGCTCTTGTCGCGGACGGTAGCGCATTCATTGAAGATGGCGCGTTGACGAGCCTGTTCCTCGAAATCTACCGACACGACGGGATGCGGCAAGCCTTCGTCCAACTAGATCCGACTCTCATAGCGCGATAAGAGCGGGGACATGGCCTCCAACAAGTTTGCGCTCTTGGGCTGCGCCGCCCTACTCGTGCTCTCCTCTGGATGCCCCGGAACTGCGACGGGAGGGGTGTCCCTCCGTCCCGACGGCAGCCCGGGACCGGAGGAATGCCCAGCAGATGCGCGCAAGGCGATGAATTATTTGAGGATGTTCGTCGGAGAAGCTGCGTGGGTCCAGCTCGACGCGAACCAGACTCGCACCCATCCCATTACTCTGTACGACGGAAACATTGAGAGCGTGCTTGAGGAGAATCTTGGGCTGATTGAAGCGCCGGCCCGGCTCTATGGTCGGGTTTGGACAGGAGGACCCCAAGTCGTCATCCGGTACTACTCTGCCCAGCCGTTGAAAGGAGGCGAGCAGGTCCCCATTTGCGCTGTCGCTCGGCTCGGGATGGGGCAACTTCGGAAGCGGCCCGACTCCAAGCCAGGAACTGCTATCCTCGATTCTCCCCGTGCTGGCGTCTACATCGTGGACGAATTCAGGTAACACAGTCAGTCGCACCGTCCGCGTTTCCCGAAGCTACCCATCGGCCCGCAGCCCCACTCAGCGTCCTCACCGATACTTCTCCACATTGAGCGGCTCAGCGCACCTCGGAAATTTATGCTACAAATCATTTCAGGAAAGTTCTTCGATTCAGACGACAGGTACATGAACCATGAACGAGGAGTTTTTTACTCCAACTTCTCGTGGTTTGATTCGATTCAGACATGCGTGGCGACACTTCAACCTGCGGATACTTTCCGAGCGCCAGCCACTTATGTCGTGAGTTACACCGAGCAGATTGAGAAGCTGCCCGGTGGGCCACATTCTGGTGAACTTGTAGGAACCGATGGGCGAGAGATCCTCGCTCAGTTTG
>NZ_JPMI01000118.1 GCF_000733295.1 Archangium violaceum Cb vi76 | reverse complement strand
CTTCGGCATTGTGGATATAAGATATAGGAACATTCAACTGACTTCCGTTATGAGTTGCTCTGCACTTTTGGACTGGGTGCATGGTTCGAAAATGACCGTAGGCACATTGAGTATGCATGTCGAACCGCCCCACGAAGTTCTCAGGACTTTTTCCTGCCGTCGCAGTTTGTTCCACGCATCTTCGAGCCTCAACTAAGCGGGACACCTGAACAGATCTCGAGTTTTCAGCAATTGGTGAGCAAAGTCATAGGACTGGAGCGAAAAACATACGAAAATGTCATTGCAGTGCTCCGCGGCATGAAGAATGCACTCCAGGCAATAAATTACGATATCGATCTTGCATATTCGATGCTCGTATATTGTCTGGAGTCGCTGGGCCAGAAGGCCGGAAAATACGAGCCTGTCTGGGAAGATTACGATGAGGATGCGCGGGCTCAACTTGACACGCTTTTTCAAGACAATGATGAACTGGCCTCCAAGGTCCGTGCAGTCCTCCTAAAGGGAAAGCAACTCAGGCTGATGAAGCGATTTGTTAATTTCATCTCTCAACACACAAACGATGAGTTCTTCATCAGCGAGGCCGCGACCAGCAACCGACCGCTACGAAAGTCGGAATTCATCAAGGCATTGGAAGGGGCATATCAATTGCGCTCGAAATTTACTCATGAGCTGCGACCAATACATGAGCAATTGCGAGTGCCCATTCTGAGACGAGAGTCTTTAATTTGGGACAACCAGCCGTTCCTGACATTGGCAGGGCTATTTCGGCTAACCAACCACGTACTACGCAATTTCATCGCAGCGCAGCCTGAGATTGCACACGAGAAGTTCGATTGGCGCAAATCACTTCCCGGAATAATGACAATGCGGCTCTCGCCCGAGCTTTGGGTTGGCAACCCCAACACGCTGGCTGCAAAAAACGCAACAGAGCGTTTGGCTGGTGTGCTTGATGTTGTGACGAGCTTTCTTAGCAATCGGGCGGCGGGAAAAGATGGGCAGTTGACCGATTTGAGAGCCTTGGCGGGGAAATGCGAGCAACTGCTTGACCAAGCGGATGCGCGGAATAAACGCGCGTTGCTGTCAATATACGTTCTCTGGAACAACATTGTGCCGCAGGAGTACAAGTTGCCAAACTGGGAGTCTGTTCTCGCCAAGCATGAGAATAACTTGGCACAGTGCTCTATCGAGTCGCTTGCCTTGCGGGTCGCTTTGGGGACGGGACTACCTTGGGCAGTTGATGAGTGTGTTGCTGTCTTGGGCGCTTGGCAAAAGAGTAGGTTCGCCAAGACCTCGCTTGAGTTGTCGTTGCCCTTGGAGATGGCAATAAATGTCCGCATCGCCAATATGGCCAGGGATACAGGAAAGCATGAGGTGCGCAAACACCTACTGGACGCGGCGATCTTGGAAGCGGCAGGGCAACCTGCATTCCAGCAGGAGTTTCGACGGGCGTTAGAGAGCAATGACGATGTGCGTATGGAGGTTTTTCTTCCTTATATCAAGCAGGAGAAGGTAGCGGACGAGAACGAGGCGGGCTCTAAACAGCCAAGCTAGTGAGGCCGGGTTGCGCGAGTAATTTGCGTCGATGGTCGAGGGGATGGGCCGGATGGAGAGGCGCCGTGCCCAGGAACCGCACCTCAGACCAATGGCAAAGCGGCTGGTGGAGGGTGTGCTAACGCGAGGCAATTGTGGCAGCGGCCTCAGCTGTGCGTCTCCATGGTGGACATTGACGACGAGAGGCACTGGTCGGCGATGACGCTGGAGGCAGAGTAGTGGATACCCAAAGCGCTGAAAGACTGAGAGCGTCCCTTCTGCGAGGGGGGGGACCCAGAAGAGGCTGCTTCAGTTCCACTATCAAGGTTCTTCAATCATTGTCTCGAATATCGACTCAAGTTCTCTATCCGAAATTTGTGAATTACTGACACGTGACACAGGAACTTTGGTCGAATCACGGCCAAGATCGCGAGCATGTTCGGATGCATCATCTGCAAACGCTCTTTCTTCAAGCTCACGAATGAATTCCGCATCAAGCACAACTCCCAACCCCGCTGCCGTCTGCGTCATCCATCCATATGCAGACTGTAGGTTTTCTGGGCCATCAGACATCAGAATTTCATTTCCTTCGCTCTCGATCCACGATTTGAAACGCGCGCGGACGGCTTCGAGTTCAGTCTCTGTTAGAAGATCCGTAAATCTGTCATGCAGGTCCAAAATGCTATCGAAGTCAAAAGGATCCGTTGGCGAGGAAGAAAGCAAGAATCGCTTGGCCTCGCTAGCATAAGCGTCAAAATCCGATTCACTCAGAAGTTCTTCCGACTGAATTACTTCTAGCAATCGCGCACAAGACCCTTTATCCCCTACTCCCTGACGCCAATTCTCGAAGACGCTGCGCAACCCCTCTTTCACCCACTCGGCTTGAATATCGAAACCAATGCGATTCGCCACAGAAAATATATAGAGCAAGCGCTCTTCGACTGAAAAAGGAGGCTTGATCTTTCTGATGACACCATCGGCGGCATACTGAACATTTACCAACTGACAAGTCGGGCCCTGGAGAGTCCTTCTCATGGCTTCAATAAACGTACTCTTGTGTTTTAAAATAGCCTTCTCAAGGCGAGCATATCTGGGCACACTTCGCTGACGACCGGAAACGCTCTCAGAAACACTCTCTTGGCTGTAGCGCCAGAGCATTCTCAATTGAGAGAAGAATTGCCCAGCATCGAGAATCTTCTCAATGTATTCTGGATTTTCTCCCAGGTAATTGAGCAGGAAATCTCGTATCGAAGGATTGTGTAACCTTACAACATAGAGACCCGAAACGAAATCCGTTCGCGTGAACGATTTCTCGAAAGTTCGCATTATCCTCTTGAATTCAAGAGCGAGTTCATCCTGGTCGCCCCCCATTAGGGCCGCATGAACTCTCTTTAGGTCTTCCAATTTAACCTCGATCGGTAGTGCGGCTAACGAAAGTAGCAACCTCCTTCCTCCAGCGGAGAGCTGTTGCTCAAACGGATACCGCCAGAGATCTTCAGGGTTATCGAGCGTTCGCAAAATGGAATCATGGAAAGCGATGTCAGTTGATGCTCGTTCAGATGCCATCGACATGACCCATTCAATCAAGCGAGGATTGTAATTTGGATGGTCGATGATGGTCCTGTATCGCCTGCCTCGGGCAATATATCTCTTCCAGTCCAAGGGAGCCGACGAGAAATACAAATGGTTATACAGGATCTTGGCGCGATCTTCCTGAGTGTAGTCCGTCAACTCAATAGCGCACTTATATTTTCCCAAATCAAGTCGCCCGAGCTTCTCGTGCTGTAGCAGTGCTTGATTCAAGATATATTCGCGAGTCGTCAGTACGAACCGCTTGTTTTTATCCCTGGCCACTCGATTAAAGAACCGCACCAAGCGCTCATCTTCATTCTTATCTAGCTTTTCCGAGGCCCCAATTTGCCCCAAAAAATCGTCATAAAAGAAGAGCTGCCGGAGCTCTTTATTGAATACTCGCTCTGCCTCAGATATCTCGGACGATATGGCGAAGGCCTGCCACCCCAGGCGGGAGTACTCCAACATCAACATTTCCGCGAGTGTAGTCTTCCCGATCCCGGGTATGCCCGAAATGACGCAAACGCTCTGCTCCTCAAGATGCCTGCGGGCGTAATCATATTTGGGGCTGGGAACATAAAATTTCACTTTCTGCTTGGCATCATCCAGCGCCCATTCGGTACGGTTGTAAATCTCGTTGTTTAGAACTCTGTCCAAAGCGGTCCAATTCGTTAGGTACAGTTTCAGGTGATTCCGTTCAATTGCTGGGAATTTCCCGAGTAGATTATTCAGTTCGGCGATGCCATAGATATCTTGCGGCGTAAGGATATGTGGCGAAAAAATGGCCACGATTTCATCCTTTCTATCCGGAGATAGGTCGGCAGACGTCGCGAGTATGTATCGCTTTGGCTTGAGCTTCCGCGCCTTGATGGCTTCTTTTTTCAGATGACTGATGAGAGTGCTCAAGCTTGAGCCGGCATAATGCTTACACTGAATAATAAGCTGCTGGTCCGGATCACGTGAGTGGCGAAGGTCAATACCCTTGTCTCGCCCAACTGCGAACGATTCCAGCGGCACCCTCAACTCTTCTTGCAGTAGGTCGCGTACTAGATTCTCGAAGTCGTTGTGTGTGAGTGTGCGGAAGTCATGTGCCATGGTCGGAGTATATGCGCTTGCAGTACGAATGATCAGCACT
>NZ_JPMI01000117.1 GCF_000733295.1 Archangium violaceum Cb vi76 | reverse complement strand
CCACGAGCCGTGGGACGTGCTCTGGGCCAGGGAAGTCATCACCCAGGCATGGTGGGCGGGGCCATGCAGCATGTCCGTATGCGTTCGCATCTCCCGGAAGACCGCCGCACTGGAGGGCTGCTTCCACTCGCGCAGCGCGACGAGCTTCTCGAGTGTCTCCAATTCCCGCCGTTCGAAGGGTGCCGAGCGCGAGGTGCCCGACAGGAAGGGGATGAGGGCGAGCTGGAGGGTACGGGGCGAGGGACCCGCGAGCTGGTCGAGCCGCTCCTCCACCGAGGCCAGACAGGCCTGACGGAGCGGCGCCCGAGCTTCGAGAGCGAGCAACTGTTCGCGCAGTGCCAGGAGCAGGGGCACCGACTGGCAGGAGAGGACGTGCTCGCGCATCCACGGTTCCCGGTCCTTCGCCGAGTCTGGAGCCAGGACCCCGATGGGGAAGCGCCAGTCGTCGCCAGGCGGGAGCCGGGTGATCTGGTTTGAATTGAGGTGATTCCACTCGATGGGGGCGGGGAGCAGGGTGCTCTTGCGGAAATCCGGCTGACCGAGGGCCTTCCAGGAGTCGAAGAAGGCATGGCGCCAATCGGGGGCATGGGGCAGGCGATCGGCGAATTCCAATAACAGACGTGCCTCCGGAGTGTCCCGGAGAGG
>NZ_JPMI01000116.1 GCF_000733295.1 Archangium violaceum Cb vi76 | reverse complement strand
CAAGAAGATCCTTTGATCTTTTCTACGGGGTCTGACGCTCAGTGGAACGAAAACTCACGTTAAGGGATTTTGGTCATGAGATTATCAAAAAGGATCTTCACCTAGATCCTTTTAAATTAAAAATGAAGTTTTAAATCAATCTAAAGTATATATGAGTAAACTTGGTCTGACAGTTACCAATGCTTAATCAGTGAGGCACCTATCTCAGCGATCTGTCTATTTCGTTCATCCATAGTTGCCTGACTCCCCGTCGTGTAGATAACTACGATACGGGAGGGCTTACCATCTGGCCCCAGTGCTGCAATGATACCGCGAGACCCACGCTCACCGGCTCCAGATTTATCAGCAATAAACCAGCCAGCCGGAAGGGCCGAGCGCAGAAGTGGTCCTGCAACTTTATCCGCCTCCATCCAGTCTATTAATTGTTGCCGGGAAGCTAGAGTAAGTAGTTCGCCAGTTAATAGTTTGCGCAACGTTGTTGCCATTGCTGCAGGCATCGTGGTGTCACGCTCGTCGTTTGGTATGGCTTCATTCAGCTCCGGTTCCCAACGATCAAGGCGAGTTACATGATCCCCCATGTTGTGCAAAAAAGCGGTTAGCTCCTTCGGTCCTCCGATCGTTGTCAGAAGTAAGTTGGCCGCAGTGTTATCACTCATGGTTATGGCAGCACTGCATAATTCTCTTACTGTCATGCCATCCGTAAGATGCTTTTCTGTGACTGGTGAGTACTCAACCAAGTCATTCTGAGAATAGTGTATGCGGCGACCGAGTTGCTCTTGCCCGGCGTCAACACGGGATAATACCGCGCCACATAGCAGAACTTTAAAAGTGCTCATCATTGGAAAACGTTCTTCGGGGCGAAAACTCTCAAGGATCTTACCGCTGTTGAGATCCAGTTCGATGTAACCCACTCGTGCACCCAACTGATCTTCAGCATCTTTTACTTTCACCAGCGTTTCTGGGTGAGCAAAAACAGGAAGGCAAAATGCCGCAAAAAAGGGAATAAGGGCGACACGGAAATGTTGAATACTCATACTCTTCCTTTTTCAATATTATTGAAGCATTTATCAGGGTTATTGTCTCATGAGCGGATACATATTTGAATGTATTTAGAAAAATAAACAAATAGGGGTTCCGCGCACATTTCCCCGAAAAGTGCCACCTGACGTCTAAGAAACCATTATTATCATGACATTAACCTATAAAAATAGGCGTATCACGAGGCCCTTTCGTCTTCAAGAATTCGCGGCCGCAATTAACCCTCACTAAAGGGATCC
>NZ_JPMI01000115.1 GCF_000733295.1 Archangium violaceum Cb vi76 | reverse complement strand
CCCCATGTCGGGCGGCCGCAGTGGCTGCTGCGTCAGCCCCTCCTCCACCCATCCCTCCACTTGCGACTGACCGCGCCGCTGCTCCGCCCTCACGCGAAACCTCACCGTGCGAAGCCCCAGCCCCTCCTCGAACCCCAACAGCAACCAGGTCAACTGCTCCACCACCTCTGGCCCACCGTGCTCGCTCCCGCTGCAGTTCAATCCGCATCAGCCCGCTGGGGCTGGAGCCATAGCCACTCAGTGCCAATTCCAGGTCCTGACGCAGCTTCCGCCGATCTCCCACCGGCCCTGCTTGAACAGCACCTACTGCATCCATGCGAAAGCCCAACAGCGTCAGCGCTCCGGATTCCGCCCAATACGTCAACTCCAGCCGGGCGCCCATCCGGCGCACGCCGTTGGTGATTGCCACCACCTGAGCCAGCGCTCTCTCGACCTCCGCCCGGCTGGCCCGGGTCTCCAGTTCGGCACCACACACCGAAACCAGGTTCCCATGCGGCTCCCACCCACCAGGCCGCGACAGGCCACAGCCCCACAACCAGAGGGCGGCGAGCGCCAAGCACCTCAATATCGTCCGGCTCCACATCACTCGAATCACCCTCCACTCCCAGTTCAAAGGAAGGCTCACACGGGCTCCAGACGGTACTCCTGGAGCCATACTATCTTGAAGCCTCACGTGAAGAGCATCCGGTGTGTGGACAGGGTAACGAACCCCCTGCCCTCGATGGGCCGCGCGCAACGATCACCAGTGGGCAAAGTCAGACGGACCGCTCTGCCCGGGGCCTCGGGACTCCTCCTACAATCATTCCCATCCAACCAAGGGGACAGCCATGAAGACGATGCACCGGGTCCGGCCACGCCGTGGCGCGCAGCGCAACCCCACGCCTCCGAGTCCTCGCTGGGACCCCGTGGTGATGCGCCGCCGGACCTTCATGAAGTCGGTGATGCTCGGTGGCTCCGCGCTCGCCCTCGCCTCCTGCCGCGAGGACCCCAAGCCCCCTCCACCTCCGCCCGGCGTCTACGTCCCCTCGGTGAAGGAGGGAGAGAGCCTCTTCAAATACCTGGACCGGACGCGGGGTGGCTTCGACCCGACGCTCTACAAACAGCTCATCGGCGCGGCCAACGAGTACAAGGAAGGTGACGAGGCCGCGCACCTGGCCGCCGCGGACGACACCTCCCGCGCCAACGCGCGCCTCCTCCTGTCCAACACACGCATCGGCGACCTGCGCGCCCATCCGCTCTTCGAGGACGGGCTCTTCACGCTCATCGAGCAGGGCGTGGACACCTCGGCGGCGGACGCCATGAAGGACTGGACCCTGGGCGAGCTCAAGCGCTTGCTCCTCGACCGGAGCGAGGCGGAGATCAAGTCCGTCATGTCCGGGCTGAGCAGCGACATCATCGGCTGCATCGTGAAGCTGATGAGCAATGAGGAGCTCATCGCCGTGGGCAGCAAGGTCTTCAACCCGCTGCCCGGCAGCCGGATCGGCTCCAAGGGATACCTGGGCGCGCGCATCCAGCCCAACTCGCCCACGGACCACCCCGAGGACATCCGCTGGCAGGTCTTCAACGGATGGGCCTTCGCCGTGGGCGACGTGCTGCTCGGCACCAACCCCGTCTCCAGCGAGGTGGAGTCGGTGCGGACGGTGGAGAACACGCTCCGGGACGTCCTGGAGGCGTTCGGCATCGCGGACGTGATGCCCCACTGCGTGCTGGCCCACATCGACATCCAGGCCGAGGTGGAGAAGCTCGAGCCCGGCTCCACCGCGCTCTGGTTCCAGAGCCTCGGCGGCACCGAGGGCGCCAACCAGACGTTCGACGTCACGCTCCCCAAGATGCTCGGGCACGCGGCCGCGCGCACGGGCAAGTACGGCCTCTACTTCGAGACGGGCCAGGGCGCCGACGGCACCAACGGCCACGGCAACGGCTTCGACATGGTGGTGCACGAGTCGCGCAAGTACGGCTTCGCCCGCGTGCTTCAGCAGCGCGTGGCCCAGGCCCAGCTCGGCGCCGGAAGGCCCGCTGCTCCCTGGGTGCACCTCAACGACGTGGCCGGCTTCATCGGCCCCGAGGTGTTCCGCACCCGCGAGCAGCTCGTGCGCTGCTGCCTCGAGGACATCGTCATGGGCAAGCTGCACGGGCTCACGCTCGGCCTGGACGTCTGCTCCACGCTGCACATGGAGGTCAACCTGGATGACCTCGACTGGTGCCTGGAGCAGATCATGCCGGCCAACCCCGCCTACCTCATGGCGCTGCCCACCAAGAATGATCCGATGCTCAGCTACCTGACCACGGCGTTCCAGGACCACGTCCGCATCCGCGAGCGCTTCGGCTACAAGGTGGATGACCGGATGTGGGCCTTCTTCCAGGAGCTCGGCATCCTCGACGCGCACGGCGCGCCCACCGCGCACTTCGGTGACCCCACCTGGGTGTACCTGCGATACCAGCGGCGCAAGGGCGACACGCGCCCGGACGAGGAGCTGCTCACCGAGGCCCGGAGGCAGATGGCCCAGGTGCGCCAGCGCGGCGTATGGCTCGCCGAGGGCCACGGCACCCACCGGTGGGACCTGAACCCCGACCTGGACCGGGAGATCCGCTACCTCTACGAGGACGCGAAGAAGAGCATCCACGCCGAGCTGCCCGCCACCTTCACGAGCACGCTGTCCGGCGCCGTCTCCGTGGTCACCGGCTCCAAGGATCGCGAGGACTACATCCTCCACCCGCCCACGGGCGAGCAGCTCACCGACGAAGCCGTGGAGTCCCTGCGGCGCCTGCGGGACACGCATGCGGGCCAGTACGACGTGCAGCTCGTCATCTCCGACGGGCTCAACGCCTACGCGCTCACGGACGAGGGACACCTCGCGCCGTACCTGGAGCGGGTGCGCACGGAGCTGGCGGCCGCGGGCTACGAGGTGGCGCCGCAGCCCATCGTGGTCCGGTCCGGACGCGTGCGCGCCGGCTACCACATCGGCGAGGTGCTGTACGCCTCGCTCCCGGGCGAGGACTCGCACCGGGCCATCCTGCACATCATCGGGGAGCGGCCCGGCTCGGGGCACCACGCCTACTCCGTCTACATCACCGCTCCCAAGGTGAGCACCTGGTCCCGCGAGGGCGAGGTGGACCACGACATCACCCGCGTGGTGTCCGGTATCGCCGACACGGCCCTCTCCCCCTCCACCGC
This sequence comes from Archangium violaceum Cb vi76, assembly GCF_000733295.1. Lineage (GTDB taxonomy): Bacteria > Myxococcota > Myxococcia > Myxococcales > Myxococcaceae > Archangium > Archangium violaceum. The sequence continues at coordinate 2,087 of NZ_JPMI01000115.1, read as the reverse complement.
CGCGGTGGACACGGTGAGGATCCTCGAGCGGCTCACCGCCACATGAGGTGATAGCGGAAAGCCCCCATGTCCCGGTGAGAAGCGTCGAGGCCTGGGCGCATCCTGGGCATGGTGGGTGGTAAGAAGCTTTCTCATGGTGGCTCGCGGGCTTCCTCTGCGTGTCCGCGGCGGCACCCTCCGCGCGATAACGCAGAGGCAAGCTGGCTTTCCAAGAAAAACTGGAAATCATGGAGAGGAGAGGTGTACGAGTCGGAGTACACCCCCGGCTGATTTCCCCCAGGAGAGCCATGCTTCCCCGCATCCCCCCCAGACTCGTTCCATTCATCGCCCTCGCGCTGACCGCTGGCTGCGGGGGAGTGGAGGACGCCGGCCTCTCGCCCGAGGCCGACGGCGCATCATCGATCATCACCCAGGCGCTCGTCTGTGATGGCGTCACCTGCAGCGGACATGGCGTCTGTAGGGACAACGCCGGGAGCGCGGTCTGCGTTTGCGACGAGGGCTTCACGGGTTCCTCGTGCGCCACGCGCGGTTCCAACTTCTACGCGCGCACGCTGCTCGTCCCGGGGCTCGCGGACCCGGACGTCCACAAGGAGAACGATGACCTGTTCTTCCTCACGGGTACCGGCGACGCGCGGACCGTGCCCATCTACGAGACCAATGATCTGTCGAGCTTCCGCTTCAAGCGCGGCTACGACCCCTCGGTGGCGGACCCGGCCTACGACTACTGCATGATCTGGGCGCCGGACCTCGGCAAGGCCAACGGTGTCTACAACCTCTATTTCTCGGCCCAGCGGGTGCCCAACGGCATGGCCTGCCCGGCGTCCGGCCAGGACGTGACGACCTTCGTGGCCTCGGCATCCGACCTGAACCTCGACTTCGGCGCGCCCCGGCCCATCAACCCGAACACCACCCTTCCGCGCACCACCATCGGCTCGGCCTGCACGCCGCAGGGCTGCAACCGGAACATCCGCATCGACGCGGCCACGTTCAATGACACGTCGGGCAGCTGGCTCTTCTATGTGTGGTTCCAGAACGGCAACAACATCTCCTCGTTCAACCTCGCGGCCCCCGCCACGGTCTACAACCACACGGGCCCGGCGCTCTACTCGACTCCCGCGCACGAGGAGGGCATCAACGAGGCGCCCGAGCTCCTCAAGCGCAACGGCCTCTACTACCTGTTCTTCAGCACCGGCTGGTACAACAGCCAGTACGCCATGAACTACATCATGGGGGACTCGCTGCCCGCGCTCACCCGGACGCGCGCGGTGCGGCCGCTCTCCCAGGCGATGCGCAACGCCGCTGGAGCGCTCATCCAGAGCCATGGTCACAACGTGGTGGTGGACCGCCGCGGCGAGTACTTCAACATCTTCCACCAGGGCGTCTTCCAGCCCGCGGGCACCTTCACCTCGCGCAGCACCTACAAGCAGCGCATGGCCTTCAAGCCCGATGGCTCGCTGCACTCGCTCAACCAGGTCAACATCCGCTGGACGAGGCTCGCGGGGTACAGCTACTCGCTGGACGTGGTGCTGCGCGATGGGACCACGGTGGGCCCGTGCAGCGCGGTCGGCATCATCGGCACCGCCAACAAGACCGTCTTCAACGGCGTGTGCCCCAGCGCGAACAGCCGCATGGTGAACAAGGGTGACATCGCCGCCTTCCGCATCTTCTATTCGAACAACGGCGTGTGGGGGCCCTTCGTGGAGAAGGCCTATGACGGCGTCTCGGATGACGTCTTCCTGGAGTTGCCCGGTGGCACCACGCCCTTCGTGGACCTGACGTGGAGCGAGGAGGAGACGGGCGCCCAGTACTCCATCGACGTGCAGCGGCGCGACACGGGCGCGTGGATTGGGCCCTGCATCGGCGTCACCTCCGTCAACCGGGCCCTCGCCTGGACCTACAGCGGCCGGTGCGACACCCCGGGCATCAACGTGGCCATCTCCAACATCAGCAATTTCCGCATCTGCACGGCGATGAACGGCGACTGGAGCCGCGCGCGCTGCGGCGCCACGGCCTACGATGGCAAGAGCATGCACGTGCCCATCGTCATCCCCTGACGGCCCACGCGGCCACCGAAGAGGCGGACCTGG
>NZ_JPMI01000114.1 GCF_000733295.1 Archangium violaceum Cb vi76 | reverse complement strand
CGTCCCCTGCGTGTCTCCCGCCGCAGCGACGTCGTACGGAGCGAAGACCCTCACCCTAACCCTCTCCCAGGGGGAGAGGGGACATCAGTGTGGACGGGACTGCATTTCCGGGCGCCAGAAGCGCACGCTCGAACCGGGGCGTGCCCCTCGCTGACACAACGATGACCTGCCGTGCGTACGAACAGGTCATGGCTTCCCAAGAGCGTGTCGGGTCCCTTCTGGTGGAAGAAGAAGTGAAGCCCAGGCTGCGCGGTGTGTCGCACGCGTTCGCGTTCGTGGCGGCACTCGCCGGGTGCGTCTTCCTGGCCCTCGCTCCGGCGAAGGGCGTGCAGTACCTGGCGGGCCTGGTGTTCGGCGTCAGCCTCGTGTTGATGTTCGGAATCAGCGCGACGTACCACTGTCCCAATTGGTGCTCCGCCACCGCCCGGCGCATCCAGCGGTTCGACCACGCGGCCATCTATGGCCTCATCGCGGGGACCTTCACACCCGTGGCCATGCTGGACGCGACGGGAGGCTGGGGTCCAACGATGCTCTGGGTGATGTGGATCGCGGCGCTCACGGGCGCCGGGCTCGCGCTGCTGGGCCGTTCCGGGCCACGAGGACTCCGCTCCCTGCTCTATGTCGTGCTGGGCACGGTGTCATTCCCGGTCATGCTGCGGCTGCCGGACGTGATTGGCCTGACACGCGCCGGGTGGCTCGTCTTCGGAGCCGTCATCTATGCCCTGGGCGCCGGAGTCTACGCGCGCAGGTGGCCGGACCCCCGCCCCACCGTCTTTGGCTACCACGAGATCTTCCACCTCATGGTCATCGCCGCGGCCTCCGTGCACTACGCCGTCATCCTCGATGTGCTGTGGGGCCGGTGAACGCACGTCAGTAATAGTCCGCGCAGCTCATGTAGTAGCCACAGCGCGTGCAGAGGAGCTTGCACTTGCGCTCCTCGAGCCGGGCGCCACAGTTGGGGCAGGTGCGCATCACCAACTCGGGGCTGGCCCGCGGTCCCGGAGGGACGGGTGGAGGCGGCGGAGGAGGCTTCTCATCCATCACCTGGAGGCATACCCCCGCGTCCCCTGGCTCGCCATTTCCAGAACGGTCCCGCTTCCGGAAGACCCTCACCCCAACCCTCTCCCAGAGGGAGAGGGAGCATCCACTGCACTCCACCTGAGCCAGGGGTGGGCCCGTCCGCACCGTCTACGCAAGGCACTCCCTCGAGTTCAGCCCGCCTCACCTCCTGCTCTCGAGCCCCTGCGCGGACTTTCTTCGGATGGCTTAGAGATTGCCGGTCATCTTCTCCGGGCGCACCCACTGGTCGAACTGCTCGGGGGTGAGCAGGCCCAGTTCCACCGCCACCTCCTTGAGCGTCTTGCCCTCCTTGTGCGCCTTCTTGGCGATCTTCGCCGCGTTGTCGTAGCCGATGTGCGGGTTGAGCGCGGTGACGAGCATCAACGAGCGCTCCAGGTTCTCTTTCAGGCGGGGCAGGTTCGGCTCGATGCCCACCGCGCAATGCAGCCGGAAGCTGCGCATGCCGTCCGCCAGCAGCCGGCAGCTCTGCAGGAAGTTGTGGGCGAGCAGCGGCTTGAAGACGTTCAGCTCGAAGTTGCCGGACGCGCCTCCCAGGGAGATGGCCACGTCGTTGCCCATCACCTGCGCGCACAGCATGGTGAGCGCTTCCGACTGCGTGGGGTTCACCTTGCCCGGCATGATGGAGCTACCCGGCTCGTTCTCGGGGATGGTGATCTCCCCGATGCCCGAGCGGGGCCCCGATGCCAGCCAGCGCACGTCGTTGGCGATCTTGAAGAGCGCGGCGGCCAGGCCCTTGAGCGCGCCATGGGCGTGCACCAGCGCGTCATTGGCCGCGAGCGCCTCGAACTTGTTGGGCGCGGTGACGAAGGAGTGGCCCGTGAGGCGCGCGAGCTCCTGGGCCACGCGCTCGGCGAAGCCCCTGGGCGCGTTGAGGCCCGTGCCCACCGCCGTGCCCCCGAGCGCCAGCTCGGACAGGTGCGGCAGGGACAGCTCGATGTGCTTGCGCGCGTGCTCGAGCTGCGCCACGTAGCCGCTGAACTCCTGGCCCAACGTCAACGGCGTGGCGTCCTGCAGGTGTGTGCGGCCAATCTTCACGATGTCCCGGAACTTCTCCGACCGCTCGGAGAGCACGTCGCGCAGCGCCAGCAGCTCGGGCAGGACGTTGCGCACCACGGCCTCCGCCGCGGCCACGCTCATGGCGGTGGGGAAGACGTCGTTGGAGCTCTGCCCCTTGTTGACGTCGTCATTGGGGTGCACCTCGCGCGTCTCGCCGCGCTCGCCCCCGAGCAGCTCCGAGGCGCGGTTGGCCAGCACCTCGTTGACGTTCATGTTCGTCTGGGTGCCGCTGCCCGTCTGCCACACCAGCAGCGGGAACTCCTCGTCATGGTGGCCGTCGAGCACCTCGTTGGCGGCCTTCACGATGGCCTCGCCCTTGTCCCTGGGCAGGGTGCCATTCTCCATGTTGACGATGGCCGCCGCCTTCTTCACCAGCACCAGGGCGCGGATGAGCGCGAGCGGCATGCGCTCGGTGGAGATGGCGAAGTTCTGCCGGCTGCGCTGCGTCTGCGCGCCCCACAGGCGATCGGCTGGGACCTCGATGGGACCGAACGTGTCCTTCTCGATGCGGACGTTCTGGTTGCTCACGTGGCTGCCTCCTCGGAGGAAGCCGGTGCGATAACACGAGCCCCCTCCCACCGCTCCCGCCTCCGCTCCGCATCCGTTTCCCGGTGCGACACGCCCCCGGGCCGCGTTCTGGAAGTGGACACTCCCGCGGTTACACCCCACCTGTCATGTTTCACTTGATTTGTAACGTTTACTGGTAAATCATGGAGGGGTTCCATCTCAACCTCCTGGAGGAAGCCGCGATGCCACGTGAGTCCATTCGTTCACCCCTGGGGGCGCTACTGTCCGGACTCCTGCTGACCGCCTGCGGAGGCGGACTCGAGGCCGGGGAGGCCATGAGCACGCAGGAAGCGGCCCTGGATTGCGCCGGAGCGAGCGCCTCCATCAACACCCAGGGTTACAGCTCGTACGGCGGCGTGTTCTCCGGCGGCGGCGCCTGGTCGGTGAACTATCCCTCCAACTCGGTGGTGCTGGAGTACTTCATCGACGGCGTCAAACGGGGCGGGCCCCAGGGCATCCTGGGTGACAGCAACCGCTCGGGCTCGTGGAACTTCAACGACGGCCCGGTGAGCTGCGGCTCGCACACCTTCATGGTGAAGGCCTACCCCGCCGTCTACGACAGCACCACCAACAACTTCGCCTGGTGCACGACGACCGGCGTCTCGTCGACCAGCGGCACCTTCACCCAGGCCTGTCCCACCGCCTCGCTCACCTGCTCGCGCTCCGGCGCCTACGTCACGTGCACCGGGAGCGGGAGCGGTGGCAGCGGCACCAAGACCCCGTTCTGGCAGGCGCGCATGCAGTACGCCGGAAGCAACACGATCGTGCCCCAGGGCTGGGTCCAGGGCACCTTCAGCAGGAGCTACTACTGCCCCCAGCCCACGTCCGGGCTCAAGAGCATGGGCCTGCCGTCCTCCGACGAGTCCGTCTCCGCGATGATCGTCTTCGAGGATGATCAGCTCATCGTCGACTTCAAGGTGCGTGACAGCTCCGGGATGGAGTCGCCCATCCGCAGCTCCTACCGGTACGCCTGCGGTTCCTGACGGCGGAGGAGCCGGTGCCCCCCGGGAGGCCCCGGCTTGCGGTGGAGCGAAGCGCTGGACAGGATTCAGGGCGTGGAGACTCCCGCTGGCACCATCCGCGCCCTGCTGCTCGCCCAGGAGCGGGGCACCCCCATGAAGCGCGTCCCCGAGGCCCAGGCCGTGGAGGGCCGGGGCTTCATGGGAGACCGCCATGGGAAGAAGAAGCCCAACGGGAAGCGGCAACTCCTGCTGCTCGACGAGGCCTCCCATGCCGCGTTGCGGCTCGGGCCGGGCGAGCTGAAGGAGAACGTGGTCATCTCCGGACTGCCGCTGGAGTCCCTGCCACCCGGGCAGCGTCTGGCGCTCGGCGCCGAGGTGGTGGTGGAACTGACCGAGCCCTGCGTGCCCTGCTCGAAGCTCGAGCGCATCCGCCCGGGCCTGCTCAAGGACTCCTGGGGGCAGCGGGGCCAGCTGGCCAGGGTGTTGCGCGGAGGCACGGTGCGCGAGGGGGACGGCGTGCGCCTGCTCGACGTCAACCCGGACGTGCCCCGCCCCATCCGCCCCAAGCTGCCCTGATCAACGCCCCCAGAGCGCGCCCAACTCCAGGGCCAGCGCCTCGAACGGTTCCGCGTGCACCGTCACCCCTCCGGCGTGCGTGCCCAGCAGTGACCAACGGCCATTCTCCAGACGGTAGACCTCCAGCGTCTGAAGCAGGGGATCCACGAGCCAGAAGTGCCTCACACCCTCGCGTGCGTACACGACCATCTTTCGAGCTCGATCGAGCCTGGCCGTGGAAGGAGAGAGCACCTCGCAAGCCCAGTCCGGCGCCAGTGTGAAGCCCACCGTGTGCGGCATCTCCGGCATCCGCTCCCGGCGCCAGCCCGCCAGGTCGGGCACCAGCACGTCCTCACCCAGGTGCAGTTCCGGCTCGTCCAGGATGACCCAGCCCCCGGGCCCACCCCGCCCCCGGTCGAACGGCCCCATCAGCTCCCCGCCAAGCCGCGAAGCCGCCCGGGCATGCGGCGAGGCGGGCCTCGGGCTCGCGTACAGCTCGCCCCCGACAATCTCACCTACGACGTTGGGTGGGAGCTTCTCCAGCTCCGCGTACAACTCATCCCGGCGCGACCGCTCGTCGCTCATACCCACAGGATGCAGTCCCACCTCGATGGCCGCAAGCCGTTCCCCCCACTCCCCACCGGTCTCCGGATTCATGCGGCCAGGATGCACCTGACCTCTGACATCCTGTCGCCGGCCCTTACCCCCGCCCTCCCCCAGGGGGAGAGGGGGAGTCCGCTTTTACAAAATTACCAGCGGTGGGCCTTCAGACCCGGCGCTCCATCCGCGGCTCCTCCACGGGCGTGCCCCCCGTCTTCCCCACCCACCCCATCACCCGCCGCACCGGCGCCTGCCCCATCACCGACGGCGGCGTGAGCGCCCACAGCAGCACGTAGAACCCCAGCGCCGCCCCGCCCGTCATCACCAGCGCCAGCACGAAGGCCACCCGCACCAGCGCCACGTCCAGGCCCAGCAGCCTCGCCAGCGACAGGCACACCCCCGCCACCACCCGCCCGTGCCCCCCTCGGTGCATCGGCTCGCCCGACGTCTGCCGCTCCCGGCAGTGCGGGCACTTCGTGGCATCCCCCCGGATGTCCATCCTGCACGCCACGCACTGCTTCGTCTCTTCCATGATGGCTCCGCTCCTCTTGGAGGCCCTTGTGCCCTCTCCGGCCTCCCCCCCCTCCCTACGCACCACCCCGCCCCCCATTGCACGGCGCCGCTCCGCCGTTTTCAGGCCGGTCAATTTACAAATTTAATCCCGAGTGTGTTGACACCCTTACAAATATGTCGACTTTCAGCCACGGGGACTTCACACTTCCTCGAAGCGGACACAGATTGGTGGCCGTCCACCGGTTTTACAACGCATCCCGTCAAGGAGCTTCGCATGGACGCGGCCGTTCCCTCTTCCCCCAATGCGCAACGTCCCGAAGGGCAAGGGACCGTGGGACAGGGCATCGCCCTCCAGGGGGCCTGGCATCCGGATTACGCCCCCATCCTCACGCGCGAGGCCCTGGAGTTCGTGGCGAAGCTGGCGCGCACCTTCGGGACCCGGCGCGAGGCCCTCCTGGAGCGGCGCAAGGCGGTGCAGGCCGCCTACGACAGCGGCGAGCGGCCCCGCTTCCTCCCCGAGACGAAGGACATCCGGGAGTCGGAGTGGACTGTCGCTCCCCTGCCCCAGGACCTGCTGGACAGGCGCGTGGAGATCACCGGCCCGGTGGACCGGAAGATGATCATCAACGCGCTCAACTCGGGGGCCAACGTCTTCATGGCGGACTTCGAGGACGCCAACAGCCCCACCTGGGACAACGTGGTGCGCGGGCAGCTCAACCTGCGCGACGCGGTGCGCGGCACCATCAGCTACACCGCCGACAACGGCAAGCATTACGCCCTCCACGAGAAGACGGCCGTGCTCCTGGCCCGCCCACGCGGCTGGCACCTGCTGGAGCGCCACCTGGTGGTGGACGGCAAGCCCGTGTCCGCCTCGCTCTTCGACTTCGGCCTCTACTTCTTCCACAACGCGCGCGCCCTGCTGGAGAAGGGCAGCGGCCCCTACTTCTACCTGCCCAAGATGGAGAGCCACCTGGAGGCCCGGCTGTGGAACGACGTGTTCCACCTGGCCCAGAGCGAGCTGGGCATCGCCCGCGGCTCCATCAAGGCCACCGTCCTCATCGAGACGCTGCCCGCCGCCTTCGAGATGGACGAAATCCTCTACGAGCTGCGCGAGCACTCGGCGGGGCTCAACTGCGGCCGCTGGGACTACATCTTCAGCTTCATCAAGAAGCTCCAGGCCGACCCGAAGTTCGTCCTGCCCGACCGTGGGCAGGTGACCATGGACAAGGCCTTCCTGCACAACTACTCGCTGCGCCTCATCCAGGTGTGCCACCGCCGCAACGTGCACGCCATGGGCGGCATGGCGGCCTTCATCCCCATCAAGGGAGACCCGGCCGCCAACGACGCGGTGATGGCCAAGGTGCGCGCCGACAAGGAGCGCGAGGTGCGCGACGGCCACGACGGCACCTGGGTGGCCCACCCCGGCCTCGTCCCGGTGGCCCGCGCCATCTTCGACCAGCACATGCCCGGGCCCCACCAGCTCTCCAAGAAGCGCCCGGACGTGCGCATCTCCGAGGCGGACCTCATCGCCATGCCCGAGGGCTCGCGCACCGAGGAGGGCCTGCGCCACAACATCCGCGTGGGCGTGCAGTACCTGGCCGCGTGGCTCGGAGGCCTGGGCTGCGTGCCGCTCTACAACCTCATGGAGGACGCGGCCACCGCGGAGATCTCCCGCGCCCAGGTGTGGCAGTGGATCCACCACCGCGTCCCCCTGGCCGACGGCAAGCCCGTCACCCTGGAGCGCTTCCGCCAGGTGCTCGCCGAGGAGATGAAGCGCATCGAAGGCGAGGGCGCCACCGAGCGCTACGGCGCCGAGCGGATGAAGGAGGCGCGTGAGCTCTTCGAGAAGCTCTCCACCGCGCCCCGCTTCGAGGACTTCCTCACCCTGCCCGCCTACGAGGCCCTGATGACTCACGGCTGAGCGAGCGTGCCCCTGCGACCCGCGGTCCTTCCACTTCCCAATCCTGGTTCATACCTATCGACCGAGGAGCTTGACCATGTACGACGCCATGACGACCACGAATGACGCCTCGCCCCACGCCAAGCTGCACACCCAGCGTTTCGAGGGCATCACCCGTAACTATTCGCCGGCGGACGTCGAGAAGCTGCGCGGCTCCATCCGCATCAGCTACACGCTGGCGGAGATGGGCTCCAAGCGGCTGTGGGAGCTGCTCCACACCAAGGACTATGTGCACGCGCTCGGCGCCCTCACCGGCAACCAGGCCGTGCAGATGGTGCGCGCCGGCCTCGAGGCCATCTACCTGTCCGGCTGGCAGGTCGCCGCCGACGCCAACACCGCCGGGCAGATGTACCCGGACCAGAGCCTCTACCCGGTGGACAGCGTCCCCAACGTGGTGCGCCGCATCAACGCCTCCCTGCGCCGCGCGGATCAGATCGACTGCGCCGAGGGCAAGCGCGACCGCTACTGGTTCGCCCCCATCATGGCCGACGCGGAGGCCGGCTTCGGCGGACCGCTCAACGCCTATGAGCTGATGAAGTCGATGATTGAAGCGGGCGCCGCGGGCGTGCACTTCGAGGACCAGCTCGCCAGCGAGAAGAAGTGCGGCCACATGGGCGGCAAGGTGCTCGTGCCCACCAACAACTTCATCCGCACCCTGACGGCCGCGCGCCTGGCCGCGGATGTGATGGGCGTGCCCACCCTCCTCGTGGCCCGCACCGACGCCGACAGCGCCAAGCTGCTGATGAGCGACTCGGACGAGTACGACCACGCCTTCATCGACCGCAAGGCGGGCCGCTCGGCCGAGGGCTTCTACCGCCTCAAGGGCGGCCTGGAGTGCGCCATCGCCCGCGGACTGGCCTACGCGCCCTACGCGGACCTCATCTGGTGCGAGACCAGCACCCCGGACCTCGACCAGGCCAAGAAGTTCGCCGAGGGCATCCGCAAGAAGTTCCCCAACAAGCTCCTGGCCTACAACTGCTCGCCCTCCTTCAACTGGAAGAAGAACCTGGACGACAAGACCATCGCCAGGTTCCAGCGCGAGCTCGGCGCCATGGGCTACAGGTTCCAGTTCGTCACCCTCGCCGGCTTCCACGCCCTCAACTACTCGATGTACGAGCTGGCCCGGAACTACCGCGACCGCGGCATGGCCGCCTACTCGGAGATGCAGCAGAAGGAGTTCGCCTCCGAGAAGGACGGCTACACCGCCACCCGCCACCAGCGCGAAGTGGGCACCGGCTACTTCGACAAGGTCGCCGAGGTCATCTCCGGCGGCTGCTCCAGCACGCTGGCGCTCAACGACTCCACCGAGGCCCACCAGTTCTGAGTGGCCCCGGCCGGGCTCCTCCCAGACCGCACCGCGCGGGTCTGGGAGGAGGGGCCAGGAGCGCTACTGCACCGGCAGGTGGTAGCGCTCCACGGAGGTCTGGTCTGCCGTGCTGAAGCCGCCCAGCACGAGCACCTGGCCATCCGCGAGTTGCACGACGGCCGGCTGGTAGCGGCTCACGCGCATGGACGTCGTGGACCCCCAGGTGCCGCCGCACGGCTCGTACAGCTCGGCCGTGGAGTTGATGCCCGTCAGGTCGTCATAGCCGCCCAGGACGAGGGCGGAACCCGAGGGCAACAAGGCGGCCCCATGCATGCGGCGGGGCGAGGCCATGGCCCCCGTGGCGGAGAAGGTGCCCGCGGCCACGTCGTACAGCTCGGCCGAGCTGGCCGCCGCATCTCGAGCGCCACCGGCCAGCAGCACGCGCCCGTCCATCAGCAGCAGGGCGGTGTGCTGGCGGCGGGCCGCCGTCATCGTCCCCACGGCGCTCCAGGTGCCCGTGGCCACGTCATACACCTCGGCCGAGGCCAGCGGCCCGCCATTGGGGGAGAGTCCTCCCGTCACCAGGACGCGCCCGCCGGGCAACAGGGTGGCGGTGTGCTGGACGCGTGCCACGGACAAGCTGCCGGTGGCCTGGAAGGTGCCCAGGGCCGGGTCATAGAGCTCGGCCAGCGCGCTCCCTCCGCCCACCACCAGCACCCGGCCGTCCGCCAGCGGCGTCGCGGTGTGCTCGCGCCGGGCCACCCGCATGGAGCCGGTGGCGCTCCAGGCCCCCGTGGCCGGGTCATACACCTCGGCCGAGGTGTCCGGTGCGCCGCTCGCGCCCCCCGTCACCAGCACCCGGCCGTCCGCCAGGAGCGTCGCGGTGTGGGAGCGGCGGGTGGTGCCCGGGCGTCCCGTCTGGCTCCACCCATTCGTGGCCGGGTCATACACCTCCGCCGAGGCGGCGAAGCCGCCGGTGACGAGCACCCGCCCATCCGCCAGCCGGGTGGCGGTATGCAGCAGGCGGTGCGGGAGGAGGTGGCCCGCGTCCGTCCAGGTGGCCTGGAGGCCGTCCACCGCGCGTGGGCTCACCCGCACCTGCCGGGTGGCGCTGGCGCGGTGGCCGAGGGGATCCTCCACCTCGTAGGACAGGGAGTAGGTGCCCGGCGTCCAGGAGTCCACGCTACCGGAGACGGCCACCTGCGAGGTGAGGCTGCCATGGCAGGCATCCCTGGCCACGTAGCCGGGCTCGACGAAGGGCTGCCCGCAGGCCAGCGCGTGCACGGAGGAGCCCTGGAGGGTGAGGGTGGGCGCCTGCGTGTCCACCGCCGTCACGGTGGTGGTGCAGGACACCTGGTGGCCCGCGGTGTCCGCCGCCGTGTACGTCACCCCGGTGGTGCTGCCCACCGGGAAGGAGCGGGGCCCGTCGATGAGGGGAGGCTGGCAGGAGTCCTGGGCCACCAGGGGCGGCTCGGGGAGCGTGGCGAGCCCGCGCCCGTTGCACTCCGCGGTGATGGAGGCCGGGCACTCGAGGGTGGGCGGCTCGTCATCCACCACGGTGACGGGGAAGAAGCAGCGGGCCTGGTTGCCGGAGGCGTCGATGGCCGTGCACTGCGCCTGCGTGGTGCCGGGCGGGAAGGTGGCTCCGGAGCCCGGGTAGCACGTCGTCGTGACGGCGCCGCAGTTGTCCTGGGCGGACGTCTCGTAGCTCACCGGCGCCCCGCCCTCCCTGCACACCTGCTCGGGCACCTCCCCGGGGCAGGTGATGACCGGGGCCACCTCGTCCTTCACGGTGACGGAGGCCTCGCACCAGGAGGACAGGCCCCGCGAGTCGGTGCACGTCAGCCGCACGCGCTGGGTGCCCACGGTGTAGGGGCAGTCCGGCGTCTGCACACACGACAGCGTGTCTCCCTCGTCCGGATCATACGAGCCATCATCCACCGAGCCGCACCCCTCGCAGGACTCCCCGGTGCGCACGGTGATGTCGGTACAGCGGGCCTGGGGCGGACGGTTGACGCAGGTGGAGCCGCCGCAGCTCGGCCCATCCGCCGGGTCATCCCAGACGATTTGAATCGAGCTGCCCGCGGGCTTCTCCATCCCCTCGGTGAAGGCGAAGACCTGGATGTCGTTGCCGCAGGCCTCGAGCGGGACGGTGAAGGAGAAGGACGGCTCCCTTCCACAGTCCGTGCAGAGGGTGACCTCGGGTCCTCCGTTGAGCTGGTACCAGACGCGGTCCACCACGGCCGGGCCGCTCCCCACCACGCCGGAGACGGGGAGCGTGGACGCGCTGGCGCAGCCCGGAGGCGCGCTGAGGGTCACCGCCAGGGGCGGGACGATTCTGACGTCCTGGCCACACCCCAGCGTGAGCTGGACGGGCTGGAAGTTGGCGACGCTGATGGCTCCGCTGTCCGCGACCAGGGTGGCGCTGGGCGTGAGGGAGAAGCTGCCCTGCGGCAGGGTGAGGGAGACGGTCCCCCCCGGCTGCGCCATGGCGCGCCCGTCCGTCACCCAGTCCCCGCCCAGGATGGCCGGGGTGCCGTAGAACCAGCCTCCCGAGCTGTAGGACACGGAGTGCCCCCTCCAGTCCACGCCCTCGAAGCCGCCCGAGAGGTCCACCCGGGGGTTGAAGAGGCGCCCGAGGCTGGCCGCGTAATACAGCGACACCTCGTTGTAGCAATACTCGTGGTCCACCCGGTGGCGCTGCTCGGGGGCCATGAGCCTGGCGTTGCCCTGGCGAGGGGAGTTGCCCTGCAGGCCATAGCGGTAGCGCTCTGGATCATACAGGCCCGGCCGCGTGTGGAAGTTCAGGTCGCGCTCGGACCAGAAGGCCAGCAGCAGCCCCTCCTGGGCCCACCACCGCGGCTCGTCGAAGGGGCTCACCAGCACCTGCTCATAGGTGGAGCCCAGCTCGCCGGTGGAGAGGTCGAAACCGCCCGGGAAGCTGGTACTCGAGCGCCCTCCCCCGCTGCTCGCGGCGGTCACGTAGGTGGTATGCCACCCGGTGCTGTCCGGCCAGCCATCTCCATTGGCGTCGAAGTCCGCGTTGAAGTGAAGCGTCCGCAGGGTGTTGAAGCGCCCCGGCCGCTCCGCCGCGGTGGGGTTGGCCAGGCGCACCGAGCCGTAGAAGTGGGAGGGCCGCATCAGGTACGCGTGACGAAGCTCCCCGTCCACCTCCTTCGTCAACGGCGTGACCGCATCCGTGACGACGGGGTGGGAGCTGATGCCGGGCAGCTGCAACCACGTGAGCTCGCGCCCCCCGCGCAGCCAGGCCGAGCTGGAGAAGTTCCAGAGGCCCTCACTGGCCCGCAGCAGCTTCCACCACTCCCCCGGGTCCGCCTCGGGCATGTCCTGGGGGATGACGGCCCGCCGGTGGAGCGGCCACGTGGCGTGGCTGGCGTTGACCTCGGACCCGCGGGTCGGCTCGCCGGAGATCTGCCAGGGCCCCGTGAAGTCCCCATCCTTCGCCGCCACCGCGGGCTCCACGGGAACGCAGACGCGCGCCACCTGGTCACAGCCCACGCTCCACTCCACCTCCCTGCGGACCACCAGGGTGATGGGGCCGCCGCGCGAATCCGTCCCCTGGACGTAGTAGTAGAGAGGGCCCTTCCAGTTGGAGCCAGCCGGGACGTACCCCGTGTACTGCTGGGGCCCGGACTCGAACACGGACATGGGCAGGGAGCTCCCCTGGAGGATGGGCGAGCGCTCCTCGCACGTCTCGTCCGTGCCGAACTGGAACTGGACCACGCCGGTGCAGGCCTCCAGGGACACCTCCGTGGGCTCCGGCTGGAGGGAGCGCGGCTTCACCGTCGCGTACTGGGTGGGAAAGCCAATCGTCCCCCGGGAGGCATAGACGGAGTAGGAGACTCCCGCCTCGCCTCCCGCGCCGGCCTCCACCAGCATCTCGAAGGAGAAGCCCAGCGGGCTCGTGTCCTCGAAGGTGTACGCCGTGGACGAGTAGCCGCCCGGGGCGTAGCTCTGGGCGCTGGCGCCGAAGTTGTTGCGCCAGGGGTCGCTCCGCAGCAGCGCCAGGATTTCAGGATTCGTATTGGTGATGCGAGCCGTCCCGCGCAGGACGTTGGCCGACAGCTCGACGGCGCCGGGAGAGGCCGCGGCCGCGGGAGCGGCCATGGGAGAGAGGCCCGGGGCCGGCGACTCGGCTCCCCGGAACGGCGCGGGCTCCCAGGGCGGAACGGCCGGCCCTCCAGCCCCCGCCGGAGGGGACAGCTCGGGCAACGGCGCTCCCTCGGGGAGGCTGGCCACGACCTCCTGCTCCGAGGTGATGGCCGCCCGCCATTGACTCGGCCGCGCTCCCTCCCCTTCCCGCGAGGGCTGCGGGCTGCACGCCACCCATGCCAGACATCCCAACAACGTGAACCGGCGCAGGGCCGGTGATTCCATGCGCATCCAGGAGGCTCCAACCAACGGGTGAGGCCGCCACGCCAAGGCAATAAGCACGCCACCTGGAACGTCCTCTCGTGGACAGCCCCTCCCACCTGCTCATGACTGGCTCCCGCTGGAGCCACCCGGTCCGGCCCGCTGTATCCCAGCGGATGCAGCGGCGCGCTGGCACCGGCATGCTGACGCGTTCCACCCGCGTGCACACCCGCGAGAGGATGGAGAACATACCAGCATTGAAACATGACAAACAGGAAGTCACGCGCTCCGAGCCAGGCTGGGAATAAGCGAGGGAAGGGCGTGGACTCCAGCGCCAGAGGAGGGAGCCAGCTCCACCACCCGCGCGCCCTCCGCCGCGAAGCACTCGCGCATCCACGGGTGACAGGTGAAGGCGATGACCTGGTGGTGCTCGGACAGGCGGGACAACAGCTTCAGCGTTCCTCGCGTCCGCTCCAGGTCGAAGTTCACCAGGATGTCGTCCACGATGAGCGGCAACGCTCCCCGCGTCTCCCCGAAGTCCTGGATGACCGCCAACCGGAACGCCAGGTAGAGCTGCTCCCGCGTTCCCCTCGAGAGCTGCTCCGCGCTCCAGTCCCTCCGTGCATCGCTCACCCGGAGCTCCCGCTTGCCTCCCGCCGGAAGGAACACCCGCCGGTACCGGCCCGCCGTGAGCGCCGCGAAGTGCTCCGACGCCAGTTGGATGACCCTCGGCTGCTGCTCCTCCTCGAAGCGTCTCCTCGCACGGGACAGCAGCGCCAGCGCCAGCCGATCCCTCGCGTACCGCGTCGCCAGCTCCGCCGCCCGGGCCCGCAGTCGCTCCTCCTGGATGCGCAGCGCCGCCACCTCCTCGTCCGTCTCCCAGCGCTCGAGCTGACTCCTCGTGGAGCCATACTCGGTGTGCAGCGCCTTGAGGTGCTCGGCACAGGCGGGCTCCTGCATCCGCAGTTGACCCAGCTTCTCCTTCAGCTGCTCCTCGCCTCCCGCCGCCAGGATGGCCTCCCGCACCGCGGGCTCCTCCAGGCCCGTGGCCGCCTCGATGCGCCAGGTCAGCTCGCGTACGCGCCGGGTGAGCGCCTCGAAGTGCTCCGCCTGCCGCGCCCGCTCGCGGAACGTCTCCTCCGTGGTGCAGCCGCCCCGGGCCAGCAGCGCCGCCAGGGTCTGCTCCTCGGCATCCCGGAGCCGCGTGAGCCGCACCCTGTCTCCGGCCCACTCGTCCATGCGCGCCCGCAGGGTCCGTGCCTCCGCGTCCTGGTTCTTCAGTTCCTCCAGCGCGGAGGACACCCGGGCGGCCACGGCCTCCACGAGTCCTGGCGGAAGCCCAGCCGCCCGCGCCTCCTCCAGCAGCCGAGAGACGACCGTGTCACAGGCGGCTTCGTCCGCCGCCAGGGCCCGCTCGTCCGCACTCAAGTCCGCCAGCCGCTGCCGCTGATCGGCCGCGTCGCGCCACAGCGCCAACGCCCGCTGCGGAGAGAGCTCCGGGGGAAAACCCCGCGCCTCCAGCAGCCCGGCCAGCTCCGCCCGGAGCGTCCGCTCCCGCGCGTCCGCACGCCGTCCCGCCAGCTCCGCCGCCTGCGCCTCGCGCACCACCCCGTCCCGCTCCGCCTCGCGCGCCTCCCGCTCGCGCCCGAGGTGCTCCACACGCTCGGCCCGCCGCAGTGCCTCCGCCAGCGCGGCCTCCGCCCCGGCCAGCCCGGCCGTGGAGGCCTCCGCGGCCACGCCCGCCTCGCTCAGGGCCACCGACAGCTCCCGCTCCAGCCCCAGCAGCCGTCCCGACTGCGTGTCCAGCACCGACTGCAGCCGCGTCAGTTCCCGCGCACGCTGCCGCTGGCGCTCGGCATGGGCCTCCACGCGCTCCTGGTGGCTCCTCACCGAGCGCACGTAACCGAGCACCAGCGGAACGATGAGCAGCAGCGCGCCCAGCAGGGCCATGGCCCCTTCCTTCGCTCCGCCCTGGAGTGCCAGCACCCCCACCCACGCCACCGCCACACCCGCGCCCATCAGCACCAGCCAGGGCGCGGGAGCCGCTCCCGGCTCCGGCTCGGCCTGGGCACGCAGGGACTGGAGCCGCTGTTGCAGCTCCGCCCGCTGTGCCGCCACCTGCTCGCGCTCCACCCGCAGCAACCGGGAGCGGCTCAGCGCGGCCTGCCTCTGGCGCAGCTCCGCCGCGGACACGTCCGGGAGCTTCGTGCGCTCCGCCCGCAACCGCGCCAGGGAGGCCTCGATGCGCTCGCACTCCACACGGGCCCGCCCGAGCGCCACCTCCGCCTCGCGCCGCTCCGCCTCCGCCTTCGTCAGCCGATCCGCCAGGGACTCCAGCGTGCCTCGCGCCGCCGCCCCCAGCTCCAACGCCAGGAGACCCGCCGCGTCCACCTCCAGCCCCAGTCCGCCCAGCGCCTGCTCCACCTCGCGACGCCTCGCCTCGAGCGCCGCACGGCGGCCCGGCAATGCCCGCAACAGCTCGGCCCTCGCGGTGAAGGCCCCCAGCGCCAGGCGCAGCGCCTCCTCCCGCTCCCGCACCGCCGAGGCCTCCGACAGCCGGGCCAGCCCGGTCCCCGCCTTGGACAACAGCGACTCCACACGGTCCTGGTCGGCCCGGGCCTTCGTCCGCCGCTGGAGCAGTTCCTCCAGCCGCGCCTCCCCACCCGCTGGGAAGGCCGACAGCTCCGGCAGCACCCCCAGCTCCGCCCTCAGCCTCGCCAGTTCTCCCAGGTCTCCGAGCGCCGCCTCCAGCCGGGACAGCCGCCCCAACTCCCGCCCCATCCGCTCCTGGCGGGCCTCCGCCTCCTCCTGCTCCCGCCCCAGGGACGCCAGCCGCTCGCGCTCCTTGAAGTACTCCGCCGGCCTGTCCTTCAGCCCGTCCAGCTTCCCCCGCACCTCCTCCAGCTGCCGGAGCACCTGGTTGAGCTCGGGGTTCTTCCCGCTCACCTTGAAGAGCTCACCGGCGCGCTTCTCCAGGTGCTTCTCCACCTCCGGCAGCCGGCGCGCTCCCCGCAGCCCGGCGGCGAAGAGCGCCCGGGAGACGCCATCCTCCTCCACCAGTTGCTCGAAGCTGGAGAGCTCGTCCAGGCTGAAGGCGAACACCTCGCAGAACAGCTCCCGCGACACGTGCGCCAGCGCCTCGTCCAGCCGCGAGGCGAGCAACTCGTGCCCCTCCGGGCTCAGCACCGTCACCGCCGCCTTGCCCTTCCTGTCCGCCACACGGCGCACCCCCAGTGGGCCCGCCCCCGAGCGCATCCACAGCTCTCCCCCGAAGGGCCCCGCCTCCGGCTCGTACCGGGACTCCGAGCGGCCCCGCTTCTCGAAGCCGAACAGCATGCCGCGGATGAACGCGAGCAGCGTGCTCTTGCCCGCCTCGTTCGGCCCGTACAGCAGGTTGAGCCCCGGCCCCAGCTCCAGCTCGTACCCGGAGAAGTGGCCGAAGCCGTGCACCTTCAACACGTCGATGCGCAGGGCCCCGCTCACGCCACCTCCTCCTCGTGCAACTGCTCCACCACCTGCCATCCCGCCTGCTCCACCAGCTCCGGCCGGGGGCTCTCCAGGGCGTCCACGCCCAACCGCCGCAAGCGCTGCCCGAGCGCCCGCAGCTCCGCGTCCTCCGCCCACAGCGCCGCCAGCGCCTCCGGCTCCGTCACCAGCGTCTCGGCCTCGGCCAGCAGCGTCCCCGAGAAACCTCCCGCCAGGCGCACCGTCTCGAGGTCCAGCTCGGGCCGGCTCGCGTCGCGCAGGGACTCCAGCAGCACCGGCGGGTGGCGCTGGGCGAGCTGCTCGCGCAACTCCGCTTCCAACTGGCCGAGTGCCTCCGGCCGGGACAGCTCTCGGTGCAGCGGCCCCCGGCCCGTGAGCGTGAGGCGCACCGCGTGGCCCTCCAGCTCGTCCGGGCAGCTCGCGTCCACCTGCTCCGTCACCGCCGCCACCAGCCCATCCAGCGAGCCGAGCCCCGTGAGCCCCACCTCCAGCCGGTGCCAGCGCACCCGGTCCACCGGGACGAAGCGGCGCCGCGTCCTCCCCTCCTCCACCTCCACCAGCATGCAGCCGCGCTCGCCCGGCTCGTTCACGTGCCGCCCCTGCGGGTTGCCCGGGTACACGGCCACCGCGCCTCCCGCGAGCACGTACTCGGCGCGCGTGTGCACGTGGCCCAGCGCCCAGTAGTCCAGGCCCCGCGCGGCCAGGTCCTCCACGGTGCACGGCGCGTAGTTGGCGTGCCCCTCCACTCCGCCCAGGTTCGCGTGCAGCAGACCCACCGTGAAGTCCGGCGCCGTCCGGCGGAAGCGCGCCGACAGGTTCTCCCGCATCTCCGCCTCCGGATAGGAGATGCCCTGCACCCGGCACAGCACCCGCCCCTCGCGGCGCACCTCCACCTCTTCCCAGTCCGGGCCAAACACCTTCACCGAGTCCGGCAGCCCGAGCGCGCCCGTGTCCCCGCTCAGCGGATCATGGTTGCCGTGCACGATGAAGGTCTGGATGCCGGCCATGTGCAGCCGGTCCAGCTCGCGCCGCAGCGCCAGCCGCGCACGCACCGAGCGGTCCTTCGCATCGAAGAGGTCCCCCGCGAGCACCAGGAAGGCCACGTGCTCGCGCAGGCACACGTCCACGATGCGCGAGAAGGCCCGGAAGGTGGCCTGCTGGAACGTCCCCGTCAGTCCCGAGTCCGCGGGCACGCCACGGAAGGGAGTATCCAGGTGCAGATCGGCGGCATGGACGAACTTGAAGCGCATCTCGGCCACGCACAGTAGCCGCCCTGGAAGCGCGCACCAGAAACCCGAGTTCCCAGTCCGGCGGAGATTTCCGAGGAGGGTTTTCAGGAGTTCGCCCGGCTGTCACATCCACGAGACAGTCAGGCCACGCACCCGTACGGGCGGTAACTTGCGACGCAATGTCAGCCAGTGAAAGGCTTCGCCCGCTTCTCTCATCCGCCACCGGAGTATCGATGCCTTCCACCGCTTCCTGGTCGAGCCGGCTCGTCCTGGCTCTGCTCGCGCTCCAGTTCGCGAGCGCGTGTGATCCAACCCCCACCCCACCGCCGCCGGTCCCGGATACGGCGCCTCCGTCGACCCGGGCCACACCCAACGGAGGAACCTTCAAGGAGAACGTCTCCGTGACGCTGCTGTGCGAGGACGGCACGGGCAGCGGCTGCGACGCCACGTACTACACCACCGATGGCTCCACGCCCTCCGCGAGCTCGACGCGCTACTCGGCGCCGGTGGTGCTCAGCCAGAACACCCCGCTGAAGTTCTTCTCCGTGGACAAGGCGGGCAACGCGGAGACCGTCCAGACCCAGTCCTTCGTGGTGGACACGGCGGCGCCCACCACCACCGCCACCCCGGCGGCGGGAACGTACAACGCGGCTCAAAGCGTCACGCTGGCCTGCGACGACGGCGCGGGCACCGGCTGTGCAGCCACCTACTTCACCACCGACGACTCCGAGCCCACCACGAGCTCGCCGCA
>NZ_JPMI01000113.1 GCF_000733295.1 Archangium violaceum Cb vi76 | reverse complement strand
ACGACGCCGGCGCCCACGGTACGGCCACCCTCGCGAACGGCGAAGCGCAGCTCCTTCTCCATGGCCACAGGGGTGATCAGCTCCACCTCGATGGCGATGTTGTCACCGGGCATCACCATCTCGACGTTGTCCGGCAGCTTCACCGTGCCCGTCACGTCCGTGGTGCGGAAGTAGAACTGCGGGCGGTATCCCTTGAAGAACGGGGTGTGACGGCCACCCTCTTCCTTCGACAGGACGTAGATCTGCGCCTTGAACTTGGTGTGCGGGGTGATGCTGCCCGGCTTGGCCAGCACCTGGCCGCGCTCGAGGTCCTCACGCTTGAGGCCACGCAGCAGCGCGCCGATGTTGTCGCCCGCGCGGCCCTCGTCCAGCAGCTTGCGGAACATCTCCACGCCCGTGACGACCGTCTTCTGCGTGGGGCGGATGCCAACAATCTCCACTTCCTCGCCCACCTTGATGATGCCGCGCTCCACGCGGCCGGTGGCCACCGTACCGCGGCCGGCGATGGAGAACACGTCCTCCACCGGCATCAGGAAGGGCTTGTCCGTGGCGCGCTGCGGGGTGGGGATGTAGCTGTCCACCGCCTCCATCAGCTTGAGGATGGCCGGCTCGCCGATGTCCGAGGTGTCACCCTCCAGCGCCTTGAGGGCCGAGCCCGGGACGATGGGGATGGTGTCGCCGGGGAACTCGTACTTCTTGAGCAGGTCGCGGACTTCCATCTCCACGAGCTCGCGCAGCTCGGGGTCGTCCAGCATGTCGACCTTGTTCAGGAAGACGACGATGTAGGGGACGCCGACCTGGCGGGCGAGCAGGATGTGCTCACGCGTCTGGGGCATCGGGCCGTCGGCGGCCGACACCACGAGGATGGCGCCGTCCATCTGCGCCGCGCCCGTGATCATGTTCTTCACGTAGTCGGCGTGGCCCGGGCAATCGACGTGCGCGTAGTGACGGTTCTTCGTCTTGTACTCCACGTGGGCCGTGGAGATGGTGATGCCGCGCTCGCGCTCCTCGGGGGCCTTGTCGATCTGGTCGTACGCGAGGAAGGTCGCGCCGCCCGTCTTCGCCAGCACCTTGGTGATGGCCGCCGTCAGGGACGTCTTGCCGTGGTCAACGTGGCCGATGGTGCCGATGTTGACGTGCGGCAAGCTTCT
>NZ_JPMI01000112.1 GCF_000733295.1 Archangium violaceum Cb vi76 | reverse complement strand
CCAGAGGGAGAGGGAGTCTCCGCGTCAGCGGTGCACCTCGCGGCCATCCACCACCGTGGCCACCACCTTCGCGTTCACCAATTCCTTTGCTTCGTCCAACACCGGGTCCACTGACAGCACCGTGAAGTCCGCGTCCATCCCCTCCACCAGCCTCCCCCTCCGCTCCTCCGCGAACGACGCCCACGCCGGCCCCACCGTGAAGCCCTCCAGCGCTTCCTGTCCCGTCAGTCGCTCCTGTCGCTGCCAGCCGCCCTCCGGCTTCCCCGCGGCGTCCTGACGCGCCCTCGCCGCGTACAGTCCCGACAGCACGTCCGGGTTCTCGATGGGGAAGTCACTCCCCAACGCCAACACCGCCCCCGCCTCCTTCAGGCTCTTCCACGCGTACGCCCCCTTCAGCCGCTCCGCCCCCAGCCTCGCCTCCGCCCACCCCATGTCGCTCGTCGCGTGCGTCGGCTGCACGCTCGCCACCAGCCCCGCCTCCCCCAGCTTCCGGATGTCCTCCGGCCTCAATATCTGCGCGTGCTCCACCCGGTGCCTCAGCGGCTTCGTCCCCGTCGCCGCCGACGCTCGGATCAGCGTGTCCACCACCAGCGTGTTCGCCCGGTCTCCAATCGCGTGCACGCACACCTGGAAGCCCCGCTCCATGAAGGCCCACGTCCTCCTCGCCAGCTCCTCCGGCTCCATCAGCAGCAGCCCCGTCTCCCCCGGCGCGTCACTGTAGGCCTCGTGCAGCGCCGCCCCTCGCGAGCCCAGCGCCCCGTCCAGCAGGAACTTCACCGCCTTCATCTCCAGCATCCGCCCCCCGTACGTCCCCAACTCCAGGTACGTGTGCCGGTCCTCCCCCTGCCCGTCCGCCATCGCGTACACCCGCACCGGCAGCCGCCCCGCCATGTCCCACGCCTGCAGCTTCCGGAACGTCCGCAAATCCATCCCCGCGTCGTGCACCCCCGTCAGCCCCACCTGCGCGCAGCGCTCCAACGCCGCCGACAGCCGCGCCTCCAACTGCTCGTCCGTCGGCGGTGGCACCACCTTCGTCACCAGGTCCATCGCGTTGTCCACCAGCACCCCCGTCGGCTCCCCCTTCGCGTCCCGGAGGATCCGCCCTCCCGCCGGGTCCGGCGTCTCGCGCGAGATTCCCGCTCGTCTCAGCGCCTCCCCGTTCACCCACGCCGCGTGGTGGTCCACCCGCGTCAGGTACACCGGAGTCCGCGGGAAGCGTGCGTCCAGCTCGCTCCTCCCAGGGAAACCCTGGCCCGGCCACCCGTTCTGGTCCCAGCCCTTTCCCATCAGCCAGTCGCCCTGGAAGCTCGTCGCGGGCGCCTCCGCCAGACGCCTCACCACCTCGTCCACCGAGCCCGCTCCCTCCAGCCTCGCCACCGTCAGGCTCCTGCCCAGCCCCGCGATGTGCGCGTGTGCATCCACCAGCCCCGGCACCATCACCGCCTCGCCGTAGTCGACGACCCGCGCCCCCTCACCCGCCGCCTTCAGCACCTCGGCCTTCGTCCCCACCGCCACCAGCCGGCCTCGACGCACCGCCAGCGCCCGCGCCTCCGGCTTCCGCTCGTCCAGCGTCCGGATCCGGCGTGCCACGTAGACTGTCGTCTCCACTCGCGCTCCCTCGGGCGCCCTCCGGGCGCACCCCGCCCCCAGCACCAGCAGCAGTGTCCCCATCAGGGCCACCCGTGCCGCACCTCGGGCTCTCGTTCCTGCTCCGTGTTGGGATGATCGTCCAAGCATCGACGGCGCCACTGTGCGCCAGCCGCTCGCGCCTGTCACTGACACCGTGGGCCTCGCGAGGCTTCCCGCCCGGCAGGCAGGTGCTGTACGTACCGGCATGGCTCGTCGCAGGAGGTACCGCCATGGCGAAGGACGACACCGTGTCCAATCCCATGAACCTGCCGCGCTGGGCGAAAGGGCTCGGTGGCTCGGTCGTCCGCGACGGTGAGCAGTGGCTCGTCCAGACGCCCCAGGGTCCGGCCCGGCTGCGATTCGCTCCCCCCAATCCGTTCGGCATCCTGGACCACTCCGTCAGCCCGGCTCCAGGTATCGAGGTCTATGTCCCCCTGCGCGTCATCGCGCATGGCACGGACAGCGAGGTGGTGTTCACCCTCTTCCGGAAACCCGGCATGACGGATGCGCAGTTCGCACGAGACGCCGCGATGGTGGAACAGGACCTGGCGGCGCTAAAGGCCTTGCTCGAAGCATAGGGGGTGCACCCGGGCTCAACCCGGGGCGCCCGATACCCTCACCCCCGACCCCTCTCCCGGAGGGCGAGGGAGAGGGTTCACGGTGGGGTCCCGGAAAGAAAGTGACGGCCTGGGGTCAGGGAGGCGTTCCTCCGTCCGTGTCCGTCGGCACGTTGAGCGGACCCGCGGGCCCCGGCGGCTCCGCCGGCACCAGCTGCGCATCCTCCTTCTGCGCCGGATCCTGGATCGGCATCGCGTTCTCCGTTCCCGGTGGCTGCGTCGTCCGGCAGGCCAGCAGGGAAACGACCACTCCTATCGTGATGAGCAGGGCACGGCGCATGCGTCCTCCTGAAAGCATCCCCCTCCCACCGTAGGGAGCCCCTTCCTCCTCCGCAACGAGCTCCCGCTCCGCTCCGTCCTCCATCGGATGCACGCGCCCCGGGAGGCGCTCGCCTCATCGTCTCCCGCTCCACCCTTCAGGCTCCGCCCCCCCACCTCCCCTCGCCTCCGTCGTCACCTTTCTCCCGAGTCTCGTGGCGGGAGGCCCCATGCTCGACGTCATCGACATCGGTGACAGATCCCTCGCGGCGTACCAGGGAGTCGCCCCCGATGAGCAGCTCGAGGAGCTCGTGCGCGTCTCCCAGCGTCTCCGCGGCGCCCGCATCCTCCACCTCAACGCCACCTCCTACGGCGGCGGCGTCTCGGAGATCCTCCGCTCCTGCGTCCCCCTCCTCAAGGACCTCGGACTCCAAGCCGAGTGGAAGATCATCCGCGGCGACGACGCCTTCTTTCAAATCACCAAGCGGCTCCACAACGGCCTGCAAGGTGCTCCCGGCGAGCTCTCCGAGACCGAGAAGGCCCTCTACCTCGGCAACGCCCAGCTCAACGCCCCCCACCTCGCCGAGGGCTATGACTTCGTCATCGTCCACGACCCCCAACCCGCCGCCATCGCCGGACTCGCCCGCCACCGCGGCTCCCGGTGGATCTGGCGCTGCCACATCGACACCTCCCACCCCAATCCCGCCGTCTGGGAATTCCTCACCCCCTACCTCGCCGCCTACGACGCCGCCGTCTTCACCCTCGAGAACTTCATCCCCCCCCACTTCCCCATCCGCCGCGTCGCCATCATCCCCCCCGCCATCGACCCGCTCAGCCCCAAGAACCTCGCCCTCCCCAAGGCGCTCGCCCGCCACATCCTCGAGTGGATCGGCGTCCGGCTCGACCAGCCCCTCGTCACCCAGGTCAGCCGCTTCGACAAGTGGAAGGACCCCCTCGGCGTCGTCGCCGCCTACCGGCTCGTCCGCCAGCGCATCCCCCAGCTCCAGCTCGCCCTCGTCAGCTCCATGGCCCTCGATGACCCCGAGGCCTGGGACATCTACGGGAAGGTCCGCGCCGACACCGCGGGAGATCCCCTCATCCACGTCTTCACCAACCTCGTCGGCGTGGGCAATGTCGAGGTCAATGCCTTCCAATCCCTCTCCGACGTCGTCATCCAGAAGTCCCTGCGCGAGGGCTTCGGGCTCGTCGTCTCCGAGGCCCTCTGGAAGGGCACCCCCATCGTCGCCGGACGCGTCGGCGGCATCCCCATGCAGATGCCCCCAGGCACCGGTGGAATTCTCGTGGACAGCATCGAGGAGTGTGCCGAGGCGCTGATTCATCTGCTGCTTCATCCGCGGGCCTCTCGGGCCCTCGGCGAGAGTGGCCGCGAGCGCGTCCGCCATCACTTCCTCATGCCCCGGCTGCTTCTCGATGAGCTGCTTCTGCTCGAGCGGCTCGCCGGAGAACAGTCCCGGGAAGACCCTCACCCCAGCCCTCTCCCAGAGGGAGAGGGAGCAGCCACGGTGGGATGACGGGGATTGGGGACACCCCATCGGCTCGTCTGTGGCTCAGGCGACATCTGGACCGCTGAGAGACGTACTCAGATGGATGGTGCCTTCCAGGGAGGGGCGACACCGCTACGCACAGTGGATACGTGGTCCAGGCTGATTCACGGACTGGAGTACGGGGGAGGCAGGTGGCGCGATGGGCGGATCTCGGCATTTGGTTTGGACAGTGCTCCTGCTGGGTCTGCTGCTGAGCGGCCAGACGGCCAGTCATGCGGCTCCTCCCGCTCCTCCCGTCGTCTCCCGCTGCGTCCTCGATGGCACCGTCGATGCCGGCTCCCGCGCCTTCCTCGTCGATTGTGTCCGCCGCGCCCACGAGGCCGGTCATCAGGCCCTCCTCGTCCGCCTCGACACTCCCGGCGGCGAGCTCGAGTCCACCCGCGACATCGTCCGCGCCTTCCTCGGTGCCCGCATCCCCGTCCTCGTCTGGGTCGGCCCCTCCGGCGCCCGCGCTGGCAGCGCTGGCGTCTTCATCACCCTCGCCTCCCACCTCGCCGCCATGGCGCCAGGGACCAACATCGGCGCCGCCCACCCCGTCGTCGGCCTCACCGGACAGGACCCCGAGGACGCCGGTGGCAAGGAGATGGCCCGCAAAATCGAGAACGACGCCGTCGCCTTCGTCGAGTCCATCGCCAAACAGCGCGGCCGCAACGTCGAGTGGGCCATCCGCGCCGTCCGTCAGAGCGAGAGCGTCCCCGCCGAAAAGGCCCTCGCCCTGAATGTCATCGAGCACATCGCCCCCACCCAGGAGTCCTTCCTCGAGTGGGCCCACGGCCGCTCCGTCACCGTCGGCGACTCGCCCGTCACCCTGCGCACCGCCAACGCACAGCTCGTCGAGCTGCGGCCCTCCTTCTCCCAGCGCTTCCTCCACGCCCTCGCCCAGCCGGCCGTCGTCTACATCCTCTTCCTCCTCGCCGGCCTCGGCATCGCCGTGGAGCTCACCCACCCCGGCCTCTTCGCTCCAGGTCTCATCGGCGTGGTGTGCCTCGTGCTCGCCCTGCTCGCCTCCTCCGCCCTCCCCGTCCGCACCGGCGCCATCGTCCTCATGCTGTTCGGCATCGCCCTGCTCGTCGCCGAGCTCTTCGTCACCAGCGGCCTGCTCGGCGCCGCGGGCTTCGGGCTGCTCGTGCTCGGCGGCGTGTTCCTCGTGGACCGCTTCGACCCGGAGTGGTTCCTCGACACCCCCCTGCACGTTCCCCTGCGCACGATGCTCCCCACCGCCGTCTTCGTCGCCGGGGCCGCCATCTACCTCGCCTTCCGCGCCGCGGAAACCCGCCGCAAACCCCAGCTCGCCGGAGACGTGGGCCTCGTCGGCGAGGTGGGCCGCGTGCTCGACGCCGTTTCTCCTTCCGGCGGCCAGGTGTTCGTCCATGGCGAACGCTGGGCCGCCGTCTCCTCCACTCCCCTTCCCGCGGGTGCCCGGGTCATCGTGCGCCGCGTGGAGGGGCTCACCCTCTTCGTCGATGAGGTGACATCATGACCGATTTCTTCGGCGCCCTCGGGCTGCTCATCCCCCTGGGTATCCTCGTGCTCGCCTTCCTCTCCGGCGTGCGCATCGTCAACGAGTACGAGAGCGGCGTCGTCTTCCGGCTCGGCCGCTTCGTGGGCATCAAGCGCGCCGGCTTCCGGTGGATCATCCCCTTCGTCGAGCGCATCGTCATCATCGACATGCGCACCGTGGCTCGCGACGTGCCCCCGCAGGACGTCATCACCAAGGACAACGTCAGCGTGAAGGTGAACGCCGTCGTCTACTTCCGCGTCATCCACGCCGACAAGGCCGTGCTCCAGGTGGAGGACTACCTCTACGCCACCAGCCAGCTCGCCCAGACCACCCTGCGCGCCATCCTCGGCCAGGTGGAATTGGACCAGCTCCTCTCCGAGCGCGACCGCGTCAACCGCGACATCCAGAAGGTGCTCGATGCCCACACCGACCCGTGGGGCATCAAGGTCTCCAACGTGGAGGTGAAGCACATCGACCTCCCCGCGGAGATGCAGCGCGCCATCGCCCGCCAGGCCGAGGCCGAGCGCGAACGCCGCGCGAAGATCATCGCCGCCGAGGGCGAGCACCAGGCCGCCGAGAAGCTCTCCCTCGCCGCCGAGGTGCTCGACCGCAACCCCATCACCCTCCAGCTCCGCTACCTGCAGACCCTGGTGGAGATAACGGGCGGCGGCAACCAGACCATCATCCCCATCCCGTTGGACCTGATGCGGGCGCTCGGCATCCAGCCGAAGTCATCCGAGTGAGGTGAATCAGTGCGAGCGCGTGTCCGGCCGCGCGTCGTCCACGACCACTTGCGTGTCGCCCTCCTCCTCCACACGCGCCACCTCGTGGCGCAGGGGCACCTCCTCCGTCCAGGTGCGCCGCTCCACCGCTTTCTCGAGGTGCACCTCCTCGTAGACCACGGCGCGCTTCACCACCTCCACGTCCTCGCGCCACAGCGGGATGACCTGCTCGAACGCCTCGAACGCCCCCGCGGTGGGGACCTCCGGCGCGGCGGTGGCCCCCGGCTGCACGGGCAGGCGCTCCACCACGAGGTCCTCGCGCCGCACCTCGACGGTGAGCTGCTTCAGCTCCGTGCGCACCACCTTGCGCACGCGCACCGCTCCCACGTCGCGCATGTGCAGCAGCGGGTACGCGTCCTCGCGCGCCAGCGGCACCCGCGCTTCGTCTCCCTCCTCGCGCACGCTGGCTCCAGAGGCCTCGCGCGCGATGGACTCCCGTGACGGGCCGGGCTCGCGCAGGGGAGTCCCGGTGTGCGTCTCGCGCAACGCGGCGCCCTCGAGCAACCGCACCTCCCCATCCGTCACCGTGCCCACGTCACTGCGGGAGATGGTGAAGCGCCGCGGCCAGAAGAAGCCACGCTCCACCACCAGCGCCCCCGCCTCGAGCCCCACCAGCGTGCCCAGGCGCCTGCCATCCACTCCTCGTACCACGAGCCCCGTCCGTAGCTCCTCCGCCCCGTCTCCAGCCATGACCGTCCGCTCCTCGGTTGCCTGTCGTGTCGTGCCGCGTCCTCACGGGTGTTCCACTTCGTGACCTCAGTGCAGGTCCTGGTCCGGACGTCCCGTGTCCTCGTGGGCCCCGGGCCGGCGGCCCTCCGGAGCGCCCCGCCGTGCCGTGAGCACCTCGCGCCACCGCGACCGCGCCTGGGAGACCCGGCCCGGCTCGTCCACCGGGTGGGCCCCCGTGGAAGACACCAGGGGCCGGCGGACGGTCCCGTGCAACCCTCGCGGCGCCGACAGACGTCCGGCCAGCAGGGCCCGGCCGAGCGCCGCGCCCACCACCGCGCCCACCACCGACGCGAGCCCGCTCCACCCCGGCTGAGGCAGGACGCCGGCGCTGCCCGGTCCCACCATCGCCGCGAGCAGGAGCGCGCCCGCCCAGGAGAGCAGCCCGTGCAGGTACGCGCCGAGATTGCCGCGCTCACCCGATGCGGAGGCTCCCACCCACGCCGCCACGCCCGCGGCGAGCAGCGGCGCCATCACCCACCACAGTTGCCGCCCGAGCCCGGCCTCCGCTTCCAGCGGCAGCGCCCGTGGCACATCCCCGAAGCGCAGCAGCACCAGCCACACCGCCGCGCCCAGCAACGTGCCCGTGGCCACCGCGCCCCAGCGCACCCCGGGTAGGGTGCGGAACGTCCTGCGATGCGTCTCGTCCATGGTGTCTCTCCTCGCTCGGGAGTAACGGTCGCGAGCACCCTGACGGGCGCTCCGCTGATCACCATGTGCAGTGCACGCGCCGGACGCAGCACGCCCCGGGAAGCCCCGCCTCGCCCCACCGGGAGGGCGTCCAGGCAGCGGGGGCCGATTCTCTCCCCGAGAGGACGGGCAGGCGGGCTGGAATTCCCGACTGGGGGCAGGCCCCAGTTCCACTGCCCGCCACGGAGGGAGCGCACGGCAACCGCCCTGCCCGATGGTAGAGTGGAGAACGGCCGAGCCATGTCCCGCCTACGCCGGAGAACCATGAAGCGGACGTGTCCATGAGGCATGCACTTGCATTACTCCTGCTGGCGGCAGGATGCGCCACTCCATCCGCGCCCTCCACCGCCGCGCGGCGCGTCGCCAAGGGTCCGTGGCCGGAGGTGCCCGCCGTCGAAATGCCCACGGGGGATACCTCCATCCCCATCAGCTTGCTCCGGGATGTGGCTGACGCACTCCTCGAGCGCCCTGGCGCCAAGGTGTGTGACCCGGTGACGCAGCGGCCCATCATGGGCCTGTCCACGGAGTACTGCTCGACGATCTATGTCGCCGGAGACCGCGACTCTCTCTCATGGCGGGTGACCGAGCCCAGCCAGGGAACCCACAACTCCTGCCGCCCGTCCTTCGCGGTGGAGGACGACGACCATCCCGCCTCTCGGGTGTGGGTCGTGGGATACATCCACAACCACGTCTGTGGCGCGCCTCCCTCCTCGCTCGACCTCGCGGCCTGGCCTACGGATGCGTTCGACGCCTACGTGGCCATGGCGGAAGTCCGCCTGATTCCGGGCAACGGGCAACCGGGCAACCCGGCTCCCGCAGCTTACAAGAACACGGGTATCGAGCTGGCCTCTGCCATCGTGGCGGAGCGCCAGGACGGCACGCGCGTCTACTTGCGCTACTTTCCCACGGGCGAGGTCCAACAGTGGAGCAATGCGAGGGCCGGCTGGGTCACCCTCGGCAGTTGCGCTCCACGGCAACTCGATAGCCGCAATCGCGCTCGCCCACCCCAGTGCAGCCCTGAACCTCTGCAGTTGTTGCGCGAGTAGGCGCCAGTCATGTGCCAGCAACCCACAAGAAGAGTCTCAGACCCACGCTGGCGCCTTCGGGATGTGATCCCCGCTTCGTGTGCGATTGCCGGACGTGGCCTTGGGAGAATGCGATGAACAAGGTGTATGCGCTCGCAGTACTCACCGCGGTGCTTTCAGGATGTTTCCTGACCGCCGCTTCCGGTAGGAGGCAGCTCGAGTGGCCGGGCGAAGCCTCGACCCAGCTCATCGTCCCGCTCACCGAGGCAGGAGCCGCGCTCGCCGCCGCGGCCGCCATCCGCGAGATGGTGAGAACCAACCCCCATCCAGACCTGTTCTGGGGCTGCTCCAGCCCCGAGCAGGGCTTGGATGTCGTCGTCTTCAAGGACTTGTCGTCGGGCTTGTACTACGTGTCGATCAACCAGCGCTTCAATCGGTGCGGCGGCCCGCGCGTGCGTGTACTCGACGGGTATTACGAGTACGCGGTAACCGCCCAAGGCGAGGTGGTGGCCGAAGTCCTGCTGCCGGACAAGGCACCAGTCCCATCTCCGCCCACCCCTGCGGGGGGCCTGCCCGCACCGGCCCCTGCTCCGCCGCCCGCGGACCCACCACCCGCCGACGCGCCCGTGCAATCACCTCCACCGGCCGAGTCTCTGGCTGCGCCCTCACATGCGGTGCCAGCCGCCCCCCCCCGAGCCATCCGCTTCGAGCAAGGGGGGAGTTGCCCCAGCCGCGGGCACTGGGGCCCCAGGCCACGCAGCAACCACAGCCGACAGCACACAGGTCCCTCCGCGCGTCCGATTGGAAATGCAGGACATTCATTACGACGGGTGGACCCTCTCGGGACGAGTCCTGATGAGCCCTGTCGCGGGCAGTTTGCGCCTGGACAAACGGCTCAAGATGATCACCACTGTGGATATCGGGCATGTCTGGGATTGCGCTCGCGAAAAACGCTTCATCTACAGGATTGCCCGTCCCCTTGCCCCCTCGGACCGTTATGAGGAAATCCTGATTCATCCTGGCTCCTGGTACGGCAGCACGGTGCACTTCCCCGTGTTCCTCGAGGGCATCACCGGGATGGGGCCGGAGTGTATCGAGGCCGACATTTTCCTCCATTCAGCGGGCGAGCATGTCGCAAGCCAGCGCATCCGCGCCGTGCGCACCCTGGCGCAGCACCCGGATGGCGGCGTACCGCAAGCGCCACGGCCCACACCGGATGCGGGCTCACCGTGAAGTGGGACACGGCGACGAGCGAGGAACCACGGTGCTCACCTGCTCCGCTCGCCACCAGACCCGGGCGCCACGACGACCCCGAACATCTCGCGCTACTCCTTCAGCATGTCCCGCGTGCGCGACGTCATCCGCGCGCTCTGGTTGTCCAGCCCCGTCGCCAGGATGCCGCACGCCGACCCCCTCACCGCTGGCGTCACCGCCGCCCCGATGACCCGGAGGGAGGAGATGTCCACGAAGCCAGGTCGCCTGCCCTCCTCCATCCCGACACTGGCTTCATGACAGTGACAATTCACCACTGACATCTTGACACCTGCGGTGTCGGGTCTTACTGTCAGTGGCGTGAGCACGACGAACACACGCAAGGAGTGGAAGCTGACGGAGCTGGCGGAGGCGGCGGGCGTATCCCCACGCACCGTGCGCTACTACGTCCAGCGCGGGCTCCTGCCCGCCCCGCCCTTCAAGGGGCCGGACACCGTCTACGGGGAGGACCACCTGGTGCGCCTCAAGGCCATCCGGGTCCTACAGGCGCGGTTCCTCCCGCTCGATGCCATCCAGGTGGAGCTGGCACGGCTGGGCCCCGACGAGCTGAAGGCGCTCGCCGAGTCCGAGCCCACCGCCCCACCTTCCGCCCCCGCCTCGCCGCCCCTCCCCGGGCCGGTGAAGGCCGAGGCCTCTCCCAGCCCCTCCAGCACGGTGACAAGCTGGCGGCGGTGGGAGCTGGCACCGGGGCTGGAGCTGCAGCTCGCCGATACGGCGGACGCGAAAACCCGGGCGCTCGCGGAGCGTGTGCGCGCCCTCATCCAGGAGTCCCAGGAAAGGTAGAGCCATGGAGATCCAGAAGGCAGGGCTGTACACGCAGAGCGGTGCGCAGGTTCCCCTTCAGGGCGTGGACGTCAGCGGCGAGCTGCTCGGAGGTCACGCCCGCGTGCGCGTGCGCCAGCGCTACCGCAACACCGAGTCCAAGCCCGTCGAGGCCGTCTACGTCTTCCCCCTCCCCTCCGACGCCACCCTCACCGCCTTCTCCATGGAGTGCGCCGGCCGCCGCGTCCAGGGCGTCCTCAAGGAGCGCGAGGAGGCCTTCCGCACCTATGACGACGCGGTGACCGCCGGCCACGGCGCCGCCCTCCTCGACCAGGAGCGCCCCAACGTCTTCACCGCCCAGGTCGGCAACCTCCTGCCCAACGAGGAGACGCTCGTCGAGGTGGAGTTCCTCCAGGCCATCCAGGTGGAGGAGGGCTGCGTGCGCTGGGCCCTGCCCACCCTCGTCGCTCCCCGCTACATCCCCGGCGCTCCCTCCGGTGACCGCTCCGCCCACGGTTGGGCCAACCCCACCGACCGCGTGCCCGACGCCGACCGCATCACTCCTCCCGTGGGCGACGCGCGCTACGGCCTCACCCTGGACCTCCTCGTCTCCCTCGGCCGCGAGGTGGTGGTGGAGAGTCCTTCCCACAAGCTCGACCTCTCCCGCTCCGAGGGCGCCACTCGCGTCAAGCTCTCCCAGCCCCACGTCTCCCTGGACCGTGACCTGGTGCTGAGCATCCGCAGCCCGGATACCAGCATGCCCCTCACCACCCTCGTCACCCACCGTCAGGGCGAGGAGCCGGGCACCTTCGCCCTCACCGTGGTGCCGGACCTGCTGGGCATGGCCTCGGGCCCCAAGCGCCAGGAAGTGGTGTTCGTGGTGGACACCTCCGGCTCCATGGACGGCGAGAGCCTCCCCCAGGCCCAGGGCGCGCTCAGGCTGTGCCTGCGCCACCTGCGCGAGGGGGACCGCTTCAACATCATCGCCTTCGAGAACTCCTTCCGCCTCTTCTCGCCGGAGCCGGTCACCTTCACCCAGAAGACCCTGGAGCAGGCCGACCGCTGGGTGGCCGCCCTGCGCGCCAGCGGCGGTACCGAGTTGCTCCAGCCCATGCAGGCCGCCGTGCAGGCCGTGCCAGACGGCGTGGTGGTGCTGCTCACCGACGGCCAGGTGGGCAACGAGTCCGAAATCCTCAACGCCGTCATGGGTGCCCGTAAGTCCGCGCGCATCTACTCCTTCGGCATCGGCACCAACGTCAGCGATGTGCTGCTCAAGGACATGGCGAAGCAGACGGGCGGCGCCGTGGAGTTCATCCACCCCGGCGAGCGCATCGACGACAAGGTGGTGGCCCAGTTCTCCCGTGCTCTGGCTCCCCGCGTCACCGGCGTGGAGGTGCGCTTCGAGGGCGTGGAGGCCTCGGAGCTGGCTCCCGCCGAGCCTCCCCAGCTCGTGGACGGCACGCCCTGGAGCCTCTTCGGCCGCTACACCACGCCCGGCTCCGGCAAGCTGGTGCTCAAGGGCAAGTCCGGTGCGGAGACCTTCTCCCTCTCCATCCCCGTGAGCTTCCCCGCCCAGAGCGACAGGCCCGCGGTGGAGAAGCTCTGGGCCGCCGAGCGCATCCGCGCCTGGCAGGACGCGGCCCTCGTGGGCCGGCGTGCCCAGTCCCTCAAGGACCGCATCGTCCAGCTCGCCCTCGCTCACGGCATCGTCACCCCCTACACCTCCTTCGTCGTGGTGGAGGAGCGCACCGGTGAGCGCCGCGCCTCCGGCCAGCCCGAGACTCGCGTCGTCCCCGTCAACGCCCCCGCCGGCTGGGCCATGTTCGGCACGGCGAAGCAGGAGGAGGCCGAGGGCGGCGTCGACAGCATGAGCGCCTCGGGAGGCAGGGCGAAGCGGCAGCGCAGCACCGGGTCGTTCCCGGCGGTGCTCTCGAAGTCAGCCCCCGCCAGGAACGCCCGGCCTTCTGCCCCGGGGGCACCGCCTCCGCCCGCCCCCATGGCCCCCGCGCCGGCCGCATCGATGGCGCCGCCCGCCCCGGCCCGAAGGGAGGCCGAGTCCGCGAAGAAGAAGGGGGGGTTCCTCGGCGGCCTGTTCAAGGACAAGGCCCCGCCGCCCGTGCAGATGGAGCCCCTCATGGACTCCATGACCGACGACGCCGAGGCGGAGGAGTTCATGGAGCTGTCGCGCGCCGCGCCCGCGGCCGAGGCGCCCATGGAACCGGCGCACGGAGCCGACGGCGGGGTGGGCCTGCTCGAGAAGCAGCTCGCCAGTGGCTTGTGGGCGGGGACGGGGGCGGGCGCCGAGCCCGTGCGTCAGGCCCGCGCCACCGCGCTCGCCCTGCTGGAGCTGCTGCGCCAGGGCATCACCAGCAGCCATGCCCTGCACGGCGCGCAGGTGAAGAAGGCCGTGGAGGCACTGCTCGCGCTCGTCCCGCAGCTCGGCGGCGCTCCCGACGTGGCCGAGTTCGCTCTCGGCGTGGCCTGGCTCGTGGCCGCGGGTCCTCGCACCCGCGGGCGCATCGCCCAGGCCGCCCAGCCCATCGCCGGGCTCAGCGCACGGCTGGAGAACGAGGTGGCCCTGCGCCAGCACGTCGACTCGCTCGCGACGCGCTGACTTCCCCTCTCCCCCCTGGGAGAGGGAGCATGCGCAACACGGCTACTCCCCGGCCACCTTGAGCACGAGCTTGCCCGTGTTCTCGCCCTTGAAGAGCTTGAGCAGGGTGTCCGGGAACGTCTCCAGGCCCTCGACGATGTCCTCGCGCGACTTGAGCTTGCCCTGGGCCATCCAGCCAGCCATCTCGCGCGCGGCCTCGCCGTAGCGCGCGGCGTAGTCGAACACCACCATGCCCGTCATGCTCGCGCGGTTGACGAGCAGCGACAGGTAGTTGGACGGGCCCTTCACCGGAGTCGTGTTGTTGTACTGGGAGATGGCGCCACAGATGATGATGCGCGCGCGCATCGCCAACTGGGTGAGCGCCGCGTCGAGGATGTCGCCACCCACGTTGTCGAAGTAGACGTCGATGCCGTTGGGGCAGTGCGCGCGCAGCGCCTTCTTGACGTCC
Organism: Archangium violaceum Cb vi76; assembly: GCF_000733295.1. Taxonomy (GTDB): domain Bacteria; phylum Myxococcota; class Myxococcia; order Myxococcales; family Myxococcaceae; genus Archangium; species Archangium violaceum. Next base: position 35,851 of record NZ_JPMI01000112.1, on the reverse strand, counting down.
TCGGACTTGTAGTCGATGGCGGCGTCGAAGCCGAGCTCCTCGACGATGTACCGGCACTTGTCGGCACCCCCGGCGATGCCCACCACACGGCAGCCCTTGAGCCTGGCGATCTGTCCCACCACCGTGCCCACGGCGCCCGCCGCGCCCGAGACGACGACGGTGTTGCCCGGCTGCGGCTTGCCGATGTCGAGCAGCCCGAAGTACGCCGTCATGCCAGGCATGCCGAGCGTGCCGAGGTAGACGGGCAGCGCGGCGAAGCTCGTGTCCACCTTGGTGACGCCCTTGCCGTTGGAGAGGGCGTACTCCTGCACGCCAAAGGAGCCGGAGACATGGTCTCCCACCGCGAAGCCGGAGTGCTTGCTGGCGATGACCCGGCCCACGGCGCCAGCGCGCATGACCTCGCCGATGCCCACGGGCGGGATGTACGACTTGCCCTCGTTCATCCACCCGCGCATGGCCGGATCGAGCGAGAGGTAGAGCACCTTGACCAGCAGCTCTCCCTCGCCCGGCTCGCGCACGGGCTCTTCGGTGTAGGACCAGTCTTCACGCTTGGGCATGCCCACGGGACGGGCCGCGAGACGGAACTGATGATTGGTGGTGGTCATGCGGCCCCTCATAACCGCCAGTGGACGCACGGGCCAGTGGAACGGGGACAGGCACCCTCACCCTGTCCCTCTCCCGGGGGGCGAGGGGTGATGGGCACCGTGCGGACGCGGTTACAGCGACTCGAGGAAGGAGAGGAGGGCCTCGCGTTCCTCCTTCGAGAGCTGACGGACGGCTTCCCTTGAGGCCTCGGCCTCGCCTCCGTGCCAGAGGATGGCCTCCATCAACGAGCGCGCCCGTCCATCGTGCAGGAAGCGCGTGTGCCCGTTGACGGTGGCCGTCAGTCCGATCCCCCACAGCGGTGCCGTCCTCCACTCGCGCCCCGTGGCCTCGAAGTCCGGCCGCCCGTCCGCGAGCGCCTCGCCCAGGTCGTGCAACAGCAGGTCCGAGTAGGGCCGGATCGTCTGTCCGGACAGCTCCGGGTAGCCCTCCAACGTCCCCGTGTCGAGTGTGGGCCGGTGACAGCCCGCGCACCCCACGCGGTGGAAGAGCGCCTTGCCCCGCAGCACCCGGGGCGCGTCCACGCTCCGCCGCGCGGGCACGGCCGCCACGTGTGAATAGAAGGTGAGCGCCGCCAGCCGGTGGGACTCCACCTCCGGAGCGCCTCCCGTGGGAGCGTCCCCACAGGCCTGCTCCGCCGCCGTGCAGGGCTGCGCGGGGAAGAGGGCCGTGGTGAGCCCCATGTCCCCGAGGAAGGCGCCCGCGTTCTGCTGCTCCAGGTCCGGCTGGTTGGCCTTCCAGCCGAAGCGTCCCAGCGCCTGCCGGCCCTCGCGCACGCTCCACACGCGGTTGGGCCTGCCGGAGATGCCATCACCGTTCGCGTCGTCCGGATCCGCCCACTCCAGCACCGTCTCCTCGGGCACCGCCGCCAGCAGGCCGAGCCCATGCAGCGGTTGAGCGAGCCGCGGCGAGAGCATCGTCTCCGGGTGAAGCGGACCATGGGCCGGTGCCTCCAGCACGTACTCCGGGGCCTGGAGGGTGAAGGCCTCTCCGTCCGCGAAGGAGCCCTCACGAGGCGTGTGGCGCACCACCACCCGCGCCTCGGCTGGCACTCCGGCGATGCCCTTCGGTTGGAGCTGGTCACCATAGGTGGGCTCGGGGAGCGGGCCGCCATGGGGCGCCGTACCCGGAATGCTCAGGCGCACCAGCAGCGCCTCGCCCGTGGAGCCGGGCTCGTCCGGCGGCGCGGCCCGCCCATTGGCCGGGTGGCACGAGATGCACGCCACCGCGTGGAAGAGGGGCCCCAGTCCATCCCGGTCCGCCCGGCTGCTGGAGGCCGGAGCGGGCACCCAATCAATCTCGAAGACGCCGCGTCCCGAGACGAACCCCGAGCGACGCTCCAGCGTCAACGCCGGCAGCGCCTGGGCGAAGGCCTGTGCACCCGCGTGGGTGACGGTGCCCGCCTCACCGCCCGACAGTTCCTCTCCGGGCTCCACCACGTCCCAGCGCACCGGGGGCGCCTCGTCCGGAGGAGATGGAGGCTCCTCGCGGCACGCCGCCACGAGGGCCAGCGCCGCCGCCCACGTCCAGCCGTGACGCCCCCTCATGGGAGCTTCACCTTCACGGGCTCGGGGAAGCTCCAGTTGTTCTGCAGCTCGTCGTTGCCGAGCGAGCCGTTGCTGTTCCACCCCCACCCGAAGAGCTGACCATCCCGGCGCAGCCCGAATCCGTACGTGGAGCCCGCGGCGACGTCCCGCAGCTCCGACAGTCCCACCACCGCCGTGTCCGCGAGCGGATGGGCCTGCTGCGCCGTGCCACTCGAGCCGTTGCCGAGCTGCCCGTTGAAGTTCTGGCCGAAGCCCCACAGCGTGCCATCCGCCTTGAGCGCGAGGCTGAAGTTGGAGTTGGCGGCCACGGCCACCACGTCCGACAGGCCCACCACCTTCACCGGCGCATGCACCTCGGTGCCCGTGCCACTCTCGCCGTTGCCCACCTGGCCACTGACGTTGAGGCCCCAGGCGGACACCGTGCCGTCCGCGTGGAGCGCCAGCACGTGGTCACGCCCGCTGGCGATGTCCACCACACTGGAGAGGCCCGGCACCCGTGCGGGCTCGGCATGCGCCTCCGAGTCCTCCGTGCCCTGCCCCAGGTTGCCGAAGTTGTTGTTGCCCCACACCCAGACCGAACCGTCCCGCGTGAGGGCCACCGACTGCTGCGAGCCGCCCGCCAGCTTCACCACGTCCGTCAGCCCGAGCACCGGCACGGGGTAGTCGCGGTCCGTGGTGGTGCCGTCACCGAGCTGGCCGTTGTTGTTCTTCCCGAAGGCCACCACCGAGCCATCCGCCTTCAGCACGAGTGAATGGCTGAAGCCGAGCGCCCCGGACACCGCGTCCGTCAGTCCGGGCACCTGCGTGGGCCGGTTGCGGGCCACGGTGTCCGGCGTGCGCGTCTGTCCCTCCACCGGAGGCGTCCCCAGGCCGAGCTGCCCGCTGGCGTTGGCGCCCCACGTCCACACCGTGCCGTCCTCGCGCACCGCCAGCGAGCTGTTGCTGTTGAAGGCGATGGAAGCCACACGCGCCAGGTCCACCACCACGGGTGTGGTGCGCTTCTCGGCGTCCCCCAGCCCGAGCTGGCCCTGCGTGTTCTGCCCCCACGTGTACAGCCGTCCGCCGTGCACCGCGCCGCCGTGCAGGCCCCCCGCCGACACGAGGTTGCCGAAGTGGAAGGAGACGGACGACTCGGCCACGTGGCCCACGGCGTCCTCCGCGCGCACCACCACGGTGTTGGCGCCGGGCCGGGGCATCACTTCCAATGCGAAGGCCCGTCCTCCCTCCGCCTCCGTGGACTCGAGCACCTGGGACTCACCGTCGTTGAGCCTCCAGGTGAGCCGCACCACTCCGGTGTCATCACCCACCGTCCCCTCCAGCCGCACGCCCTGGTACGCGCCCAGACGCCGGGCCTCGTACGGCGAGGCGAACGACACGGCCGGCGGAGTCAGGTCCACCGGAGACGGTGGCGTGCCCGTGTCGGGCGGCGGCTTGCCACCACATCCCCACAGCAGCACGGCTCCGAGCAGGGCGTAAGACGAACGTCGGTGCATGGCTCTCCCTTCATCGGAGTGGAACTCCGGTGGAAAGCTCCGCCGCTAACGCATTGCCATGGAGGAGCACAAGCCCTCCACGGACCCGGGTATGGGTGTTGCTCGAGATGCCACGAGCTGGAGCTGCTGGGCCGAGCCCCTCGTGCGGCGCCCCTCAGCGCTCGCGCAGCGGAGGCGTGCCCGTCTGGCCCTCCGCCACCGGCTGGGGCCAGCCCGACAGCTCGCCCTCCGGCGCGTAGCGCTGCACCTCGCGCACCATGAAGAAGGCCGCCGCCGACAGCACGCCCACGTCGTCCAGCCAGCCCAGGAGGGGCAGGAAGTCCGGCAGCGCGTCCACGGGAGACACGAAGTAGATGACGGCGAACAGCCCGGCCAGCCTCCGCCACAGCGGCACGCGCGGATCTCGCACGTAACGGAAGAACCGGGTCCCCATTGCACGAAGGCCTGCGACGTTCATGTCCTCTCCTACGAATGGAGGCCACGCTCCATTGCGACCCCTCCACCGTAGGTGCCCGGCCGCTCGTGGGGCAAGCGGCCTCGCTCGGGACTGTCCTCAGTCGTCCTCGCACCGCTCCTTGTCCGGCTTGCCCTTCCCGGGCTCGTCCGCCCGCGCCCCGCGCACCTCCGGCTCCTGGCACTCGTCCTCCTCCGGGGGCTGGTCGAAGGGCGGGCGCCGCGCGAGGAAGGCCTCCAGCAACTGCTGCCGCGGAGGGAGGAAGTTCTGCTCCAGCACCTTCGAGAGTCCGAAACGCGGGCCATCCGGCCCCTCCTCCGTCGTGCGCTCGCTCACGTGCACGAAGGTGAAGGGGGTCTTCTTGTCGGGCCAGGTGAGCCCGCCTCCGAGGTCCGCCTTGGTGCTCAGTTGGTGGCAGCCCGCGCACGAGAGCACCTGCGCCCGCGCCACGATGTTGTCCACGGTGAGCGGGCTGCCCAGCTCGGTGAGCCGCCGCTGGAGCTTCCTGCGCAGCGGGCCATCCCCCTTGCCCATCTGGTGGGAGTAGAGGTTCTCCGTCCCGTTCGAGTGGCTCTGCCCGCTGTTGAAGCGCTCCTCCACGTCCAGGCTGAAGCGCAACAGGTCGTTGACCGCCAGCGACTCCACCTGGGACACGAGCGCCTCCGAGAACGCCTCCTTCAGCGGGTGCTCCTGCTTCGCGCTGAAGAGGATGCCGGCCGGGTTCGTCTTCACCGTGTCCGGCTCGAAGCGCATCATGCACGTGTTCCCCGTGCACCGCGTGCGCAGGCGGAACTCGCGCAGTGTCCACGTGCCCTGCGTGATGCTCTGCTGGATGAACTGGTTGGTGCGCACCTGGCCCGTCGCCCGCTCCGTGGCGTTGCCGAAGCGGTCGGGGTGGATGACCGGCGGGAACTTCCCCACGCCCTCGAAGTAGAAGCGGTGCAGCGCCTCGGCGCGCGCCGCCGGGTCGGGCTCCCGCGAGAGCTCCGCCCAGAAGCGCGCCACCTTGCGGCACCCCTCCAGCCCCTTCTTCGGTTTCGGGTTGGGCAGCACCCCCTCGAAGGCGATCAGGTTGCGCTGATTCAGCTCGCTCATGCCCGAGCGGCGCGCGAAGACGATGCGGTACTCCCCGCAGTCGCTCCCGTCCGCCGCCGCCAGGTCGAAGCGATTGAAGAGCCCGATGGGCACGTACGCCGCCGCGTTCGTCGCCGGCTCGAGGAAGGGATTCTCCAGCGCCTGCCGCCACTCGTCGCGCGGACAGGAGTAGGGGAACCCGTTGAAGCCCGGCTTGCCGTCCGGCAACAACTCGTCACCGCAATGCGGACCACCCAGCCCCAGCCCGGGCACCTTGCGCTGCGAGTCCCACCACTCCTGGTACAGCCGCAGCCCCGTCAGCCCCGGAACGCCGCTCAGCTCCGCGAGCCGGTTCATCACCTCCTCGAAGCTGAAGCGCGCCAGGATGACCTCGTCCGTCACCGCCAGCGAGCGCCGCGGCTCCACGACGATGTCCTCCTCCGTCCCCGCCAGCGACTGGGGCCCACTCACCGTCAACAGGCTGATGCCCCGGCGCTCCGGATGCCGCGACACCTGGGGCACGGTGGGAACAGGTGGCTGCTCCACGGACGCACGACAGGCCGTCAGGGCCGTGGCTCCAGCCAGGGCCAGGAGTAAGAACGAACGCATTGAACCCCCTCCGCAAGCCGCCCGTCTCCACTCGAGCGAAGGCATGCCTGCCTCCAGAACTTAATGACGCGGGCAAGGCGGGGTTGACCGTCCGGCACGGGACAACCGGGATGAGTTCGCCGTGCGGGTTCTGTGTGGGGGTCCACGGTGGAACTGCCCTGGAGGGCTTCCGTGCTCCCTGGAAACACGAAGAGGGCCGGTGGAGGGAATTCCCTCACCCCAGCCCTCTCCCAGGGGGAGAGGGGGCTTTACACGGGCTCAACTCCAGGCCCGTGGCACCCTCACCCCGGGGGGCTTGCCCCCCTTTGAACGACGGGGGGCTCCTCTCCCGAGGGGAGAGGGGTTGTTGTCCTGGCCTGGCGCTACTTCAGCGCGACCTCAGCTCTGCTCCGGCTCCGAGTCCGAGGCTCCGGTGTCCGACGGCTCTCCGCTGCTCTCCGTGGCCGCTTCGGCTTCCGACGGCTCCTCCGACGCCACCGCTTCCACCGGCGCCGTCGTCTCGCCCCCGTTCTCCGTCTCGTCCTCCGACTCCGGCAGCTTCGAGATGCCCGTCACCTTCTCGTCCGCGCTCTCCAGCGCGATCAGCCTCACGCCCTGCGTGTTGCGGCCGATGACGGAGATCTCCTTCGCCTTCATCCGGATGAGCATTCCGCCGTTCGTCACCAACATCACCTCGTCCTTGTCCGTCACCTGGACCAGGCCCACCACCTTGCCATTCCGCTCGGTGGCCTTGATGTCGATGATGCCCTTGCCGCCTCGGCCCTGCTGACGGTACTCGCTCTCCTCCGTCCGCTTGCCGTAGCCGTTCTCCGTCACCGTCAGGATGGTGGTGTCCTTCTCCACCACGTCGGCGCCCACCACCTCGTCACCCTCCTCCAGCGTGATTCCCTTCACACCGTACGCCTGACGGCCCATCGAGCGCACCTCTTCCTCCGGGAAGCGGATGCTCATGCCCGTCGCCGTCGACAGCAGGATGTCCTTCGTCCCATCGGTGATCTTCACCGCGACGAGCTCGTCACCCTCGTCGATGCCCAGCGCGATGATGCCGCTCGCGCGCACGTTGGCGAACGCCGACAGGTCCGTGCGCTTCACCACGCCGCGCTTCGTCACGAAGAACACGAACTGGTTCTCCACGAACTCCCGCGTCACCAGCACCTGCGCCAGCCGCTCGCCCTCGCCGAACTGCACCAGGTTCACGATCGCCTTGCCGCGCGACGTGCGGCCCGCCGACGGAATCTCGTGCACCTTCAGCGAGTACAGCCGGCCCTTGTTGGTGATGGGCATCAGGAAGGCGTGCGTGCTCGCCACGAACAGGTCCGTGACGAAATCGTCTTCCTTCGTCGTCGCCCCCGTCTTGCCGCGCCCACCGCGCTTCTGCGCCCGGTACTCGGAGAGCGGCGAGCGCTTCACGTAGCCCGTGTGCGACAGCGTGACCACCATCGTCTCCTCGGCGATGAGGTCCTCGCTCGTGATCTCATCCACCGCGCCGGTGATCTCCGTGCGCCGCTTGTCCCCGTAGCGCTCGCGGATCTCCTTCAGCTCCGTCTTGATGACGTTGAGCAGGCTCGACTCGTTGGCGAGGATGTCCTCCAGGCGGAGGATCTCCCGGATGAGGTCCACGAGCTCGCGGAACAGCTCCTCGCGCTGCAGGCCGGTGAGGCGCTGCAGACGCATCTCGAGGATGTTCTTCGCCTGCTCCTCGCTGAAGCCCAAGCCCTCGTACTTGTGCTCCAGGCCCGAGTAGCTCGGCACCTCGGCGCGCGCGCGCGAGACGAGCAGCTCCATCTGCGCCTTCGCCTTCTCGTAGTCGATGCGCTGCAGGTTCTTGAAGCGCTCGTGCTCGTAGAGGGCGGGCGAGAGGATGTTCATCAGGCCCCAACGGGCCTCGTCCGGATCCTTCGAGGCGCGGATGAGGCTGACCACCAGGTCGATGAGGTCCTGCGCGACGAGCAAACCCTCGACGATGTGGCGGCGGGCGCGCGCCTTGCGCAGCTCGAAGCGGCTGCGGCGCGTCACCACGTCACGGCGGTGCGAGATGAAGCGCTCGAGCAGCTCCTTGAGCGTGAGCGTGCGCGGCTGGCCGCCGTCGATGGCCAGCATCACCGCGCCGAAGGTCGTCTCCAGCGGGGTGTTGGCGAACAGGTTGTTGAGCACCACCGCGGACATGGCATCGCGCTTGAGCTCGATGACGATGCGCATGCCCTGCCGGTCGCTCTCGTCGCGGATGTCGCTGATGCCCTCCAGCTTCTTCTCGCGCACCAGGTCGGCGATCTTCTCGATGAGCCGCGCCTTGTTCACCTGGTAGGGAATCTCCGTGACGATGATCGCCTCACGGTCTCCCTTCTTGGAGGTCTCGATCTCCGTGCGGGCGCGCAGGGTGATCTGCCCGCGGCCTGTCTCATAGGCGCGGATGATGCCCTCGCGGCCGGAGATGAAGCCGGCGGTGGGGAAGTCCGGACCGGGGATGAACTGCATCAACTCCCGGACGGTGGTCTCGGGGTGATCGATGAGGTGCAGCGTCCCGTCGAGCACCTCGGTCATGTTGTGCGGCGGGATGTTGGTGGTCATACCCACCGCGATGCCCGTGCTGCCGTTGACCAGGAGGTTGGGGAACTTGCTGGGGAGGACGAGCGGCTCGACGGTGGAGTCGTCGTAGTTGGGACCGAAGTCGACCGTCTCCTTGTCGATGTCCGAGAGCATCTCCTCGGCCAGGCGGTCCATGCGCACTTCGGTGTAACGCATGGCGGCCGGGGAATCGCCGTCCACCGAGCCGAAGTTGCCCTGGCCGTCCACCAGCAGGTAGCGGAGGCTCCACTCCTGGGCCAGACGCACCATGGCGTCATAGACGGCGGTGTCGCCGTGGGGGTGGTACTTACCGATGACGTCACCCACCACGCGCGCGGACTTCTTGTAGGCGCGGTTGTGGTAGTTGCCCAGGTCGTTCATCGCGTAGAGGACGCGGCGATGCACGGGCTTGAGGCCGTCACGCACGTCGGGCAGGGCGCGCCCGATGATGACGGACATCGAGTAGTCGAGATACGAGCGGCGCATCTCGTCTTCGATGTTGACGGGGATGAGTTCTCCCACGCTGCCCGGAGGCGGAGGCGCGGGGGGTGTTGCCGGCTTGTCGGTGGTGTCGTCGGCCATGAAATCTGTGAGGTTTCGAGGGGGGCCCGCACGAGGGGGCCCATCTGGGTAACGTGGTTACCTAACCCCCGGATTTTCCTGCGTCAACAAGGGAAACACGGGGGTGGTGAGGGGTAGCCAGAAAGGCGGTCCCGAGCCTGCCCGGCCGGGGGGTTCCAGACACCTTTCCGGACGTCGTTTTCCCCCGTCAACGGATGAGCGCGCGCGCTTGTTGCACCAGCGGAACCAGCCGTGACGAGTCCTTCCAGCCACGCAGGCTCTGGGAGCCAATGCCGTACCGCTGGATGAGCGTGCGGAGGACGTCGCGAACCCGCTCGCCATCCGCCCCGGTCCGGCCCTCATCCGCCCGCCAGGACTGCTCCTCCATCCGCGCCCAGCGTGCGGGCGTCCAACGCTCCTCGTCGGGAATATCCGGGCGCTGGGCGTCCCACAGCTCGTAGGCCACTTCGATCAGCCCCGCCCGGGCGTCCTCGATGGCCTCCGAGGGGAGGAGCCGGACGCGCGGCACGTACTCACGTTCGAAGAGCCACCAGAGGACGGGGGCGAACTCGTGCGGCTCGGGCGCGAGGGGGGCCAGCCGGGCCTGGACGAGCTGCCGCATCCGGGCCGAGGCCTCCTGGTGCCAATACTCGGCGTGAAGCAGACGCTCGGGGCCGTTGCGCGGCGGGCGGGACGGCGCCAGCGTGGCCCGCTTGCGGAGCTCGGCCACCATGAGGCCCTTCGCGTCCACGCCGGACAGCCGGCGCCACACCGAGGCCAGCGCGGCCTCGCCCCTCGGCCACCACAGGTTCAACGCCTCGCGCTGGGTCTGGGTGAAGGGGATGCGGCCGGTGAGCAGCATGGGGTGAGCGAAGAGCGGCTCCAGGAAGCCCCCGAAGGCGGCGGCCTCACGGAGCGCGGGCAGCGAGTCCGGGAGCAGCTCCAGCGCGGTGCTCGCGCGCAGGTGGGGAGGGATCTCGCGGGGAATGGTGACGAGCCATTCCCCCAGGGCCGCCATGAGGCTCCCCAGGGACTCCTGGGGATTGCGCCCGAGTTTACGGGCCACGTCGCGGGCGATCTGCTCGTGGAGCGAGTGGACTTCGTAGAGGCAGCGGACGGTCGGGTTGCTGGTGGGCCAGGACTCGGCCTGGGCGCGGCGCAAGGCGGGGCCGAGCATCGCGTCCAGGGAATCCTGGTGGGCTGAAATCTCGCGCAGCAGGGGCAGTTCCCGCCGCAGCCGCTCCTGCCATCGGGACTCGGCGAGCACCAGCACCAGGCGGTAGTAGCGCTCGCGGGCGGGCTCCAGCAGTTCCGCCCGGCCTTCGAGACGCAGTTGGTATTCGTCGCGCGGTGCTCCCATGGTGGTGCGGAGTATACCTCTCGCGGCGTGGTGCTCAGGTGGCTCGTTCCCGTGTCAGGGCGTCATATTCCGCGCAGCGCTCCAGGAACCTCAGGATGGCCGCCCGGTGGTCGCCCCCAGCCTCTTCCAGGTACAGCCCGGCCCATCCCTTGCCCGACGGGAACTCATTCCGGACGTCCCGGAGCCAGGCGCTGAACTCCTGGTACCTCGAGTCCTCGACTCCCCCGCAGTACAGGTGGAAGCGCACGCCGTGTACGAACGCGGCCACCGTTCCTACATCCAGCTTGCCGAAGAACATCTCCGGCATCACCCCACCCAGAATCTGCTCCCGGATGAAGAGCAGGACATCCAGGGTCGAAACGAATTTGCCCTTCCACGCCTCGGGGGGACGAATGGCGCTCATGGATGCACCGTGTACTGGAGCGTCCCCAGGTACGTCATGGCTGCCTGATACTCAGCCCAGGTCATTCCCACCGCTCCCGTAAAGGCATCGAAGATTCGCCCATCATTGCGCACGGCCACATGGAAATTGTTGTCCGAGACCAGTTGTCTGCCTCTCCACGACAGCATGTCCCCAGCCGTGCTCGAGATGCGGATGACTTGGGGATTCTGGCCCAGCTGCCTGAATCCCTCGGCAATCGCGTTGGCCGTGGACTGGCAGGCGTTGGGAGCACGGCTTGCCGTGTCGAAAGCCCTTTGAAGCGCCGTGAACCACTTCGGGAGCTGCGATGCGCCCGTGGCCAGCAGATAGTAATCGCCGGCCGCCGCAACCTCTCCGCGCAGAATCAATACGAGGGTGTGCGTCCGAACTGTATCCCCTGAAGCGTCCGCATACTGGATGGGGGCGAGCAGCAATACGACACACATCAGATTCCGAAGGATCCAGGCCACGCACACCCCCAAAGCTCAAGAACGAGGATACACCCCTCGTTCACAGGCATCAGCCCGCCTGAGCAATAGTGTCGTCCTTGGGACGCAGCGGGGTGGCGAGCCGCTCGGCCTCCGCACCGAGGGGTCCTTCCGGATCCAACGCCTTCGCGCGCTCGAAGGACGCGAGGGCTCCCGTCCGGTCCCCCTTCAGCTTGAGGGCCACTCCCACGTTGAGGTGCGCGCCGATGTTGTCGCGGTCCATGGCGAGCGCATCTCGGAAGTGCGCCAGCGCGTCGTCCAGGTCACCCGCGAGCAGGGCCTCCTTGCCGGCCTGCACGCGCTTGTCCGCGTCGTTGACGAACTCCACCTGGAGCAGGCTGCCACCCGCCACGGTGAAGATGAGCGCGCGCAGGATGCCGCCCCAGTAGAACGTCAGGCCCTCGGCGGCGACCACCGCGGCGATGGGCAGGTCCGGCAGCAACTGCTTGCCCCGGAACTTGAAGCGCACCTTCGTGTAGCGGCCCTTGTTGGCCCAGTGCACCAGTTCTTCACGCAGCTTGCCCAGGCTCTCCTCGACGCGCTTGGGGTCGATCTCGAAGGGCAGCGTGGGACCAGCCACGGACTCGCCCGCTGGCAGGGCCTTCATCTCGGGAACGGGCTCGGAGAGGGGGAGCGCCGCATCCGCGGTGATCTCCTCGGGCTCGGGAGCGGACACCGGAGCGGCGCGCTTCTTCGCGGCGGCGGGCTTCTTCACCGGCGCTCCACGCTTCTTCACGGGCGCGGGGCTCTTCTTCGCGGAAACGGCGCTCTTCTTCTTTGGAGCCGCGCGGGTGGCCTTCTTCGGGCTCGCCGGGGCCTTGCGGGATGCGGTCTTCGCCATGGTGGGTAGACTCTAACCAGTCGCGAGCCGGCTTGCTCGCGACCCGGTCCCCCCCTGCCTCCTCCCGCCGCTCCGGGCCTCGGGACTCACGACCCGCGCCAACACCCGGGTCACGCGTTGGCCCGTTGGGCGTCCTCTCGCTTCACTTGCGCGGAGGTGAGACCGAAGCGCCGCTCGCGTTGCTGGTATTGAGCCAGGCAGCGCAGGAAGGCCTCGGTCCTGAAGTCCGGCCAGAGGACGTCGCTGAAACACAGCTCCGCGTACGCCAGCTGCCAGAGCAGGAAGTTGGAGATGCGCTGCTCACCACTGGTGCGCACCACCAGGTCCAGCGGTGGCAGCCCGTCCGTCCAGAGGTAGGACTCGAAGGTCTGGGTATCCAGTTGCGCCGGCGTCAGCTCGCCCTTGCAGGCGGCCTCGGCCATGCGGCGCGCCGCCTGGGCCAGCTCCTCGCGTCCGCCATAGGACAGCGCCAGCGTCAGCACCATCCCCGTGTTGTCCGCCGAGTCCGCCCGCAGCCGGTCCAGCGGCTCCTTCACGAAGCGCGGCAGCTTCTCCACCTCGCCAATGGCGTTGAGGCGGATGCCGTTCTCCAGGATTTCCGTGCGCTCGCTCTCCAGGTACTCGCGCAGCAGGTGCATGAGGGCGGCCACCTCCTCGGCGGGGCGGGCCCAGTTCTGCGAGGAGAAGGCATAGACGGTGAGGGCCTGGACCCCCACGCGCCGGGCGCAGCGGGTCACCTCGCGCACACTGTTGGAGCCCTCGCGGTGGCCCTCTTCCCGGGGCAGGCCGCGCAGCTCCGCCCACCGGCCGTTGCCATCCATGATGAGACCCACGTGGCGCGGCAGGGGCCGTTCCTGGACGAGTCGTTCGAGAGCAGCCACGGAGGGAGGTGACAGGGGACGTTCCATGATGCGGCTCAATGTAGAGACGCCCCCCCACCCCGTCCACGGAGGGTGGCGGGAGTGGTCGCGGCACCCGCCCGAGCGGTCGCGCCCGGGGGTTGAATCGCCGATGAAGAAGGCGTCCGCCGCTACCCGCGCATCGGCAGCACGAAGCCCAGCTCCAGCGGCATGCCCGCGTACTCCGGCCGCACCAGCGCCGTCACGCGCACGCCCCGGGTGCCCTCACCGGTGGGCACCACCTCGCCGCGCACCCGGCCCGCGGGCGTCGCCCCGCCGAACAGGAACACGTCCGCGGCCTGTGAGAACAGCGTGGACACCTCCGCGTCACCCGCGCTCGCCGGGAGCTGGTCCCTCACCCACTGCGCGAAGCGCACGATGCGGCCCGTGAGGAGCTGCGCCGGCAGCGGCACCCGGTGCTCGCCCCCGTACACCATGGGCGCCGCCGTGAGCTGCAGCACGTCCGTGTTCCTGCCGCTGCCCAGCCCCAGCACCCCCAGCTCGGCCAGCCGCGACTGCGTGCGCAGGGGGAAGAACGTCTCCGTGGGCACCGCCGTCCCGGCCTCGCGCCCCGGCGGCAGCTGCCACACCGCGGGCGCCTGCACCCCGCCCGTGCCCCCGAGAATCCTCGCGAAGCTCCCCGTCTCGCGGAAGCTCGACGCCAGCATCGACGCCACGCCCAGGGCCGCGCTGGTGAAGCACGTCCGCCGCCGGGCTCCCTGCCCGTCCACCATCACCACCACCCGGTGCAGCGCCGCGCACAGCCAGCGAGAGGACTCCTCCGCGCGCAGGCCCATCCAAGCCTCGGAGACTCCACCGCCCTCCTCCATCCGCGTCACCACCTCCGCGGCCGACGTCACGCCGAAAAGAGAGGGCGGCACATCCACCACCACCGGGAGCTGCGCCCGCTCGCCCAGCGCGGCCAGCTTCCCGAGCAGGGCCACGTCGTCCACGGCCTCCACCACGAAGAGGGCATCGGGACGCTCGAAGCGGTCGAACGGAAGCCAGGTCTCCAGGCCCTCCACGGCCGCCGGGCCCTCCACGTCGAACACCTCCAGGGCCATTCCGGACGACGCGGGGCAGTGGTCCACCAGCATCTTCAGGCCGCGCCAGGCCGACTCGAGCCGCGCGACGAGCGGATGGGCGAGCACGTCCCGGGCCGTGGCCAGCACCGCCTCCTCCACCAGGGCCCGCGCCGGAGCCGTCGCCGAGGCGGGATTCGCCGGGGACGTCGAGCGCGTCCCCACCGCGCGCAGGAAGGCATCCACGCCCGCCTTCGCCGCCTGCTCGGGGCGAGCCGAGTCCGTCCGCTCGAAGATGGAGTCCACGAGGTCTGGCTGGCGCGGCTCCGCGGGCGCGTGGGGGGCGACGCCATTGCTCACGCCATTGCCCACCCTGGGCGCGGGCGGGGACTGCTTCTCGCGAAGCACCGCGCCCACCGACTCGGCCAGGCGCCCGGCGCCCACCACCGCCTCGATGCTCCTGGCGGCCGCCTCCGGGGGCAGCTTGTCCAGCCCGTCCATGAGGGCCTTGAGTGCGCGCAGCTCGGGCAGGGCTGACACCACCTCCGCCACCACGAAGGAGCGCAGCTTGGGGAAGGTCAGCTCGAAGGTGCGCGTCTCACCCGCGCCCAGCCGGTCCGCCACGCTCACGCGCAGCCCCGTGGCGGAGCGCGCCAGTTCCTCGGCGAAGGAGTCCGGAGTCACCTGGAAGCGCCTGCCCGAGGGGCTCTGCGTGAAAGCCCCCGCGACCCACCACCTCACCTGCGAACCCGCTGTATCCTCACGGCTCATCCTGGCGACCCCCCTCGTTGGAGTGGCCGACGAGGTTAGCCCGATTCAGCATGCCCGGAACAGTTCCCGGAGAGGGCTCCGCCTCACGACGGCAGTTGCCAGTCGATGGGCTCGCGCCCCGCCTCCTTCAAGGCCTTGTTGGCGCCGCTGAAGGGTTTGCTTCCGAAGAAGCCCTTCTTCGCCGACAGGGGCGAGGGGTGCGGCGCCTCGAGGATGAGGTGCTTCGAGGTGTCGATGAGTGCCTTCTTCTTCTGCGCGTAGCTGCCCCAGAGGATGAACACCACGGGCTCCCGCTTGCCGCTCACCTTCTGGATGACGGCATCGGTGAAACGCTCCCAGCCATGCCCCTCGTGGGCGTTGGGCTCGCTCTGGCGCACCGTCAGCACCGCGTTGAGCAGCAGCACGCCCTGCTCCGCCCACGGCACCAACGAGCCGTCCTTCGGCCTCGGCGCGCCCACGTCGCTCTCCAGCTCCTTGAAGATGTTCACCAGCGAGGGCGGCGGCTTCACTCCCGGCTGTACGGAGAACGCCAGCCCATGGGCCTGCCCCGGTCCGTGGTACGGGTCCTGCCCGAGCAGCAGCACCTTCACGTCCTCGTAGGGCGTCAGCCGGAAGGCCGAGAACAGATCCTCCTCGGACGGGTACACCGTGTGCTCCCGCCGCTCCTCGGCGACGAACGCCTCCAGCTCCGCGAACTCCGGGCTGTCCAGCACGTCCTTCAGCTCCTTCCTCCAGTCCTTCGGCAGCCGGTCCTTCATCGAGCCCATCGCGCCTCCTGGTATCGAACCCCTTTGAAACCCCCGTCCTACACTACTTTTGCGGTGGGATGGCGTATGTCATGTCCCATGCGAGTCTTCCGGGCGGGAGCACATCACGGGTATTGACGTGGTGTTCACCCCACCGCCCTGAGGCGAAGCACCCATGAGAGAGACCTACTACGCGGGCATCTACTGGGGGGGCCGCGAGGACTCCGCCGAGGAGTGTGCCCGGCGGGCGGAGGCGTTCTTCCACCTGCTGTCGCGTTGCGACTCCATCTACGCCCGCTGGTTCGAAAAGGCCGACTCGCGCAAGAAGGCGCTCCAGCTCCGGTTCGAGCCCACCGCTGACACCTTCCTGCGCTTCTTCAAGAGGAGGACGTACCAGGAGGGCCGGGATGGCTTCATGCTCGGGTTCTGGACGGGGCGCGAGGAGGGGCACGGGGGGCAGGTCACCTTGCGCTGTGGCTCCGCGGCCGAGCTCATGCCGAACAACTGCCTGCTCTACCTGCCTTCGGAGGAGCCGGAGAGGGAGCGCGTCCTCCAAGTGGACGTGCTCGCCGGGGTGCTGCACGCCATGGTGCTGGCGTGGGAGCCAGACTGGGGGGTCATCACCTCCGACGATTTGCGGAACAGCTTGTCCCAGACGAGCAAGGCCGGGACCTTCGTGGGTTGGTGGACGTATGTGTCTCGTCGCCGGGGAGAGGTGCCGCCCCTGCCGGAGCCGGTGCGGGTGCAACCGGTGGAGGACAAGGGCACGCTCCTCCTGCTCACGCCCGAGCGCCTCACCGCCTCCAATCCCGAGCACCTCGCCCTGGGCCGGCATGTCCAGGAGGTGCTGAGCGCCAGGGGCCTGCTGGAGCCGGTCGTTTCCAGACGGCCCGCCACCTGAGCCGCGGCCCACGCGCGTTGCCAGGCACGCAGGGCCTGGCTGGCCCATGGCCACCGCTCGAGGAGCGAGAAGCGTTCAGGGGAAGGTCACGCCGCGCACGGTGAAGGTGCGCGCTCCGCCCGCCTCATGCAGCTTCAAGAAGAAGGTGCCCCGCAGCTGCGCCTCCTCCGGAGCCTCCGCCTCCACCCCGAGCCGCGCCTGCCCTCCCGGCAACAGGGGCTCGGACTGCCATACCCGCGTCACCCGCAGCCGCACGCCGTCCACACTCACCAACTCCGCGCCCTCCATCGTCCAGGGCAGAGCGCTGGTGTTCTTCACATCCAACTCCACCGCCACCTGCTTCTGTTTCACGGCGAGGTAGCTCCAGGCACGAAACACCCAGAGCGGCGCTCCGGGACGTTGGGTGAGGTCGCGCTCGAGGTCGTGCGCCAGGATTCCCTCCCCCTCCCCCACCAGCCCGGCACCCAGCAACTCCAGGAGGCTTGCGGCACAGGACCCCCGCGGACGGGCACGCTCCTGCGCCAGCGCGGCCTCGCAGCGCTCGGCCCGCTCGCGCTGCTGCCGGGACTCCAGGTGCAACGACTCCCCCGAGCGGGGCTGGCGGTACACCCGCACCTGGTGCTCGGCCCGGAGCGCGTCCTCCACCAGCCGGAAGGTGACGCTCCCGGGCTCCTGCCCATCCGCGAAGCGCACCGTCACCAGCAGCGGCCTGTCCGGCGGCACCTGCGCGGGCAGCAGTGTCACCAGGCCCTCGGCCTCGTTCACCGCCACCTTCACCCCCTGCCCGCCCTCCACCCGCACGCCACCGGGTTGCAACGGCGTGTCGAATACCAGTCCGGTGAATTGGTGGGGGCGGATGCGCACCGGGTGCCGCGTCCCGGCGTTCTCCGCCGTCAGTTCCAGGTGGCGTGCGCCCGACGTGTCCCAGTCCTCCCCGTGGAGCGAGGCGGGCGTGGACACGAGCAGCGCGAGCAGCAGGGGGGCGGAGAGCAGGGTGGACATGGGGTGACCTCCAGAGTGGCCCACCCTAGCAGGGCCTCGGAAGTCAGCCCCTCCTGTTTCTCCTCCCGCCTCCCCTACTCCTCGTCGTACCGCCATGCCTCGCCGAAGCGCTTCACCGGACGGAGCCGGCCCCCGCTGTAGACGACGGCGAAGTCCTGGCCACTGCCCTCGTGCTTCTTCCAGCCCCACCGGGGGCTGGAGTACACCTCCAGGCACACCGGATAGGACTGGCCCTCCGGGGTGTACGCCTGGGTCAAGCGGGCCTGCACCCGCTCGCCGAAGAGCAACTGGCCGGTGACCAGAGTGCCGAACGGCAGCTTGCCCCAACCGCGACCGTTCGCCACACGCACCGTCACCGGTCCCGGCCTCACGGTACTCAGCGGCCCCTTCGCCCCAAGAATCTCGATCCCCTCGGAGCTGCGAGAAAGCGCCAGCTCCTCCATGGCCTGGGCGGCACCGGGAGGGCACTCGGCGGGAGGCGGCAGTGGGGGTGTGGGCAACACGTGGGCGGTGGTGGCGGGGCTGGGACACCCGCTGGCCAGAGTGCAGCCGAGCACGGCCGCGCCCACCTTCGTGGCGGTGGAGCCCGTCGGCTTCGGGGGACTGGGGGATTTGGCTTTCGCTGAAGGCTTCACGCGCGTCTCTTGGGGCAGCGTCGCACGGGCGACGGGCGCGGGGGTTGCCGCCCCGTGGGGCGCCGCGCCACCGTCACCTTCTGGCTGCTTCCACGGGGGGGCCATTTCCTTGCCTTCCCACTTCTGGGCGATAGGAAAGAACTCCGGTGGTAGGCTGGCGCGAGGTGTCCCCAACGGTGGGGTGGAGTGCACGGAGACACCCGGCGACGGGCGCGCGGCGAGCCACAGTCCCAGGCCCAGTACGAGCACCGCACCGGAGGCCAGCAGCACCCGGCGCGAGCGTGCGGCGGGCCGCGCGGTGTCCCGGACTCGCGGAGCCGGAGGTGTCACCGCCGGGGCCTCGTCCGCCGCTCGCGGCACCTCGGGCCCGGCGAGCGGCACGGGCTGCCGCGCGGCCACCTGGGGCACGGCCACTTCGGGTGTCACCTCGGGCTTCCCCTCCGGCTCCGCGAGCGGCACGCCCTCCGCCGAAGCCGCCTGGGGCACCGCTACCGCGAGTGGCTCCGGCACGGAGGGCGCCCCGGACGCCGCGCCCCCGGTGGGCGCCCCGGACGGCGCGTGCGGGAGCAGGGTGGACACCTCGTCGGGCGCACGCGGTTTGCCGCGCACCGGCACCCGGGCGTAGCGGGCCCGCCGCTCGAAGAGCGCCAGCAGGTCCGCCCCCCACCCCATGCCGTGCTCGAGCACGGTGGTGGCATGGTGCGGCCCCCACGCCTCGCACAGCGGCACCCGCCACGCCTCGTCCGCCCCCTTCAGCGCCTGTGCGAGGGCCGCGTCCACCGCGAGCGCGTCCGCGTACCCCTCCTCCGGCTGTTTGCGCAGCATGCGCCAGCACACCTCGCCCAGCGCCCGCGGCACCCGGGGGTTGTACTCGTGCGGCGGCGGCGGCTCCTCGTGCAACACGGCGTGCACCAACTCGCCCTCGCCGCCCAGGAAGGGCAGCCGGCCGGTGAGCGTGAGGTAGAGCTCCACGCCGAGTGCCCACACGTCATCTCCCGGGCAGGCGCGCGAGTCCTCCAGTCCGCGCCAGGCCCGCCACACCCGGGGGCCGAGGTAGGACCAGCTGCCCGGAGGAAAGGCCCCCGTCAACCGGGGGGCGTCCTGGTAGGTGGCCACGCCGAAGTCCACCAGCACCACCTGCCCCTCGCCCCGCACCAGCAGGTTGGCGCCCTTGACGTCGCGGTGCACCACACCGGCGGCGTGCACCACCGACAGCTGGCGCGCGCCCTGGCCGAAGAGGTGCGCCACCTGGAGGGCGCAGGGGTTGTGCACGCGCGTCCACACGTCCAGCGGCGGCCCGCGCACCAGCGGCATGACGAGGAAGAGGTAGAGGGGTTGGTGCGCGGGCCACACGCCCTCCTCCACCAGGGGCAGTCCTCCGGCTTGGCCGAGTTTCACCATGACGTCGCGCTCGCGCCAGGCCCAGCGCGCCGAGCGTGGCAGGAAGAGGAACTTCACCGCGTACTGGAGGCCCTGGCGCGAGGCGCGGAACACCGTGCCCTGGCCGCCAGTGCCCAGCTTCGCCTCCAGCGTGTAGCCGGCCACCTCCAGGCCCGGCCGGGGCCGCCAGGGCGAGGCCTCTTGCAGCAGGGCCTCCATGTCCCCGGGCCCCCGCTGCGCCTCACCCCCACTGCGTGTGTCGGCTTCGCTCATGCACACCACCTCCGAGGTGGGCCAGCCTACATGACGGCTGAAGACTGGTGGGCGTGGGCACTCACCGGCAGGCGCACGGGTCGCGGGCCCCCAACGGGTGCGCCCCAGCGGAGACACGCACCCCGGGCGGGTCACTCGTCATCATGACAAGTGAAGACGAAGTAATCCTACATATTCCATACACTTCACTTGTCATGATGACGAGTGAGGGCCACTGCCCGGGGAGTGGCGTGAGGAGCCCGGCGACTCGTCGGCGGCCGAGCGGTGAAGAGGCGCCCCTGGGGGGGACAGCCTGGGCGGATAGGATGGGGAAGACGGTTTGCCGCCGGAGACCCGCCCATGCGTCCGCTTTCACCCCACTGGCTCCCCACCAGGAGTTGGTTCGTCAGCGGCGTGGTGCTGACGTGGGCCTTGCTGATGCTGGGCGGGTGCGCCACGGGCGCGCCTCCTCCGGGGCTGTTCACCCGCCCCCGCCCCCACCGCCTGACGCCAGCCTTCTTCACCCCGGCGCGCCCACCCGGGCCCGTGGACGACTCCATCCGCACGGCCATGCCACCCGGGGACGCCCCTGCGCTCGACGAGGAAGACGACCCGGAGGACGACGTCGACGAGGAGGAGCCCGGTGCCCCGGCCATGACGGCGGACGCACGCGGGGACGAGTCCGGCTCGTGGATGCGGCAGGAGGACGAGCAGTTGGAGGACGAGGACGCGGGCCTCGTGGGCTGGAGGGATGGCGTGGGGGAGGGACGCCCCTGGCCGGTGCCCTTCAGCGTGGACCATTTCCAGGGCCTGCTGGTGCAGGTGGGCGTGTCCCCCGAGGTGCTTCCGGAGGACGGCGGCACCCTGTCGCCCCAGCAGGCGGTGCGACTGCTGGCGCACCTGCTGGAGGCGGAGGCGGGACTGGGGGAGTTTCCCCGCCAGCGCATGGCGGCGCACCTGCTGTTGGAGGTGGCCACGGGCGCGGGGCCGGTGACGCGTGAGGAGTTGCACGCACGCATGGACCGCTTCCACCGGCTGAGGGTGGTGCGGCCGGACGGCTACCTGGTGCGGGCGGTGACGGGCGAGGCGGTGCAGCGGGCCGGCGAGGTGCGGCTGGCCGAGGACGGCACGCTGCGCGCGGGCCGCTACGAGGTGGGCCCCTTCTACGCGGTGGAGGAGGGGCAGCTGTGGCCGGTGGACACGGGGCTGGAGGTGCCCCGGGGCGCGAAGCCACTGGGCCCCTACGTGCCAGATGACGGCGTGGTGCTACCGGCGCTGGAGGGAGCGGGGCTGGCGCTGGGAGACACACTGGAGGGCCTGGCCCACCTCGTCTTCCACCCGGGCGAGAGCCTGGAGGGCCTGACGCGGCTGCCGGGCGCGGTGCGCGTGCTCTTCCAGAATGCGCCCGAGTACTGGGAAGCCTTCCGCCACAAGCCAAGGGGCGAGCAGGTGCGCGAGGGTTCACGCTTGCTGGCCCACGTGCTGCTGACGGTGGGGACGTCGGGAGCGGGGGCGGTGAAGGCGGTGGGGTGGGGCGAGAAGCTCGGCCGGCTGTCGGTGCCGCTGCTGACGTTGACGAAGCGAGGCGAGCTGGTGCTGGGGCTGGTGGCGGTGCCCGGACGGGCCGTGGCGGTGGCTGGCCAGGGGCTGAGTGTCGCCTGGGGCCTGCATCTGGCCAAGGTGGGCTCGGGCCAGGGGGGCGGCTGGGTGCCACCGGTGGGGGGACCGGGGCAGTGGGTGCCCAAGAACGAGCGGATGTCGCCGCGCTCGCGTGCCTTCCAGCACAAGGTGTCGAAGGCGCCGGCGGGCTGGGTCTACCGCGTGTGGCGCAACGGCGAGAAGGCCGACTTCGACGGCTTCGACCTGGAGCAGCGCCTGCTGCAGGAGACCAAGGGTCTGGGCTACGACAAACACTTCAAGGCGGATCTCGAGCCGAAGAAGTATTTCCAGGGGGCCAATCGGCTCGTCAGGCAGGCCAGGCGGCAGTTGAAGATCGCTAACGGTGTTCCCATCCGTTGGCACGTGGCAGAGCCCCGCATGGTCCCCATCCTCAAGAAGTTGTTCGAGAAGAACGAGATCATCGGCATTGATGTTGTCAACACACCGCTCGTGCCATGAATTGAATCAATCGTGAGAGAGACCTATTACACGGGAAGCTACTGGGGTTGCCGCAAGGATTCCGCCGAGGAGTGTGCCCGGCGTGCGGAAGCGTTCTTCCACCTGCTGTCCCAATGCGATCCCATCTACACCCACTGGTTCGAGCAGGCCGACTCGCTCAAGAAAGCACTCCAGCTGCAGTTCGAGCCCACATGTGAAACGTTCGTGCGTTTCTTCAAGAAGAGGAAGTACCAGGAAGGAAGGGATGGATTCAGTTTCTCGGCCTGGACAGGGCACAAGGAAGAGGACCGTGGTGGCCTGGTCACGCTTCACTGTGGGTCCGCGGCGGAGTTCTCCTCGAACAACTGCCTTCTCTACCTGCCTGGTGAAGAGGCGGAAGTGCAGCGTGTGCTCGAAGTGACCGTGCTCGAGAAGGTGTTGCGTGCCATGATCATGGCCTGGGAGCCAGACTGGGCCGTTGTCACCTCCGATGAGCTGCGGGGGGCTTTGTCCCAGACGAGCAGGGCCGGGACCTTCGTGGGCTGGATGACGTACCTGTCTCGCAGCCGGGGGGAGGTACCTGCCTTGCCGGAGCCGGTGCGGGTGCAACCCGTGGAGGACAAGGGCACGCTCCTCCTGCTCACTCCCGAGCGCCTCACCGCCTCCAATCCCGAGCACCTCGCCCTGGGCCGGCATGTCCAGGAGGTGCTGAGCGCCAGGGGCCTGCTGGAGCCGGTCGTTTCCAGACGGCCCGCCACCTGAGCCGCGGCCCACGCGCGTTGCCAGGCACCGGCAAGGCATGCCCGGCCCGTGGCTACCGCCCGAGGGCCGAGAAACGAGTCAGAACACTCAAGGCAAGGTCACGCCGCGCTCCGCCCGCCCACCTGCCCGGCGCCGAACAGGTCCGTGGGGCTCTCGGGATGTGGCCCCTCGGCGCGGGTGCGCTCCCGTGCCAGCGAGACCTCGCACTACTCCGGCCTGGCGCGTCGGCGGCCAGAGGGGGAGAAGGGGGCCGACCCGCCCGGGAGGGTCAGCCTGTGCGGATACAACGGAAAGGACGGTTCATCCCCTGAGGCCCCGCATGTGTCTGTCTCCACCCCCCTCGTCCCCTGTCGGGCGGAGGCGTGCCACCTGCGTGCTGCTGACGCTGGCCTTGCTGGTGCTGAGCGGGTGCGCCACGGACGCGCCTCCACCCGGGCTGCTCACCAGCCCCCGCCCCCACCGCCTGACGCCGACCGTCTCCACCCAGGCGCGCCCGCCCGGGCCCGTGGACGCCTCCGTCCGCACGGCCGTGCCGCCCGGAGATGCCCCTGCGCTCGACGAGGATGACGACCCGGAGGACGACGTCGACGAGGAGGCGCCCGGTGCCCCGGCCATGACGGCGGACGCACGCGGGGACGAGTCCGGCTCTCGGGGGCGCCGCCCGGTGCGGCAGGAGGACGAGCAGTTGGAGGACGGCGTGGAGGGCCTCGTGGGCTGGAGGGATGGCGTGGGGGAGGGACGCCCCTGGCCGGTGCCCTTCAGCGTGGACCATTTCCAGGGCCTGCTGGTGCAGGTGGGCGTGTCCCCCAAGGTGCTGCCGGGGGACGGCGGCACCCTGTCGCCCGAGCAGGCGGTGCGACTGCTGGCCCACCTGCTGGAGGCGGAGGCGGGACTGGGGGAGTTTCCCCGCCAGCGCATGGCGGCGCACCTGCTGCTGGAGGTGGCCACGGGCACGGGGCCGGTGACGCGCGAGGAATTGCACGCGCGCATGGACCGCTTCCACCGGTTGAGGGTGGTGCGGCCGGACGGCTACCTGGTGCGGGCGGTGACGGGCGAGGCGGTGCAGCGGGCCGGCGAGGTGCGGCTGGCCGAGGATGGCACGCTGCGCGCGGGCCGCTACGAGGTGGGCCCCTTCTACGCGGTGGAGGAGGGACAGTTGTGGCCGGTGGACACGGGGCTGGAGGTGCCCCGGGGCGCGAAGCCACTGGGCCCCTACGTGCCAGATGACGGCGTGGTGCTACCGGCGCTGGAAGGCGCGGGGTTGGCGCTGGGGGACACGCTGGAGAGCGTGAGTCGGCTCGTCTTCCACCCGGGTGAGAGCCTGGAGGGCCTGACGCGGCTTCCGGGAGCAGTGCGCGTGCTCTTCCAGAATGCGCCCGAGTACTGGGAGGCCTTCCGCCAGAAGCCTCGGGGCGAGCGGGTGCGTGAGGGCTCGCGGCTGCTGGCCCATGTGCTGCTGACGGTGGGCTCCTCGGGGGCGGGGGCGGTGAAGGCGGTGGGGTGGGGCGAGAAGCTCGGCCGGCTGTCGGTGCCGCTGCTGACGCTGACGAAGCGAGGCGAGCTGGTGCTGGGGCTGGTGGCGGTGCCCGGGCGCACCGTGGCGGTGGCGGGCCAGGGGCTGAGCGTCGCCTGGGGCCTGCATCTGGCCAAGGTGGGCTCGGGTGGCGGCAGCGGCTGGGTGCCACCGGTAGGTGGACCGGGGCAGTGGGTGCCCAAGAACGAGCGGATGTCGCCGCGCTCGCGTGCCTTCCAGCACAAGGTGTCGAAGGCGCCGGCGGGCTGGGTGTACCGCGTGTGGCGCAACGGCGAGAAGGCCGACTTCGACGGCTTCGACCTGGAGCAGCGCCTGCTGCAAGAGACCAAGGGTCTGGGCTACGACAAGCACTTCGCTGCGAACCTCGAGCCCAAGAAGTATTTCAAGGGCGCGGCGAGGCTCGTCAGGCAGGCCAAGCGGCAATGGCGGGTGGCCCATGGCATCCCCATCCGCTGGCACGTAGCGGAGCCTCGCATGGTCCCCATCCTGCAGAAGCTGTTCCGGAAGGAAAACATCAAGGGTATTGAGGTGGTGTTCACCCCACCGCCCTGAGGCGAAGCACACATGAGAGAGACCTACTACGCGGGCATCTACTGGGGGGGCCGCGAGGACTCCGCCGAGGAGTGTGCCCGGCGTGCGGAGGCGTGCTTCCACCTGCTGTCGCGTTGCGACCCCATCTACACCCGCTGGTTCGAGCAGGCCGACTCGCGCAAGAAGGCGCTCCAACTCCAGTTCGAGCCCACCGCCGACACCTTCCTGCGCTTCTTCAAGAGGAGGACGTACCAGGAGGGCCGGGATGGTTTCTCGCTCTGGGTGTGGACGGGGCACGAGGAGGGACACGGGGGGCTGGCCACCATGCGCTGTGGCTCCGCGGCCGAGCTCATGCCGAACAACTGCCTGCTCTACCTGCCTTCGGAGGAGCCGGAGAGGGAGCGCGTCCTCCAAGTGGACGTGCTCGCCGGGGTGCTGCACGCCATGGTGCTGGCCTGGGAGCCGGACTGGGGGGTCATCACCTCCGACGATTTCCGGGACAACTTGTCCGCTGAAGGGGATGCCGGGACATTCGTGGGCTGGGTGACGTACCTGTCTCGCAGCCGGGGGGAGGTACCTGCATTGCCGGAGCCGGTGCGGGTGCAACCCGTGGAGGACAAGGGCACGCTCCTGCTGCTCACGCCCGAGCGCCTCACCGCCTCCAATCCCGAGCACCTCGCCCTGGGCCGACATGTCCAGGAGGTGCTGAGCGCCAAGGGCCTGCTGGAGCCGGTCGTTTCCGGACGGCCGGCCACGTGAGACCCCTCCCACGCTTGTTGCCAGACACCGACAGGGGCACGGCGGGCCCATGGCCACCGGGGACCCTGCTGGAGCCGCCCGCCCGGTCTCCGTGCCGGTAACCAGGCCCTGCGCTTGGGACCCGGCCGGTCTCGGGCTAGCCTCGGGGGCGCCATGTCGATGTACTCCGAGTCGCTCCGCGCCTTCCTCAAGCCCGTCCTCCCCTATCTCGACGACCCCTCGGTCTCGGAGATCATGATCAACGGGCCCACCGACGTCTGGATCGAACGCAAGGGCAAGGTCTCCAAGACCGATGCCTCCTTCACCGAGGAGGGCCTGATCGGCGCCGCGCGCAACATGGCGCAGTTCGTCGGCCGCCTCCTCAACGACGAGCGCCCCCGCCTCGACGCGCGCCTGCCCGACGGCAGCCGCATCCACGTCGTCATCCCGCCCATCGCCCGCAAGGGCACCACCATCTCCATCCGCAAGTTCTTCAAGGACAAGCTCACCATCGAGTCCTTGATCAAATTCAAGTCCATGACGCCGCAGATGGCCCGGCTCATCGACGCGGGCATCCACACCAAGCTCAACATGCTGGTGTCCGGCGGTACCGGCTCGGGCAAGACGACGCTGCTCAACATCGTCTCCTCCCTCATCCCCGACGAGGAGCGCATCCTCACCATCGAGGACTCGGCCGAGCTCCAGCTCAACCAGTCCCACCTCGTCCCCTTCGAGAGCCGGCCCCCGGACAAGTTCGGCAAGGGCGGCGTGGACATGGGAGACCTGCTCAACTCGGCCCTGCGTCTGCGCCCCGACCGCATCGTGGTGGGCGAGGTGCGTGGCGGCGAGGCCTTCTACCTCGTGCAGGCGATGAACACCGGCCACGGCGGCTCGCTGGCCACCACCCACGCCAACACGCCCACCGACACGCTGCGCCGCATCGAGTCGCTCTGCCTCATGTCCGGCATCGACCTGCCCATGGTGGCCATCCGCGCCCAGGTCGCCAGCGCCATCAACTTCGTCATCTGCTGCGAGCGCCTCCACGACGGCAGCCGCAAAACCATTGCCCTCTCCGAGGTGCTCCCGCTCAACGAGAAGGGCGAGTACCGCACCCAGGACATCTTCGTCTTCACCCCGGTGACGAAGGACGAGGACGGCCACATCCTCGGCTACCACGCGCCCACCGGCATCATCCCCCACTTCGTCGCCCGGGCGCGCGCCTACGGCTTCTCGGACCTGGACGACTCCTTCTTCGACCCGGCCACCTACGGCGTGCCGCCCCCGCCCTCCTTCCACGCCGGCGAGAGCTACAGCGTGCGCTGGGCGCCCTCCCTCAAGCACCGCGAGCGTGGCGAGCAGGATCCCGCCAGCTACAAGAGGGAGTGGCAGGCCTTCGAGCAGCGCCTGAAGGACGAGGCCCTCGAGGCCCAGGGCGGCAAGCCCGCGGCCGCGCCCGCCTCGCCGCCCGTGCAGGTGCAGGTGCCCGCCAACCTCCCCGTGGCGGCCCCCCGCGCCCCCGAGCCGCCCGCCCCCGTCCGCTCCCGGACGACCGAGGTGCCCGCCGCGCGCACCGGCCCCGCCCCGCGGCCCAATCTTCCCGCCAACCGGCCCGCCCCGCCCGTCCCGGATCACGACGACGACAAGACGCCGCCGCCCACGCGCAACCCCTTCGCCTCCGAGGCGGATGATGGGCTCGGCGCGCCTCCGGACGAGCCCAGCGTGCAGGTGTCCGCGGACCTCCTGGCCGAGGACCTCGACGCCACCCAGGGCCGGGGCATCCCCCCGCCGCGTCCGGCCCGCCCCGCCACGCCTCCGGCGCGTCCCGCCCCGGCCACCGGCTCCCGCCCCGCCGTGGCGTCGCCTCCCCGCCGGCCCGCCCCTCCCGCGCGTCCGCCCCCTCCCGTCCCGTCCGAGGACCTGGAGGACGATGACGTACCGCGCGAGTTGGACAACTCGGAGAAGACGCACATCAAGCCCATGCCCGAGAAGCCGCGCCGCTGAGGCCGCTCGCCTGGGCACACCGGCGTCACGCACCTGGCGCTACTTGGAGTGCGTGACCTTGCGATGGGCGCGACATGGGGGGAAAGTGACACCATCGTGTTCCTTTCACTCCTCGCCACGCTCGTCGTGCTCGGCCAGGCGCCCACGACCTCCGAGGCTCCGCTCACCGTGCTGATCGCCCCGCCGGAGGCCGCGGGGGTCCCCTCCCACATCGTCTCCTTCGCCCAGGAGCATGTGTACGAGCAGCTCAAGACGCAGGGGCTGCAGGTGGTGCGCGCCTCGGAGCTGTCCCAGCGCCTGCCGCCCGCCCAGCGCAAGACGGTCCTCGGGTGCAACCGCCTGGAGGCCGCCTGCCGCATCACGCTCGGCGAGGCCGCCCAGGCCGACGTGGTGATGGTCGCCGAGCTGGTGCAGTTCCTCAGCGGCTACCGGGTGGGCCTGAAGGCCTACGCCACGCGCGACGGCGAGCAGCTCTCCGAGCACTACGTGCCGGGTGTGCGCGAGGATCAGTTGCTCGACGCGCTCACCCAGGCCAGCGACAAGGTGGTGCAGCCGGTGCGCCGCGCGCTGCGGCCGTCGCTGGAGCCCATCGTCGAGGCCCCGGTCCAGACCCCCACGCCCACGCCCCTCCAGCAGGTGCCGATGAAGCCCGAGGTGAAGGCCTCGCGCTCGGGAGCGCCGGGCTGGGCGTGGCTGCCGGCCGCCGGAGGCGCGGTGCTGCTGGGCGCGGGCACGCTCTTCTTCGTGCAGGCGGGCGATGACTACAAGGCCCTGCAGGCGAGACAGTTCACCGACCCCACGGAGGGCGAGCGGCTGCGGGACTCGGGCGCGCGCGCGCAGTGGCTGAGCCGGGGCTCCTTCGCGGTGGGCGCGGTGGGCGTGGTGACGACGGGGCTCATCTACCTGCTGTCTGGCAAGAACGAGGGCACGCCTTCACAGGTGCGCCCCACCGCCTCCGTGGGCAACGGCGGCGGCATGGTGGGCGTGGCCGGGACACTGCCGTGAGGACTCCTATGCTCGAGACGAAGAAGCCATTCGCCGCGGGACTCGCGCTGGCGCTGCTGACCGCTACCGGTTGCTACGACTTCGACGCGGCCTTCGACGACTGTGTGCAAGCCGGACAATGCCAGCCCACCACCTGCGATCCCTTGGCGGTCGATGTCCCGGATGATCTCTTCCACGACGCCAACTGCGACGGCATCGACGGCACGCCCGGCGACGCCATCTTCGTCGACCCCGCCGTCGGCCAGGACGCCAACGACGGCACCAAGGACGCACCGCTCAAGCGGCTCTCCGTCGCCATGAGGGAAGCCGCCAACAAGGGCAAGGCGATCTACCTGGCGCAGGGCATCTACGACGAAGCGGACCTGCGGTTGGAGCGGGCCGTGTCCATCTACGGCGGCTACTCCGGCAAGGAGGACGGCTGGAAGCGCGGCAAGGACAACATCACCCAGATTGGTGGCAGCCATACCACCGGGTTCACGGTGAACGGGTTGATGGACGCGGGCGTCGCCATCGCGTGGGTGCGCATCCGTTCCGCCGACAGCAGCGTGTCCGGCACACCGTCCATCGGCCTGCGGGTGGTGGACTCGAGCGACGTGCGCCTGAGCCATGTGGAGGTGGAGGCCGGCAAGGGCGCGCAGGGCCGGGACGGTGACTCTCGTGCGCCCAACACCCAGGTGGGCGCGGATGGAGGTGTGGGACAGGACGGCAGCGCCACGACGCCCTCGGGTGGCCCCCAGGGACCGAGCAGCTGTGGCACGGGCTCCCACGCGGGAGGCATGGGCGGAGTGGGCGGCATCTCCTTCGGCGCCGCGCCCGGCATGGGGACGGCGGGCGAGCCCGGTCCCCCCGATGGCGGTGGGGATGGCGGCACGCCCGGAACGAACAAGCTCGATAGCGCGTGCGGCACGACCCTGTGCGTGTGCGATGGAGAGCCGGGAGGTGACGGACAGGAGGGTGCGCCGGGCGACCGTGGCAGGAACGGCAACCCGGGCAATGGCACGGGCCTGCTGGAGGGTAGCACCTGGGTGGCGAGGTCCGGCACGGACGGCGAGGCCGGAGCCTTCGGAAAGGGCGGCGGCGGCGGCGGTGGTGGTGGCTTCTGCGAGGCTCCAGGGAGCACGCAATCCAGGGGCGGCGGCGGCGGCGGCGGCGGCGCGGGCGGCTGCCCCGGCGTCGGTGCGAAGGGCGGCGAGAGTGGTGGGGCGTCCATTGCCATGCTGCTCATCCGCGGACATGTGAACATGGAGTCCTGCACGCTGAAGACGAGCGGTGGTGGACAGGGAGGCGCTGGCGGCCGGGGTGGCGATGGCAGTCCGGGAGGCCCTGGAGGCGCCGGGGGCAAGGGCATCGTCGCGGAGAAGTCGTCCGGCTCCGACGTCTACCGCGCCACCGGAGGCAAGGGCGGCAAGGGCGGCAAGGGCGGTGATGGAGGCCCGGGCGGCCACGGTGGCAACGGCGCCGGAGGCCCCTCCGTGGGCATCTGGTGTGATTCCCTCGAGAGCTCCTCCGTCACCCTGACGAGCACCCCGCGCTTCGAAGTGAAGGACCCGGGTGCTCCGGGAGCGGGCCCTGGCCCCGCGGCGGCGCCGGGCCTACAGACCAACCACCACCAGTGCACCGGGTTTCCCTGACGGGAAAGGACCCGGTGGGTTCTCTCCGCCCGCTCGCCCGCTTGTGGGAATCCGCTCCCGGTCTGCTACCCTGGGGGCACTTCCCCGATGGCTGACTCCCGTCTCTGCGAAACCTGCGGTCTCTCCGTGCCGGCGGATACCGATATCTGCCCACGCGACGGCACCGTGCTGCTCGACGCCTCGACCTCGTCCTTCCCGGGCGATCCGGGAGGCGCACGGCGGACCTCGCCCGGGAGAACTGTGAACGTCATGGACGACTCCTCCGCGCAGGATCCACTCACCGGCCTGAAGATCGGCGAGTACGAGCTGCGCCAGCGCGTCGGCGTGGGCGGCATGGGCCTGGTGTACGAGGGCATCCAGCCGTTGATTGGCAAGCGCGTGGCGGTGAAGGTGCTGCGCCCGGAGCTGGCCGCGGCCGAGGAGCAGGTGGCGCGTCTGCTGGCCGAGGCCCGCGCCGTCAACGCCATCCGCCACCGCGGCATCGTGGACATCTTCGGCTTCGGCCAGGTGCCCGACGGCCGCCAGTACATCATCATGGAGTACCTCGAGGGTGTGGCCCTCGACGCGCACCTGACGGAGAGGAGCCGGCTGCCGGTACCCGAGGCACTGGACATCCTCGACGAGGTGCTCAGCGCGCTGGGCGCCGCGCACGGGGCCGGCGTGGTGCACCGCGACCTCAAGCCGAGCAACATCTTCCTGGTGAAGCAGCCGGACGGCTCGCGCTACGTGAAGCTGCTGGACTTCGGCCTGGCGAAGATGGGCCTGCCCACCGGGCGCACCGCGCAGACGCGCACGGACATGGTGGTGGGCACCCCGGAGTACATGGCGCCCGAGCAGGCCCGCGGCCAGCCCGTGGGGCCGATGACGGACCTGTACGCCCTGGGCGTGGTGGCCTTCGAGATGGTCACCGGCCGGCTGCCCTTCGTGGGCACCTCGCCGGTGGACCTGCTGATGAAGCACGTGGACGCGCGGCCGCCGAGGCCCTCGGAGTTCGTCCCCGAGCTGCCCGCCGCGCTGGACGCCTTCATCCTGCAGATGCTCACCAAGGATCCGGAAGCGCGCCCCGGCTCCGCCGAGCAGCTGCGCCGCCAGCTCCAGCGGCTGCGCGACACCCTCACCCAGCAGGCCCAGGCCCGGCTCACCGCTCCGGAGCCCGCCCGCGGGGAGACCCCGGACGCCCTGGCGCCCGCCGAGCCCGTCAAGCCCGAGCCCGGCCCCACGCCCGAGCCGGTGAAGCCGCGGCCCCCGCCCGAGCCTCCGCACGACACCGGTGGCCCTACGTCCTCGCGGCGGATGCTCCTCGGAGTGGGAGCGCTCGCGCTGGTGGCCGTGGGCGGAGGCCTCGTGCTCGCCCTGCGCGGGGAGCCCACCCAGGCCCCCGTGCAGCCGCCCCAGGTGCTCACCGCGCCGCCGGAGCGGCCCGTGAAGCCCCCGCCGCAGCCGGTGGTGGAGGCCGTGCCGGACGCGGGCCCGCCGCAGCAGACGGCGTCCGTGACCGAGGTGCCCGACGCGGGCACCACCGTGCAGGCCAGCACCCCGCAGACGCCGGACAATCCCGTCCAGCCGGCGGGTCCGGCGGTGGCGCCCACCGAGCCGGTGAAGCGCACGCCCACCCAGTCCGCGCTGCTGGGCCGCATCCGCAAGCTGGACCGGGACATCGACACGTTGAACCAGGCCGGCCAGAAGCTCAGCCCCGCCGCGCGCCGCACCCTCGACGCCATCCGCGAGAAGGCCGAGTCGGCCACGACGCCCGACGAGCGGCGTCAGGTGGTCAAGGAGCTGGCCGACTGGGAGAAGTTCTTCCTGCGCCGCAAGTGAGGGGCCCGGTCCGCGCCAGGCCCCGTCCCACGCTCAGCGGCAGATGACGGGCTGGGCCATGGCGGTGCGCGCCCGCTCCTCGGTCACCAGCTTGAAGCCCGCGAGGTCCGCCAGCAGCACGTCCCGGTTCTGCCGGATGAGGCTGGCGTTGCGGCACACGAGCGCGTCCGCGTACATGTAGTGCGGCGGCAGGGTGAGCGACAGCTCGGCCAGCTCCTGCAACTTGAGCGTGTCCAGCTCGCGCCCGAAGAGTTTATAGGCGCCGTCCTCCACCCCGACGATGCCGCGCTCGAAGTAGAGCGTGGACATCTCATAGGCGAGGAGCTGGTCCTTCTGGAGGAAGGAGTGCAGGCGGTTGGCCGCCACCGCCAGCTCCAGCGAGCCGCGAATGCCCAGGGCCTCGGCGAGCCGGGTGGCGAGGATGCGCTCGCAGACGCCGTCGCCCGGGGGCTCCGTGCCGAAGGTGACGACGGAGAAGAGGCGCCAGGCCCACTTCGCGCCGTCCTCGCGCCGCGTCTGGAAGTAGGTGGGGCACCCGAGCTGGGCGATGTAGAGGGCCACCAGGTCCTTGGGCAGGCGCGAGAATTCCGGCTTCGTGTAGGCAATGGGGCGCTTGGGCCCGAAGGTGCCCGCCTGGAGGCTCATCCGCTCGCCCTCGATGGAGTGGCGCAGCTGCTTCTCCAGGTCGAACTCCGTCTCCAGCTGAGGCAGCTTGCTGGCGGTATGGAGGTAGAGGGCCGGCATCACCACGCCCGCCAGCCCGATGAGGAACAACACCAACCAGAACAGGGTCTTCACGCCCCCCAGAGTATCAAAGGGCGACGGCGGGCCGGGTCCGGGTTAAATCAAGTTCCGACATGAACGACTGGCACCCCACCACCGTGGCGGACGTCCTCCCGGCCGCGGAGGGCCTCACCGAGCTCGTCCTGGACATTGGCGGAACCCCCCTGGTGGGGATGCACCGCACCCCGGGGCAGTACGTGCGCCTGGCCCTGCCCGGGGTGGGCGAGAGCCTGTTCGCCATCGCCTCGCCGCCGGAGCCCTTCGGCACCCGGTGGGAGTTCCTGCTCAAGGGGGGGAGTGAGCTGGCGGATGCCCTGGTGCGGCTGAAGCCGGGGGCCCAGGTGCTGAGCGGGCGCCCCGAGGGCCGCGGCTTCCCCCTGGTGCACGCGCGGGGCGGCCACGTGCTGTTGTTCGCCACGGGCTCGGGCATCTCGCCCATCCGCTCGGTCATCGAGAGCATCCGCCAGGAGCGGAGCGCCTACGGGCAGGTGACGCTGTTCTTCGGGGCGCGCACCCCACAGGCCTTCGCCTACGAGGACGAGCTGCACCACTGGGAGGCGGCGGGCATCCGCGTGGTGCGCACGGTGAGCCAACCGGGCGCGAGCGGCTGGCAGGGCCTCACCGGCTACGTGCAGGAGCACCTGGGCGAGCAGCGGGTGGAGGACACGGTGGTCTTCGTGTGCGGCCAGTCGGGCATGGTGCAGGGGGTGATCGACATGCTGCGGCTCCGAGGGCTGCCCCGCGAGGCCATCCACCTCAACTACTGACGAGTCCACGATGGCGCACACGCCGGAGGACGAGTGGCTCTGGGGATGGGATGACACGCCGGGCATCGTCTCGGTGTGGGCGGAGCCCGATGGCCGTGCCTTCGTGTGGCGGCGGCTCCCCGGGAGTGGCGCGCTCGTGCGCGAGGATGTGCGCTTCCGTCCCTGGCTGCTGCTCGCCTCGCTGGAGGATGTGCGGCACCTGGGCGCGAGGCTCCGCCCGGAGAGCGAGGGGCCCGCGCCCCACCGGGTGACGTGGCGGGAGCTGGAGGGACCCGGCGCGCTGCGCTACCTGGTCCGCGCGGACGATGGGCGCGCGCTGGCCTCGGCCGTGCTCCAGGGGGCCGCGCGGCGGCTCGGCCATCCCGTCGGGAACCTGCGCGAGCTGGGTCCCCAGGCGGTGCTCGCGCTCCCTCCCGAGGAGCAGTACCTCGTCGCGTCGGGGCGCACGTACTTCCGCGACCTCCGGTTCGATGACCTGCACCGCATGCAGCTGGACCTGGAGACCACCGGGCTGGACCCCTCGCACGACCGCATCTTCCTCGTGGCGATCCGGGACGCGGAGGGCAGGGCCGATACGCTCGAGGTCCACGGTGACGGTGACGCCGCCGAGGCCAACCTCCTCCAGCGGCTCGTGGCTCGCGTGCGCGCCATCGACCCGGACGTGCTCGAGAACCACAACCTGCACGGCTTCGATCTGCCATTCCTCGCCCACCGGGCGCGGCTGCTCGGTGTGACGCTCGCGCTGGGACGCGCCGGACCCCCGGGCCTGCGGCAACGCCCCGCCGCGCGAGGTGCCTCCCCCGGACGGGGCGGACCCGGCCACGAGGCGATGCGCCGCGCGCGCTACACGGTCCCCGGCCGCGAGTTCATCGACACGATGGACGCCGTGAAGCGGCACGACTTCTCCACCCGGGAGCTGCCGGGGCACGGGCTCAAGGCCGTTGCCCGGCACCTGGGCCTCTCGGGCCCGGAGCGCGAGCACATTCCGGGAGCCCACGTGTACGAGGTCTTCGGCACCGACCCCGAGCGCGTGCGGCGCTACGCCCGCGACGACGTGACGGAGGCCGCCGGACTGGCGCGCATGCTCGGCGGGGCGGCCTTCGCGCTCGCCCGCATGGCACCGCGCCGCTACGAGCGCCTCGCGGACGCCGGGCCCGCCACCGGGGTCATCGATCCGTTGATCGTTCGCGCCTATCTCCGGGCCGGCGCCGCGCTGCCCGCCCATGAGCCGGGCGATGGCACGCCCCACAGCGGGGCCGCGCTCCACCTGTTCGCCACGGGCGTGGCCCGGCACGTGGTGAAGGCCGATGTCGCCAGCCTGTACCCCTCGTTGATGCGCGAGTACCGGATTGGCCCGCGGCGGGACCGGCTCGGCGTGATGCTGGCGCTGGTGGACCGGCTCGTGGAGCAACGGCT
The DNA here is from genome assembly GCF_000733295.1 of Archangium violaceum Cb vi76. Classification (GTDB taxonomy): domain Bacteria; phylum Myxococcota; class Myxococcia; order Myxococcales; family Myxococcaceae; genus Archangium; species Archangium violaceum. The sequence continues at coordinate 1,144 of NZ_JPMI01000112.1, read as the reverse complement.
GGCGGCCAAGGCGCGGGCGAAGGCCGCGGCACCCGGCTCGCCAGAACGGCACACGAACGAGGCGCTCTCCGCGGCGATGAAGATCGTCGTCAACTCGGCCTACGGCTACCTGGGCGCGGGCGGGCTCACGCGCTTCGCGGACGTGCACGCCGCCAACGAGGTGACTCGGCGCGGGCGCGAGGTGCTGGCGCTCATCTGCCAGGAGCTGGCCCGGCGCGGCGTCACGCTGCTGGAGGCCGATACGGACGGTGTGTACTTCTCCGTGCCGGAGGGCTGGAGCGAGGCCGACGAGCGCCGGGTGGTCTCCGAGGTCGCGGACCTGCTGCCGCCCAAGGTGCGCCTCGAGTTCGAGGGACGCTACGCCGCGATGCTCTCGCACGAACCGAAGAACTACGCGCTCCAGCCGTATGAAGGCGCGCTCATCCTGCGCGGTGTGGCGTTCCGCTCCAGCCGGGCGGAGCCCTTCGGCGAGGACTTCCTGCGCCGGGCACTGCATGAGCTGCTCGCGGGGGACATCCCGGGCGTGCGGGAGGCCTATGTGGAGACGGTGACGGCGCTGCGCCGGCGGGCACTGCCGACCCGGAGCGTGGCGGCCCAGGTGCGGCTGACGAAGACACCGGCCCAGTACCTCGCCGCGCGCAGGCGCGAGCTGCCCTACGAGGCCATGCTGGCGAGCGGGCGGAAACAGTGGCCCTCCGGCGAGCAGGTCCGGGTCTACCGGGCGGTGGGAGGGCGCGCGGGACTGCTGCTGGAATCGGAGACCGGAGAAACGGTGAGGGATCCCCGGGACTACGACGCCGAGTTCTACGCCCGGCAGCTTCGCGAGACCTTCGCGGCCCGGCTGGTGCGCGCGCTGACGCCCGAGGACTTCGCGACGGTGTTCGCGGATCCGGAGCAACCCTCGCTCTTCGCGCCGTCGCTGGCGAATGCGCGGCCGGTGCTCAACGTGCTGGACGAACCCGAGGGAGAACAACCCCGGTCCGAGAACCCGTGGATGTCCCCTCTCCCTCTGGGAGAAGGTTGAGCCCACGAAGGTGTGCCCCTGGGCACCTATTTCCCCTCTCCCACCGGGAGAGGGACGGGGTGAGGGTATCGGATGAACCCGGGTTGAACCCACTGCGCACATGGGGGGGGCCACGGGTTG
>NZ_JPMI01000111.1 GCF_000733295.1 Archangium violaceum Cb vi76 | reverse complement strand
ATACGGTAACCCGGGTTACGAACCCACTGCGCACAGTGGGGGGGCCACGGGTTGAAGAACGGGCCCGGATACCCTCACCCTGACCCTCTCCCGAGGGGAGAGGGGATATCTTCCACGGTGGGGGCGGCGTAGCGCACGGGGAACAGGACCGCGGCCGGATCACTCTCCTGCGTGCCCGAGGCCTTCTGCGGCGTCCACGCGGCCACGCCCACCAGCCGCCCGTCCGGGCTGAAGCGCACCCGGCGCACGGACCAACCGAACTTCCTCTCCGCCACCGGCGTCTCCAGGCCCTCGCGCCAGACGTACAGCTGCTTGTCCCAGCCACCACTCGCCAGCGAGCGCCCGTCCGGAGAGATACCGGCGGAGGCCACCACGCCCCGGTGCGCCGTCCACTTGCGCAGCACCTGGCCCGAGCCCGCGTCCACCAGCGCCGCGGCGTTCCACTCGGCCGGAGGCTCGACGAGCCCCTTCTTCTCGCGCTCGTAGACGGCACGGTTGCGCTCGGCCTTGGGCTCGGAGAAGGCCACGCCCAGCCGGCGCCCGGCCGCGTCGAGCGTGACGTCATTCACGTGCGCCTCGAAGGGAAAGGCCGTGCGTGGAGCGAGCACCAGCCCCCGCTCCTCCTCCTTCACCCGCGCCGGAGCCTTCAACGTGAGCACCGCCTCACCCGTGGCGTCATCGAAGGCCACGTCCACACGCTCGGAGAAGGGAGCACCCAGCACTCCCCCCACGCCCGGAGGCAGACACGCGTCACACACCACGACGTCCAGGCCCTCCAGCTCCAGCCCCTTGAGGCGCAGCCGCTGGCCCCGGGCCACCCGCGCCAGCGTGGACCCCAGCGCCGTGGGCAGCGACACCGTCTCCTGCAACATGGCCGTGTCGATCCCCGCCGCCTCCGCCGCCTGAGAACCCAGCACGAGCGCGGGAGCACGCGCATCCAGCGCGAAGGCCACCGGAGCCTTCCCGTTGAGCGTCCCGCCCACCACGGCGTAGCCCCCGCGCCGCTCGAAGCGAACCCGCGCCTGCTCGCGCCGCAGGGCCTCCTCGCGCGCGTCGAATACCCGGATGCGCTTGTCCCAGCTCCCCGAGTACAGCGTCCCATCCGCCGCGAAGACGAGCGCGCTCACCCGGTCCGTGTGGGGCCGGGCCTCGAAGGAGAAGCCCAGGTCCGCCACGCGCAGCACCGTGAGCAGCCCCTGCGCGCTGCCCGCCACGAGGTAGCCACCGGCCGGGTGGAAGGCCACCGCGGTGAGCGGCTCCTCCGTCCGCAGGCTCGCCTTCAGCGCGCCCGTGGCCGCGTCATACAGACGCACCATGCCGTCCCAGCCCGCGCTCGCCAGCAACGAGCCGTCCCGGGAGAAGGCCAGCGCCTCCACGTCGAACTCGGAGGGGTTGATGCCCTGGTCCACCACGCGCGCCAGCGAGGGCCTCACCTTCCAGAGCGCGAGCAGATACTCGCGAGCGCCCAGGTGCGAGTAGGCCACGCGCGAGGAGTCCGGCGAGAAGGCCAGCGTCCAGACGAAGTCCCTGCGGTCGAGGACGTCGCCGTCCCCGAGACCCACCACCTCACCCGCGAGGTATCCCCCCGGCGTGGACTCCAACCGGGAGGCGATATCCGGCGCGAGCACCGGCGCGGCGTGCCGGCACCCCGCGAGCGACAACAGCCCCACGAGCCACAGCGCACGAGGCGCCAGGGCCCTCACGAGCCACCCAGCGCCGCCGACTTCTCCGGAGGCACCTCCGTCACGCCCTTGTTGCTCACGGACAGCAGGAAGAGGGGCTTGCGCGCCTCGCGCTTCTCGTCGAAGGACGTCTTGCCCGTGGCACCGTCGAAGTCCTTCACGTTGGCCAGGGCCTCGCGGAACTCCCCGCGGCTCCTGGGCGCCTGCTTCGAGTCCAGCAGCTGCCGCACCATGCGCGCCGAGTCATACCCGTAGGCCTCGAGCAGGCCCGGGTCCCCGCTGTTCGCCTGGCGGTAGGCCTGGACGAAGCGGCGCGTGGCCGGCTGCTGCGAGTCCACGAAGAAGCCATCCACGTACACCGAGCAGGTGACGAACTTGCCACCGCGCTCGACGAGCTCCGGCATGCCGCTGGCGCCCTTGCCGCTGCTCCACGCGTTGGTGCCCAGCAACATCACCGTCTTGAGCGTCTTCTTGCCCGTCGTCTTGCGGATGCGCTCCACGTCGCGCGCGTCACACGCGTTGGTGACGATGTCCTCCACCGCCAGCGCCGGGGCCACCAGGCTCACCCGCCGCCACTCGTCGGGGATGAAGATGGCCTCGAAGTCGATGATGGGCTCCACGTTGCCCCTCATCTTCTCCATGGCCTTGCGCTTGCGGAACGCGTCCTGGCCGCTCGTCTCCTTCTGCACCTCGCGCACGCCCTCGATGTAGTCGAGCCGATCCTCCAGGTAGTAGCGGCCCACCAGCTTCTTGGCCTCGGTGGTGAACGTCGTCTGGTCGTGGTCGTACGTCTCGGCGCCGCGCACCTGGCCGCCGTTCTCCACCACGTGGTCCCAGAAGTCGTTGGCCAGCTCCACCCCGTACGGCAGGTTGGGGTAGAGCATCGCGAAGCTCTTGAAGCCCTTCTGCTTCATCGCGAAGTCGGCGATGGCCCGCGCCTGCGCCGAGTTCGTCAGCATGTTGCGGAAGATGAAGGGCCCGATGTGGGTGATGTCCTCCTGGCGCGTGAGCGTCAGCAGCGGCACCTGGAGCTCCTCGGCCACCAGCGCGGCGCGGCGGGACTCGTCCGAGGTGATGGGGCCCAGCACGGCGATGGCGCCCTCGTCGAAGGCCAGCTGCTCCATGCCCTGGGCGGCGAGGTTCACATCCCCCTGCGTGTCCTTCACCACGAGCTCGATGTCGCTGCCGGCCAGGGCCAGCTTCACCCCGCGCAGCACCGCCTCGCCCACGGCCTTGTACTTGCCCGTCATGGGCAGCAGCAGGCCCACCGTCTTCGTCTGCACGTCCACGCGGCGCGTGGCGCGCGCGAGCAGCTCGCGGGCCTGCGGGGCGAACGTGTGGTTGGGCGCCTCCGCCAGGAAGCGGTTGAGCGTCTCCTCCAGCCGCGTCCAGTCCCGCAGGTGGTAGTAGATGCGGGCCAGCTTGAAGCTCAGCACCGGCCAGGCGGGATTGGAGGGGGACAGCTCCTCCATGATCTGCGCCACGTCCATGAAGCCGGCGCGGCCCTCCACCAACTGCTGCACCCGGGCCACCGCGGCCTGCTGCGCCTCGGGCGTCTGGGCGTTGCCGGCCAGGTCCACGGAGATGCGCAGCGCCTGTCCGAAGAGGCCCGCCTTCTCCGCGGCCTTGACGGAGTCCTCGAGCAACTGGATGCGCTCGGCGCCCTCGGCACGCTCGGCGAGGCTGTAGAGCGTCTGGTAGGCGTCACGGTAGGCACCCACCTCCAGCGCGGACCGGCCCAGGCGGCGCTTGGCCTCGGTGGCCTGCGGGTGGAGCGGGTTCTCGAAGAGCAGCTCGTTGAAGCTCTTGCGCGCGTTGACGTAGTCCTGCGAGTCGTAGAAGAGCACGCCCGCCCGGTAGAGGGCCTCCTGGCCCGCCGTCGTCTGCGGGTACGCCTTGCGCACCGCGAGGAAGGACTCGGCGGCCTGCTTGCGCGGAGCCGTCTCGGCCTGCTGGATGGCCTGGGCGAGCGCCTGGTCCGCCTGCGCGTCCTTGCGCGCCTCGATGGAGGGCCTCGACGGGAAGGGGTCTCCCTGGGGGACGTCTTCCCCGCGGCCCTGTGACGAGGAGCCGGAAGAGGGGCCAGGGGAAGTGCCACCGCCCGTGGCGGAGGGCGTCTTGCAAGCGGACATCAGCAGCGCCAGCGCGAGCAGCAGCGCGCGGCGGGGGGAGGGGCGAACATCCATGGTGTGGGGGTGCATAGCAGTGGGGCGCGCCTCCGTCGACAGTCGAGCGGGGGGGACATTCCCCACGCCGTCCCCCGGGTTTTGCACCGGACGTGCCGCCCCGGCGCCCCCGGGTGGAGGCCGCGGGAGCCGGGCCCCTGTGGGCCCCGGGCCACGGGCATGTGGGCCCGGGTACTCGCCTGCCCCGCGAGCAATGGAGAGGGCGCCCCCCAGGACTGGACCTGGGCCGGGCTCTCCCGGGGAGGAAGGCGTTGCGGCCCTCGCTTCCCATCCCAAGCGTTAGGGCTCGGACATTCGGACATTCTGACCCGGGAGCGGACCATGGCAGGCAAGCAGCGGTTGCGGGAGGGCTACGGAAGCACGAGCGAGCAGCGGCAGCGCAACCTGGAGGGCGACGGCTTCGAGGAGCGGGCGCCCCACACCCCGGAGGAGAGCGAGGCCACCCGCGCGCCACCGGACGACGGAGGCCACGTGGTGCACGTGAATGCCCTGGCCGAGCCACTCGACAAGGACGACACGGACTAGAGGAGAGCCACTCATGTCTCGACGCAAGATTCGTGCGGGAATGGTGGTGCGCGGCCACGACGGCTCGCCGCTCGGCCGCGTGCTCTCCGTGGATGACGAGGGCTTCGTGCTCGAGCGCCGGGTGGTCGTCACGCGCGAGCACCGGGTGCGCCATGACGAGGTGCGGTCCATGGACGAGCACGGCATCGTGCTCACCCCGGAGCATGGCCACCCGCGCGCGCGTCTGGAGGCCACGGACCTCGTGGAGGTCTTCTGGTCCTCGCGGCGCGCACGGGACGAGCAGCGGCCCCTGGAGGAACGGGAAGCACCGGAGACGCGCTCCTCGCACCACATGGTGGCCGCGACGGAGCACGCCGAGGCCTACCCCGTCCAGGTGGAGCGCGGCACCGTCCCCCATCCCCGTTACGTGCCCATGTCCGAGGAGGAGCCCCGCCGGAGCGCCCAGGCGCAGGAAGACGCCGGCCCCGTCCGCGCTTCGCCGGCCGATCCACCCCGCTGGCGTTGGATGCGCGGGCCCTGGGGCCACGGGGTGAGGCTGCCTGGTGGACGGATGATGCGGCACTACGCGACGCACCCGCGCGAGGTGGCGAGCTCGCTGCTGGAGCTGCTCCGCGGAGAGATATCCTCCCTCCGCTATTGAGCGGACGGAGACACCGGATTCCCGGGAGTTGCGGGGTGGGCATTCTTGTGCCCGCGTGCTAGAAACCCCGGGGCTTTGGCACCGTCCTCTTCGTTCGACTCCTCCTCGCTCCTCGAGCTGTCGCGCCGCCGTGCCGAATCCCAGCCAGGGGAGCTCGCCTACACCTTCCTGGTCGATGGCGAGACGGAAGAAGCACGTCTCACCTACGCCGGGCTGGATGCACGGGCACGCGCCATCGGTGGACTCCTGCAGGAGCGGGGAGCCCGGGGCGAGCGGGTGCTGCTGCTCTACCCGCCCGGGCTCGACTACGTGACGGCCTTCGTGGGCTGCATCTACGCCGGAGCCATCGCCGTGCCGGCCTACCCGCCGGACCCGATGCGCCTGGGACGGACGCTCCCGCGGCTCGAGGCGCTCATCTCCGACGCGCGCGCCCGCTTCGCGCTCACGAACGAGCTCATCCGCTCCATGGCGGACGGACTGGCCGAGCAGTTCCCCGGACTGGCCGGGCTGACGTGGGTGGCCACCGACGAGGTGCCCGCGGACGCGGCCAGCGCCTGGAAGGACCCGGGCCTCACGCGCGAGTCGCTCGCGTTCCTCCAGTACACCTCGGGCTCCACGGGCACACCGCGCGGGGTGATGCTCAGCCACGGCAACCTGCTGCACAACTCGACGGCCATCCAGCGCGGCTTCGAGCCCTCTCCCGGGAGCGTCGGCGTCATCTGGCTGCCGCCCTACCACGACATGGGCCTCATCGGCGGCGTGCTCCAGCCGCTGTTCGCCGGCATCCCCGTCGTGCTGATGTCGCCGCTGGACTTCCTCAAGCGGCCCGTGCGCTGGCTCGAGGCCATCTCCCGCTACCGGGGGACGCACAGCGGTGGGCCGAACTTCGCCTACGACCTGTGCGTGCGGAAGACCACGCCCGAGCAGCGCGCCGCGTTGGATTTGAGCACCTGGCGGCTAGCCTTCAACGGCGCCGAGCCCGTGCGCGCCTCCACGATGGACCGCTTCGCCGAGGCCTTCGCCGTCTCCGGCTTCCGCCGCGAGGCCTTCTACCCGTGCTACGGCCTGGCCGAGGGCACGCTGCTCGTCACCGGTGGGCGCATGGGCGCACGGCCCGTGGTGCATGACTGGAAGCAGGAGGGCTCCGGGCGCGTGAGCCAGCTCGTGGGCTGCGGCACGAGCGTGCTGGACCAGGAGCTGCTCATCGCCCACCCCGAGACGCTCGCTCCCGTGCCCGAGGGGCAGGTGGGTGAAATCTGGGTGCGCGGAGGCAGCATCGCCCAGGGCTACTGGGGCCGACCCGAGCAGACCGAGCAGAGCTTCCGTGCCCGCCGGAGCGACACCGGCGACGGGCCCTGGCTGCGCACGGGAGACCTCGGGTTCCTCGTGGGTGGCGAGCTGTTCGTCGCGGGCCGCATCAAGGACCTCATCATCCTGCGCGGGCGCAACCTGTACCCGCAGGACCTGGAGCAGACCGCCGAGGCCAGTCACCCCGCGCTGCGCCCGGGCTGCTCCGCCGCCTTCGGCCTGGACGTGGAGGGACAGGAGCAACTGGTGCTCGTGCACGAGGTGGACCGCGCGAAGCTGCCGGAGCCCGCCGAGGCCGTGGAGGCCATCCGCCGCGCCATCGCCGAGCAGCACGAGGTGGCACCGGGCCGCGTGGTGCTCGTCCCCGCGGGCCACATTCCCAAGACGTCCAGCGGCAAGATTCAGCGTGGCACCTGCCGCGCCATGTACCTCGCGGGCGAGCTGGAGCTCGTCACGGAGAGCGCCGTGCTCCAGGCCGCGTCCACCGCGCCAGCCGAGCCGCCCGCGCTCACCCGCGAGGCCTTGTTGGGTGCCCCGGAGACGGAGCGTCCCCGGCTGCTCGGCGAGCACCTGCGGCACCGCCTCGCGCGTGCGCTGGCCGTACCCGTTTCCGCGCTGGATGAGGCGCGGCCCCTCACCGCGTTCGGCCTGGACTCCATCCACGCCATCGAGCTCAAGGGCGCGCTGGAGGAGGAGCTGGGCATCCACCTGCCCATGGCGCTGCTGCTGGATGGCGTCAGCCTGGGCACCCTCACCACCCGCGCGCTGGAGGCCCTGCACCCCGCCCCCTCCGCGCCTCCACCGCTCGAGCCCGCCAGCCACGGGCCCCACCCTCCCCTCTCCTACGGCCAGGAGCGGCTCCTCTTCCTGGAGCAACTCGCCACGGGCCACTCGGCGTACACCGTCGCCACGGCGGTGAAGCTGGAGGGACGGCTCGACGTGGAGGCCCTGGGGCGTAGCCTCGCGGCACTTCTGCGCCGGCATGACTCGCTGCGTGCGTGCTTCCCCTTCGTGGACGGCAAGCGCGTGCAGGTGCTGCTCCCCGCCGGGCAGGTGCCGGACCTGGGTCCGCTCGCCGGGGAGGGCGCGCTCGTGGACCTGTTCGGCCTGCCCGACTCCGAACGCGAGGCCGAGGCCACCCGGCTCACCACCCTGGAGGCCCGCCAGCGCTTCGACCTGGAGCGAGGCCCGCTGCTGCGCGCGAAGCTGCTGAAGCTCGCCCCGGAGCGGCACCGGCTGGTGCTCTCGGTGCACCACATCGTCTCCGACGGTTGGACCATGGGCGTGCTCGTCCGCGAGCTGGGCGCCCTCTACCCCGCCTTCGCCGAGGGCCGCCCCTCGCCCCTGCCCGCGCCGCGCCTCCAGTACACGGACTACGCCGCGTGGCAGCGGCACGGGTTGGAGGGTGGCACGCTGGCCGCCGAGCGGTCCTGGTGGAAGGAGCGCCTCACCGCCATGCCTCCGCTGCTGGAGCTGCCCACGGACCGGCCGCGCCCCGAGACCCCGTCCTTCGAGGGCGCCCGCCACCCGCTCCAGCTCTCCGCGCCCCTCACCGTGGGCCTCGAGCAGCTCGGACAGTCGGAGGGCGCCACGCCCTTCATGGTGCTGCTCGCCGGTTTCCTCGTGACGCTCCACCAGCGCACCGGCCGCACCGACCTCGTGGTGGGCACGGACATCGCCAACCGGGAGCATCCGCGCACGCAACAGCTGGTGGGCCTCTTCGTCAATCAGCTCGTCCTGCGCGTGGACCTCTCGGGCAACCCCACGTTCCGGCAGGTGCTCTCCCGCGTGCGGCAGGTGGCGCTCGGCGCGTACGCGCACCCGCACGTGCCCTTCGACAAGCTCGTCGAGACACTCCGCCCCCCGCGAGACGCCCGCTACAACCCGCTGTTCCAGGTGATGTTCGTCCTGGAGAACGCTCCGCTGCCCGCGCTGGAGCTGCCCGGCCTGCGCCTGGAGCTGCTCGAGCTCGATGACGGTGGCTCGCCCTTCGACCTGTCGGTGCTGCTGTCGAAGCACGGAGGCCAGATGGGCGGCGTGCTGCGCTACAGCACCGCGCTGTTCGACGGTGCCACCATCGCCCGGCTCGGCGAGGGCTACCAGGTGGTGCTCTCGGCCGCCGTGCAGCGCCCGGACGCCACGCTGGAGGACTTGCGCGACGTCCTCACCGAACACGAGCGGCAGCGCGAGCGCGCCCGGGCCGAGGAGCTGAAGTCCAAGCGGCAGGACCTGTTCCGCAATGTGCGGCGCAAGACCGACATTCCCACGCGATGACCCTCACCCCCCGCCCTCTCCCAGA
>NZ_JPMI01000110.1 GCF_000733295.1 Archangium violaceum Cb vi76 | reverse complement strand
CTGGCCGGATCCTGTCGAGGGCCACCTCTACCATGTCATGGACCTGGTGCCCGGCCTCCCCCTGGATGAGTGGCCCGAGACGCGCACCACCTCCTTCCTCCAGCTCGCCGAGGCGGGGGCGAAGATGGCCCTGACGCTCGGAGCGCTCCACGCCCGGGGCGTGGTGCACCGGGACGTGAAGCCCGGGAACATCCTCATCCGCGAGCCGGACGGAGAGCCGGTGCTGGTGGACTTCGGCATCGGGGTCTACGAGGGCGCCGAGCCGCTCACCCCGGGCCCGCTGCCACCGGGCACCACGCACCTGCGCAGCCCCGAGGCCATGCGCTTCTGGCTGGCGCGAGGCAAGCACTCGGGCGAGCCGTACGAGGTGGGTGCCGCGGATGACCTGTACGCGCTGGGGGTGAGCCTGTACCGCGCGGCGACAGGGCACTACCCCTTCAGGCCCGAGGGACTCGGAGATCTGCTGGTGCTGGCGATCGCCACGCAACGGGCGCCCGAGCCCCGGAGCGTCAACCGGCGGATGCCCAGGGCGCTGAGCGGCGTGCTGATGCGCATGCTGGCCAAGGATCCGAAGGAGCGCTACCGCGACGGCGCCGAGGTCCACGACGCGCTGATGGCGGCGGTGGCCTTCGGGAGGCGCGCGCGGTGGGAGGCGGACGTCTTCGAGTGGGAGGAGGTGGCGGCGGCCCGGGAGGGAGAGGCCCCCGGGCGGCGCATCCGCCGGCCGGAGATGCCCACGCGGCCACAAACACCTCCCGCGCCCGCCGTGAGGCTCGTGGAGGGAGGCGGCGCTTCCGGGCGGGGACGACGAGGACGGGCGGCGGCCCGGGAGCGTCCGAAGCGAGGCCTGGCGCGGCCATGGACGTGGCTGGCCGTGGCGCTGGGGGCCGGCCTCGCCCTGGCGGCGGCGGTCTCCGCGAGTCATGAAATGGCGCGGGCCCCCAAGGCCCCTGACACTGGGTCGGCCGCGGCTCCACTACTTCCGGAGTCAACCCCCGCGGCCGCCGCTTCCCCCGCGGCGTCCCCCAAGGACGAGACCCCCGTGAGCCCCGTGAAAGACAAACAGCAGAAGAGCCCCACTCCGCCCAAGAGCCCGCGGCCGGCCAGGGCGGGCACCACCACCCTGCGCGGCCTGTGTGCCGGAGCGGCGGCCGTGACGAACATGGCCTGCGCGGGAGCCCAGTTGGCCAAGGCCCCTCCCGGACCCGAGGCGTGCCCGGCCGGCGCCCAGGAGGCCATGACGCAGACCCTCGGTGACTTCTTCCGCTACCGCAACCCCTTCAACGAAAAAGGGCCTGGCCTCCACCTGGAGACCGAGGGCCAGCCCCGGTGGCTCGCCGTGCGCGAGGGCGACATCTCGGCCATCCTCTCGGACCCCTGGGGCAAGCTGCCTGTCAACAGCGTGCTCACCGGGAAGCTGCATTTCGCGCGAGGCCGCGCCTACGCGCGCCTCACCCGGGCCTGGACACCCCAGGGAACCTCCTTCCCCATCTGCGCGGAGATCTGGGAACCGGGCGTGCGCGGCCTCGAGCTGAGACCAGGAAGCACCCCCGGCGAGCTCGAGGCCTTCTCCACCCACATCATCGCGCTGCCAGTCCGCCGCTTCGACTGACGCGCCCTCCCCAGGCCGCCATGCTCCTCCCCTCCGCCGCCCTCCTGCTGCTCTCCTCGTCGCCGGATACCGCGCTCCGCCGGCCCTGGCCGGACGCGTGTGACGAGCCCGCGCGGTCCATCGAGTTGCCGGCGGAGTCCGCCCGGGAGCCGCTCGAGGTGTGCATCAGCGCGGAGCTCGCCACCACCTTCGTCTTCGACTCCGGGGTCGCCCGGGTGGAGCTGGAGGACGCGGAGCGGTTCCGGCGGGTGGACGAGGACGAGGGGACCCTCGTGCTCGTGCCCAGGAGGAAATCCCGGAGCGGGAAGCCCTCGCGGTTGACGGTGTACTTCGAGGGGAACGCCACTCCCGCGAGCGCCACCTTCGCGCTGGTGGTCCATCCGGCCCGGCTCGCGCGGGAGGTGGATGTCTTCCGCTTCGGACGTCCAGAGGAGCCCTGGGAGCGCGAGCTCCGGGAGGCACGCGAGGACAACGAAAGGCTCGCGCAGGAGCTGCGGCGGCTTCAGGCGGAGGACCAGGGACAGGGTGCCATCACCCGGCTGTTCTCCAGGGGCCGGATGGAGATGGGCGAGCCGGGGGTCGTGTTCAGCGTTCTCTCGAAGTCCATCACCCTGTCTCCGGCGAACACACTCAAGGTGGAGGGGGTCTTCGCCTACCGCTACACCACGGACGTGCCGGAGGGCGGCGAGCCCGTGTTCCGGGTGGCCGTGGCACTGAGGTTGAGGAACCCGGGGGCGCAGCCCTGGACGGCGGCGAGGGCCACGCTGACACGTGACGGTGAAGAGGTGACACAGCCCGGCGTGTGGCAGCCGAACCCCCTTGCACCCCTGGGTCGCGGCTTCGTCGTGGCGGAGACGGAGCTGCCGGAGCGAGAAGCCCGCGGGAAGCTCACGCTCCGCCTCTGGGATGCACAGGGAACCCTGGGCGTCGAGATTGGAAACGTGAGCTTCCCCTGACGCCGGAGGACTCACTCCATGAAGAAAGTTCGGGAGAAGCGGTGAGAGATTCAGAAAGAAACAGTGGAACCAGGACGAGGAGCACCTTGGGGTTGGCGGCTTTTCTCCTGGTGCTCTTGGCGGCCCTCGGTGCCCAGGCGGAGCCGCCCTCCTCCAAGCTCCCTGGCCGCAAGCCGGACTCCAAGGAGCCCTGGGGCGCTTTTCTTGGCAAGGCTGCGCATGAGGCCATTGGCATGGAGTACAGCGTGCGGCATCACACCAACGCCGTCTTCCTCGACACCGTCAATCTCTCCAGAATTATGGAGGAGGGGAAGTTGGGGGACCCCGAGCGTCTTTCAGCGCTCGTGAGGCTCTTGCGCCCGGACATCACCGATACCGACGCCCTCGTGCTCTTCGAGATCAAGCCGGACAATGAGGAGGGGCGCAAGGAAGGGAGAGAACAGGCGGGGCGCTACCTGGCGGCTCTGAATGAGGCAGTCGAGCCTGACAAGAAACTGGCGGGAGGCACAGGCTTCGAGGGGTCGCTCTTCCTCGAATTCGAGAACGGGGGAGCACTCTGGCAGTTGTCCTGGCGCACGCCAGAGCCCGGAGTGACGCTGTACCGCTGGAGCTACCGGCGCAAGAAGCCCCATGCTTCCTGGAAGGAGCGGGCGGCCCAGAAGGCAGAGGAGTTGCCCAGGGAAGAAATAGAACAGCGCGGTGAGTTGGCCGAGCAGGCGATCCGGGGCGCCTATGAAGGGGGCGAACGGCCCAAGGGCTTCCAGGGCCAGGTCTACCTGCCTGTGGACTGCCGCTGAGCGGGCGGGAGGCGTCTGCCGCCCTCGGAGCGCGCGAAGGGCCAGGCGCTTGAGGAGCGTCTGACCGCTGTGGTAGGGCGAAAAGCCATGACCACGGACCAGTCCCCGGTGCTCGAGTTTCCAGCGTGGCTCTACGGCACCACCGCCGCCATCCTCCGGAAGGTGAGAGCCGAGGGCCGCTGGTGGGCCCGGGAATACCTCGAGACCAGTGCCTTTCCCCAGCCCCGGCAGATGCGCCAGGTGCTGCCCGGCGAGGTGCTGGTGATGCGCCAGGCGGCCGAATTCGACTTGGGCCGCACACGCTGGTGGATGCACCTGTTCGGCGGCGTCTTCATGGACTTGAATGAAGGCGTCCCGAAGGAGGAGCGTCAACGCATGAGGGAGTCCTTCGAGTCCTTCTGCCTGAGCACTCCGTGGGGGGCTCTCTACCATGCCGTGTCCCCACCCCCGCCGCATAGCGCGGAGCGCATGGCGAAACGGCTCGCATCGGTGCTCCGCTTCTGGGACGTGCTCCAGGGCCCTCGCTACGCGTTCTGGCCCGATAAGAAGTACACGCTGGAAGAGCTCATGGAGGATATCTACCGCAAGACCCTGGAGGCCTGGTGCCCCGGAGGCCCGGCCTCGGTCCGCGAGCACATGGCCCTGACGGTGGAGCGCATGTCTCGCGCGACCCGAGAAGAGTGCATGGAGGCCGTGCTCCGGGT
>NZ_JPMI01000109.1 GCF_000733295.1 Archangium violaceum Cb vi76 | reverse complement strand
CGCCTACAAGTACGCGGTGAACGGGCAGTTGTACGCCTGGGACAGGGAGTTGGGGCGTCATGATGACTCGTGATGGCCGTGAGCTTCCCCTGACGCCGGAGGACTCACTCGTTGACGTCAACGAGTGATGTAGGCCATCCACACACGCCACTCATTGATGTCAACGAGTGAGTGGCGATTCTCCCCACGGGTTGCGTGCCCGCGTGGACTTGCGCGGTGCGTCGCCCCGGCAACAGACTGGCCGCCATGGCGTTGACCCCCACCCCAGCCACTGTTCCGCCCACCCCTTCGCCTCGCTGGGCCTGGGGGGTGGACAATGCACGCTGAGGCGTGGGCGCCCAGGTGGGCGGCGCTGCTGGGGGCCGTGCTGCTCTCCACCGGCTGCGTCACGCTGGCGCCCCGACAGGGCGGCAGCACCTCGGAGGGCTCCCGCGCCTTCCCCGCGTTGCGAGAGACGGTGACTATTGCGTCCCCGCTCGAGGCCCCCTCCCCTCTCGCGTCTACCGAGCTGGGCGAGCACGCCCTCTCCGCCGAAACGGGCACGCAGCAGCGGCTGCACCGCCGCCGAAGCGCCCGTGGACTGGGCCGGGAGGCTGCCCTGGCGAGCTCGGGCGAGGCGCCCGCGTCCGAGGAGTCCAGCGCGGGGCCTTCCCCGCGGGAGCCGCCCTCGTGCGGAGGGCAGGCCGTGCCCCCCGGCTGGCCCGACTTCTCCTCCAGCCGTGACGAATTGCTGGCACCCTTCCTCACCTGCACCTCGCCCGGGGAAGTCCTGGCCCTCCAGGAGCGGGTGGACATGCCCCGCCTGGTGGAGGCCCTGGACGACTGGCGCGCCGTACGGCTCGGTGGCCTGGGACCGCCGCGCGAGGACGTTGCCCACCTGCTCAACCAGAAGCGCGCCTCTCTTCTCCAGAAGGCCCCCGGAGCCTATGGACGCCTCAACGCCCAGGTCCTCTCCGTCTACGTCGTCGACTCGGCCTACGACAATGACGTGAGGGAGATTCTCTTCCTGCTGGCCCAGGAGAGGCGGTTGGAGGAAGTCCTCGAGCGACTGCCCGCTCTCCAGGCCGCACTGGAGAAGCGGGGACTGAAGCCCACGGCCCGTGTGGAGCGCGGCTCCACACTCGCACAATGGGGCCGAGGCATTCGCGGGCTTGGCGAGGACACGCTCTCCAGCTCACCTGCGGCCATGGACGGGCAGGATTTCGCGTTCCTCCCCATACGAGGCCAGCTGCCGCCAGAGTACCAGGAGGCCCTCGAGAAGGCCGAGAAGGAGCTGGTGCTCAACGCCTCGGCGGACGACATGGCGGTGAGTGCGTTTGACCACGTCACCTTTGGTGTGCCGCTGGGCGGCTACCACTTCATCGCCACCTCCGGTCATGGCGTGTGGTTGCTCTGGAACGGCGAGATTGAGGAGGGCACGCGTGAGGCGGCACCGGCGCTGGTGCTGGCCCTCGTCGGGGGCTACAAGGGCGTGCGCTACCTCGCCAAGGGGGAAGGCGCCGCGGGCATGCGCTTGCGCCTGCGCACCGGGGCGGAAGCCGCGGAAGCACGGCTTCGGGCCCTGACCGAGACGGCGCGGCAGCTCCAAGGGGTGATGAACCTCCAGGGCCTGCGCGACCTGGCAGGCTACATCCGGGAGAGCCGTGAGGCGGGGCGCTTCGTGGCCGTGGGCGGGGCGGACGCCGCGCTGGCGCTGTACGAGGCTCGGGGGAGTGTGGCCAAGGCCAGGCCGCTCATGTCCAAGGCCAGGCCTGGGGCCACGGGCTCCCCTCTCGCGACGAGTGGGGCAGGCGCTGGAGAAGCCGCCACCGCGGCGGATGACGCCGCGCGCTCTCCTCATGGGAAAGCCCCCGTTGCGCGGGGCCAGGGCACCCTGGCCTCGCTGGTGGATGAGGGGGTGGGCCACACGCGGGAGGTGGTGGAGGCGAAGCTGGCGGCGGCGGAGCTCGAGGCCACGGGCCCGCGCCTGCCCAAGGACGTGAAGGTGCTGGAGCAGCACCGCCCCTCCCTCGAAGCCCCACCTCCCGAGGCCCAGGGCAGCCCCCGCTGGCGCGAGTACGTGGACTACTACAACAAACGCTTCAAGGAGGTGGAGAGTGGCACGGCCGCCGAGGGCCCCCTGAAGTGGGCGCCCTACGAGCAGTTGCGCGGGTGGTTTGCCCGGGGGATGGCCTTCGAGCGCGACATGGTGAAGCTGCTGCAAGCGGACGCGCTGAAGCCTCGGGCCCAGCGCAGCCTCCTCGGGGATTTCGATAGACCCCGCCTCGAAATCCAGGTCGGCGTGCGGAAGCCGGGCACCGGCCTGCGCTTCGCGGATGTGCTCGTCATCGAGGAAGGCGCGCTCGGCGGAGGGCCACGTCGCGTGGAGACCTTCAGCTTCAAGAGCCGCGATCTTGCGAGACTGCAAGGTCCAGCTCTCGAAGCCCAGATGGCTGCGGATGCGCGTGAAGCTCTGCAGAAGTATGGAGAGAGGCTGGACATCCGCCGGGATTCTCTACAGTCCCTTCTCCCGAAGGGTGGTGAGGTGGAAGTGCCGAGGGTGCGTCTGGTTTACGAGGGCGGCGAACTCAAGCCTTTGAACGCAGACAGGTTGAGAGCGGCTGTCGCTGCAACGAAAGACGCCGTCCCGGGCGTGGAGGTTCTGTTCCAATGAAGGTGCTGGAGTTGTCGAACCTGGAGGACAGCCTCCTTCTCACATTTGACGGTGCTTTCGACCAGCAAGCTCCACTGGAGAGGGAGTTGGAGCCTCTGCTTGGAGATCTCGAGCGATACGCCGATGGGTGGATGCCGGAAATCGTCGAAGGTAAGCGTCGACGCAAGTACTCCCGCTCCGCGTTTTGGAAGGCGCTGGAGGAAAAGCGTCACGAAAGAGGAGCGTCCATTGGCCTCTACCGGACGACGTGGCCCGCGTTGGAGATGTGGCCTAGGCTCAATTGTCCACCGCTTACTCCCAAGCTCGCTATCTTGCTTGAGGTGCAGCCACTCGCATTCTTCTCGGAAGCGGAGCGTTGCCGGCTGTTCGTGGAGATGGTGCGAGCTTGGGCCTCTCACTACCCTGTTACTCATGCCGCAGCCCACAGCGTCGCTGACAGGGGCTTGGCGGGCTCTCCTGATTTTGGGCGGGATGAAAAAGCGTCACAGAGAGACGGCTTCGACAAAATCTATGAGGTGTTCTGGCTCAACGTCTTCGGCCCCAAGCTGGTGGAGACGGTGGGCCGCGAGCGCATGCTGTCCACCCCAGCCCACCGGGTCGAGGAGTTGCCCAACGGCAGCGTCCTCCTGGTGACATGGCCCACGGTGGCAGACTTCGCCAGCCAGGAGGCACGGCTCGCCCAGGCTCGGGCCCACGCACACCTCCGGCCGGACCTCGACTTCGACACTATTCTGCGCACGTTGCATGATCGCAGTGCCATGCTGGCCCCCGTGAAGCCCCGCTTCCCCCCGGACATGGCCCCGCTCCTCTCGCGTGTAGTGGACCGCGCCGCCAGTTACGAGCGGCAGCGGAGGATTGCCGAGTTCAACGCATGGCAGCCACCCGAGCCCGAGGAGTGGCGCCCTGCTGACTTCGCCCTTCCCACCGACGTGGAGGACCTGGAGCGCGCTCGCGAGCACTACAGCACCCTCGCCGAGCACCTCGTGGCGTTGCTGCACTCAGAGGTTCCCTCGGTCTTCGCTGCTAAGCCCGAGTCACTCACGGATGCCGACTTCTACTTCTGGCGCGAGGAATTCCCGAAGAGCCGCCTACGGGAAGCCATTGATGAGCACGCGGTGCCCGCCATTGGCGCGTACCTGGGTGAGGTGCTGGTGCGCAACCTGGGCGGCAGGTGGATTCCACGCCAGAAGCTGGAGGAGGCCCAGGTGCTCGTGGGCAACCGCGTGTGGTTGCCCTTCGTCCGGGCCCGCAACTACATGCGCTCTCGACAGTCGCTGCTGGACTACTCCCTCACCCACCTCTACCGCGTGGCCGAGCGGCACGCTGCGCGCGTCGGCCCATCGTGATCACCAGGAGCGGAGCATCGTGATCAGCGGGCCTGTGGGCCCGAGGACTACGCTGGAGGTCAGGTGGTTCGCCCTACGGGGCCCGTCGGATAGGAGTGAGCCGCGACCGCGACCTGTCCCAGGGACAGCCCGCCATCATTCGGAGGGTACTGCCGGGGCGAGAACACCCCGAAGCCCCGCGCGAGCAGCCGTGCCCGCACGTCCCGCAGCAAACGCAGGTTCTGGAAACACCCGCCCGAGAGCACCACGCGCGGCAGGCCCACGCGCACCGCGATGGACTCGGCCAACACGGCCAGCGCGGCATGGAAGCGGGCGGCCATGAGCGGCGATGGGACGCCTCGCTTCCGGTCGGCCAGGAGCTCCCGGAGGAGCGGCTCCCAGTCCGCCACCGCGGGCGTTCCGTCTCCCAGTGGCAGCGGATAGGGCTCCGCCTCCCCTGCCCCCGCGGCGAACTCGAGCGCCATGGCCGCCTGCCCCTCGAAGCCCGCCTGCATGCGGATGCCGGAGCACGCGGCGACGGCATCGAACAGCCGGCCCATGCTGGTGGTCCTCGGTGACTGGAGGCCCCGCTCGAGCATCGTCACGAGCACCTCCGCCTCGCGCGCCGTGAAGGACTCCTGGAGATGTGCGACCGCCCCAGCCCCTTCCACCTCGTGCAACAACCCGAGCGCGGCCCGCCTCGGCTCGCGCAGGGCCCGCTCGCCGCCCGGCAGGGAGAAGGGACGCAGATGAGCCACACGGAGAAACCCGGCCCCTTCCACGACGAGGGCTTCCCCACCCCACAACGTGCCATCCGTCCCGAGCCCGGCGCCATCCCAGGCGAGGCCGAGCACCGGCCCCGAGAGTCCGTGCTCGGCCATGCAGGCCGCGACGTGGGCGTGGTGGTGCTGCACGCGCACGAGGGGCACTCCCCACTCACCCGAGAGCCGCTCGGCGAGCCGCGTGGACGCGTAGTCCGGATGGAGGTCGCACGCGAGCGCCACCGGACGCGCCTCCAGGAGCCGCAGCAGGTCCTCCGCCGTCCGCGCCAGGAGCCGAGAGCCCTCGAGAGAGCCCAGGTCCCCGAGGTGCTGGCTCACCACGACCTCCTCGCCCACGCAGAGGGCCACCGTGCCCTTCAACTGCCCGCCGAGCGCGAGCAGGCACGGAGCCTCCGGGAGTGACAGGGGAAGGGGCGCGTACCCCCGGGCGCGCCGCAGCACCTGGAGCCCCTCGGGCGTCATGCGCGCCACGGAGTCATCCACGGGGCGGACGATGGGCCGGTCGTGCATCAGGAAGCAGTCGGCCACCTCGTGCAGCCGCGCCAGGGCTTCCTCCGGGCCGATGCAGAGAGGCTCGTCGGAGAGGTTCCCGCTGGTGCACACCAGTGGCCGGCCGGCCGCCTCGAGCAACAACCCGTGCAGCGGCGTATACGGCAGCATCGCCCCGAGCCACGGGTTGCCAGGGGCCACGGACTCCGCGACGGACACTTCCGCCCGTCCGGGCTGGCGCCTGCGCAGCAGGAGGATGGGCGCCGCCGGAGAGGTGAGCACCGCGGCCTCCTCCGGGGACACCTCGCAGACCGAGCGCAGCACCTGGAGCGAGGGGAACATCACCGCGAAGGGCTTCTCCGGACGGCGCTTGCGCTGGCGCAGGCGTGTCACGGCCTCGGAGCTCGTGGCATCCACCAGGAGGTGGAAGCCTCCCAACCCCCGCAGCGCGAGCACCCGGCCCTCGCGCACCGTCTCCACCGCGCTCCGCAGCGCCGCCTCGTCCTCCGCGAGCCGCGAGCCATCCGGGGCGAGCAATGACACGCGCGGACCACACGCGGGGCAGGCGATGGGCTGGGCATGGAAGCGCCGGTCCCGCACGTCTCGGTACTCGGCCGCGCAGGCCGCGCAGAGCGCGAAGCCCTTCATGGAGGTGCGCGGCCGGTCATAGGGAAGTGACTCGATGAGCGTCCAACGCGGCCCGCAGCGGGTGCAATTGGTGAACGGATAGCGGAAGCGCCGCTCCCCGGGCGAGGCCACCTCCGCCAGGCACTCCGGGCAGGTGGCCAGGTCCGCGGGCACGGTTGGCCGAGGGGGTGCGTCCGGATCGCTCTCGAGGATGAGGAAGGCGCGCTCGTGCCGTGGGGGCACCTCGGAGACCTCCACCCGGGTGAGGCGGGCCGCGGGAGGAGCCTCGCGAGAGAGGACCCTCACGAACTCCTCCACCGCGGGCGCTGGCCCCTCCACCTCGATGCGAACGCCATCGGTGCGGTTGCGCACCCAGCCGGCCAGTGCCCGAGCCGTGGCGGCGGCATGGACGAAGGGCCGGAAGCCCACGCCCTGTACCACCCCGTGCACGGTGATGGCCCGCCTCACCATCCCCTACTCCACCTCGATGGAGGTAATGGCCAGCCCCGTCCGCCCGAGCTGCTCCCCATCGGTGCTTCCACACCCCGGGCACAACAGGAGGTGGTGCTCGGGAGCATAGGTGCGGCCACAGGCCCGGCAGCGCGCCTCCACGTGGATGAGGTTCAGCAGGAGCCGGGCCCCTTCCGCGCTCGTGCCCCGGGCGTGGGCGGTGAAATGGAAGGACAGGCTGTCGGCGGACAGGGACTCGGTCTCCGCCACCCAGCCCCGCACCACGCGGACGCGAGAGGCTCCATCCGAGGCGGCTCGCTGGAGGACGGTCTCGAGCACCTGCCGGGCAAGCGTGGACTCATGCATGGCTACACTCCTGTGTCGAAGAGACGGCACGAAGCACCTGCTCGGCGGCACGCGGGACGGCGGCGGCCACCTCGGGCGACAGCCCCTGCCGGAAGCGCTCCGGCCGGGAGATGCTCACCCCGACGATGCGGATGGACGGCGACACTCCCGAGGGCGACAGCAGCCGCGCCAGCGCCACCGCCTGCGCCACCCCGAGCCCATGCGTCGACATCGTGGAGAGACCCCGCTGCTCCAGCTCGTCCGGCTCCAGCACGAGCACCTCGCCCGCCGGAGCCGCCAGCACCGCGTCCACCAGCACCACCGGGGCCGGCGTCTCCAGCAGGGGCAGGAGCGCGCTCGGCTCCGGCGCCAGGAGCAGCTCCAGGCGCTCGGGGGCGCCTAGCGCACGCAGGTGCTCGATGACGGCGATCCCCACCTGGTCGTCGCCGGCCGCCGCCTGTCCGAGCCCGATGACACGTACCCGTCCGCTCATGTCCGCTCCACCTTCAGGGTGAGGAAGTGCGTCGCGCAGGAGATGCACGGGTCGTGGTTGCGGATGGCCTGCTCGGCCAGCCGGGTGGCCTCCGCATGGGCCCGTGAGGCGAGCTGGGGCGCCAGCTCGCGCAGATCATCCTCGATGGAGCGCTGGTTCTGGGAGGTGGGCGGGACGATGCGGGCATCCAGGAGGGTGCCGTCCGCGTCGAGCGTATAGCGGTGGTAGAGCAACCCGCGCGGGGCCTCGGTGGCGCCGTACCCGGTGGCCGCCCGGGGCGGCGTGTCCACGTGGGGCACGGTGGGCTCCCCATATTCCTCGACGAGTCGGATGGCCTCGGTGAAGGCC
Organism: Archangium violaceum Cb vi76; assembly: GCF_000733295.1. GTDB lineage: Bacteria > Myxococcota > Myxococcia > Myxococcales > Myxococcaceae > Archangium > Archangium violaceum. The sequence continues at coordinate 211,664 of NZ_JPMI01000109.1, read as the reverse complement.
TGGAGCATCTCCACCAGCCGCACGAGCAACGCGCGGAAGGGGTTGCGGCACGGCACGGACAGCCCCGCCCTGAGGGCGGCCTCCTGCACGGAGGGATGCAACCGGTCGAAGTTGAGGTTGAAGCGGGCCAGCGGGCCGCACAGGTAGGCACCCCGCCCCACGCGCCGCGCGTGCAGCGCATGCGTGTACGGCACCTGCTCCTCCACGAAGTGTGCATCCCACTCGCGCACGTCGATGTCCAACCCCTCCGAGGACACCACCCGCCCCCCGAGGATCGGGTACTCGCTCGGGTGGCGCAGCGAGACGAACTCGTAGGCGCGCTCGAGCTCCGGGAAGGAGAAGCGGGCCATCCACGCCAGCGACTCGGCGGTGGCGTCGCGCCCCCAGCGCAGCTCGGGGAGGAGCGATTCCAGCTCGGCCCGGGTGGGGGCCTTGTAGAAGCCGCCCACGCGCACGTTGATGGGGTGGATGGCTCTGCCGCCCATGAGCGCGACGAGCGTGTTGCCCGCCTTCTTGATGCGCAGGCCCCGCTGCACCCACTCGCCATGCTGCTTCGCCATGGAGAGCGCGTCCGGGTAGCCGAGGAAGTCCGGCGCGTGCAGCAGGAAGACATGGAGCCCGTGGCTTTCAATCCACTCGCCGCAATAGAGGAGGCGGCGCAACGAGCGCAGCGGCCCCTCCACCGTCACGCCCAGCGCGTCCTCCACGGCGAGACAGGCGCTCATCAGGTACGCCACCGGGCAGATGCCGCAGATGCGCGAGGTGATGTCGGGCGCCTCCAGGTACGCGCGCCCGCGCAGCAGGGCCTCGAAGAAGCGGGGCGGCTCGAAGATGGCCAGGCGCACGTCCGTGGCCTTGTCGCCCTCCAGGCGGACGGTGAGCGAGGCCTCGCCCTCCACGCGCGTGAGGTAGTTCACGTCGAGGGTGCGCGTCTTATTCGTCATGGCGCTCGCTCTCCTCGCGGAAGGCGGGGGCGTTGGCGTTGAAGTTGCGGAAGGAGCGGACGAGCTCCGTCTCCGAGCGCCCCGCGGCCTGGAAGGCCCGTGCCAGCGAGGGCGTATTGGGTGCCTCCATGGGTCCGAAGCAGCCGTAGCAGCCGCGGTGGTACGTGGGGCAGAGCGCGCCACAGCCGGCGTGCGTCACCGGCCCCAGACAGGGCGTGCCCGTCACCATCACGCACACGTTGCCCCGCAGCTTGCACTCCACGCACACGCTGTGGGCCGGGATGTTGGGCCGCCGCCCGTTCAGGAAGGCGCTGAGCACCTCCAGCAGTTGCCGCTTGTCGATGGGGCAGCCCCGCAGCTCGAAGTCCACGGGCACGTGGTCCGCGATGGCGGTGGAGGTGGCCAGCGTCTCGATGTACTCGGGCTTCGCGTAGACGGTGGAGAGGAACTCGCGCACGTCCCGGAAGTTGCGCAGCGCCTGGATGCCGCCCGCCGTGGCACACGCCCCGATGCTCACCAGGTAGCGGGACGCGCGCCGCACCTCGCGGATGCGCACGGCGTCCGCGGGGGTGGTGATGGAGCCATCCACGAGCGACAAGTCGTAGGGTCCCTTCAGCGCCGTGCTGGTGGCCTCGGCGAAGTACGCGATGTGTACGGCGTCGGCCAGCGCGAGCAGCTCGTCCTCCAGGTCCAGCAGGGTGAGCTGGCACCCGTCGCACGAGGCGAACTTCCAGACGGCGAGCGAGGGTTTCTTCCGGCGGGCCATCTCACACCTCGCGCGGGTTGATGAAGGGCCGGAGCCGGTCATAGGGGAGCACCGGCCCGTCCTTGCACACGAAGAACGGGACGAGCTGGCAGTGGCCGCAAAAGCCCACGGCGCACTTCATGTTGCGCTCCAGGGAGAGGTGGATGCGCGAGTCCGGCACGCCCTGGCGCTCCAGCTCGCGCACGGTGAAGCGCATCATCACCTCGGGCCCGCACATCAGGGCCACGGTGCGCGAGGGCTCCAGCTCCACGTCCCGCAGCAGCGCGGGCACCACGCCCACGTGTCCCTTCCACTCGGGGCCCGCCTGGTCCACGGTGACGAGCACCTTCAACCGGGCATCCTCCTGCCAGCGGGCCAGCTCGCGGCGGTACAGCAGGCCCTCCGGCGAGCGGGCCCCCACCAGCAGCGACACCCGGCCGTACTCCGTGCGGTGGCGCAGCAGGTGGAGGATGGCGGAGCGCAACGGGGCCAGACCGAGCCCTCCGGCCACCACCACCACGTCCAGTCCCCGGGCCTCCTCCAGGGGCCACGGCCGGCCATAGGGGCCCCGCACGCCCATCCGCCCTCCCCGCCCCACGCGGCGGAGCGCCTCGGTGACGGCGCCCACCGTGCGCACGGTGTGGAGGAGCTCGCCCGGGCGCGCCGGATCTCCGCTGATGGAGATGGGCACCTCCCCCACCCCGAAGGCATACAGCATGTTGAACTGGCCCGGCTGGAAGGGAAAGCCGCCGGGACGCTCCGACACATCCAGAGACACCGTGAACGTGTCGGCCGTCTCGCGGCGGAGGCTCCGCACGCGCAGGGGCTCGGGCATCATCGGGCCGGCGGTGGGGAGGGCGCCGGTGCTCATGGGCCCACCTTGTAGAGATCCATCCGCTGCATGCGGACGCGCTCCAGGCGCTCGTAGAGCTGGCGCAGCAGGCGCATGGCCAGGGCCGGCTCCAACACGGGGTGCTCGGGACTGGGGCCGCGCAGACACGAGGCGTCGAGCGCGAAGGACTCCACGGGCTCCACGGCCCGCGCGTCCAGGTGCCAGCGGTACGGAGGGAAGAGCCAGGACAGGCCAAGGATGTCGCCCGCCTTCAGCGTCTCGAGCTGGCGGGGCCCCTGCCCGGGAACGTTCAGCTCCAACGACACCCGGCCGGAGCGCAGCAGGAAGAGCGTACGGGCCTCGTCCCCCTCGCGCAGCAGCAGGGCCCCCGCGGGGAAGGACACCTCTCGCACGTCACAGGCGATGGCCTTCACCTGCTCGGGGGAGAGCCCGCGCAGGAAGGGGTGCTCCTCGATGGGCGGGAGGGAGGATGCCATGAGTCGTCTCCTCTCACGCCCCGGGCCGGGCGCCATCGGTGGCGCGGATGGCGGCCACCTCCTCGGTGATGTCGATGCCCACCGGACACCAGGTGATGCAGCGCCCGCAGCCGATGCACCCCGAGGTGCCGAACTGATCCCACCAGCTCGCGACCTTGTGGGTGAGCCACTGCCGGTAACGGGAGCGGATGGAATGACGGACGCTGCCGCCGTGCAGGTAGGAGTGGTCCAGGGTGAAACATGAGTCCCAGCGCCGCGAGCGCTCGGCCACGCCCCCCACCAGGTCCGTCGTGTCCTCCACCGAGGAGCAGAAGCAGGTGGGGCACACCAGGGTGCAGTTGGTGCACCCCAGGCAGCGCTCGGACACGTTGTCCCAGCGCGGGTGCTCCTGGTTGCGGTAGAGCAGCCCCTTGATGTCCGTGGTGTCCATGGCGCGGCCCATGCTTTGGGCAGTGCGCTCCACCACCGCGTCCGCGGCCCGCGCGTCTGGCTCCCGGGCGGGGATGGCTCCCACGCGCGCCAGCAATGCCGCGCCGCGCTCGCTGCCCGGCTCCGCCAGGAAACGGTGTCCGCCCTCGAGCAACTCGGTGAGGGCCACGTCGAAGCCGGAGGTGGCGCGAGGGCCGGTCCGCATCGACACACAGAAGCAGGTGCCTCCCGCCTGCCCGCAGTTCACCGCCACCACGAAGAGCCGCTCGCGGCGCGCCGCATAGTCGGGGTCCTTGTAGGGCCCCTCCAGGAATGTACGGTCCTGGACGGCGATGGCGTGCAGGTCGCAAGAACGCGCGCCGATGAGGGCCAGCCGGGGAGGCTCGGTGGACTCCGGCTCCACCTGGAAGCCGTCTTCCTGGCGGTGCGCGCGGAAGAGCCGCAGCTTCGGCACGAAGAGGAGCTGCTTCCAGGACCTGGGACCCACCGCGTAACCGAAGAACGCCCCATCCTCGCGCCGGGCCAGCCGGTAGGTGCCCGCCTCCTGCACCTCCGTCATGCCCCGGGGCAGATCCGCCACGCCCCGAATCTCCGCGTGATCGATGGCACCGTCCCGCACGGTGGGACCCATCAGCCGCCAGCCATCGCCCCGCAGCGCCACCAGCAGCGCCTCGAGTCCGTCCACGGACAGGACGAAGCGTTCCCTCTCGGCTTCGGGTGGAGCGACCTCGGCCATACGGCCTCCTGGAACAGAGGGACGGATACGCGGCTCGCCAGCCTAGACACCGTCAGCGAGCGCTCGCGAGCGAGGTCAGGTTTGCCCGTCACCCGGCGAACGCTTGCGGCCTCTCCCTTGCCTTATTGGACGTCCGCCTCGTCCGCCCGGGCAGGGGTCGCCACGCCGCGAGCGAGGCCCCTGTCTCGGGCAGTGCCATCCACCGACACGAAGGGGCAGCTTGTCGCACCCGCTGCCCATGGACAGCCTGCGGTGGGAAATACAAACGGGGAGGAGCGAGATGGCCGCCGAGCAGAATGCACGCATGAAGGGATGGGCAGCGTTGAGGGCCTCGGCCATCATGCTCGGCCCTTCGCTGGTCCTGGACGGGATGGTGGCGGCGAGTGTGCTGGCCGCATCGGCCGCGGCCTGGGAGCAGGGGCGGCGCAGTGGCCGTCCCATCTGGAAGCTGGCGGCCGGAGGAGCGCTGATCCCCTGGGTGTACCGGCTCTTCCTGCGCTCGAGGATGCAGAGATTGGGCGCCACCCGGCAGGAGGAACTGCAGTCCCTGCCAGGGGATGAGTTGATTCCCCTTCGAGGAGCCTTGGAGCTCACCCATGCCATCACCCTCCGCGCACGCCCCGAGGATGTCTGGCCATGGCTGGCGCAGATAGGTGGGGGAGAGCGAGGAGGCTTCTACAGCTACGACTGGCTCGAGCGGCTGGTGGGGCTCCCCGTGCACAGCGCCGAGCGCATCCTCCCGGAGTACCAGCAACCGAAGCCGGGCGATCCAATCATCCCAGATGAACAATGGCGCGTGCTGCGGGTGGACTCGGGCCGTGCCTTCGTGCTCGGCAACGAGGACCTCACCTGGGCCTTCGTGGTGCAGCCGCTCGACACGGACAATACCCGCCTGCTCGTGCGCATCCGCGTGAGCCCACGGCAGGCGGGGCCTTTCGGCTCCAGCCTCATCACCCTCCCCCACCTGATCATGCAGCGGAAGATGATGGAAGGCCTGCGCCGCCGGAGCGAACGGACCGCGCGCCAGCGGGAAGCGGGAGGTGCCGTGATGCCTGAAATGGCGCGTCCGTCTTCCGAACGACCCTCGGCACCCGGCGTATAGGTCCCCGGAGCACGAGCCCCCGCTCCTCGCTCATGGAGCGGAAGCGCCGGCTAGATGCAGCACATGACGGGCACGGGGTAGTTCCACACCCTGAAGCGGAGATCCCCGGTCGGGTTCGAGCCGGGGCTGGGGATGCACTGATCCAGGATCGTATTCTTGTCGGCGACCTGCGTGACGGTCCCCGCGGGACACGCTCCGGCGGACGTCGCATCCTGCGTCGCGATCTGGACGATCTGGCTGTAGTTCGCCGTGATCCACGCATCGGTGAAGGATCTCGCCGCGGCACAGTCCGCGAACTGATTCGTGTGGCTCGACGTCGTCAGCCCCGGCATCGAGACCTGACCCAGATAGGTGGGAGACGTGTAATTGCTGACCACGATCCCCGAGTGCCGCCAGGTCGCCATCGTACACGACGGAGTGCCCGCGTCGCTCGGGGGCGGAGGCGTCGGCGGCCGCTGGCTGCATCCTCCCTCGATCTTGACCATCACCCCCGTGATGTTCGGCTGACCGTTGATGTGCCCGGTCACGTGGTTGGTGCACGAGACCACCAACGAGTTCGGCGTCAGGATGTACGGAGCGGGGCAATCACAGAAATACGGGTCGTACCCATTGCCGACGTTGGCGTTGTATTGCCCCGTCAGCGGATCGTATTGGATTCCAAAGGTCCCGTAATCCGTCCTGAGCTGCGCCAGCAGGTTCGTAATGGTCGACGCGCTGCAGCTGGTGACGCCGGTCAGGTCGTAGCTCTTGCCGCAGAAGGCCAGCTGCCGGTTCGTATCGGAATTCAGCTTGGTGATCTGGTTGATGAAGGCATTGGCTCCCGCTGGCAGGACCAACATCATCAGCATGACAATCTTTTTCATGTGTCTCCTGTGTATCGTTGGTATTTCGCCGGACGAAGAAGTGTCCAGCGTCGATGCCACCACCTCGGGGGCGAGCCGCCCTGGATGATTTCCACCGCTGGGATCCCGTCTGCCATCTCCCGCTCGGCGATGGCCCTCGCCGCCCCGCTGTGTCGGCGGGTGAACAGATGCCATGCGAGAAGGCCCATGGCAATTTTACCGCCAGTCAAATTCGCCGAGGAGAAGCCGCGGAGAGTTCCAACCCTATCTCGCCCTCGTGGGCACCCCGGAACCGCTCTGTTCCAGCGCGGACGCAAGCGCACCCCCCGCGAACAGCAGTCCCTTCCGGTGTGCGTCTCCACTCTCCAATCGCTGGGGTCTACCGGCTCCAGCGGAGGGGGAACGCATGAGACAGACGTGGAGAGGATTGTGGACCCTGATGGTGTGGTTGGGCCTCATGGCGTGTGGTGTCCCGGCGCTGGAGGAGGAGCAGGCGCCGACGGTGCGGGATGAGAGCACGCAGACCCGCGCGCTCTCGGCGAACCCGGAGCACCGGAATCCGCCTCCCAGGGAGCCCTCCTGGGTGCGCAACATCACCGGCACGGGCGAGCACGAGACCCAGGTCATCGCGCACGATCCACGAGGCAACGTGCTCGTCCTGGTGACGGACATCGAGGGGCCGCTCGACTTCGGGGCCGGGCCCGTCATCTTGCCGTACCCGGTCTCGCGCATCGCGGGGCTCGCGAAGTACTCGCCCGGAGGTGAGCTGCTCTGGGCCCGCGTCCTCGCGGCTCAGCCCACGGCGGAGGTCCCCACTTCCTACACCGTGGGCACCGCGATGGCGGTGGACCCGAAGGGCAACATCGTGCTCGGCATGCACGTGGAGGGGCGGTTCGTCCTGGAAGCCATCGACGTGCCCACGGGGGACTACCTGGTGAAGCTGGACCGGGACGGCAAGGGGCTGTGGGCCCGCCAGCTGCCCACCCGCGCGACGGGCGTGGCGATCGACGACGAGGGCCACATCGGCATCAACGGATTCCTGCAGGGCGCTCCTGGCATCACGTTCGACTTCGGCGATGGGCCCATCTCGGCGGCGAAGCAGTATGCCTTCGTCGCCCGCTACTCCTCCCGGGGCGAGCTGGACTGGGTCTTCGTCGATGACGAGGTGGTCTTCACCCAGGGGTTCGCCACGGACGAGGATGGGAACTTCTACTTCGGCGGCTCCCGCTTCCCGGACATTCAAAGCGGCGCCGGCACCCCCTATCTGCGCAAGGTCTCCTGCAAGGGCAGGGGCATGTGGTCCCGTCACCTGGAGGCGAGCAGCGGCTCCTTCGTGAGCATCGCGGCCCACCATGACCGGGTCGTCGCGGTGGGCTCCTTCAGCGGCTCGTTCCGTTTCGGGGGGCGGAGCTTCAGCACGGAGCCCGAGGAGTTCGCGAGCATGCTGCTCAACTTCTCGCAGGGGGGCCGGGAGCGCTGGGGGCGGCAGTTGGACAGCACGCTGCGCGCGGTGGGCATGGACCACAAGGGCGGCGTGTACGTCGCGGGGGCGCTCCCCTCCACGGGCGGAGAGACCTGGCTGTTCACCGCCCGCTACTTCAAGGAGAGCGGCAACAGGGATTGGGAGCTCGGTTTCAGGGACCGCTTCCTCTTCGCGACGGACCTCTCCGTGACGGCCCGGGGGGACCTGGCCATCACCGGCCCCGCGATCTACGTGCTGCAATTCAAGCACTGAGCACAACGGGAAGAACCGCGGTGGGGTGCTGGTGGACCTGACCTTCCACATGGATGGTCTCAGGGCGCCAGGGGCTGGGGTGGCCGCGGAGGGCCGCCCGAGCGCTCTCTGTCCCTCTCCATGAGCTGACGGGTCTTCCGCTCCTCCCATCGCTCACCGAGGAAGGAGCCGTCCAAGAGGACCGTGGCTCCGTGTATCAACACGAAGATTCCCCAGCTGATGACAGGCCAGAAGAACCAGGGCTCACCGGGGGACAACTGGTCGAGGAGGAACAGGCCGAGGCTCACCGCGAGATACACCAGGAGGTGCATGTAGAAACCGCGCAACTCCTCGACGCGCTTGTGCGCACGCTCGTATGACGGGTTGTCATTCTTGATGTCTGGCATGGGGCTCTCTCCTCCACCATCAAAGCTGGGGAGTTCTCCCGGAAGGCGCCAGCCCCGTACGTCCCGGGCCAGGAATCATCGCGGCCTCGAGCCCGCCACGTCGGGCCGGCCAGGGCTGCGAAGGGGCGCACCCACTGAGTGCCCGGCAATACTGCCACCTTGCTGCATGGCTGGAAGGAGTGCCCGATTGCACCCCCCTGGGCGCAGGGCCAGTTCTTGAGGTGGAGCCCCCTGCCACAGGCTGAATCCCGAGGGAAAGGCGGCAAGCGCCATGACTGACAAGACCCATCCCGAAATCCAGACCGCGTCAGCGGCACCGCGGGACATACGCCACAGCTACGTCTTCGGAAGAACCTTCGACGTCAAGAAGGTCTGCTACACCGCCGTGAAGGGGCTGGCTGTCTTCGAAGGAGACATCGTCCTTGGAACGGTCGAGGAGATGGAGCAGGTCCGCAAGGAGGTGGAGGAGCCGGATCCCAACCTGCAGCGTGCCTGTGTGCTCGTTGGAACCCGCTACCTCTGGCGAGACGCGGTCATCCCGTATCGGCTGGCTCCGAACCTGCCCGACGCGCAGCGCGTGACGGATGCCATCAACCACCTCCAGGCGAACACGAACCTGCGCTTCCGGCAACGGACCAACGAAGGGGACTTCGTGACCTTCCGGGACGGTACCGGCTGCTCCTCCTCCCTGGGGAGACGAGGGGGAGAGCAATTCATCACCATTGGCGACGGGTGCGACTGGCCCCGCGTCGTGCATGAGATCTGCCATGCCGCTGGCCTGTGGCACGAGCAGAGCCGCGAGGATCGGGACAACTTCGTCACCATCCACTGGGACAACATCTCCGAGGCCAACCGGCACAACTTCAATCAGCAAATCACGGATGGCGACGACGTCGGGTCCTACGATTACGGCTCGCTCATGCACTATGGCCGGAGGGACTTCGCCGTGGATCCCACCCGGGACACCATCACCCCCACCGACCCCGCGGCCAATATCGGGCAGCGCACGGGGCTGAGCGCCGGAGATATCGCGGCCCTCAACCTCCTCTATCCGAAGACGGTGGTGCTGGGGGATACGAGCACCAATGCGCCGGCGATCGTCTGGCGGAACCAGCAGTTCCTCCTGGGGTGGACGGGGCATGGCAACAATTTCCTGAACTTCATGAACTCGACCGACGGGGTGAACTTCGGCGGCAAGGTCACCCTGGGGGACACCTCGCCCGAGGAGTTCGCCCTGGTCGGCTTCAAGAACAACTTCGTGGTCGCCTGGATTGGCACCGGAAGCAACCAGCTCAACATCATGCAGTCGTCGGATGGGCGGAATTGGGGCAACAAGGTGACGCTGGGAGATGCCTCGAGGTCCGGACCGGCGCTCGCCGTCTTCAACAACCAGCTCTATCTGGCCTGGCGGGGACATGGGAACAACAAGCTCAACGTCATGCGCAGCTCGGACGGGGTGGGTTGGGGCAACAAGGTCACGCTGAATGATACCAGCACGTCCGGTCCCGCCCTGGCGGTCCTGAACACGAGGTTGTTGCTGGCCTGGCGCGGAGAGGGCAACAACCAACTCAACATCATGAGCAGCACGGACGGCTCGACCTTCGGCAACAAGGTGACCCTGAATGAGACCACCTCGTCCCAACCGCATCTTCATGCCAGGGACGGACGTGCCTTTCTGTCCTGGCAGGGCCAGGGCAACAACCGGCACAATGTGCTGGTCAGTGCCAACGGCTCGCGGTGGGGTTCGAAGGTGACCATGAACGACACCTGCATCGATGGTCCCGTCCTCACCTCCACCCCCAGCCATCTCGTCTGCGCCTGGACGGGGACGGATCCGTCCCACCATCTCAACACCATGCGCCTCAACATCGTCTGAGGCGGCGATGGTCCGAGTGAGCGGACAGCTCGAATTCTCGCCCCCCGTCACCCTGCCGGGCAGTGCGAAGGCCTGGGTCCGCCTGCTCGACGTGTCCCAGGCGGATGCACCGTCCGTGGCCGTGGCCGAGCAGGAGTTGAGCGGTCTCTCCGAGGCCGTCAACACAGGTGGAGCGGCCACGTTCCTCTTGGAGGCGGCGGAGCTGGAGCCGCGTGGCAGCTACATCGTCTCCGTACACGTCTCCATGGAGGGCAGCAGGACGGTCCGCGCGGGCGACTACCTGACGGTCCAGGCCTATCCGGTGGAGGTGCAGGGTCCCTCCCAAGCGCTCACGGTGCAGGTCAAACCGGTGTCGTGAGCGCCGCAGCGGGGTAGCGGCCTCCGGGAGGACGAGGGCCCTCCTCTCCCGATTCGTGACGGCGCGAAAGCCGAGCCCAGCTCGTCTCCATTCCCGCCGCCAGGACCTCCAGATCCGGGAACCGCTCCGCGTCCGCGAACACCGAGAGGTTCAGCTGGCCGGCATAGGACAGGATGGCGAATGACAGGCCAACGGTTCCCCCGAGGTTGTTCGCGAGCGTCACCTCGAGGATCCTCGCGCCGAGTACGAAGAGGGGCACCGGCGGCCCTTCCAGGTCGCTCTCGAAGAGGTTCATCGTGTGCTGCCGGCGGGCCAGAAGACGGAACAGCCCGGACATCGACACGCACGCGATGATGTGTTCGGAGCTCGTCGCCAGCTCCTTCTTCCTCATCTTCCGGGTCGAAGCGGCGATCGCCTCCAGGCATGCCTCGGCGTCGGGCAGGTCCAGGGGGAGTGGAACGAGCAGCTGACCGGTCCTGTTGCCAGTCTCTCCGGCGTCCGTCGTGGACCGCAGGGAGACCGCCACGGAAGCAATGAGGGCCACGCCCTCGACCGGCTCGCCGCGATGAAGCAGCAGCTCCCTCGAGCCACCCGCGATCAGCGTGAGCATGACGTCGTTGATCCTGGTGCCCCGGGCATGCGCGACGTTCCTCGCCTCGGCCAGCCCCATCCGCATCACGGCCAGGCGGCGGGTGACTCCGACGGGGGCGTTGAGAGAGGTCCTCGGCGCTCCCTGGCTTTCACGGAGGGTCCGCACCAGCGTCCGCCCGGCCGAGACGGCGGAGCGGGCAAGCGCCACCGGATGGACCAGCCGCTCCACGGCTCGCGCCAGAGCCGCTCCCTTCTCGGCGAGGTTGTCCACGAACAACCGCCAGTGGCTCGGTGGCGGCCGGGGTGACCACGGCTCCTCCTCCGGATCCGCGGCGTCGGGCGCCAGATCGAACAGCGCGTTGAAGATACGGAGCGCGGCCTTCCCGTCCGCGATGGAGTGGTGCAGCTTCGCCAGCACGGCGAGCCGTCCGGACTCCAACCCCGTCAGGAACCAGAGTTCCCAGAGTGGCTTGGAGCGATCCAGGAGCTTGCTCAGGAGATTCTCGACGAGCCGCAGGAGCTGCGCCTCTCCACCCGGTGCTGGAATCTCCGCGTGGAGGATGTGCCGCTCCACGGCGAAGGTGGCATCGTCCACCCACAGCGGGGGGCCCCGGAGAAGCCCGGGCCGGTACAGCACCTTTCGCAGCACGGGAACCCGCCGCAAGCGACGCCGCAAGCGGAGCCGGATCTCCTCCAGCCGCAGGTGCCCGGCGGCGTCCAGGAGCGGCGGTCCCTCCAGCACCAGCAGCGCCCCGATATGCGTCGGTGTCCGGGCGTCCTCGATCGACAGGAGCATCCGGTCCATGGGACTCAGCCGGTGATACCGGGCGCGCATGGTTCGACCCCCGCGAACAGGCTCCTCTTGCCTGGATTCAACCTGTTCACGAACCGAGGCGCCCGGCAGGGCACCCGGACCCGGCGCCCCTGGATGATGGAGGCTGAGCCGCCCGTCAGACCACCTGACGGGCCCTCCCGCGTCCCACCCCTCACCGCGCGCGTGCGGCCTCCAGCAGCAGGCGGCGCTCGGCGGCGGCCACCACCCGCCGCGCCGCCCCCACCGCTCCCGGGTCCACCGAGATGGAGGTGATTCCCGCTCGCACCAGGTGCTCGGCGAACTCGGGCCGATTCGAGGGAGCCTGGCCGCACAGGGAGCACGTCACCCCCGCCTCCCGGCTGGCGTGGATGATGCGGACAATCGCATCCAGCACCGCCGCGTCCGACTCGTTGAACAGCTCCGCGCACATCTCCGAGTCCCGGTCCACCCCGAGCATGAGCTGCGTCAGGTCGTTCGAGCCGATGGAAACCCCCGTCACGCCCAACCGTGCGTACTCGGGGATGCGGTACACCACCGAGGGCACCTCCGCCATCACCCACCGCTCCAACCCGCGCTGCCGCCCCAGGGGGCTGGTGTCCAGCAACTCCAGACACGCCTCCAGCTCCCAGAGCGTGCGCACGAAGGGAATCATCACGTGCAGGTTGGGTAACTCCTCCCGCACCCGCGCGAGCGCCTCCAGCTCCAGCCGGAACACCTCCGGCTCGCGCAGGTAGCGGTAGCAGCCGCGGTAGCCGATCATCGGGTTGGCCTCGACCGGCTCGTACTCCGCGCCGCCCTCCAGCCCCCGGAACTCGTTGGTGCGGAAGTCCGTCGTCCGGTACACGACCGGCCGGGGATGGAACGCCCGGACAATCTCCCGGAGCGGGGCCACCATCCGCTCCACGAACTCGCGCTGCCGCCCCTGGGCGATCAGCTTGCGGGGATGGACACCGGCGAACGCATCGGTGAGGAGGAACTCCGCCCGCAGGAGCCCCACCCCATCCACCGGCAGCGCGGCCGCCTCGCGCGCCTGCCCCGGCAGGGCCAGGTTCACGTACAGCTTCGTCGCCAGCGGCTCGGGCTCGCGCGCCTCGGCTCCCCGTGGCTCCTCCAGCGGCCGCACCGCTTCCACCCGGGGCACGGCCACCTCCTCCACCCGGCCCTCGAACACCTCACCCGTGCGCCCATCCACCGTCACCTCTTCCCCGTCGCGCAGCACCCGCGTGGCGCTACGGGTGCCCACCACGCAGGGCAGGCGCAGCTCGCGGCTGACGATGGCCGCATGGCTCGTCATGCCTCCGCTGTCGGTGATGATGGCCACGGCCCGTCGCATGGTGGCCACCCAGTCCGGAGACGTCATGGCCGCGACGAGCACCTCGCCCTTCCGCAACATCCCGCCCTCCTCGGGGCCGCGCAGCACCCGCACCTTCCCGGTGACGCGGCCCGGCGAGGCCCCCAGCCCCGTCACCAACGCCGGCTTCCGGGCCTCCCGCCCCGGCTCCGGCACGGCCAGGCCCAGCGTGGTGATGGGCCGCGACTGCACCAGGTACAGCCGCCCGCCCTGCTGGGCCCACTCGATGTCCTGCGGCGAGCCATAGTGCGCCTCCACCCGCGCCCCCAACCGCGCCAGCGTCAGCACCTCCTCGTCCGCCAGCACCCGCTTGCGGGCTCGCTCCTCGCTCAGTTCCACGCGCCGGTCTCCCCCACCAGGCGCGCGCTCCAGCAGGAAGGCCTTGTGTCCCACGCGTACCTCGAGCAGCCGTGGGCCCTGCTTGTCCACCGTGTACGTGTCCGGCTCCACCTGCCCGCCCACCACCACCTCACCCAGCCCCCAGGCGGCCTCGATGACGAGCCGCCGCGTGTCCCCCGTGGCCGGGTCCGCGGTGAACATCACCCCCGAGCACGCCGAGTCCACCATCTCCTGCACCACCACGGCCAGGGAGGGCAGCTCGGTGAGGCCCTGGCTCTTGCGGTAGGCCACCACCCGCTGACCGAACGCCGAGGCCCAGCACTCGCGCAGCCGCGCCAGCACGGCCTCGTCACCGACCACGTGGGTATACGACTCGTGCATGCCAGCGAATGAGGTAGCGGACGTGTCCTCGTCCGTCGCCGAGGAGCGCACCGCCACCGCCCGCTCCCCGCCCAGGTGGTGGTAGGCCTCGAGCACGCTCTCCCACAGAGCGGCTGGCAGATTCACCTGAAGCACCAACTCGCGCAGCTCGGCCGAGCGTTCAGCCAGAGAATCCTGATCGTCCACGTCGATGCTCCGCCACAGCTCGCCCAGCCGCGAGCGGAGCGGCCGCAGGGTCTCCTGGAAGGCCTCCGACGTCACCACGAAGCCCCGGGGCACCGGCAGCCCCGCCTGGGTCATCTCACCCAGGTTGGCGCCCTTGCCTCCCGCGAGTGCCACGTCCTCTCGGGACAGAGCGTCGAACCACACCACCCATGGCCGCGGCTGCTCGCCCGGGCGCTCTCCTCGCGAGTCCTGGACCGGCTCCCGCCCCGTCTCCGTCGTCGTTTCCATATGCACAAGTGTGCAAATGAAGACGGCATGGAGCGACCTGCCCGTTGGCACGGGGCGGACGAACGGCCTTCCCTCGGCGAGTCAATTCTCTTTTCCTGCCGTGGTCCTCAAGTTACAGGCCCGGGAAACCAGGGCTACACGCGCTCGTATTCCCGCACCAGCGCGATACCCGCCACCATGGGCGCCACGAGCTCCGGCTTGTTCTTCGTGATGCCCAGGCGGGTGGTGGGGTACCACGCCGCCAGCGACGGAGCCGCGAGCACGCCGAGCTGCTGCAGCAGCGACAGCATGTCGGGCATGTCCCAGAACTCGGCGATCTTCCCGTGCTCCAGCCGGTAGTGCGGATGGGACACGACCGTGACATTCCGCCCGGTCGCCGGAATGCCCATGAAGGCACCGGTATGCACCGCGTTGGCACGGATGCGCGGTGCGATGATGTCCCTCTGGAAGACGAAGCCGTCGATGGTGTAGCGCATCGACGAGAAGGCCTCCAACCAGGACTTGATGACGATCTTCATTCCCTTCAGGCCGGGCTCCATTCCAGGGATGTCCGGGTGCGGCACGACGTCCCTGGTGTAGAAGCGCCCGAGCTCCTCCACGCGGCCCTGCTCGTAGATGGTGGTCAAGTACTCCTGGAAGAACCTGCGTGCGGTCGTCGCGTCCATCTTTCCCCCCTCGTGTGGTGCTGCGTGTTGCGACAGCGGGGTTCATCGCCCCCCTGCATGCTCAGCGTTGTGCCACGGACGCCGTGACCGCGCTGTGAGCCAACTCGCAGAGAAAGTATGAACTCCTTCACACACCCGAGACCGTGAAGCCTGTCACTGCACATGGCGCCACACGCAATACTCTTCCTCGTGTTTCACTCACCCCACATCTTTCCTTGAGCAGGTGGTCCACCCCAATGACTTGCAACCCCTCCAGCCGCCCAGGCTTCGTGTCGTAGCCTGGGGCGGGCCGGCCGCACACTCCACAGCGCGGCTTGCGCTTGGCGCGGGCGCCCCCCCCTGGATGCGAAGCACGCGTCCCATCACCTCCCCGCCAGCACTCGCAGGGGCGGCTCGCAATGCAACTCCGCGACCAGGGCTCTTGCCAGAGTGACAGCCGCCTCTTCTGCCCCCGGGAGATGTGCCCCACCCCAGTGGCCGACGCGCTTGATGACGCTCACCGCCCGCAGCGGCGGCGAGGGCCAACCGCTGCGCGGTGGAACGGCTCCTCAACAAAGGCCTTGAAGAGCTTTCGTCTCGTTGTCGTAAGACTCGCACACCGTGAGCAACCAGGTTCTGGAGAGCTGCTCCTTGATCTCGGGGAGCAGGTTGAGGAAGCCGGCCTTGCCGCCCCTCCGGAGCGCCTCGTTGGTCGAGAGGATCAGCGAGGCAATTCCTGGCTCGTCGATGGTCGCCACGCTCGACATGTCGAGCAGGCTCCTCCTCGCGCCCATGGACAGAGACTTGAAGATGGCATCGCGTACCTGCGCCGCCGCCGCGCCAGTGAGCGGCCCATCCAACTTGAGAATCTCTACGTTCTGGACACTGCGGGAGGTGATATTCATGACGTATGCGCTCCAACAGGCATTTTGTTGAATGGAAAGAGGATGGATTGACAGCGCTTCCGCCTACACCCACGCATCGAAAAACACTTCGTAATAGCCGTGGTTCTCGCTCACCGCATCCATGGGGACGCCAACCGTCAACGCCCAATTGGTTATCTTTGAAAGGATCATGTATTTCAACATGGCGTCCATGAGGTCCCCACCACAATAATGCTCGGCCAGGAACTGAATGGCCTCAGATGTCGACATCCCCTTGAGCTGTCCCACAGACTCCTTCCAGTCGAGGAGCGCGGCATTAGGGATGAGCGCCGTATAGGTTCCGATGTAATCATCCTCATTCTTCAGGATGGCGATCACGCTCCCGACAATGATTGCCATCAATGCAATGGCCTCCGCGGGAATACCAGCCCCCGTGACCTGATCAATGATGGCCTGTCCCATCTCCATCCAGTTGTCGATGAAGAGTTCATCGAGCAGGATCTTCAAGATCTCCGTCAGGACCTCGATCTCCTTGTCGTACTGGTTGCTGTGGTCCGCTTCCCAGGCATCGGTGGTGATCGCCAAACCGCCGCCAGGGACCGCGGCATCCCAGAGCGTATTGGGCTGGAAGGTCCGCGAGTCACCTTCGTCCATGCTGAGCTCTTCAGACACGTACTTGGTGCCGGTCTCGCCATCACTGACCGCGAACCCGTAGAAGGGTTCATCGTTCCCCGCCTCATGCGTTCCTTCGTAGCAACTGACGCGCCCCGCGCTCAGCTTGACCCGCCCCAGCGTGGCGCCTCGCACCGCCACGGCCCGCTCGGGCTTCACCCCCACACAGGTGATGGACCAGCCCAGCTCACGCTGTGCCTGGCGAAATGACTCCGAAGCGCGGGGTGCTTGCGCGAGCTTCACTTCTTCCCCGAGGCCCAACTCCGCCCGCTTGCGCTGGAGGTCCGCGGGAGAGAACCCCGCGGTGGACAGGTGGCGGCTGTCGATTACATGGAGATTCCTCATGTTCGGAACCTCCTGGGCGAGCCGGGGCAGCTCGGCGCGCAGGTCCGCCAGGGAATAGCCGGTCTCCTCGTTCAGATGCGCGGAGCGCTCCGGGAAGATGCGGCTGCGCGCATCCACGGGAGCCTGGGCGAAGACGCCTCCCAGGGCCGAGAGATCCGCGGGGGAATACCCCAGCTTCTGGAAACCCTTGATGAGGGCCTGCTCCAGATCCGTGAGCGGCTTCTGCTTGGATTGCCGTGCGAACGCGTTGAGCATCACCGCGGCCAACAGATTGTTGTCCCGGTTGCGCTCCAACCGCGTGGGCGCCGCCCCCCGCACGCGCGTTGCGCTCAGTTCCTGGCTCAACCGCGTCACCATCCGCTGCGTCTTCTCCGCACTCGTCATCATGAGTCGCCACGCTCCGTTCTCTGCGTGTGTCCGTGAACACGTCAAAGGTGTGGCGCTCTTGTAGGCCCCCTCCCCGAACTGGACCATTCAGTGATTCACTGACTTGACAAGGAACCGGATTCGAGCAGGGCCCCCGCCGTGGGAGGTCCCGGAGGCCTCAGGGCTCCGAGTCCAGCCGCTCCAGCAAGCGCGCCAGCTCCGCCACGGACGTCACGGACAGCTTCTCCAACACCCGTCTGCGCTGCAGCCCGACCGTCTGCTCGGCCGTGCCCAGCTCGGCGGCGATCTGCTTGTTGAGCAGTCCTCGCGCCGCCAGCCGGCCCACCTGCAACTCCCGGGGCGAGAGCGTGGAGATGCGGCTCTGGAGCTGCTCGTGCTCCTCCCGCGTGGACCGCTCCGCCCGGTCCCGGGCGAGCGCCCGCTCCACCGCCTTCAGCAGCTCCTCCGTGGTGAAGGGTTTGGGCAGGAAGTCCACCGCCCCTTGCTTCATCGCCTGGACGGCCGTGGGCACATCCCCGTGCGCGCTGATGAAGACGAGCGGATGCCGCCACCCTGCCCGCCTCAGCTCCTGCTGCAGCTCCAGCCCGTTGAGCTCCGGCATGCGCAGGTCCAACACCACGCACCCCGGCCCCGGCCAGGGAGCATGCTCCAGCATCGCCCGTGGATGGGCGAAGCACTCCACCCTGTACCCCTTCACCTGAAACATCCGCCCCAGACTGCGGAGCACCGAGGGGTCATCGTCCACGACGAATACCGTGGGTTGTTCCTGGCTCATGTAGGCGCTTTTAACACATGGCCTTCAGTGCAGGGATGGGAGGGTGCAGCGGAAGAGGGCTCCCCCCCCAGGACGGTGCTCGGCCTGGAGCCGGCCGTGATGGACCTCGAGGATGGAGCGGCTGATGGACAGGCCCAGCCCCAGCCCCTCGCGCTTGGTGGTGAAGAAGGGCTCGAACAGGCGCTCGAGGGCAGCGTCGGTCAGCCCCACGCCCGTGTCCTCCACCACGAGCTCCACGCGTCCTCTGCTGCGCTGGGTGCGCACCCACACCCGCCGTTGGCCTGGCGGGCAGTGGCTCACCGCATCCAGGGCGTTGATGCACAGGTTGAGCACCACCTGCTGCAATTGCACACCATCTCCGTGGATGGGCAGGGCGGCCTCCGACAGCTGATGGGCGAGCGTGACACCGCGCAGCTGCGCGTCGGCGCCCACCAGACGGAGCACTTCGCGCACCAGATCATTGAAGTCATGGGGGCCGTGCTGTCCCTCGCCCTTCTTGAGCAACGCCCGCATGTGGCGGATGACGGCTCCGGCCCGTTTGTCGTCGGAGACGATGTCCTCGAGCGTCTCGAGCACCAGGGGCAGGTCCATGGGCGTGCGCCGCAACAACTCCTGGGCCGTCTCGGCATTGGTGAGGATGGCGGCCAGGGGTTGGTTGAGCTCGTGGGCGATGGAGATGCCCAGCTCGCCCACGGCGGCCACCCGCTCCAGGTGCGCCCGCTCGTCCCGCGCCTGACGGGCTTCCTGCTCGGCGCGCCGGCGGGGGGTGACGTCCATCAGCGACACCACGGCCCCGCCCTCGGGCAACTCCAGCTGCCGGGCGCGCAGCTCGAACCAGGTGCCGGGCACCGGCCCCGGTGCCTCCACCACGCCCTCGTGGGAGCGCTCCGCGAGCACGTCCTGGAGCAGCTCGACCGCGCCCGCCATCTCGGGGGGGCCCGTGCGTGCCGCCTCGCGGAAGGACTCCAGATAGGAGGCGCCCGGAGCCCGGAGCTTCTCGGCGGGCAGCCCGCCCAGGCCCTCGCCCTGTCTGGGCGGCGGATTGGCCCGCAGCACCGTTCCACTCTTGTCGAGGATGGCCACGGAGCCCGGGAGCGAATCCAGCACCGCGACGTGCAGCCGTTGGGCCCTCCGGCGCCGTGCCCGCTCCCAGAGCAGGACGAAGATGAGCACCGCCTGCAGGAGACCGGCGGAGAGGATCGCCGTCACCTGCCAGCGGTAGCGCTCCCAGAGGCCCGGCTCGTGGAACCGCACCACGCTGCCCACCGGCAGCCTGCTGACGGGAATGCGCCAACGCTTGAGCTCCCGCTCGTCGAAGGCGAGCAGATTGGACTCCAGGGAACCGGGGGGCAGGCTCGAGGCCCGTTCGCCCGCGAGCAGCCGCAACGTGCGCTGCGCCACCTTCTGGCCCAGCAGCTCGTAGTCCAGCAACACCCCCCCGACGAGCCCATTGCCCAGCATGGTCTCGTGGACGCTGAAGATGGGGGGCGCTCCGTCTGCATGCAGTTGCCGCAACACATCACGGGAGATGGTGCTGCGCCCCGCCGCGTCCTGCATGAAGCCCACCAGGATGACCACGGTGTCCTCGGGCAGCGAGCGCACCCGTTGGCGCAGTTGCTCCAACGTCAGCCCGGTGAGGCCGATGAACTCGCGGCCCGGTGCGGCGGCACTGACCTCGCGCGAGAGATAGGCCCGGGCATCCTCCTCGCGCTGACTGGAGCCGAGAATGAGGGCGACGCGCCGCGTGTCCGGGAGCAGCCGCAGGGCCAGTTGGACGGTGCCCGTGATGTCGAAGTCCGCCCAGTTCGCCCGCAGGTAGGGGCCCTGGTTGAGCGTGGCCACCAGGAAGTCGTCGTTGAAGATGGCGAGCAGGGGCACCTGGGGCCACAGCTCCTGCTGGAGATAGACCAGCATGGGCGTGGCATCCACGAAGGAGACGATGACGTCTGGCCGCTGCTCGCGGTACTTGGTGAGGTAGAAGTCGCGGAGCGCGCGCTCGTAGCTGGCGCTCCCGAACCAGGCCTTGTCCAGGTACTCGATGTCGACGGTGACGGAGCCGCGCCATTCGGCCAGGACGGTCTGCCGGAAGCTCCGGGTGAAGTCCGCGATGGAGGGCACCAGGGCGTCCTCCGGGACGAAGAGCAGCACCCGCTTCTCTGGCTCGGCGGCCGCGACCGGGAGAGCCATCAGCCACACGAGCAGGAAACCGAGCAGGCGCATATCGGGTTTGGAGGACACACCTGGCATGTCTGGGAGTGGCCCAGGGTATCACGAAGGATCCCGCGCTCAGCGGCGCACGAACCGGCCGGTGACGCCCTTGGGGCGGATCACACCGAACAGGAGCTCTTCCCCGAAGGGCTCGGTCGAGTCGACATGGACCTTCGCGCGCGCGGCAATGGCCGCCAGCGCCGTCCGCATGAACATCATGGCGAAGGGAGCGGCCACGCACGCGCGAGGCCCCCGGCCGAACGGGAAGAAGTGGCCGCTGTGGAGGGGATCGCGCTCCTTGCCTCCGTCGAGCCAACGAGCGGGCTCGAAGGTGTCCGGGTGGGTCCAGTGCTCGGGATCGTGGTGCAGGTACTGGTTGGAGATGATGATCTTGGTCCCCCTGGGCAGGGTGACCCCGGCGAACTGAACGTCAGCGACCGGCGTGCGGATGAGGATACGCACCGGGGGGAGGATCCTCAGGGATTCGAGGATGACGGCCTCCACCCAGTGCGCGCCGTCGAGCCGCTCGCGGGTCCACCGGCCACTGCCCAGCGAGGCGGCCTCGGCCGCCAGACGCCGCTCGGCCTCGGGGTACTTCTGGAGCTGATGGAAGGCCCCCACCAGGGCGGTGCTGGCCGAGAAGGTCCCTCCGAACAAGAACAGCGCCAGGTTGTACGCCAGCCGCTCGTCGTCGATGGCGGGCATCTCGCGCAGGGTGCGTGACAGCAGGTCCACCCCGTTGGGCTCCGGGCGCTGGCGCGCGGCGCGGACCCGGTCGATGAAGTGCCGGTAGAAGCGCTCCCTGGCGGCCTCGAAGTCCCTGGACAGCGAAACGAGCGCCAGGGGCAGGTTGGTATCGAGCCGCTCCTGCGTGGTCTCCGACAACAGCATGAAGTCGTCGAACACCGCGTCCGGAACCTTCTGGCCCACCACGGCAACGGAGGAGGCATCGAACGTCAAGCGGCGCAGCACGGGCGTGAGGTCGGTGGTGCCCTTGCCGACGTACGCGTCCAGCATGTCCGAGGTCACCGCCCGCATGGGCTCCACCTGGGCCGCCACCCAGTCCGCGGACCAGGGTTGTTCGAGCGGATCCGCCCGGCGCAGCGCGCCCCAATTCCCATTCAATCGGGCAACCACCAACGAGTGGGTCGTGATGGCGGGGGTGAACTGTTGCTCGGCCAGCGAGCCCTTCTCGAACTCATAGCGGCGCGAGCCGAGCACCTGCTCGATGAGCCCGGGATCGTTGAGGACCAGGGCCGGACCGCCGGGCAACCAGATGAGGGTGACGCCGCCGTACTCGCGTCCGTAGCGCGCGCACACGTGCCACGGAGGGGTACCGCCGAGGAAATCACCGACGGAGCCAAAGATTCCAGGCCGGGGGCCGGGGAGGCTCTCCAGGGGTTTGCGTCGAGCCCCGAGGAACAGGTCGAACGCACGGCGTGACAAGAGATTGGGCACGGTCTGTTTCCTCTCGGGGGCTCAGATGGTGATACCGGTGGGAATCCTGTCGGGACGCAGGACGGTGTAGGGAGATGGGCTTTGGGCGTTGCGCGCATTCACCACCTCGAGCTGGGCCTTCAAGCGGGCGCGGAAACGCTCGCGGACGGCGGCCACTTCGGGCTCGTCGAAGGAGTCCTCCCGCCATCCTCCCGGGTGGAGCAGGAACTCTTCGTCCTCGCCGAAGCTGGAGAGCGCACGTCCGACGGTGATCTGCCAGAGCGTCTGGTCCTTGTCGGGCATCATCTCCGCCAGTGCCTGACGGGTCAGCCTGCCCCTGGCGCGTGGCGGAGGCTGGCGCATGCACAGGGGCGCATTGGGCACGAAGGCGTAGTGCTCGTACTGGAGGTAGTTCACCGCGGCGTGCTGGACGCTGACGGTGAAGAGGACGATGGTGAGGATGTCCACCAGCTCCGAGACACTTTCGAGCTTCGCGCAGGGGAGCTTCTCCACGGGCAGGCCCCTCTCGAGGAGCTCCGCCCACCACGCCTGCATCTCGGAGTCCTTCACGAGCTCGGTGTCGGACTTGTAGAACACGCCGAGCACGCCCCCGACATATTCCTCGAGCGCGTCCCAGAGCGGGAGCGTGTCATCCCGGTAGGGGTAATAGGGCAGCACGGCGGGGTCCAACACCCCGCGGCGCTCGAAGTCCAGCCGCGGTTTGTTGTCCAGGAGCTTCCACTGGCTGTAGCCCTTCTTGCCCAGTTTGATGTGGCCCCGCGCCGGACCGCCGGTGGCGATGAAATCGTCGAACACCCCTCCCGCGTCGAGCAGACCCCTGCGCGCCTTGTCGTTGATGGCAAGGGTATAGCGGAAGTGATGGCGCAGCAGTTTGTAGACGGGGTGGCAGTCGGGCAGGTTCCGCATCGTCACCATGACGAAGGGCTCGGCCACGAAGTGGGTCCGGATCGCGTGGGACACCATCTGATGGACGTTGCCCTCGCTGCAACGCACGTAGACCTTGGCCGCCAGCCAGTCGGTGTCGCTGTCATTGGGGGTGAAGACCTGGTCCCGTTCCGGGTGGCGGCCGAGCTGGATGGCCAGGGGCCGCAGGTGCTTCGTGTCATCGAGGTAGAGCAGACATCGGGATGAGGGAGCCCAGCGCCGTTCCACCTCCCCCTTCTCGTCCACCTTGTGGAACATGGGAATGTCGTCGAGGATCTCGAAGTCCAGCAGGAAGACGCGCCGGTCCGCGAGCGCTTGCGCCAATGTGGTCCCCGGCGAGAGCAGGCCGCGCACCTCGGAATCCGTGAGCGGGAAGCGCTCGGGAAGCGCGGAGATGCTCTGGATGTGGAGGGGGCAGACGCCCTGGACGGCCTGGCGAGCGAACTCATGGTCGTCCTGCCAGAGTTGCGCGGCCTTGGGCTTCTCCAGGGAATCGAGCAGCTCGACGGTGTTGACCAATCCATTCCAGGCACTGGCCAGCCCGGGCCTGCCGAGCTTCATCCTCGCCAGGGTCATCGCCATGACGCCCGTGTAACCGCCTTCCCTCAGCCCCCTGTACCTCTCGTCCTTGGGCAGCGGTTGCTCCTTGCTGACGTCGAGCGAACCGGGCAGCTCGGACGTCGAGGGAGCAGGACACCAGGGGTACATCCTACGGCGATTCTCGATCTGCTCGCGCCGGGCCATGAGCCGCTGTTCGCCGCGCGTGTGCTGCGGAAGCCGGGCCGTTCCCTCGAGGAGGTCCACGGTCGAGTTGGCCAGGATCCAGCGAAAGTGGGGGAAGAACCAACCGTGCCCCTCCGCTTCCACCCTGACGGTGTCCACCCGCCAGTCGCCTCCGAGGCCCAGGCGTTTCGAGGTGCTGAAGCGAAGCGCGACCAGTTCCCCCACATCCCGGGCCGTGACGGTGAAGACGTCCCTTGCCCCGGTCTTGAAGACACGACGGAAGCGGCTGTTCAGCCTGTGCTGCTCACTCCTCCCCTCGGTGCCGATCAAGCTGACGAAGACGTCCGCGTCCGTTCCAGCACCAGACCGGGAGCTCGTTTGAATGGTAATCTTGTACTTGAGAAGCATGGCAATCCCTGCGGATGACAGGTTGCCTATAGACATCCGCCCTCGGGTGTTGCCATGCGTCAATCACTGAATTGACAGCCCCATCCAAGTGTGCATGGGCCCGCTGTGTCCGGGTGCACAGCGAACCTGAGAAGCCCGTGACACCCGCCGACGCGCTCAGCGCTCCATCCGCTGCCATTCCAGTACGACCACGGATTCGCTGCCCCCCATCAACAGGGATTCGGAGCTCAAGACCAGCCGATTCCCTTTCACGGTTGCCTTTCTTCTCTGCACGGTTCCGATCCAGTTCGGGAAGACGCTGCCCGTGATGTGGTGGCAGACCGTGCCCGTGTTCCCCCCCCAGGATCGACACAGGACACATCGCCCGTGTGGCGAAATGGCCGGCGAAGTCCTCGTGGCGGAACCCCCCCAGGGTGACTCGTAGCGCCTCGCCGGGTTATTGGCCACGGCGCAGGCCAGCGCGCCGTGGCCACCCAGGGCGCGGAGCCCCTCGGAGCAGCTCATCAATGTCGTCTCGGCGTAGCGCCGCTGCTCCGGCTTGAACTTGCTGTAGACAACACCATTGTCGACGGCAACGTCATACACCGAGACATAGGGTGCGGATTCTCCAATGAGCTCGAACAGGTTCTCCACCGGCTTCCTGCTTTCGTGTGGGGGGGACAACGAAGGTGTTGGGGTCGGGGGAGTGCGTTTGCAGAGCCCATGCCATGCCAGGGAATTCCTCGGGCCGAATGGTTGACACACTAGAAGGGCGGGCTGACATGTCTAAAGGAGCGGGCTGACATGACAGACGGGCGGGCTGACGCGTCACAGCCGATGGAGAGCGGAAGTCGAAGGCCGCTCTCCCCGCGAGGAGGCACACGAGCACCTGACTCCTCGCCTGGGGGTTGATGCCCGGTGTCGCGCATGGTCAACATCCGCCCCGTCATCGACGGACCATGGGCGTTGCCCAGGAGGGAGGGACAGGGGGATGGCTCAACGACAGCAACGGGATTCGTGTGGGGTACGTGCGAGGGGGCTCGTGGGGCTGGTACTTCGAGAGCCTGGCATACTCCAGCACCGAGCCGGGCGGAGAGGTGGATGCCTTCATCGCCAGCAGCCGGGCGGCGGGGGCCAGGCCCCTCGTCACCGTGCCCATGGTGGGATGGGTGGCGAAGCTCGGCATCAACCGCTCGCGGATGTGCAGCTTCTCCATCGCGAAGCATGGCGCACAGACGGAGCGGGCACGGGCCCCACGCAAAGCCATACCTATTCCCAGCCAGGCACCTACACCGCCACCCTCACGGTGACGGATGATGGCGGCGCCACGTCCTCTGGCTACTCGAACATGGACAGCGCGACGGTGCGGTAGCGGGCCCGGGGCCGCGATGATGACGGCCCGTTCGGGGATGGCTCGACCGCCTCCGGATGCTCAGGACACGCCCACCTTGCAGTCTGGCAAGGCTCGGCGCAGCCGCTCGATTTCCTCCGGGGAAATCGTTGTCCAGTAGAGGTCCAAAGTCCGAAGCCACGGCATCCGGAAGAGGACGGGAGGGAGCGTCTTCAGCCCGAAGCAGAACCCGTTGACGTCGTCGATGTCGCGCGAGGCGAACATCACGAACTCGTAGGCATGCGTTCCCGCCTCCCGCTCCGCGCGAACCGTCTCCCACTTCCGTCCGGGTTCTCCCATCTGCTGGGAGAGGCCGAGCATCCAGCGCGGAGGGAGGAAGGCGAGTGCCGACGTCCCTGTCGACATCCACCGGTAGCCCAGGGCCTTGACGAACTGGACGTACTCCGGAGGAAGCAGGGGCGCGGAGTCGAACGCGGTGGCGAACGGCATCACGCGGGGCTCCAGCTCCGCGGCGTAGCGGCCCGCGGCATGTTTGCCCAGCTTCTGGAGCGCCGCCTTTTCCAGGCGCTTCCACGCCGTCGCGGGGACGGTCTTCTTCGATACGGCCACGCTAGACCTCCGCGTAGGTTTCGATGAACTCGTCGATGACGGCCACGATGTGCTTCGAGAAGTCCCGGAAGTCCTGGGCCTTCCGGGAGCCCGCCGGCTTCGGGAGCCCGAAGGTCTCGTCATGCTGGTAGGCCACGACGCCCAGCTCGCCCTGCGCGTTGCGATCCCGCGGATTGAAGCACCAGAAGTTCTCCACCGCGTCGTCGTCGATGCGCTGGAAGAACAAGGCCTCGTTGATGGCCTCTTCCACCTCGGGATCATCTCCGCCCTGGGCGTCACTCGGATCCGGCGCGGCGGCGTGCAGGTACCGCGGGTCTTCCATCCCGATGAGCTCCGCCCCGCCGTACAGCACCTTGAACGTGCCGTGGGTGCGCAGGAAGTCCACGTAGCTGGGCGGCAGCTTCAGCGAATACTTCCCCTCCAACGCCGTCACCTGCTTCTCCGAGAGCGGAGCCGTGAACTCCAGCTCCATGTCCTCCTTCTCCTCGACGAAGTCCTTGAGCCGCTGGACGGCCTCCGCGACCACCTGACTTCCCGAATTGCTCGCCATGGGGTTCCCCCGTGAATGCCCGACGAATGCCGGGGCGTTTCGTCCTCCCCCTACCCTCCTCCGCGCGGAGAGAAAAGCGCGGTGCGCTCAGGAGGGCTCCCCATATGAAATGTTTGGAAATCGAGAAGCCGTATTCCTCTTCGTGGCTCCAGGGGGAGCGGAGAGAATCCGCCTCACGATGACCGAATCTCCCAGTGCGCGGCTGCTCGCCATGTTTCACGAGGCGGGAATCCCCTTCGATTCCGTTGACGATGCATGGCGAAGGTCCGAGCACCTCTCTCCCCTCCTGGGTTGGCTGACGGCGAGCTTTCCCGACGAGGAGGCCTTCCGCACCTGCTCGGAATGGCTGCGGCTGTGTGCCTCACGCATCGACGGCGGTGAACCGGCGGCCGCGCTGTTCGCCCAGGCGCGCGGGAATGCTCCCCGTCAGGCCCATGTCGCCGCGGGGAAGCTGGTGGATCTCCGCAACGAATGCATCCTGGCTCGGCGGCCCGCGGCCGCGGCGTTCGCGGACGCCGCCAACCATCTCTGCGAAGCATGGGCCGCCGTGACCACCCATGAAGAGGATGGCGAGACCGAGCCCTGGGGGCGGGCGAAGGCGGCGGCAGTGGCCATGGTGACGGCCTGGCTGTACCAGCAGGAGCTGAAGGAGGAGGACAAGCAGGCGAGGCTCCTCGCGCGGATCGAACTCACCCGGCTCCTGCGCGAGGCCCGGGCGGCGGTAGGCCCGGCTCCATCCTGAGAGGCCTTGTGCCTCACCCGCCTTCTCGCGAGCACGCTACGGGAGCGGAGTGACCGTCACCGGGAACGGGAACGGAGCCTCGCCCGGGAAGGCGTTGTACGTGCCGAGCGCGGTGAGCCCCTGGACCTTGCCGAAGTCGCGGATGAGGAAGGCGCGCTCGACCTCCTGCGGTGTCTGCGCGGCGGCGATGGAATCGACCAGGGCCGACTGGCCGGGGCCATACCGCTCCTGGTACTCGCGGGCGCGCCGCTGGAGGTCCTCGATGCCCTCGGGGGTGAGCGTCACCGTCACCGTGGCCATCTGTCCCGAGGGGATGGGCGTCTGGGGCTCCTGGCCCGTGGCAACCGTCGTCAGGAAGTTGGCGTCGCTGGAGCTGACGGGCCCGAGCGACATGACGGTGGGATCGCGCGTCTCCTGGCCGTTGGCGTCCAGCGTGATGCGCTGGTAGCGCGAGACATCCTCGTAGGAGACGGTGCCCTCGAGCACCCGGCTGCCGTCGTCATACTCCGTGAGACGGAACGTGCCCTCGTTGCGGCCGGAGGCCTCGATCCCGAAGGGCCCGAGCTGGGCCGTGAGCGCGGTCTCGTCGCGCATGTCCACGTTGAGGATGCGCCCGGAGTGGGAGATGCCGCTGGCGGGATCCGAGGCGGGCACCTCGCCCGTGGCGAGGAATCGCTGGTAGGCCGCGAGCCCCTCGGGATGGGTGATGTCGATCTCCACCGTGCGCAGATCGCCGATCTGCTGCTCCTGGGCGCGCGACAACGTGAGGCTCCCCAAGAGGCCCACGCCCGCCGAGGTCTCCGCGGCGACGGCCTCGGTGGGGCCGGCGGTGATGCGCACCGTGGTGGGGCTGAGCCGCTCCACGGCGATGGCGGTCCCCTGCGACGTCTCCTGTTGCCCGCTCAGGGTGAGGCTGGCGATCCGCTCGAACGAGGCCTCCATGCCCGTGCCCGAGTAGTGGCTGCTCTCCAGCGTCACCACGCCTCTCTCGGGCAGGGTGGTGGGATCGAAGGGGTTGGGAATGGGGGCGGCGCCCGTGCGGATGGCCTCCGCGGCGGCGCTGGGGACGGTGACCTCGAAGGTGACACGGTTGCCGGCGAACGAGGTGTGCTCCAGGGACATGTCCACTCCCTGGAACTCCGCCTCACCCCCCACGGTGGTGCTGGTGCCCACGTCCCCCGTCACCTCGAAGGTGGTGCTGGCGCCCTCGGGGTTCACCGCGTCGTGGGTGAGCGAGAGGCTGAGCTTCCCGTAGACCTCGAACTGCCCCGAGAGGGTGGGCCCCTCCTCGCCCAGGGTCTGCTCGGCGCCAAGGCCCGCGTTGGCCTCGAGCTCCAACGTGACGCCCTCATTGGAGGTGATGAGAGAGCCCGACACCCCGCCCTGTGGCTTCACCTCCGTCTGGCCACCCCCCATGGGGAGTATGGGGAAAAAACCGCCGGGCAGACCGGGCAGGGACGGGTCCTGCTGCGACGGCTGCTGCTGGAAGAGGCCGGTGGGGTTGGTGAAGGCCACGGGCGTCTGCCGGACACCGAACCCGTCCAGCGACATCCTCGGCTTCTCGCGTGTCCGCCCGTCGAACCCGTCCTTCACCTGGAGCGGCGCGGGAGGCGGAGGCTTGGACCCGGCCACGGGCGTGGAAGCCGGTGTCGCCGGCTTGGATGTGGGAGCCGTCCAGGTCTGTTGGATGGGCGTACCACCCGGGCCTTTTACCGGCATGAGGGCCTCCGTGAAGCGAGCGAGTCCGCCAAGCGTACCAGAAATCCGTACGGGTTTTCACGGATGGTGCGAGAGCGCCTCCTGGAGGGTGTCGCGCATCTGCTTGCGGATGCCATACAAGCCCGAGTTGGGGAAGGGGCCCCCGTTCCGGGTCTCCTCGCCGAGGGTGGGATAGAACGGATCTGCGCGCAGCCTGGGCGCCTCGTAGACGTCGAGCGCGGCGGGCAGGAGGTACCGGGGCACGCGCGAGCCCTCTGGCGCATCCTCGCTCATCAAGATCCACTCGTAGGTGCTCGCTTGGCTCATGTACTGCACGAACGCGAGCGCCGCCTGCTCACATTCGTCAGTACAGCGCACTCCCAGGAAGTAGGAGTCCGTGAACAGGATGGTGCGGCTCCCCTCGGCCAGCGGAGCGGAGGAGATCTTGATGGCGGAAGGGCTTTCTCCCGCCGGGAGGCTCTTGAGGATGGCATGCAACCGCTCGGAGTAGCCGGCGGTGGCATCGACCTTGTTCTCGGCGAACAGCCTGGCGGGCAGGTCCGCGTTCTCCTCGAGGTCATACGTCCCGTCGACACAGGGATTGCTTCCGGAGGAGTCGCAGGTGCCAGCGAAGGCTCGCAAGGACTGGAGCACCTCGGGATCGTAGCTCGAGGTGGTCACGGCGGACCGGACCCCCTCCAGGCCATTGGCGTCCGCCCAGGCATCCAGATAGAGCGAGGGGAGGTTCCAACTCCCGAGCATGTTGAAGGCCATATCGGGAACGGCCGTGTTCCGGTCTTCCAGGGCCTGGACCAGCGCACTCGTCGTACGCGCCTGGCGCACGGACTCATCGCGCGACATGACGAAGTGTGTACAGAGCCAGTGTGGTACGCCGTAGACGGTGTTCTGCTCCGCGTGGGTGGATGCCGCGATCCCCGACGGATGCCAGTCAATGTTCTTCGGCAACCGCGGCCATGGGCGTACCCCTCCCTCGGCGACCAACTCCCCCAATATCGTCGTATCCGTCTCGATGACATCGTAGCCGCACTCCCCCTCCCCCTTCAGGGAGCGCGCGATCTGCGCCGGCTCGTAGAAATCATCCTTGAAGCAGGAGGGATTGAGCACGAGATCGACGTCCGGGTTCGCTTTCTCGAACTCCGTCTCGATGCGCACGAGCATGGCGTTGAACTTATCGCCAGCCGCATCGGGAATGTATGGATAGAGCGGAACCCTGAGAACCGTCTTCTCCTGGGGAGAATCGCACCCCAGAATCAAAGACATGGCTACACCACAAATCAAAGACACTCGATTCATTGCATGGAGAGGCATGGAGTTCGTACCTTGTTGAGCCTTCGCGGGGTGGATGACGCGCGCGGATTTCTAGGATATCCGCCTGCCCGTCTCCACTCCCCGGCCATCTGAAGCCGGTAGGATGGGCGCCCCGAGGAGCGTTTCCCCCATGCATCCGGATTTCGAAGTCGAGTTGAGGGCAGCCCTGGCCGAGGGTCTCGTCTCCGAGCAGGAGGTGGACCCCCTGCGCGAGGAGGCCCGGCGCCTGGAGCGCAGTCCCCTGGCTCTGCTGCGGGAGCGGGGCCGTTTGTCCGAGGGGACGCTCATCTCGATGATGGCCCAGGTCCGGGCCGCCACACCCCAGGTGGCCACCGCTCGAGACGAGAACGCCCCCGAGGTCCCGGCCTTCCCCGTCAGCGGTTGGGAGCGCTACCAGTGCGTGCGCTTCCTCGGCGAGGGCGGAATGGGACGGGTCTTCCTCGCGCATGATCCGCGGCTGAACCGCCACGTGGCCTTGAAGTTCGTCCGGGGCGAGGAGCCCGGGCTCGTCCAGCGCTTCCTCTCCGAGGCCAGGGCCCAGGCGCGGGTGAACCACGAGCGGGTGTGCAAGGTCTACGAGGTGGGCGAGGTCCAGGGGCGCGTCTACATCGCCATGCAGTTCATCGAGGGGCGGACGCTGAGCGCGCTCGCCCGCGAGCTGTCCGTGGAACAGAAGGTGCTGGTGCTCCGGGAGGCCGCCGAGGGCGTGAACGAGGCGCACCGCGTGGGCCTCATCCACCGAGACCTCAAGCCCTCCAACATCATGGTGGAGCGCGCGGAGGACGGGACGCTGCGCCCCTACGTGATGGACTTCGGGCTGGCACGAGACTGGAACGATGGGGCCACCGTCACCGGCGCGGTGATGGGCACGCCCCAGTACATGTCTCCCGAGCAGGCCCGCGGGGAGATCTCCAGCCTGGATCGCCGCGCGGACGTCTACAGCCTGGGCGCCACCCTCTACAGCGTGTTGACGGGCCACCCTCCCATTCCCGGCGGCAACGGGCTGGAGGTGCTCAACAACGTCCTCCACATGGAGCCACGCCCGCCGCGCGCGGTGGATCCGGACATCCCCGCGGACCTCGAGGCCATCACCCTCAAGTGTCTGGAGAAGGAGCGCTCGGCCCGGTACGACTCGGCACGCGCACTGGCCGAGGAGCTCGACCGTTTCCTCTCGGGCGAACCGGTACGCGCCCGCTCCAACAGGCCCTGGTACCGCCTGCGCAAGAAGCTGCGCAAGCACCGGCTCGTGGCGTCCGTGGCCACGGTGGCCGCCGTGCTCGTGCTCCTGGCCCTGGGTCAAGCGGGGCTGGCCCGCCGGGAGGCCACCGTGCGCGAGCGCCTGGCCCGGCGGTTCACCGAATCCGTGGAGCGCATCGAGGCGCTGGCGCGCTACTCGGACCTCTCCCACCTGCACGACACACGCGCGGACCGGAGCGTCATCCGCGCGCGCATGGCGGCACTCGAGGCGGAGATCCAGGACGCGGGCGAGCAGGCCCTGGGGCCCGGTCATTACGCACTGGGTCGTGGCCACCTCGCGCTCGGGGACGAGGCCCGGGCCCGCGAATCGCTCGAAGCCGCCTGGAGGCACGGCTTCCGAGAGCCCCGGGTGGCCTACGCGCTCGCCCTGGTGACCGGACACCAATACCAGGAGCAACTGCTGGAGGCCGAGCGCCTCCGCGACCCCGAGCGGCGCGAGGCTCGCAAGCGAGAGATCGAAAGCCGTTACCGGGAGCCGGCGCTGGCCTGGCTCCGCCAGAGTGAAGGCGCCGAGGTTCCCTCCGCCGCGTACGTGGCGGCGCTGCTCGCCTTCTACGAGAACCGGTGGGACGAGGCCCTCTCCCAGTTGGACGACATCGGCACCGGGCTCTCCTGGTTCCATGAGGCACCCAAGCTGCGCGGAGACATCCTCCAGGCCCGCGCCATGCGGCAGTGGAACCAGGGCCAGCACCCGGGCGCGCTGGCGGACTTCGAGGCGGGCCGCGAGGCCTACGCCAAGGCGGCGGCGATCGGCGAGAGCGTGGCCTCCATCCACACGGCCCAGGGAGCGCTGGAGTACGGCGCGCTCGTCCTGGAGCTCTACGGCAAGGGCGATGTCACTCCCCGCTACACCCAGGCGCTCCAGGCCGTCTCCCGCGCGCTCACGGCCCTGCCGGAGCATCCGGACGCGCTCGTGCTGGAGTCCCGGCTCCACCGGCGGCTCGCCGAGCACCAACGCAACCTGGGCGATTACTCCGAGACGTTGCCGGAGAAGGCCGTGACCGCCGCGCGCAAGGCGCTGGAGTTCGCCCCCTCGAGCTCGAAGGCCCGGCTGGAGTTGGGACAGGCCTGGTTGATCTGGGGCTACACCCGCCAGAGCCACTCGCTGGATCCGCGCGAGCAATTGCGCGCGGCCGTCGAGAGCTTCGAGGGCATCGCCCCGGAGGAGCGGGACCAGGATTTCCTCCTCAACCTGGGCATGGTCTACAAGACATGGGCCGATTACGAGGAACAGGTCGGCGCGGATCCGCTGCCCGCCTACGGCAAGTCGATCGAGTCCTATCTCGCCGCCATCCAGCGCGACGCCCGGACACCGGAGGGGTGGATCAACCTGGGCATCGGCTACTACACCCGCGCCACCCATTCCCGGGCCCCGGCTCCGGACGCGGACCTCACCGAGGCGGTGGCGGCCCTGGACAAGGCCCGGAGCCTCAACCCCGGTCACGTGGTGCCCTATTTCTACGCGGGGCTGGCGCACGCGCTCGTGGCCCAGCGGCTGCGCGGTACGGGAGGTGAGCCCGGCCCCTCGCTGGAGCGCTCCGCGGAGATGTACCGCGAGGGAATCGAGCTCGGCCCCGGCATTCCCCAGCTCCACAACGGGCTGTGCCTGACGCTGATCCAGCAGGCCCAGGCACGCTGGGACCGCGGAGGGGATCCGTTCCCCGCGCTGGACCAGGCCCGGGCGGCCTGCGAGCAGTCCGTGGCCCTCGCGCCGAAGGGGGGCTTCGGGCACATCAACCTCAGCGAGGTGCTCGCCCATCGAGCCCTGTACCAACGCGCCCGGGGAGAGGATCCCGGCCCGAGCGTGCGCGAGGCCGACGAGGCCCTGCGGCAGGCGCTCCAGTGGCTTCCCCAGAACGCGGGAGCCATCGCCAACCGCGGCATGGTCCACGCCATCCTGGCCACGTTCGAGCTGGAGCACGGGAAGGATCCCCGCCCCAGCAGCTCACGGGCCGAGGCGGCGCTGCGGCAGGCCCTGGCGCTCAATCCGTCCTACGCGGAAGCCTGGTACTACCTGGGAGAGGCGCTGGGGGCCCGGGCGCTCACCCCCGGAGGGCGCCCCCAGGACTCCGAGGAAGCACTCCAGGCGTTCCAGAAGGGGCTGGAGCTGGCTCCGGAGCGGCAGGAGTTCCGCATCGGCTTCGGGCATTTCCTTCGCCGCTCGGCCACCCGTTCGACGCAGACCGGACAGGATCCGGGCCCCTCGCTCCAACGAGGGCTGGAGCTGGCCCAGCAGCTCCTCGCGGTCCGTCCCGGATGGCCGGACGCCCGGCTCCTGCGAGGCAGTCTGTTGGCGCTCCAGGCGTCGCTCCCCTCCGCCCCCTCCGGACAGCGGCAGCAGTGGCGCGAACAGGCTCGGGAGGACCTCTCCAGCGCGCTCTCCACCAACCCAGGCTTCCAACGGGAATGGGGAAGCGCCCTCCAGCGCCTCCAGTCCAGCGGCCCCTAAGCCCCGGGGCCGCGACGTTTCGCGATTGTCGGCGACATGTCGCCGACAGCCTCTCCACCCCCTCCCAGACCCTTCCCCGTGGGGACTCTCCTCTGAAGAGCCCCCCATCGGCGGCTGGCACGACACGTGCTCAAGGATTCTCCGAGTTCGCGGAAGACACCTCGAACCCCGGAGAACCCCCATGATGCACACCCCTCGTTGGAAGAAGCTGATGTTCGCCGCCAGCCTCGCCGTCCTCCCCGCCTGCGGGATGGATGCCCCGGACAGCCCCGATGCCAAGGGGGTCGACCCACTGGCCCCCACGGAGTTGGGCGAGGCGCGGGCCGCGCTCACGACTGGCCCGGCGAGCTGCCAGGACATCAAGACCGCCAACCCCGCCGCGGCGGATGGCCCGTACGTGCTGTTCCACGGTGGCGATAGGGCAAAGCCCTGGACGGCCTGGTGCCAGAACATGGCGGGCACTCCCGCGGAGTACCTGTCGCTGCCGTCGACGGGCCCCTCGCTCAACTTCTCCCAGTACACCGCGGGCGTGAACAACGGCGGCGGCACCAACGTGCGGACCCTCTTCTCCAAGGTTCGCATCGACCCCTCCACCCTGCGCGTGAGCACCGGCGACCTCACCTTCTCCACCTCCTCCGGTCTGCTCTGGCACGGAGATGCCGTCACCTCCATGTCCTATGCCGCGGCCATGAATTGCGACTTCGGCAACCCCGGTGTGGGCAACGTCGACCTGCGGGGCACTCCCTTCGCCGCCGCTCCCGGCCAGTTCGTGGCCGTCGGCTCCTACCCCTCCGGCGCGGCCACCTACAGCTCGGACAACCAGGTGGTGGACCTCTGGGGCCGGGGGGATTGCGGCTGGATGTCGGTGCAGGGCGCCGACCACCCCTTCAACGGCCGCAGCGCTCAGTTCCAGCTCCAGTACAGGCAGAGCACCCCGGCGAGCTGCCAGGACATCAAGACCGCCCTCCCCTCCGCGGCGGATGGTGAGTACGTGCTGTACGTCAACGGCGATGCCGCCAAGCCCTGGGCGGCGTGGTGCCAGAACATGGCGGGCACTCCCGCGGAATACCTGTCGCTGCCGTCGACGGGGCCCTCGCTCAACTTCTCCCAGTACACCGCGGGCTACAACAACGGCGGCGGCACCGACGTGCGGACCCTCTTCACCAAGGTCCGCATCGACCCCTCCACCCTGCGCGTGAGCACGGGTGACCAGACCTTCTCCACCTCCTCCGGCCTGCTCTGGCACGGGGATGCCGTCACCTCCATGTCCTACGCCGCGGCGATGAACTGCGACTTCGTCAGACCCGGACTGGGCAACGTCGACCTGCGGGGCACTTCCTTCACGGTGGCGCCCGGCGAGTTCGTGGCGGTCGGCTACTACGGCTCGGGCGGGGCCACCTACAGCTCCGACAACCAGGTGGTGGACTTGTGGAACTGGGGGGAGTGCGGCTGGATGTCCGTCCAGGGCGCCGACCACCCCTTCAACGGTCGCGGCGCTCAGTTGCAGCTTCAGTACAAGTAGAGCACCCCGGCCACCGGCTCCCTCACCACGTGTGCGGGCCGTGGAGCCCCACCGCGGCATCCTGGTGTACCTGGACAACGGGACGGTGCCCGTCACCGACACCACCTACAGGCCCGTCTGGACCGGGGGAGGAGTCCTCCTCCCCCGGGCGTCATTCCCAGACGCCTACCAGACGTCGCACTTGTACTCGCCCTTGATCTTGCCATTGGCGGTGCCGTTGAGGCGCAGGCATCGGTCATCCGTCTTGATGTCAATGCCACCGGCACCGAGGATGAAACGATGCTTCGCCCACACGTGGGCCTGGCCCTCGTGGGCCTCCCCACCCTTGGTCTTGACGCCGTCGTAGCGCCAGCCAGGGGTCTTGGTCTCCCCATCCGCCCGGGTGAACGAGGCCTTCGTCCGAGCGCCTTTTTCGGATCGGATGCCTTCATGACCTTCGAGACCGGATCCGCCGCCTCCGCTGGTGCGGGAGCGGGCTGGGCACTCGCGATCCCGTAGGTGGACACGGACGCCAGCAACGCCAGTAGCGAGCCAGAAACGGTCGTGTAGGGCATGGCAACAGACTGCGAGGAATTTCCGTCGACCGACTTCGTGGGAATATTCCCACGTGCCATGCCGATGATTCCTCGCGGGGTGATCATCCTCATCCCGCGGGCACTGATTCCTCACTGCATGCACGAGAGAGGAGTGGAAAAGTTGGAAGGTGTGATGGCACCAGGCCAGCGGCCAACACCTCGCACGCTCGACGGACACCTCCCTGTCGCGCTACCCGTGCCAATCATGACGGGTCTGGGGAGGACATCATGGAACAGACATACGAGCCGCTCGCCGCGCGAGACGCGGTCGCCAACCTCGCGGTGAAGGATCTCCGCAGGGCGAGGAAGTTCTACGAGGAGACGCTCGGGTTGAAGCCCGTCCACGAAGAGGGCGGCGAGGTGGTCGTGTACCGGAGCGGAAACTCGACCGTGAACGTCTACCGCTCGGACTACGCGGGCACCAACCAGGCCACGGCGGTCACCTGGACGGTGGGCAATATCGAGGAAGTGGTGAAGGTGCTCCGGTCCAGGGGCGTCACCTTCGAGCACTACGACATGCCCG
Organism: Archangium violaceum Cb vi76; assembly: GCF_000733295.1. Taxonomy (GTDB): domain Bacteria; phylum Myxococcota; class Myxococcia; order Myxococcales; family Myxococcaceae; genus Archangium; species Archangium violaceum. Next base: position 175,241 of record NZ_JPMI01000109.1, on the reverse strand, counting down.
GCACGCGGCTGGAAGGTGACATCCACGCCTCGTCCGGGATGAAGGTCGCCTGGTTCAAGGATCCGGACGGAAACATCTTGAACCTCATCAGCACCGAGGGCGGTCAGTAGACCTTCAGCGGGGCGGGCCACGGAGGCCCACCCGCGCTCCACCGAAGACGGCGACGAGGCTTCCTCAGGGCTTGGAAGCAATCAGGGTGCCGGCCTGTCCCTGCCCGACGAAGGGCGCTGGCGGCATTCCCAACACACTGACGCGCAGATTGTACCGGGACTCTCCCGCGTCCTTGGCGATGGTGGGATCCACCGTGAGGATCACGCTCCCCTTCTGGAGGTCCACGCGCTCCACACCGTCAAGACGCTGGCCTTCCGGCAACGGCACGAGCAAGGGGCGCGAGGGGCTCTCCCGGTTGAAGAGCCAGAAGCTGCCGCCCTCGTGCTGCTCGTCCGCCAGCACGACTTCCAGCTCATCCCCCGGAGCCACCACCAGGAACAGGTCGGGCCGCTCCCTTGGCTCCCACGTTCCCTTCCAGTTCACCACCAGCGTGCGGATGGCATTGAACCGCTCTTCCTCGGAACGAACCGGGAAGTTGCCGTTGATTTTCTTGGAGATGATCAGTTGATGCTTCGCCACGGTGCTGCTCCTTTCGGCTCCACGAGCCAAACCCTTGCAGCCGGTATGCCGCGACTCAGGAGCTCCGGGCGCTCAGGCCCAGTTCCTTGAGGCGCCGGTTGAGCGCCTTCTTGGAGACCTCCAGGCGCTGGACCATCGCGTCCAGGTCACCGCCACACTCCCGATGGCAGGCGGAGATCTCCTCCGCGCTCAGGGTCCCCGCCCGGCGGATGTTCGGGTGCTTGTCGATGAGATCGTAGATGGAGGAGCGCGGAATCCCGAGCGTGTCCGCCGCCATCTTGAGATCCCAGGCGTGCTGCCGGAGCGCCGAGAGCAACTCCTCGCCGGTGACCTCGGTGGACTTGCGGCGAGCCACCGCCGCGGGCGCGGGTGCTGGCTTCGGAGTGGGCCCCGCGGCCTCCAGCTCCTCGGCGAGCCGCGAGTCCAGTTGGAGGACGGACTGCCCCCGGCTGCCAATCACCAGTTGCCGGGTGATGTTGCGCAACTGCCGGATGTTGCCGGGCCAAGCGTAGCGCAGCAGGCGCACCGCGAGCGGCGCCGGCAACCACGGCTCGGCGTATGGATCTCGTGGCGTCAGGCGGTGGGCGTCGCCAATGGCCTCCAGCTCCTCCCGGGCGAAGTGCTGGAACAGCATCCCGAGATCCTCGCGGCGCTCGCGCAGGGGCGGCAGCCGGATCTCATACCCCGCCAGCCGGTGCAGCAGCGGCGCCTTGAAGCGCCCCTCGCGGATGTGCTCCTCCAGGTTGGCATCCGTCGCGGCGATCAGCCGGACATCCGTCTTGAGGGGGGTATGCCCACCCACCGGGTACAGCTCGCCGGTCTCCAGCACCCGGAGCAGCATCACCTGCACCTCCGGGGGCGCCTCGCCCACCTCGTCGAGGAACAGGGTGCCCCCCTGCGCCGCCCGGAAGAAGCCCTCGCGCTCCTGCGTGGCGCCCGAATAGGCGCCCTTCTTCGCGCCGAACAGCTCGGCGGCCGCCAGCTCCTTGGGGATGGAGCCCAGGTTCACGCTGAGGAAGGGGCGCCCCTTGCGCGGGCTGTGCTGGTGGATGGCCCGGGCCACCAATTCCTTGCCCGTCCCGGTCTCTCCCCGGACCAGCACCGGGACATGGAGGTCGGCGATGCGTTGGATGTGCTCGCGCACGCGCCGGATGCCCGGGCTCTCGCCCACCATGCCCAGCGGGTCCCCGGGCGCCCGCGCCCCACCCGAGTCCTGGTGCAGCAGCAACACCACCCGGCCCGAGAGCTCCAACGGCACGCCCGCCGCCAGCTCCTCCGGCGAGAACTCACGGCTCGTCACGGGCTGACCGTCCACCACCACCCGGGTTCCACCTTCGCCCACGCGCAGCCGGAGCCGCCCTCCTTCGCCCGGTGAGAACACGAGGGGATTCCTGCTCACGAAGGGATCCGCCAGGGGCTGCCCGAAGGTCTCTCCAGGCCGGGTGAAGTTCGGGCCGTTGCGAGACAGGGACACCTCCCGGCCGGCGGTGAGCCCCTCCAACAGGAGCCGCTCTCCGGCCCGGGTGGCCATGGGATGGGAGAAGACGGTCAGCACCGGCACCACCTGGTCGGCGGATGCCACGGCGCGCTGCTCGTGGCCAATGGCCGTGGATACCTCGGCGATCTGCGGGGGGGGCTGGGACTCGCGAGACTCGGAGCGGGACATCGCCCGCGACTGTAGCACCTCCCTTCCTTGGCCCATCCCATGGCGACACGTCGCCGAAAAACGCTCCGTGTCGCCGACAGGCGCTCCGTGGCCTCCGAGGCCTTCTCCGGAGGGGTTCTCCTCGGAAGCGCCCCCGGCTGGTGTTGGCACGAAGCCTGCTCAGGGGAGGCCCGAATCCGGAGTATAACCGTTACTTCCAGTAAAACAGGAAGGTCGCACCATGAAGAAGAACCCTCTCCGCGGCCCCGCCGCTTCCGTCCCCCTGACCTCGAGGCGCCGTCACTGGCGGGCAGCCCTGCTGGGCACCGCGCTCCTGACGAGCGTGGGCTGCGGCCCGGGAGAAGAACTCCCCCTCGAGCAGGAGGCGGCGCCCGGCTCGAGTGCCCAGGCCCTCGCCACCACGGTGCTCCTCTTCGAGCATGGGAGCTACGGAGGCCGCGTCCAGTCACTCCAGCCCGGCCGCTATGACGTGAGCCAACTGACCACCGTGGGCAACGACTCGGTCAGCTCGCTCCAGGTGCCGAGCGGCTGGAGCGTCACGCTCTACGAGCATGGCGGCTTCAATGGCAGGTCCAAGGTCTTCACCGCGGATACGACCTGGGTGGGAGACGACTTCAATGACCTGGCCTCGAGCGTGGTGGTGGAGTCGCCCTCCGCGCCGCAGGGCAACACCCTGTATGGCCATTGGAACGGCGCGGGCGGAAGGAACCCGGCCAGCACGGCCAACCGGCAGTTCATCGTGGACTACACCGGACCGGCCAGCACGGTGACGTTCCATCTCACCGCGCCGCTCGACACGTACCTCTACCTGCTGGATGCCAACGGCAACGTCCTCGCCCAGGACGATGACAGCGGCGGCAACCTCACCTCGCGCCTGTCCTATGTCCTGTCGCCGGGCACCTACAAGCTCGTCGCGGCGACCTTCTACGGCTCGGAGAGCGGGGAGTTCACGCTGAAGGCGGACAAGGCGGTCATCCGTTACCCCCAGCGGCTCTACGTCCAGGCGGCCACCTCGTTCAACTGGATCTACGACGATCACGACACGGGGTCCGACAACGACGTGGCCGTCTGGCGCGCCAACCTCGGCCAGTACCCCGGTTACTACTCGCTGGGTGATGTGGCCCAGCCCTTCCATGGCTCTGCGCCCCGGACGAGCTTCGTGGCCTCCGGCGAGGGAGATGTGCTGGCGCGGCCCGTCGACTACGCCTGGGTGTGGAGCGACTGGGGCTCGGGCGGCACGCATGACGTCTCCATGTGGGAGCCCGTGCCCGCCGCGGGCTACACCTGCCTGGGCTCCGTCACGGTGCTCGGTTACAACAAGCCCTCGACCGACCTCATCCGCTGCGTGCGCACGGAGTACGTGCTCCCGGCCAATCCCGCCGGGTTGTGGAATGACGCGGGCTCGGGCGCGGACTACGACGTGGGCATCTGGCAGGTGGAGCCCCGGGATCATCGCGGCCTGGCGCTGTCCACCTTCATCGCCCGGCCCAGCCACTCGGACACCGGAGGCAACCGCTACTGGGTCCTCAACAAGAGCGCCCTCGCCAACCCGGAGATGAAGGGCGTGCCCGTGGATGGCGTGACGGCCGCCTGGTACGCGCCGCTGGTGTGGATGCATGGCGAGGAGTCCTACTTCCCGTCCTCGGTCGAGTTCTTCCTGCCCAACGTGCACGAGTCCGGTGGGTACATGGTGACCAACCAGGCCCTGGGGTGTGACTCCTGCACGGATCCCCAGTTCCTCGATGGCCAGCGGCCGGGCGCGGTGCCCATCTACGCGGAGATCGTCAACCGCACCCAGGGTGGCCAGCCGACCAACATCACGGACATCGTCTACTGGACCTTCTACCCGTACAACAACGGCAAGCGCGTCTGCATCGGCTGGTACTCGCCGTGGGGCTGCGTGGGCGGCTACTCCACCTTCGGCAACCACGTGGGCGACTGGGAGCACTTCACGGTGCGCTTCGTGGATGGCCGGCCGTCCCAGATGTTCCTGAGCCAGCACTCGGGGGGACAGACGTTCACCTACGGCGACAAGAACGTGGCCGTGACGGCGGGCTTCCACGCGGAGGTGTACGCGGCCCTGGGCTCGCACGGCCTCTACCCGGATGCGGCCCGGCACATCTACAAGAACCTCCCCAACGGGGACTTCCTCGCCGATGACACGGGCCGCGGCATTCCCTGGTACAGCTGGAACAGCACCGTGCCCTTCTTCCGGCAGTCTCCGGGCACGTATGGTGGAAGCCTGTCGTGGCTCAACCTCACCAGCCGCTGGGGCAACCCGAAGTCCGGCTGCGGCATCGCCGAGGATGTGAGCGGGGAGTGCGTGCTCAACGACGGACCCACCGGCATCATGGACAAGGGCGCCTCCAACCCCGAGAACCTGAACCTGGAATGAGACGGAAGCGCGACGCGCGTTGAGACACGAGAGGCCCCCGCGTGCGATGGACTGGCACGCGGGGGCCTTGGAGGCGGAACAAGCCTCCAACGCGGCATCTCAGGCTCCGGCGTCCAAGGCATCCAGCGCGGCTGGCTCCAGCGCCACGACGGTCTTGTCCGTGTGATGGGAACTGGCGGTGCCCTTCGGAACACCCGCGGTGTCGACCTCGATGAGCCCACTTCCGCCGAGCCGAAAACCACCGCCACGCTCGAACATCATCAGCAGCGGCTCAAACGGCCGCACCACCGAAGCGGGCACTCGCGGCAGCTTTGCACCCGCATCCTCCAGCGCGGCGAAGTGCAGCGCCCGCACGCAGGTGCGCACCACCAACACGCCTTGCAACTTCTGGGAGAGGTGGTCCTCGATGGCTTGAATCTGGCCCGGATCGGCTCGCACTGCCGGATTGACCGCGGCGGCGATGTCGAAGAAGGGCCACTCCGAGGACTTCACGGCCTCGGCCCACCAGGAGGCGCGGCGCAGGTACTCACGCAGCAGGGCCACGCACGAGGGAGTCCTGTCGAACGAGCCACTCCAGTTGATGGCCTTGATGCGCTTGGCGACAGCAGAGACGTGAGCGGTCATTTCTTGACTCCCTTCCAGATGAGTTCCACCAACTCGTCCAGGTTGGACAGGTCCGAGGCGAACTCGAACTTGGGTGGCTTCTTCCCCAGCATCTTCTCCCAATGTCCGAAGGGCTCCCGGGCCGCGTCGACGAGCGGCGAGAGGTCATGCGCACCATGGTGCTTGGGCGTGGGCATATTGTAGCCGAGCTTGTAGGCGTCCGGATGAGACGACCGGTACGGCAATCCCTTGTCCATCAGGTGGCTTTCCACATATTCGTGCGCCATCAGCCGCAGGAAGCGCTTCGCCTCGTCCACGGGAAGCTTGCCTTTCATTGCCTTGGTCCAGAGATCGGCGATATCGGGGTCCGGCGAGAAGTTGGCCTTGATGGTCTTGTTGGGTCCGACCGGCAGATCATGCAAGCGGTGGAACAGGTGATCCTTCACGGATATCGCTCAGGCTGTTGACCCGAGCCAGCACGTCCACCGAGACGTCATGCCGCCGGGCGATCATGGATAACGTATCGCCTGAGCCGACCCTGTATTCAATCATGCTCATGCGTAGCCCCGTCTGAGGAACGAGTTCTACTCCAGGCCATAGCCTACGTTACGCCAGGGCGCTACCGAGCAGGCCACCACCACCGACGGTGGGTGGATGCGCGGCTTCTGACTGGACTAGCGTCACGGAGATGGAAGCGGAACAGGGTGAGAGCGCGCGTGTCTCGAAGCAGGAGTTGCAACGGTGGATGACGCGCCGCGACGCGCCAGCGTGGGCACGTGTGGCGGTCCAGGTGCCATTGTTCCTGGGCTCGGCGGTGGCCACCGCGTGGCTGGCGGCCAGGGGTCATCCCGCGTGGATGGGCACCGTCCTCCTCTGTGGCGTGTTCCTGGTCACCTTCTTCCCCTCGCTGCACGAGACGGGGCATCGCACCGCGTTTCGCTCGGGCCCCTTGAACGAGGGACTCGTGTGGCTGAGCGCCTTCCTCATGTTGCAGGCCCCCAGCTTCTTCCGTGAGTTCCACTGGCAACACCACCGCGCCACGCAGTCCCTGGAGCACGATCCGGAAATCGCCGGTGCGCCAGGGTTCCTCGTGGGGTGGCCGCGAAACCTCGGGCATTACCTGGCGCGAGCGTCGGGCCAGGCACTGTTGGTGGGCAAGGCGCTGTTCACCCTGGCGTCGGCGGTGCTGTTCACGCCGGCTCAGTGGCAGAAGGTGTTTCCGTTCATCCGGGCCAACCAGCGGCGGCGCATCCAGTGGGAGAGCCAGCTGGTCATCGTGCTCTGGTGCGCGCTGCTCTTCGGGGGATTCAGGTTCGTCCCCGGGTTTGGCCACGTGCTGCTCGCGTGGCCCATCGCGCATGTGCTGCTGGGGTTGTTCGTGATGACGGAACACACGGCCCTCCCCATGGAGGGCAGCCAGCTCCAGCGCACGCGCACCGTCCGCACGAACGCGCTCGTTCGCTTCCTGATGTGGAACATGCCCTACCACGCCGAGCACCACGCCTATCCCGCGGTGGCGTTCCATGGGCTGCCGGAGCTGCACCGGGCACTGGGGCCAGACGTGGAGCATGTCTCGCCGGGGTACCTGGCGTTCCACCTGCTCGCGCTGCGCCATGCGCTGTTCGGGCCACCCGCCACGGCCGGCACTCCCAAGCTCATGGGGCTCGAAGGAGACAATGCATCCCAGCGTGGCCTTCAGGACCGATGACACGGATGAGGGGGCTCGAGGCCTGGCATGCCGAGATGCTCGCCAGTCGTCGGTGGAATGCCTTCCCGGCGGATGCGCGGGCCTGGGACTGGTTCGCGTCCCTCACGGAGTGAGAACACTCCGCGAGGACCTGGCACCAGCCGGGTGGAGGCGGTGAGGACGCTCAGTAGATGGAGCGCCAGTACATCATCTGATCACCCAGCCACTTGTCGATGCGGAACGCGATGTTCGGCGTGGTCCCGCTGCAGGCCGAGCCCGTGCACGACTCGGCGATGTTGACGGCCAGGAGGTAGGGCCCGTTCGAGCCCGGGCTCCACGAGTAGAGCGGACCGCCGCTGTGCCCACCGGACATGTCGCAGCCGTGGTAGAAGTTCCGGTTCCAGCCGCCCACCGGGTTGAAGAACGAGCCGATGTCGCAGGTGAAGCTCTGGCCCCACATGGAGTTGTCCACGCAGCCCGACGGAGCCCCGCCCGAGCCACAGCCCGGGTAGCCGTAGTGGTACGTCGAGTACGCGGCGAGCCCGCTGTCCGAGCCGTTGTAGAAGACACCCATGTAACCCGGGGTGACGCCCGTCGAGCTGGTGGGCGTGTTCGCGAGCACCAGCACCGCCCAGTCATACTGCTCGCAGACCTGGCGGTAGCCCGTCGTCTTCCACTTGTGGCAGTCGTTGTCCACGAAGCCCTGGTCCCAGTACTTCCACGTGTGGTTGACGGCGGCATAGGGCTGCGTGGTGCCGTCCTGTCCCGCGCGGAACTGCGGATTCACCCAGTTGCCGTAGCCATCCCACAGGCAGTGGAACGCGGTCAGCACCAGCCGGCCCTCGAACAACGTCCCCGTGCACCAGCTCGAACCGTTGGGCGACACGACGCCAATGGTGTCCCGCGGCCAGTCGGAGCCCGAGTTGGTCCACCGCACGCGGCTGTCGATGCCATTGGACCACCCGCTCTCACTGCGCGGCTGCTCCGAGGGAAGGCTGCTGCCGCTGAGGCCTCGCTCCCGCATCGCGGCCCCCACCTTCTCGGCATCGGCCTCCGGCACGCTCACTTCGTAGATCGTTCCATCCGGACCCATCGCGCGCATCTGACCACCCGGCTTCTCCAGCCCCGTCTGGGGCTCGATCTTCCGGATGGAGGGCAGCTCCCCGGGCTCGGGCCGGGCGAAGCGGGTGACCTTCTCCAACGGGCGGAGGCGTGGCGCGCTCAGGCCCAGCTGGTGGCCGACCCAGTCGGCGGGCACCTCCAGCGTCTGCACCTGGGTGGAGGTGACGGGCTCGCTCGCGCCGGGCTCGGGCTCCTGGGCGCCGCACGCGCTCAGGGCGAGCGATGCGAGGAAGGTCAGGCCATACCGCTTGAACATCGTGGGCTTCATCAGGGTCTCTCCTGCTTCGGGTTCATTCCCGAGACACGAGCGACATGAGCAAGCGCCAGACCAGGAGCTCACGGCAGCGATTTCGCGGGGATGCACGGCGGTACGGAGCAGGTGGCACAGATCCGGAGCGCGCATGGCACAGGCCAGACCGTGCCACCTGTGCCACGGGTCGAGGTGGGGCGCGTATTTGTGCTACGAGAGCCGTGGGTTCGATTCCCACCGCCTCCACTGACTGGATTTAGCCCCCAAAAGCAAACCGTGCCCCGTCCAGGAGAGGGCGCGGCTCGGAGCGGCGGGCAACCCAGCGGGGGAAAAACACAGAGGCCGCATCCTCGAGCGCACCGGGCGTCAGGCGAGCAAGCGGAGGCTAGGGTTTCACTTGTTTGATCAAGCGCTCCACGCGCTCGATCAATTCGCCCTCTTTGAAGGGCAGCATCATGTACTCGTTGCACGCCCCGCATCGCACGGCGGCCTTCGCCTCCTCTTCCGCCCCCCAGAGGGTCATCACGATGATTCGCAGATACGGAGCCACGGCAACGGCACGAGGGATGAGTTCGAGAGCGTTCATCGACTTCAGCCGCACCAGCATCAGATCCACCCCCCTGGCGAGCTCCGCCAACGCCTTGTCATGGGTGTCGGCCTCGACGACGGTGTAGCCCTCGATGCCCAGGAGAAGCTTGATCGTGAGGCGCGCGACGCGCTGTGCATCCACCACCAGGACACGACCACGGCAAGTTGGCGGAGGAGTCACGCTCATGGCTCCCTCCCAAAATGGACTTCCGTCATTCTCGAAGGTCCTCCCCCGCCACCCCGCGGAAGTCCACCTCAGTACATGGCATTCAACGCAGTGCGATCAGAGCTGGTGAACTCACCGTCCGTCGTGAGCGGGATGCAGGTGTTCATGAGCGACCCCCCCGCCGTGGCCGTGGGCGACGTCCCGGGAATGAGGATGCCGCCCACACCGCCGCTCGCGTAGTCCATGTATCCGCTACCGCCGAGGCCGCAGCTGATGGCCGGATTGGAGGCATCCGTGTGGAGGAGACCGATCGTGTGGCCGATCGTGTGGGTGAGGACATGCTCGAGCACGTCAACGCCATAGCTCGCCAGGCCGGTGCCGATCTTGATGGTGTTGTAGGGAAGGCCGTTCGCGGGGAGCCCAGAGGAGTGGCCGGAGCCGGTCATGGTCTGCAGGGAGATGTTCGCGGTGCAGCCAGTGGCCGGTGCCCGGGCGAAATGGATGCGGAGCGCCAGGGCATTGTAGTTCGCGATCGCCTGATCGAGTCCCAGGCTGAGCTGGCTGTAGCTGTTGAACGTGGAGGTGGGGTTGATGCAGATCCTCGTCACGGCGGTGCCGACGATATTGCCACTCCTGTAGTGCTCCGCGCTCCCCGGGCCGGGCTGGAGCAGCTCCCGGGACGCCTCGAGGCTCACCTGGGTGTCGCGCCCCACGTACACGGCATCATCGACAACCGTGACGCCGTCGGCCGGAATCCCCGCCTCGAGCAGGTTGGAGATGATCTCCTGGTTCTCGTTCTGTACGTCGGCGCCGCAGCCAGCCAGCAACGCGCCACAGCCCACCACGAGCACTGCCGCTCTCTTGAACATGGTCGTACTCCCCTTGTCCGGAAGCGATTCTTCCCACGCTCCCGGCATGGGAGCGTCGGGTCGGACGACAGGCTTTTTAAAACGTTCCTCCCGCGAATCCCAGGAATTTGGGATTAGAAATCAATTCGTGATGATGAACTCCACGCGGCGGTTCGCGCTTCGGCCTTCCGGCGTGTCGTTCGAGGCGATGGGACGCGACGGACCGTAGCCCCGGGCCTCGAGGCGAGAACCCGCGATGCCACGCTTCATGAGGTAGGCGCGCACCGCCTTCGCGCGATCCTCGCTCAAGGTGCGATTGAGCTGTTCCTGTCCCGAGTCGTCCGTATGGCCCTCGATGCGAAGCGAGACACCGGGCCGCGACTTCAGCAGCTCGGCGATCTCATCCAGAAGGAGCGCGCCGTCCCCCTGAATCTCGGAGAGGCCCACCGCGAAGGCGACCTTGCGGCCCGCCAGGGAGAGCCGCTCCTCCTTCACCGGAGACGAGACAGGCTCGGGGCAGCCCTGACGGTCCGGAACTCCCACCTCGTTCGGGCACCGGTCCAGCCGGTCGACGACGCCATCACCCTCCGAGTCCCGATCCGGGCAGCCCTCGTTGTCCGGCGGCCCCGCCTCCAGCGGACAACGGTCCGCCTTGTTGAGCACGGAGTCACCGTCATCATCGGAGCCAGGACACTGCTCGGGCGTGTGCTTCCGCCCGCTCTGGCAGACGTCCTCGGGCGGAGCGTGGTGAGCCCAGGCGATTCCCACCCCCGCCCGCCACGAGGGCGACCCCGGGATGTCGGTGAAGCCACGCCCGGCGAGCGCGCTCACCTCGAAGCCATGTCCGATGGGCAGCCGCACCGCCCCGAGCAACTCCACCGCCACGTCCGGGTGCACCAGCGACTCCGCCACCTGCAGGGCCAGCTCACCGCGAAGACCGCTCCCCCGGGTGGCCACCATCAGCCCCTGCTCCAGCTCGGTGCCCACGTCGCGACCCGGCTCGGCCTCCCTCGACCTCACCCGCGCGCCCACGCTGGCCCCCAACACGAACATTCCCACCTCGCGCCCCAGCGAGACGCGGGGCCAGAACTGAAACCCGGCCCAATGCTCCTGGCGTCCGAACGCACTCGCACTTCCCCCCGGAAGCCCCACGTCGAGCCCCACCGCGAGGGACACCGGCGCCCCCTCCTCGCGCCGCAGCAGCGAGTAGCGCCCTCCCACCTCCGGCGTCCCCAGCCCCGAGGACGAAGGTGCGGAGACACCGACCAGCACCTCCGCGCCATGGCCTCCCTGGGAGATGATGACTGGCAGCCGGGCGGACACTTCCAGGCGCTCCACCGGAGACCACGCCCCCATGAGCCAGGCCGACGTCCGGTAGTGCAAGAGGGACCGGCTGTACCCATCACTGCCCTTCAGCACCAGAATGCCGCGCTCGTAGTTGGACAGGAGCGCGAGGCGATAGCCGCCCACGGGAAGCAGCCGCCCGGAGTCCACCAGCAGCGAGTCCGTCGCGGCGGCGCTGAGGCGCAGGCGCTCCGCGTCGAACGCAACCAGGGGGCTGGAGGGCGTCTGCCCCGAGGCGCTGGTGGTGGCCAGGGCCGCGACGAGCACGCAGGTTCGCGCCAGTTCACGGCGTCGGCGCCCCGCCCACACGGCGAGGACCGACAGCACGACCAGCGCCGCGTCCGCGCCCCCACCGGCGGCCTGACATCCGCCGCCAGCAATCGACACCACCCGGACCTGAACGGTCACGGCGAAGGTGCACGCCGCCTGATTGCCCGCCGCATCCTCCGCTGTCGCGGTGACCGTCGTACGCCCCGTCGGCAGGGTGCTCCCCGACGGCGGCGAGTACGTCACCGTGGGATTGGCGGTGATGGCGTCGGTCGCGGTGGCGGGGGGATACGTCACCGGCGCCCCCGGTGGCTCCGTCGCCTCCACCCTCAGGTCCGCGGGGCAGGTGATGTCCGGAGGCGTCTGGTCGGCCACGTCGAGCGTCACGGTGGCGACGTTGCTGTCCAGGCTGCAGTCACGTGCCCGGAAGGTGAAGCTGTCCGGCCCCAGGTAGCCCGGGTCGGGTGTGTATGTGACGGAGGGCGGCGTACCGCTCAGCGTCCCGTGGGCCGGAGGGGTGACGATGACGAAGCTCAACGAAGGCTCCGCCTCGGTATCCGTCGCCACCAGCGACAGATTCACGGGCTCGCCGTACGGCGTGGAGACCGTCTGCTCCTCCGCCACCGGTGCGGTGTTCTCCGCCACCGTCACCATCCGCCCACCGCCTCTCGCGTTGGCGAAGACGGAGAGCGCATAGGAGCCAGGCGTCGCGCTGGCGGGAATGGACACCGTCACGCCGGTGGCGGACATCCCGGTGCCCGGCAACGTCCAGAGCCGGCGCCCCTCGGCCGCCTGCAACCGCACCAACGGGAAGTTCGTCGCGGAGTCCCTGTAGTCTCCCGCGCTGGCTCCGGAGATGCCCCGGAACAGCGTGCCGGTGATACGCGCGGAGCAGCCGCGCAACACCACATCGGGCCCCGTCACCACCGGACGCCAGGCTGGCTGCGCCCCGGTGTCCTCGTACAGCTCGGCGCTCGCCAGCCACGCGCCCCCGGCGCCCTGCCCTCCCAGCGCGAGCACCTCGTTCGACGGCAGGAGGACGGTGTCGAAGCGCTGCCGCTGGGCTGCGAGGCCCGGCGCGGGCTTCCAGGTGTTGGTCGCGCTGTCGTAAAGCTCCGCGGTGGCGAGCACCGTGCCCCCTGTCCCCAGACCTCCCACGGCCAGCACCCGGCCGGAGGGCAACAGCGCGGCCGAATGGAATGCGCGCGGGCTGGCCAGTGTCCCCGCCGGAGCCCAGGTGTTGGAGACCGGGTCATAGACCTCCGCCGACGCCAGCTCCGCCGCGAGCGAGGTCCCCGCCACCGCCAGCACCCGGCCCGACGGCAGCAGCGTCAGGGTGAAGGAGGCCCGTGCCTGCGAGAGGCTCGCGGCGGGGGCCCACGTGTTGGAGGCCGGGTCATACAGTTCCGCCGAGGCCAGCGGTGTGCCCCCGTTCTCGCCCCCCGCCACCAGGACCCGGCCGTCATGCAGCAGCACGGCCGCGTGACGCGAGCGGGGCGTGGCGGCCGGCCCGGCGGGACTCCACGCGTTGGCGGCCGGGTCATACAGCTCCGCCGTCACCGTGCCCGCGCCGCCCACCACGAGCACCCGGCCCGAGCCCAGCACCGTCGCGGTGTGCCCATCCCTGGCGGCCGCCATCGAGCCCGCGGACGTCCAGGCATCGGCCACGGGGTCGTACCGCTCCGCCGAGTCCAACGGCCCCACACCATTCCCGCCTCCGATAGCGAGCACCTCGCCAGAGGGCAACAGACTCAGCGTGGCACGCTCGCGCGCGGTGGCCAGGGAGGCGGCGGGAGCCCAGGTGTTGCTCGCGCGCGTGTAGCGCTCCGCCGTCCCGAGTACACCACTCGCGCCCCGGCCCCCCGCGGCCAGCACCTGTCCCGAGGGCAGCAGCACGGCGGTGGAGCCCCGGCCCTGCGCGAGATTTCCGGCAGGAGTCCAGCGGCCGCTGGAGCCATCATAGAGCTCCACGTTGGCATAGAAGGTCAGGCTCGGGGCCGAGCTGAATCCCCCCATGATCAGCACCTGACCCGTCGTCAGCAGGGTGGCGGTGGAATTCTCGCGAGCCACCGCCGTCGTACCGGCGGCGGCCCAGGTCCCCGTCGCCGGGTCATACAGCTCCGACACGGCCTGCGGGTTGCGCGCCCCGTCCGACCCCCCCTGGACCAGGACCTTTCCATCGGGCAGCAGGGTGGCCGTGTGGCCGTTGCGCGGATGGACGAGCGCACCGGTGGCGGTCCACGTGTTGGCCACCGGGTCATAGAGTTCCGCGTGGGTGGTGACCCCCGCGCTCGTGAAACCTCCCGCGAGGAGGAGACGACCATCGGGGAGCAACGTCGCGGTCGCATAATGCCGGGGAACCAGGGGAGGCGCCGCCAACGACCAGGTTCCGGCGGCGGGGTCATAGAGCTCCGCGACGGGCACCTCTCCCGCGGAGCTGAAACCGCTGGCCACCAGCACCCGGCCGTCCCTCAGCAGGGTGGCGGTGTGAGCCCGATGGACGACGGACATGGAGCCGGTGGCGGTGAAGGTGTTCGTCGCGGCGTCGTAGAGCTCCGCCGTGTTCAGGTTGGAGCCTCCCGCGACGAGCACCTGACCCGAGGACAGGAGGGTGACGGAGGCCAGGGCGCGAGTCGCGGACATCGCCCCCGTGGCGGACCAGGTGTTCGTCGCGGCGTCATGGATGCGTGCCGACAGGCTGCCGTCCATCACGACGAATGCCTTACCGGAGGGAAGCAGGACGCCCGACGTGACATTGCCCGTGATGCCTGGACTTCCGGCGGAGGCCCAGGTGCCGGTCTCCGGATTGAAACGCTCGGCGGAAGTCACGAAGCCGGTCCGGTTGACGCCGCCCGCCACCAGGACATCGCCGTCGGGCAGGAGCAGCGAGGCGTGCTGCCCCCTCGCGGTCGCCATGCTGGCCGTCGATGACCAGCCGCCCCCGGCGAGCCGGGTGGTGAGCTCACGGGCCCGCGCGGCGGAATCAGGCGCGAGGTGGGCTCCAGGGGACGCCGTCACGTCGGTTGTGCCCTTCTCCTCGCATGCGAGGACGAAGACACCGCAGAGCACCACGAAGAGGAGGCGTACCGAGACCCAACCTGACTGCATTCACCCTCCAGAGCCATGCCTGCGCCATGGGCTGACGCGTGTGACAAGGCGTGTATCACGCTTCACGGACTCCGGGTCACACAGGCAGGCTTATGCTGGCGCAGGTGCTCCAGCCAGAAATCGTCGCTCCGAATCGAAAGGATGCCGGGACATGAGTGCTTTCCCCCTCCCTCGCACCACCATGCTGGCCGCGGCGCTGAGTTGCACGCTCGTGGCGACCGTCGCGCTCGCCGACGGCGGTATCTCATGTAGAGAGTGTGCCCCCCTTCCCGCGGACTACACGCTCGAGCCGCGGTCCTGTGAGACGCCAACACCCCTCGTCTTCGGCAAAACGTCCAAGGTGCGCCCCACGTCCTCCGAACTGGGAGTGTTCGTGGACGTGGACCTCGCCGGTGACAGCGCGCACCCCGCGCGCATCTGGCTGGGCGTCTCGGACAGAACGGTGCCCTACTACGCCATCTTCCAAGGCACCTCGAAGAAGGCCTCCTCCTGCGGCGCGCTCGGAGGGTTCGAATCGCTCGCCGAGTTTGGAACGAACCTCGACTGGCTTCCCGCCCGCTCGTCCCTGCCCTATGTGAGGATCTCGTCACACACCCGGCTCGGCGGCTGCGCCGGACTGAATTCCGTCGCGACGGTGGCCTGGCTGGCCCTCACGAAGCGGTGGGCCGTGCTGAACGCCTACGAGTACGGTGACAAATTCTGTGATGGGGACGAGCCGGATCCCAGCGAGAAGCTCCACGCCAAGGGGCTGAAGGCGTACCGCTCCGGCGACTTCACCACCGCGGAGATACGCTGGAGGAAGGCCTTGCCTCTCGGCAAGGCCGTGAGCGATCTCGGGTTCATGCTCGACCAACGCGGCCGCTCGAAAGAAGCCGAGAGCTGGCTCATCGCAGCCGCCGCCTCCCATCACCGCCCGGAGGCATGGCTGAACCTCGCGGATCTCTATTGGAAGACCGGGCACCGCCCCCTCGCCGCGAAGGCCTACCGGAACTACATCGAGGTGTTCCCCCTGAGCGCGAGACCGAAGCCTGGCGAGCCAGCGCCCACTCCGGTCAAGCGCGCCCTGCAACGGGCCTCGAAGGACTGAGACGGGCTCCAAGCGGGCGTCAACGTCCGACGAGACCGTCGAGCAGGCGCTTCGCGAGGGCCATCACGGTATCGCGGCGGCTCCCGTCGAGCCGCTCCCACCCGAGGACAGCGAGCGACACGGGCTCTATCGTCGTGAAGGCGGAGAGCGAGGCGAGCAGCATCACCGCGCCCGCGCGCTCCTCCTCCTTCCCTGGGCGGCGCTGGCGAGCAATGGCCAGCAGGTCGGCGACGAGGCCGATACCGGGGCTCCACAGCCCCTCGAACAGCAACGCATAGCCCGGGCCCTGCTCGCTCATCTCGCGCAGCACGAAATCGGTGGTGAGCCGTTGCTCGGCATCGGCGGTGATCGCCTCGACGAGCGCGTCGAGGATACGGTCGAGCCAATCCCGCGCTTCCGTGGCCGAGAGCGACCCCTTGTTCGCCGCTTCGTGAGCGGCGCTCACCAGCGGCAACAACCGGCGCCTGTGCTGTTCGATGATCTCCTGCGCGCAAGCGCGGTGCAGCCCTTCCTTGTTGCCGAAGTGGTAGGCGATGACCGGAAGCGTGACACCCGCCTCGGCGGCGATCATCCGGGTGGTGGCGCCCGCGAAGCCCTCACGAGCGAAGCAGCGCATGCCCGCCTCGAGGATCCGGGCCCGGGTCGTCTCCGTCGGCGTCAGGCGGCTTTTGGTCTCGCGGCTCATGCTCCGCCATATAGGCAGGGAGGGCTGTTGCAGCGGAGCCTATCACCTGATACACGAAATATATCAACTGATAGGGGTGACGATATGGCTTCACCTGAGCCAGTAGCGGCCGAGCGCGAAGCAGCGCCCGCGCAGGCGGCGAAGCGGGCGGCCGCGCGCGAGTGGAAGATCGACTATCTCTCCCCCGCCGGAGAGCCTTCGTTGGTCCCGCCGGACTCGGTGCAGTGGCGGGTCTACCGCAACCCGATTGCCATGGGCATTGGCGGAGTCGCCGCCGTGCTGCTCGAGTTCGCGGACCCGCGAATCCGCAGCGGGGTCTGGGACCATTCGATCTACAAGGTGGACCCGATCGGACGCTCGAGACGGACCGGGGTGGCGGCGATGGTGGGGGTGTATGGCCCCGCCTCGGTGGCGCGCAAGGTGATTGCTGGCGTCACGAAGATGCACGCGCGCGTGTCGGGTGAGACCCCCAATGGCCAGTCCTACCGCGCACTCGACCCGGTGCTGCTCAATTGGGTCTCCGCGACCGCTGCCTACGGCTTCTTCAAGGCCTACCACACCTTCGTTCGTCCGCTCCCGCCGGAGGAGCAGGTGCGCTTCTTCGCGGACGGCAAGCCGGTCGCCGAGCTCTACGGCGTCACGCAAAGCGTCGGGTCGGAAGCCGAGTTCATCGCGATGATGGAAGGGCTGCTGCCGGGTTTCGAGCCGCACCCCATCAACCTCGAGTTCCTGAACATCATCGAATCGGGCCGTGCGGCGCCGTCCGTGCCGCGCTTCCTGCACCGCGCGATGGCCCGTGGCGCGGTCGCGATCCTCCCGCCGGTGGTCCGGAAGAGACTGGAGCTCGGGAAGGAATGGGACCTGACCACGCTCGACCGGATGGCGCTGACCTCCGCCGGCCGGCTCGCGGACCGCTGGCGCGACCGCAACTCTCCCGCATGGCAGGCGGCGCTGCGCCTCGGTCTGCCAGGCGACTTCTCCTGGCGCTCGCCGTCGGTGCAGCGAAGCCTGCTCAAGAAGCAGGCGCTCACACCTCGAGCCGCATGAAGCGCTGGTCGGAGTGCATCTTCGTCATGAGCGGCATCGCCACGTTGTAGACGGGGATACCGCTCTTCGTATGAGCGTGCCTATTTCAGGCGTACCTTCAAACGCTCCACTGAGTCATTAGGCCGCCCCGTGAAGGAGTCGAGCAGGCGTTGCTCGACTCCGACTTCTTCCCAGACAGCCGAGCGCTCAAGTCCGATACACTCCTGAGGCTCCGCGCTTCTCTCATTGCCAACGGTATCGAAGATCGTGCAGTCGCGGAAGTTCCCAATGTCCTGCATGAACTGGACGATCGGTTGAGAAAACTGCTCCTCCA
Organism: Archangium violaceum Cb vi76; assembly: GCF_000733295.1. GTDB lineage: Bacteria > Myxococcota > Myxococcia > Myxococcales > Myxococcaceae > Archangium > Archangium violaceum. The sequence goes on along the minus strand of NZ_JPMI01000109.1, from coordinate 157,435 downwards.
GCTTTCTCCACCCAATGAGCTCCCATGCCCTCTCCTCCATATGGCGAACCATTATCTTGAAAAGGATAGGCTTGGAGGCAATCCGATCCAGATCGGAATCTGGAGTGTCGGTCCTGTAATCGTAATAGGCATCATGCGGCAGTTTGAGCACCCTGCCGTAACCGAAAGAGCCGTCGGCAAGGGGGATTCTCAAGAACGAGCCCGGTTTGTAGATTCGCGGCATTCCTAGTATCCAGTGTAAGGGTGAAGTTGCTCCCACAACTCCGTCGCGGCGGCGTGGAACCTTCTGCCTTGTGGATTTTCTTTCGCCACGCCACGTACGGCATTCTCGGTGCGAGAAGGCTCTCCGGTGTCAGAGCGGGCTCCACCAAGGAAATCAATCAACTGCTGCTCTCTCCCGCGAATCCGCCAATAAGCGACGTCGTCATATCGACGGTTATAGTCAACGGCGGTGCCGACATCGAATCGATCAGTCTGCGCCAGTTCGAACACGGCAGCCTTTGGTTCAGCATTCTCGTCCAAGTGGTGATTCCTATCTCGAAGGAGAACCGCCAATGCAGCTTGAACTCGGAGAGGCCCATCAAGGTCGACGACCATGCTGGTCCGCCCCGCGTAGTAGCGGTGGGTCACCTTATTGAGCTTCGTGTAGGTGACATAGATGCGCCCCAGCCTCTTGCGGGTGCTCTCGTCGGGTTTCGACCTGGGCCCTGCGCCAGGAGGAGGAACCTGAGCCGGGTATTGACCTTGAACCCACCCCTTCACGTCTCCGAAGTGCGTGCCGTAATACTCGTCCGCGATCTCGATGGGGGTCTTCTCCCCATCCAGGGCCGCACGAGCCGTCAAGCAGACCAGCACCCCACTGCCCACGGCCGCGACGAACGCTCCCCCCACCACCACCGCCTCCCCGGCGGCACCACCAACCCCTACCTCCGCGCCCGCGCCTCCTTCAAGCACCAACCCGAGCACGCCCCGAGGAATGCCGTTCCCCAGCCCCTCACCCGATAGCCCTTTCAGGGCAGGGGCCGGACTTGGGGCAGGGGGCGCCACGGGCGAAGCCCCGGCCGCCGCGACCAGCACCACGTGCATGCCCGCGCGAGCTGAGGATACCTCCGTCTTCCAGGCGCCGGCGGCCTCGTCACGGGACGGGACATAGGCACAGCGCCACTGCGTATCCGGGGCATGACGAACGCTTGGAGCAGCGCCGCCACACCCCAGCAGGGCCACGCAGAGCAACACCAGTGAACAACGTATCACGTAGCACCTTGGGGGACGGGCTCCTGCCTTGAAGCGTCCGAATCTACGGAATCCCGTGAGTGGCGAATAGGGCGATCAGGGGAGGAAGTGGCAATGACCACCCCACGAGGCAAAACGCCGCGTCGACGTTCTACCCCTTCAGCCCATGCGGCCACCTTGCGTCAAGGCGCTGTAAACAAACAATTCGGCGGCGAGGAGCCAGGCACGAATAGCTGGAGCCGTTCAGGAGGCGGAGGAAGACGGACCTGAGACACGGATTCATGTGAATCCGGTCTCCATGAGGAAAAACCAGCCGAGTGCCGGCCGCAGTCGGCACTCCCCGAGCCTCTCCCTCACACCTCGAGCCGCATGAAGCGCCACCACCGCTACTTCTTCTTGCCCTTCTTGTCCCGGCGCCGGCAGCCCAGGGGCTCCGCCTTGTAGGGCGTGGCCGGCGGCGGGGGCACCCCCTTGGCCAGGCTCGCGGTGCTCGGCTTCAGCCCGTTGTTGAAGATGGCCTCGGCGATGTCGAGCCCCAGCGGCACTCCTCCGATGGAGTCGCGCGGCACCACCACGCTGTCGGGATCGGGGTTGAACGTGGCGGAGGGGCCCTCGCCGCCCGGGCCGTCGGAGTCGTAGCCGCCCGTCGTGCCGTCGAACCGCCAGTGCACCCCGAGGTAGACGCGGCTCACCGAGTTCTCGACGATCGCCTGGAGCAGGCTCGCGAAGCGACGGACGTGCCGGGTGCGCACGCTGCCATCGACCTCCCGGTTCACCCCGTCGAGCTCTTCCGAGATGAAGTCGAAGCCGACGTCATCGCTCCCGTCGGGGTAGAGGGTGGCCTTGCCAATCGACGCGAGGTAGAGGCGCGTGATGTGCAGGACGGCAGCACCGAAGGTGGCATGGCCCGAGGGATAGGCCGGGAAGTTGGGCGTGAAGCCCGTCGTGGTCAACTCGTTCGTCTTGGGCGCGCCGAGCGGCTTCCAGAACACATCGGAGAACGGCAGCCGCGCCGCTCCGGGATCCGCGCTGGGACCGAAGAACGGATCATGCTCGCGGACGCCGAGCACCGGCCGCCACAGGTCGTAGTGGAACTTGTAGAACCAGGCATGGATGCCCGCATCCGCCATCGCCACGCTGGCGAGCGCGAGCAGCTTGACGTTCTCCGCCTCGGTGAGTCCCTTCTGGGCCGAGATCGTCTTGATGACGCGGTTGTAGATTCGCGGCGGGGTTCCGAGCTTCTGCGCACCGTCATAGGCCCAGAAGACACCGATGAGGGACTCTTCCGGTGCGCGAGTCGTCGCCGACGAGGTGGGGCTGCCGCCCAGCCGGTAGATCTCCTCGTGATGGGCCGCGTAGACCGGGTCCGTCGGGGTCAGCACGCCCGTGGCGGCGTCCAGCCCGGGAGGCGGCGCGAGGAAGACCGGTGCTGGGGTGGCGAAGAACGGCATCTCCCCCCAGAAGGCATTGAGGAACCCCTGGCCCGGGCTCATCGGATCGGGACGGTGATGGCCGTAGGCGGGGCTCGCGACATGGCTCGGCCGTGTTGGACTTCGCTCGTCGAAGGCCGCGTCCCCCTGACGCAGGGCGATCAGCGCCTCCGCGATGGCCTCCCCATAGGTGGCGGCCGTGTTGGGATTACCCGTCCCCCGCGGAGCGCTGGCCAGCCGCTCCGCGATGAAGGCCCGCTGCTTGGGATAGAGCACGGACAAGACCTGGGCGCAGGCGGCCCCGGCCGCGAACTGCGGCGAGGCCAGCGCGACCGCCGGTGGTACCGAGCTGAGATAGGTCGGTTGGCCCTGGATGCCAAAGAAGGCATCGTGGACCGCCAGCATCGCGAGCGCCCCCGCTCGTGAGGTCCGAGTCGGCCCCGCCTGATCCGCCAGGATGGGAGTTCCGGTGTGATCACGGGCATTCAAGTCGTCGACGACATCACTCCAATAGATTGCGACATCCACGTTCAGCCGCTCCTTGCTGTGGTGTTCAGCTCAGGAAGAGCGGCTGAGCGTTGGATGTGATGGTCAGCCTGCTCGCTGAGGGACTGCCCGAAGCTCGAATGAGAGCGGCTCGTCCACCTTCTCGTCGAGCACGAGGCGCTCTGGCCGGAAGAGGAACCAGAGGCTGACCAGTGCCACGACGGCCAGGAGCCACCAGAGCAGTCTCTTCATGACGCCTCACCGGAGCTGGCCGGCAGCGGAGCCGCGGCGAAGTTCACCCCGAAGCGCTTGCACCAGATGCTCACCGAGCGGTACCGGTCGAGGTCGAGGTCCGCGGGGAGCTCGTAATTCTGGTTGCCGATGTTCCCCTTGAGTGCCCCCAGTGACACGAAGCGGCCCGCCTTGATGGCCGCATCGTCCGAGGCGTCATCCCCTTCCACCAGGTAGACGTGCAGGTCGGGCCCGTTGGACGTGTGGAGTTCCTCCAGGCGGAGCACTCTCCGTCCATCCGGAAGCTGGTACACGCTGGCCGAGCCGGACGTCTCATGCGCCAGTCCCTTGAAGAGCCCGGAGCGCAGCCGCGTGGGGCCCTCCTCGTGCTGGGACATCTCTCCGTGCTTCATCGCCATGTCCTGCCGTGCCCAGACGGGCGTGCTCACCCCCAGCGCGGTCACCGCGACCAGGAGCATCCGGGCGCCTCTCCTTGTCTGCTTGCTCATAGGGACTCCCTGCGTTCGCCGTCCCCGGGGCGGGCTGTATTGCCTGCGGACCGGGACAGCGCCTCGTACCTTCTGAAGGAGATGTCTTCGTTCGAGGCCACGCGTTACAGCCCGAGGAAGAGCGAGGCCATCTCGTGAACCAGAAGCGCATGGACCGGGGGGTCGGAGATGCGCACGCATGGAGATACAGCGTGGCTCGGGAGTGACAGTGACCAGGAGCTCGTTCAACGCCTGTTGAGGAGGGACGAGGCGGCCTTTGTGAGGCTGGTGGACACGTACCACTTCCGGCTCCTGCGCCTGGCGCTCCCCCTTGTGGGCAGCCGCTCGGTGGCCGAGGAGACCGTCCAGGACACCTGGCTGGCGATCCTCGACGGCCTGGCCGGCTTCGAGGGGCGCTGCTCGTTGAAGACGTGGATGTTCCACATCCTGCTGAACCGGGCGCGCAGCCGGGCGGCGAAGGAGGGGCGGAGTCTGCCCTTCTCGGCGCTGGGGCCCGCCGAGGAGGGGCCAGTGGAGGAACCCGAGCGCTTCACTGCCGCGGGGATGTGGGCGGTACCACCTTCACCCTGGGGCGTGGAGAGCCCGGAGGCCCTGGTGCTGCGAGGTGAGGCGATGGAGTGTATCGAGGAGGTCCTGGCGCAGTTGCCAGCCAACCAGCGTGCGGTGGTGACGCTGCGAGACGTGGAGGGGCTGGCGGCGGAGGAGGTCCGTGAGCTTCTCCAGCTCAGCGAGTCCAACCAGCGGGTGCTGCTCCACCGGGGCCGGGCGAAGCTGCGCCGGGCGCTGGAGGAACGCTTCGGGGAAGCGAGGTGAGGCCCATGCTGACGTGCCAGCAAGTCACGGAGTTGGTCACTCGGTATCTCGAGGGACAGATGGAGTGGAGGCAGCGGGTGGCGTTCTGGTGTCACCTGGCGGTGTGCCCGCACTGCCGCCGGTATGTGCGGCAGATGCGAGTGACCATCGCCACGCTCGGGAAGCTGCCCGAGGAGCCTCCACCGCCCCAGGAGAGGAAGGCGCTGCTCGAGCACTACCGCGCCTGGAGCCAGAAGCCCGAGTAACGCCTCACACCTCGAGCAGCATGAAGCGCTGGTCGGGGTGCATCTTCGTCATGAGCGGCATCGCCACGTTGTAGACGGGGATGCCACTCTTCGTCTTTCCGGCGTGCGCGCCATGGTGCGCATGTCCGTGGAAGACGGCCTCCGCGCCGTAGTGGTCCACCGGCATCGCCAGGCGGCTCGTCCCGAGGAAGGGGCGGATCTCGATGTTCTCCCCTTCCAACGTCTCCGGCACCGGGGCGTAGTGCATGATGACCACCTTCTTCGGCGTATCCAGGTGGCTGAGCGCCGCCTCCAGCTTCAGTGACTCCTGCACCGCCTCCTGCACGAAGGACTTCGTCTGCCCCTCGCCGAAGGCCTGCAGCGTCGCGTTGCCGAAGCCTCCGCCGAAACCCTTCACTCCCGCCACGCCCAGCACCTTCTCGAAGATGAAGTGGTCCCCATCGAGGATGTGGACGCCCACCCTCGACAGCTCGCCGCAGATCTCCTTGGCCTGGTTGTGCTCGTAATCATGGTTGCCGAGCACCGCCGCCACCGGCACCCGCAGCGCCGACAGCTCCTCGGCGAGCACCTTGCCCTCCTCCACCATCCCCCGGTCCGTCAGGTCCCCACACAGCAGCAGCACGTCCGCTTCCGCGTTGATCTGCTTGACGAGCTGACGGAAGCGGCCGTGTTGATCCTCGCGGCAGTGCAGGTCACCGACCGCCGCCAAGCGTATTTTCGAGTTCGCGTCCCGCGCCACGTGCCTCCCCCTTCTCTCGATCCCGTTCATCCCAGGACCGGCCATCGCCGTAGCCCCAGTGATGGATGTCCACCGCGTAGTTCACCCGCGAGATGAGATTCCCGCGGCACAGCCGCTCGTCCCAGTTGCCTTCCTTGAGCGTGTCCAGCGTGCGTGACATCAACTCCGTCATCAGCCACGTGGGCACCAGGTCCCGCTCACACGGGTAGGCGAAGCGGAACATCATCAGGTGGCTGAGCAGCACCTCCCAGTACCGGTCGAAGCGCCGCAGCAGCCGCTCCCAGTCCATGCTCCGCCCCATCTTGAGGATGAGGTGGTTGATGTCCGCGCCGTCGTAGCGCTCGCGCTCGTTCACGAAGGCCTTGGACCAGATGGTCTCCTCGGCCGGCGAGATGAGGCATGGGTGGCCGAAGACGGTGGCCGTCCGCGCGTGGACGAACCACTCGTCGTCCACCGTGGCCACGCCGTTGCCCGAGGAGAAGATGAAGTCCACGAAGTACTCGCCCTTGTAGGCCTTGTAGATCCACACCTCGTCCGCGCGCTCGGTGCGCCAGCCGTCCTTCTCCAGCTCCACCAGCGCCCGTTCCGCGTCCCGTTTCCGCGGGAAGAGGTCCAGGTCCTTGGTGTCGCGGTAGATGCCCGTATAGGTGGCGTAGGCGTAGGCGCCGCCGACCAGGAACGGCACGCCGGCGTCCAGCAACACCTCGATGGCCCGGCCACGGGCGTTGATCTCGTCCGTGGTGCGATTCCTCTCGGCGAGCGCGGCGTCGATTCCCATCTCCCCGGGGTGGTTGGGGTGTCGCTTTTCCATGCGGCAAACCTAGGAACGGGTCCTTTTTCTCGTCGGAGCCCCCGTCCGGTATGCCTGGAGGGCAACCAGGGGACTTCCAACACCTCGGAATCCTTGAGGTTTTCACCCGCTGAAAATCGCCTTTTCTGTTTTTGGACCCTGCTGTGTCCCTACGGGCAGATGAGCCGCACCGGACAGGAAGGCCGGGCGGACAACCGAGAGGGAACGAACATGACGCTGCGCAAGAGCCTGCTGATCTCCGCCCTGATGCTCGCTGGCTGTGGCCGGATGGACCGCGAGGAGGAGTTCCGTTCCGTACTGCCCACGAAGGAGATGGTGGAGGTGAAGACGCCGGAGAAGAGCGGCCAGGCACTCACGTCCGAGAAGGCCGTGCACGGCCAGGGCAAGGGAGACCTGAGCGAGCTCTACAAGCTGACCCGGGCCACGACCGTGATGGTGAACGGCGGCACGCTGTGGGTGCTGGGCCTTGTGGACCAGGTGACGAAGTACCCGCCCACCACCCTCACCGAGGACACCGCGGTGTGGGGCCCGCACACCGAGGCGCTCGCTCGCAACACCTGGAAGCTCACCGTGAAGAAGACGGGCGAGAACACCTACAGCTACACGGTGTCGGCCAAGGCGAAGGAGGCGCAGGACTCGGCCTTCGTGGACGTCATCACCGGCACGCATACCGCCGCGGTGGACGCGGCCGGCGAGCCCCTGAAGGGCTTCGGCGAGGGGGAGTTCACGCTCGACTGGGACAAGCAGGCGACGCTGCCCGAGCACGACGAGAACGTGGGCCGCTTCACCGTGAAGTACGCGCGCGAGGACGACAAGAGCGCCGCCACGGTGGACGCGGCATTCCGCGATGTTCGTGACGAGAACGACGCCAACAAGCGCGTGGACGCGGACTACCGCTACGCCGCCACCCCCGCCCAGGGCGGCCAGTTCGACTTCAAGCTCGTCCAGGACTGGTTCAAGGCGGAGGGCTCGGCCGCGAAGGAGACCCTCACCATCAAGAGCCGCTGGCTGGAGACGGGCGCTGGCCGCTCGGATGTGGAGCTGTCGGGCGGGGACCTGGGCTCGGAGACGGCCACCGCCAACGAGTGCTGGGACACCCTCTTCGCCAGCCGCTACCTGCGCGCCAGCTACGCCTTCCCCCAGGTGCAGTACGGCATCGAGGCGAATGACTGCGCCTTCGCCACGGCGAGCTACTCCTCGTTGTGAGTCCTCGTTGTAAGCTCGCGGCCCTTCAACCCGCAGCGAGATGAGGCAGCTCGTGGCAGGAGTGACACCGGTCCTGACGGGAATCGACGGCGGTCGGAAGGACCGGCGCACGGTCCTGCGCGAGCTGTACACGGCATATGGCGGCAGCGTGTATGGGCGTTGCCGCTACCTGTTGAAGGACGCCAGCAAGGCCGAGGACGCGATGCAGGAGGTGTTCGCCCGCGCCCTCACCCACGCGGAGGGCTTGCACGACGAGTCCTCGCCCCTGGCGTGGTTGATGAAGATCGCCACCCACCACTGCCTCAACCAGTTGCGCGCGGAGCGGGCGCCCTGGCGGCGCTGGTTCGAGCGGGACGAGCTGGCCAGGCCCGAAGGCGATGACGGGGCTCGGAGGATGGAGACGCGGGAGCTGGTGCGCTCGCTGCTGTCGCGGGTGGACGTGGAGACGCAGGCGGCGGTGGTGCACTACTGGGTGGATGGGATGACGCTGGAAGAAGTGGCCGCGATGCTGGGGCGCTCGGTGCCCACGGTGCGGAAGCGGCTGGAGCAGTTCGCCGCGCTGTCGAACGAGGAGCTGAAGGTCCCATGAGCGCGCACCTGTCGGAGTGGACATTGCGGCGGCTGCACGCCGGAGAGCTTCCCGGCAAGGAGGCCGAGCAGGCCCGGGCCCACGTCTCCGGGTGCGCGGAGTGCCAGGAGCTCGTGAAGGGGCTCGAGGCGGACCAGGCCCGCTTCGAGGCCCAGGTTCCCTTCGAGCGTTTCGAGGCCGGCGTGGAGCGCGCCCTGAAGAAGCCGAAGGCGCGGCCCTCGCGGCCCCTGCTCAATGGGGTCCTGGTGGCGATGGCGGCCTCGGTGCTGCTGGTGGTGCTCGTGCGGCCGATGCTCTCCCAGCCGCCCACCAACCGGCTCAAGGGCGGGGCCTCGGCGGAACTGCGCGTCGGCGGAGGAGGACCGCAGCGCGGCGTCCTGCCGGGTGACACCGAGGAACTGGAGCAGGGCGAGAAGGTGCGGCTGGCCTACGTGTCCGGGCCGTACCGGTATGTGCTCGCGATGTCGGTGGACGCGGCTGGCGAGGTGTCGGAGCTCTACGCCCAGGACGGGATGAGCCTCCCCGTGGAGGCGGGCCCCGGCCGGCACTGGCTCCCCGACAGCCTGGTGTTCACCGGCTCGGGCTACGAGCGTGTGGTGATGGTGCTCTCCGATCGGCCGTTGAGCGTGGAGGCGGTGCGGGCGTCGGCACGGCACGCCTGGGAGGCGGCCGGCGGCAAGGTGGAGAACATGACCACGCTGGGCTCCGGCGGCGAGGAGACCCACTGGCTGCTGCGCAAGCCATGAGCCGCCTGTCCGGACAAGGCCTGGTGCTCGTCCTGGCGCTGGTGCTGGCGGCGGCCGTGCAGGCTCAACCGCCGCGGCGCTTCGCGCTGGTGGTGGGCAATGACGACGGCGGCGCGGACACCCGGCCGCTGCGCTTCGCCCGGGATGACGCGCGCAGGATGCATGGGTTGCTGACGCGGCTGGGCGGCGTGGAGTTCGGCGACGCGCGGCTGCTGCTGGACGAGGACGCCGGAGACTTCCTCCGTGCCCTGGCCGAGCTGGAGTCGGGCTCCCGGACGGCGCGGGCCCGGGGCGAGCGCACCGCGCTCATCGTCTACTACTCGGGCCATGCGAAGGACGGCGCGCTGCGGCTGGGGGACAGCGCGCTGGACCTGGAGTCGCTCAAGCGCCGGCTGCTGGCGGCTCCCGCGGACATCCGCATCGCCATCCTGGACTCGTGCCGCTCCGGAGCGCTCACGCGGACGAAGGGAGCACGGCGCGCGCCGGCCTTCGCCATCGACGCGGGCGCCGCGCGCGAGGCCCGGGGGCTCGTCATCCTCACCTCCAGCTCGGCGGACGAGGACTCGCAGGAGTCGGATCTGCTGGGGGGCAGCTACTTCTCCCACCACCTGGGCAGCGGGCTGATGGGGGACGCGGACCGCTCGGGCGACGGGCAGGTGACGCTCTTCGAGGCGTACTCGCATGCCTACGCCCGCACCGTGGCGGACACCGCGGACAGCAGCGCCGGAGCCCAGCACCCCACCTTCAGCTACGACCTCGCCGGCAATGGAGACCTGGTGCTGACGGACCTGCGGGGACGTGACGAGGGCCTGCTGGTGCCTCGCACCGCTCCCGCGGGGGCCTACTACTTCGTGAACCCGGCCGGACTGGTGGTGGCGGAGCTGGACAAGGCCGTGGACGCCGAGCGGCGGCTCGCCCTGGCCCCGGGCCGGTACACGGTGAAGCGGCGGCTGGCGGACCGGCTGCGCGTGGGCGAGGCCGAGGTCCAGCGCGGTCGCACCACGGTGCTCGACGAGTCGCGGCTGCGTGATGCGCCCTTCTCGGATGATCCGGTGAAGGGCGTGGCGCCCCGCGAGCGCGCGCTGCGCACGTATTGGACGCTGGGGCTCACCGGCGGCTACCACTCCTTCTTCGATACGCCCACGCGCGAGAACCTCTTCCTCTCCACGCCGCTGCTCGGCCTGGAGGTGGGGCTGCACCACTACTTCCGGGAGAACTGGCGCTGGGACATCGACCTGTCGCTCGGCGCGCGGCGGGCCACGCTGGAGCTCCCCACCCTCTCGGGGCCGCGCTACCGCTACTCGCTGCTGAACGTGGGCACCTCGCTCGTGGCCGAGTGGCGCCTGGGCCGCTTCTCCCCCTTCGTGGGCCCCCGGCTCGCCTACCTCGTCATGGGCCGCGACTTCGAGGACGCGAGCCTCCCGGACCAGTTCTACGCCGTGTTCACACCGGGCCTCGTGGGCGGCGTGCGCTGGCGGATGTCGGACCGCTTCGAGCTCACCGGGCGCGCCCGCCTCCACTACCTCCTCTACAACGTCGACGCACAGCGCTCCCTGGGCTACTGGGAGCTCGGAGCGCTCGTGACGTACCGCCTCTGACAGGGAGCGCGTGATGCGCAACTGCTGGCTCCTGCTGTTGGGCTGCCTCGCCGCCGCGTGTGGCGGGAACTTCTCCAACGACGATCTCGAGTTCCTCAACGCCCTGCCCACCCGGGAGGACCTGGCCTCCGAGCTCCCCGGCGCCAACGGCATGGTGGGCGAGGGAGGCCTGCGTCGGCGCACGGATGCCCTGGCCGTGGGAGAGCCATCCGACCTCTACCGGGACACGCGCGAGGCCTCGGACACGTTCAACGGCGGGATGGATGGGCTGCTCACCCTGCTGGAGGAGATTCGCAAGCTGCCACCCACGACACGTGAGCCGGAGCTGCGCGTGTGGGGGCCCTGGCCGGACCCGCACCACCCCGGACACGAGGTGCGCTTCGCGATGAAGCGAGAGCCCGAGCACTTCATCTACCTGCTCCAGTACCGGACTCCGGGCTCTGGCGAGGAGGGGTGGTGGTCCGCCCTGGAGGGCGCCTTCCAGCCGGATGGTGGGCTGCGCAAGGGCACGGGCGCGGTGCGGCTCCTCGTCAAGGAGACGAAGGCCCGTGGCTTCGACGTCGGAGGGCTCGCGAACCTGGACCTGTTGGAGATCGTCTACCAGACGCGTGCGCTCCCCATCACCGTGCGGATGCGCTTCGTGCCGGCCGCCCCCCAGACCGCGTCCGAGATCCTCTATGCATACCGCGAGCTTCCCGGTGGCCTCGGAGAGATGGGCTTCCTGCTGGAGGACACGGACATCCTCCCCGGCACGCGGAAGGAGGACCTCGCCATCATCAGCCGCTGGACGAAGGACCGCGGAGGCGTGGGAATCATCTCCGTGACGGGCGGAGACGTGCCCATGGGCTTCACCGCCACGCAGGTGGAGTGCTGGGACGCCAGCTTCCGCGTCACCTATCTGAAGCGGAGCTGGGAGACGGCGGAGGTGGGCAGTGCCTCCGCCTGCCCGGACGTGTCCGCGCTGGAGCAGCCGTGAACTACTGGGCTTGCCCCGGTTACGTGGACAGTGGCGTGGGGGCGCATGGTGGACACACCGGCAAGCCGGGAGCGGCCAGGCAACCAGGCGCCATCATGACAGGTGCCCAGGGCCTGGAGGGCACCCACGTTGGAGGGAAGGAGGCCGCCATGAGCCAGAAGAAGGACGACGTGCTGCACATCCCGCCCGAGGCATACCCCACCGGCCCCGACCGCGAAGCCGGGACGGAGGAGGACGCGCCACACCACCGGGGGCCGCCGCACCTGCGACCGGATGGCGGGCCCGGCAACACCCCCGGCTCGGGGGGCAACCCGCGCATCATCGAACCGGCGGGCACGCCGCGCCCCTATCCCGGCGTCAGCGTGACGTGAGCTTTTGAAAAGCCCTGTTTTGCCGGCTGAAGCCGTCGAGGCCGAGTCAGGGCTCGAGCATTTTTCGTACCCGCGCATCGCGCAGGAAAAGCCCCAGCCAGATGAAGACTGCTACGTAGATAGGGAACAGCGTGTGCGAGAAGAGCGGGTTACCCACGCGCACGTGGCTCGCGACCGCGCCGCCGAGGTAACCCGTGAGCAAGATCGCGCCCAGGATCGCGGTCCGGGGAATCAAGTAGAACGCGAGACAGATGAGCAGAATCGTGCCGACCAGCGGCATGCGCTCGATGGGCCACTGCAGGGCGGCTCCCGCCTCGAGGGCTTCGGGCGGCAGCTTGTCCATGACGAATTTCATGACGGCGTCGAAGAGCAGGAACGCGACGGCAAGCCCACTCAGGATGCGGCCGGTCCAGATTGATTTTTGGGAAAGCGTGCTGGTGCTCATGGGGGTATCCTTTGTCTCTGAAGCCGGATTAACACATCAGCGGCAAAAGCGGGCGTCACCCTTGGCGCCTTCTTCTACTACAAGCAGTACCTCGAGGCGCTCGCGTGACGGAAGCCGAACGGAAGATCTTCGCGGAGACGGGAATCCTCGGCCTGAAAGGGTTCATTCCCAGGAAAGCGGTGGCGGCCGTCAAGGATGCCATCCTCGCCGAGCTGGATCGCCTGAAGCTGCGGGAGAAAGGGAAGCTGTCGTCGGCGAAGCTCCAATCCCTTCCCTTCTTCCAGCAGACGGGGAAGCTGAGCCAGATGGTGAAACTCGGGCCGGAGCTCGATGGGTTGTTTTCCGCGGAGCTTCTGGGGACCCTGAGCGCTCTCGCCGGAGCTCCGCTCAAGGCAGCGGCTCCGCGTCCGCAGCTTCTTCTCTCCTTCCCCAACAAAGAAGAATGGTCGCTCGGCAGCTTGAACTGGCATCTCGACCTCGCCGTTCCGAAAACAGACGAGCTTCCGGGAGTTCAGGCCTTCCTGCTCATCGACGACCTGCAACCCAGGGGCGGAGCGACCTTGGCGATCGCGGGCTCGCACCGCCTTCACTATGTTCCCGAGGCTCGAAACGGGAACGCGCACGCCGTTCTCCGGAAGGATGCGCTCTTCGGGGCGCTGTTCGAGGGCCCGCGGGCTTCAGCGGAGAAGCTCATGAAACCCCACTCCATTCATGGCGTGGACGTCTCCGTCGTCGAGTTCTGCGGGAAAGCGGGCGACGTCTTCCTGATGGATCTGCGGGTGATGCACTCTCCGTCACTCAATGTGACGAAGAACGTGCGCATGATGACGACGAGCCGTTTTCTCAAAACGGGCATCTCCATGTGAATCAGATGGGCAGCATGTTGGCGAGTGACATCCAGCGCGAACGTCCGGCGCAGCAGCCCTGCCCACTCCAATCGCGGCGTGCGCTCCTTCTTCGACTCCACCGTCGCAGCCAGGACCGGTCTCTCCTCCTCCTGCCCCAACTCCGCCTCCCCTTGAGGGAGCAGTCTTCTGCGCTGGCGGGCTGGCAGACGCACAGGGTTCTCCTGTACCACGAGAGAAGGCCGTGGTGCGCTTCCTGGGCGAGCCCTGGCCAATCACCTCAGTCCGGTTGGACCTTGTCCGGCTCACTCCTGGGGGCACTCGCTGCCGGCTTCTCTTTCTCCAGCTTCTCCTCGATTGGAGTCTGAGCAGCGGGTCTCAGGTACGCGTGATTGCCGACAGCGAGAATACGCATCGTGCGGATGTCCACGGCATGAACGGTTCTGTCCATGCTGGCCAGGGCTCCCGAGGAGCCCCACAGCGCGTTCGTCTGGCAGGCTCGCTCATCGACAGTGAATCGGACCTGCACGACTCCCGTGGGCTCCGGAGCCGCCGTGACGTCATAGGAGCCGGGCCGGTAGAGACAAGCCTCTTCTGGACGGGTGTCCTTGGGCGTTGGGGCCTCGCTGGGAAGAAAGTCCTCCAGGGCGAGCTGGATGGCCGCGGCGATGTTGCCCTCGAGGTGGAGCCGTCCTTCCCTGGGAAGCTCGGGAGGAGGCTGCATCGGGTCCCTCTCCAGGAGTTGCCCGTTCCGCATGTCCACTTCATAGGTGGATTCCATGTCCAGCGGCGGACCCCACCGGTAACAAGCTCCAGGGGCGAGGGAGAAGCGGACCAGGGTGGTGCCGTCCCTTCCTGGCGCCGTCTCCACGTCCCAGGATTGGCGCTGGAGAGTGCAGATGTCGCTCCGGGTTGCTCCGAACGGAGGGCGCACATCCCACGGGAGGAAACGCGCCATGGCGAGTTGGATGGCCGCGGCCTGGGTACCGGAAAGTTCGACCCTCCCCTCTTCGGGCAAATCCCTTCCGAACTTGAACCAGGCGGCCTCTTCGGCTGGAACGTAACGGACAGGGCTGCGAGCTGTCATGCATCCCGACACGGCGCAGCAGAGCATCAGGCCGGCGGCTCTTCCCATGAACGCCTTCCAACGGCGCCGAGAGTGCAGATGGGTATTCATGGCTGTACAGGGGTGATGAAGCCCGAGTCTTTGTTCTCGGGTTGGATGTAGCCGATGAGCTTCCAGTTCCCCGACTGCCGTTCATAGACCTCGCCGGGCCGGGCCTCACGGACATAGGGCACGAGCTTCTGGATGCGGCAGGTCGTGTCGAACTGGATGCGAACGCGATAACGCTGATTTCGCCCACGTCTGTCTGGCTCGCTCAAGGGCGAGGAGGGCCATGGATGGCTGTGGAAATCGGCAAGAGGCGCGAGCTGGCCTCGAGGGTCCTTCACCACCGCTGGTGAGAAACAGGACTTCCTTCTGCTCGGGCCCACCAGCGCCGCTTTCGTCAGGGGTGAGGGCATGCTCGCGTAGTAGAGGCCATCCTCGAACGAGTAGATGACGCCGCAGTACTCCTGGCCATATTCGCCCAGCTGCGCTCTGGGGAGTGCCAGCACCGCTGGGCAGAGCTGGTCGATGACTTCATCCACGTCTGTCGAGGGACGGATGTCCTTCCATGGACCACGCACCCAGACGATTTCGGAGTCTCCTAAAAAGCCGTAGTCCTCTGTCTGTCCGGTATGTGGGCCGCTGGCGCAGCCGAGAAGGCACAGCCCCATCAGCGCTGCTCGGATCCTCATCACCTTCAGTGGTGTGTTCTGGCGCGAGACGTTTCCGAGCATGAAGTGCATCGGGAGGTGAGCTGGAGCTTTGATGCGCAGAAGGTGGATGGATGATGGACCAGCCGCGCGAGTGAGAACAAGAGGCCAGCGACAAAAAGGGAGCCAGGGCGAGCAGGAGCATCGAGGAGGGCCGCATCAAGCGGCTCAACACGTACGAGCCGAAGCGCGGCGACTACATTCTGGATGCAGCAGAGCCAGCGGGCGGAGTTCAACCCAGCGCTGGAGTACGCCATCCGGCGTGCCAACGAGGCGAAATTGCCGCTGCTGGTGGGCCTCGGCCTCATGTGAGTCACCGCTTCCGGGGTAACACGAGCGAAGCGAAGCGCCTGCTGCGCAAGATCCTCACCGAGCACCTCCCCGAGTACGAGGAGAGCCGACTGCACCCGGAGACGACGAATGTCTCGCACATGAGCAAGTACCTCCACTTCGGGCAGGTGAGCCCGGTGCAGGTGGCGCTCGCGGCGCGCGGGTCGAGGGCGGCGGACAATCAGCGCAAGAGCGGGTCCGCGAAGAGCCGCTTGAAAGAGTCACTGGCCCCGGAGGACCGCCCCCTTGGGGACGAAGACCGCCCCCCGCGCCGTGGCGGCCTCGCCCAGCCCGGACTACAGCGGCCGGTGCGCGGGCTCGAGGGAGTCCTCCTGCGACCAGGTGCCGGCCTCGGGCACGCGCAGACCCTGTCGGGCCGCGGAAGGATCCAGACCGGCCCACTGGAAGAGGTGATCGAGGGCGGCGGTGCGCTCGGGCTCGGGGAGCTGCGCGAGGCGCGCGCCGTGGTTGCCGCGGGGCACGACGAAGCGCAGCGAGTCATTCGACTCACGCACCTCGAAGGGGACGGAGAACCACGGGTCGTCCTCGCCGTAGAGGAACAGCATCCGCTGGCCCGAGTTGCGCACCCAGTGCCCCACGCGCGACATGGCGGTGACATCGAACCGCTTCTGCACGCCGAGCGGCGGCAGGTGGGCGGGGAGGTCCTGCCGTGGGTAGCGCAGCAGCCCGTGCAGGTGGTGCTCCGCGTAGCGCAGCGCGCCAATCTGCGTGGCCGCCTGGTAGGAGTAGGGCGCGAGTGACTGGAGCCCCGCGTCCCCGAAGCTGTCGGTGAAGTACGTGTAGCGCTGGATGAAGTCGAAGAGCGCCGAGGTGGGCGCGTCCGGGGCCGGAATCGTCGGACAGAGGGTCTGGCTTCCGACCTGCCAGAAGTAATAGGGCAGCTCCAGGACGGCGAACTCCAGCGCCCGGTCCAAGCCGAGCACCTCGAAGGTGGCGCCGGTGCTCGCCGCCACCCCGGCGGCGAGGGGCAGCAGCTCCTCGCGCCGGGTGAGCGCGGCCCGCTGGATGGCCCCCTTGGAGTAGAACGGCAGTCCCGCCGCCCCGAGCAGGACGTAGGCGAGCTGCCCGGCCACGCCACGCACGGGCCCGAGCGCGGCGGCCGTGAGGACGACCGCGAGCGTCTGGCCCGTGATGGGCACCGGGGAGCCCGGCACCGCGATGGCAACCTGCGCGAGCAACGCGGTGAACAGCGCGGCGCCAAGCACGAACGCCCCATCATGGACGCGCGTGCGTGCGAAGACGTCGGCGAGGACGCGAGGCGGTGGAGAACCCGTGCCCGCGCTCAATGCCGTCCCACCAAGGGAGGAGTGCGAACAGCGGGACGACTCGGAGGGGCGTGGAGACACGAACCGACGCTCAACGAGGACGAGCTCCGATGCAAGACTCCACCCGAGCACGGTGCCGTCCGTAAGCACCTCGGCGGCGAAGTCATCCGGCCTGGTGCTACGCCTCCCGCTGGCGGTCTTCAGCGAGCCAGGTATTGCGCAGTCTTGTCAGGATTTTCGAGCGGTTTTCGTCGAGGGGGGGCCGGTGGCGCGCGGTGCGCGCCCGGACCCATTCCCTCTCACCACCCGATTCTCAATCCCAAGGACCCGCCTCTTGTCCAAGAACCTCATTCTCTCTCTGTGTGCCCTTCTCGTGTCTGGTTGTGGCGCCGAGCAGTCTTCCACCACCAACCCCAAGACCCGGGGCGCGGCCCTGCAACAGTCCGCCGCGACCCATGGCTACGAGGTGGAGCTGTCCGCCGGAGAGGACGTACTGATCGAACCCGGCTCGGGCCATCAGGTCATCGGGTACCTCGATGGCTTCTACACCCACCTCCAGCCCGGACGCGTTCGCGGTTCGGTCCAGATGGACGTGGATGCCGCCAGCGCTTCCGGTCCCTCCGACAGCGTGGATGATGGCCAGTTGGCGTTGCAGCTCCACGACGGCACGAACTGGATTGACCACACCGTGCGCAACGTCCGCTTGACGGAGTCCTTCTATGGAGAGGTGAGCAACACCCTGCCCGTGAGCACGCCGGTGCGTTTCGAAATCCGCGTGCGGCGCCGGGCTCACGAGACGCGGCGCATCCACGTCTCTTTCGCGCGCCTGTTCGGCGCCCAGTGCTACCCGGACCTGTCCCACCCCTACGCCGCCTGTCTGTGAGAGAGCCAGGAAGACGACCGTGAGGCCGCGGGGCTCGAGAAGGCTCAAGGTGTCACGGCGGCGGCGAACCGGCGTTTGCCTTCGCGAATCGTGAGGATGACGGCGGGTTTCACCGGGTTGCGGTCCGCGTCCAGGGTGAGGGAGCCCGTGGCGCCAGGGTGATCCTTGGTGGCCGCGAGCGCGTCGCGGATGTCCGGGCCGGAGAGCGACTTCGCCCGCTCGATGGCCGCGAGCGCCACCTTCGCCGCGTCGTAGCCCAGCGCGGAGGCGGCCTCGGGAGAGCGGCCATAGCGCTCGCGGAACGAGGTGATGAAGCGCTGGAGCTCGGAGGCGGGGTTGTCCTCGGCGTAGTGGGACGAGTAGGAGGCGCCCTCCAGCGCGCCGCCCGCGAGCTCGAAGATGCGGTCCGACTCCCAGCCATCCCCGCCCAGCAGCGGCAGGGTCAGGCCCATCTCGCGCGCCTGACGGGCGATGACGCCCACCTCGCTGTAGAAACCCGGCAGATACAGGGCCTGGGGCTTCGCCTTCTTCACCGCCAGCAGCGGCGCGCGGTAGTCCGAGTCCCCCTTCGCGTAGCTCTCCACCGCCACCACCGTCCCGCCCAGCTTCTGGAAGGCCGCGATGAAGGCCTCGCTCAGGCCGAGCGAGGAGGCGTTCTTGCTGTCGTGCAGCACCGCCACACGCTCGAGCTTCAGGTTCTCCCGGGCGAAGCGGGCCATGGCACCGCCCTGGAAGGGATCGATGAAGCAGGTGCGGAAGATGAAGTCGCCCTTCTTCGTCACCTCCGGGTGGGTGGACGAGGGAGTCACCATGGGCACCCGGGCGGCCTGCACCGCGTCGGCGATGGCCAGCGAGCCGGACGACGTCACGTCTCCGAGGATGAGCACCACCTTGTCCTGGGTGAGGAGGCGTTTGGCCGCGGCCACGGACTCCTCGAGCTTGCCCTGGGTGTCATAGGCGCGGAGCTCCACCTGGCGGCCCTTCACCCCGCCCGCGGCGTTCACCTGCTCCACGGCGAACTGGATGCCATCGCGCACCACCGTGCCGAACGAGGCCTCCGAGCCCGTGAGGCTCCCCAGCATGCCGATGACGATGGGCCCCTCCCGTGCCGGCACGCGCTGCTCCGACGTGGCGGGAGCGGAGGGCGGCGGCGGTGGGGACTTCCGCTCGCAGGCGAGGGAACTCAAGGCGACGGCGGCGAACAGGGGAAGGAGGCGGTGCATGGGGCTCTCGAGGGGCGCACTCTGTCACGGACGCCTCCGGCGGGCACGGTCCCGCCAGACTTGTCCAACTGTTGGACAAGTTCGTGAAGAGCGCGACCGGGAGCACGCTCAGGCGGCTCCGCGCTCGCGACCCTCCGCCTCGCGGGAAGGCTTCTCCGATAGTCCGGCCCGGTGCATGGGGAACTCGATGCGCAGACGTGCCCCGCCCTCCGGGCGGTTGCTGGCGGAGAGCGCGCCGCCGAACTGCTCCACCAGCTCGCGTGACAGGGTGAGGCCCAGGCCGGTGCCCTTGTCGGGGCTCTTGGTGGTGAAGAAGGCCTCGAAGAGCCGGGACAGCACCTCGGGGGAGAAGCCGGGTCCGTTGTCCTCGACGAGCAGCACCACGCGCTCCTGCTCGGCGCGGCCGATCAACCGCACCTCGCTGCCCGGCACCGGGTGGGACTCCAGCACGTCTCCGGCGTTGATCAGCAGGTTGAGCACCACCTGCACCAGCCGCTGCCGCACGGCGAAGATCTCCGGCAGGTCCGCGGGCACGTCCACCTGCAGGAACGACACGTGCTTCAACCGGAGCGAGGCCAGCTTCAGGGCATCGGCCGCCACGTCCGCCAGCGAGCACGCCATGGGCTCGTTGTCGTCCATGCGGGCGAAGCCCCTCAGGTCCGAGACGATCTGCCGGATGTGCTGGATGCCCACGCGCGTCTCCGCGAGCACCTCGGCCAGCTCCTCCCGATCGAACTCCCGCGCCTCCAGCAGCTCGGTGTGCACGAAGTTGACGTTGGAGCCCACGTAGGCGAGCGGGTTGTTGATCTCATGCGCCACGCCCGACGCCAGCCGCCCGACGATGGCCAGCTTCTCCGACTGGGCCCGGCGGTGCTCGCTGAAGGCCAGCGCCTCGAGTGACTCGCGGCGGGCCCGCTCGATCCGGGCCTCCTGCTCGGCCCGCAGGGCATGGAACGTCTGGTAGGAGAAGTACGCCGCGAGCAGGACGATTCCCCCCACCACCGAGAGCCAGGTGAACGCCTGGATGGGGGTGTGGCCGTCCCGCCACAAGAGCAGGGCGGTCCCGGTGAGCCCCACCCCGCCGCAGACGAACACGGATCGCACGTGCCGCCGGTAGATGAGGGTGATGGCCATCGGCAGGACGGGCACCATGACGAAGTAGGGGCCGTCCACGCCGCCCGTCTCCACGGAGAGCCCCAGGACGCAGAGCGTGGAGAGCAACACGTTCAGGTCGGTGAGCGGGGTCACCCAGGACAGGGGCGCCCCACGGATCAGGTACGTGTAGCCCAGCAGGCTCGTGGCCCACACGACGCGGATGCCCAGCATCCAGGGACTGAAGTAGCCCAGGTAGAGGGAATCCACCCCCCAGAAGGCCAGGACGACCACGCAGAGCACCCAGACGACACGGGGGCTCCACACGCCCCCCCGGGGGGCGGGTTCGGGCTGCTCCAGCTCGGTCTCGGTGGCTCGGGGGAGGGAGTTCACGGGGAGGGCGAGGTCCAGGGCGGCGACAGCCGGGTGAGCCGTTCAGGGCTCAACAAGGCTAGCACACAGGCAGCCGAGCACCCGCGTCCCTTCCCCTGCCCCACGGGGCGCGTCATCCTTCCTTGACTCGGTAGGGGTCCCTCTCTAGGTTGAATTCCTTCTTCACCCAGTACTTAGCGAAGGACGTTTCCCACCATGGCTCGCGTCACAGTCGAAGACTGCCTCCCCCTGGTCGACAACCGCTTCGCGCTCGTGCTGCTGGCGGCCAAGCGTGCCCGTCAGCTCATGGCCGGCGCCCGCCCCATCATCGACACCTCGAAGAACAAGCCGCCCGTGCTCTCCCTGCGCGAGGTGGCCACCGGCCACGTGAAGTTCGACCGGGACGTGCGCGAGGCCCTCACCGGCAAGTACGCCGCGTCCGAGAAGGCCAACGGCGCCTAGTCGCCGGAGCCCTCCGGGCGTAACAGCCCGGACAGGGCGAGGCTGGCCCCCGCGCGCAGCAGCATCCTGGCCGCGCGCGCGGCGATGGCCTTCTCGCCCTTGTAGCCCAGCAGTGCCGCCACCCGCGCCAGGGGGACCCACCGCGTCTCGTCCACCTCCACCCGGTGCCCCGCGTGCTGGATGTCCCCCAGCACCCCGGACTGGTAGCGGAACAGGTAGAAGTGCACGCGCTTGAAGATGCGCTGGCCGCGGAACTGGTAGACGTAGCGGATCTCCCCCAGCGGCGCGACGAGCGTGGCCTTCAGCCCCGTCTCCTCCCACACCTCGCGCACGGCCGTCTGCTCGGGCGTCTCCCCCGGGTCCACATGGCCCTTGGGAAGCGCCCACAGGGAGCGGCCGTGGGGCCGGATGACGGCCACCTCCAGCTCGCCCCCCTGCTCTCGGATGACTATTCCTCCGGCGGACGCCTCACGGGGCATGCCCACAAGTTAACCGATGCCCGGCCGCCGCGGTCAGGAGACTTGTCCGAAGTGCCTCAGCTTGGCTTCTGCCCCCAACCGGTACGCGTAACGCAGGTCCGTCAGCAGCCGCTCCAGCCGCCGCCCCGTCACGTGTCCCATCAGCCGGGTACAGAAGTTGCGCGACAGCCGGTTGGCCTCCTCGTACCGCCAGCGCTCCGCCTTGGACAGCCGCTCCCGGTAGGACACCCGGTCGAACAGCCTCCTCAGTAGCTCCTTCGCCCAGGCCCCCACCCCATCCCCCCACCGGTGCAGCAGGCACAGGGCGAACTTGTCCACCTCCGCCTGCGCCTCCAGCTCCAGCAGCGAGACGGTGCGCCCATGTGTGGCGGTGTGCGCCACATAGAGGAAGTGCGAAACACCCTCGGCGAGCTGGCAGAAGCCGTCCAGCTCGGACTCCAGCAACGAGTCCACGGGGCCGCTCTCGTAGGGCTTGAGGCGGTGGAGCAGCGCGGGGGCGAGGTAGAGGGCCATCTCCAGCTCCCCCTCCGATTCGGAGACGAGCAGTTCCTCCTCACTGCGTCCGGTGGCGCCCAGCTGGACGGCGGCTTCCCGGTCCACCACGAAGCCCTCCGCCCGGGCGGCGCAGGTGATGCCGTAGATGGCCTCCAGGTGCTCCTGCACGCGGCCGATCATGTCGTGGCTCCCGGCTTCAGTTCGGCAGGCCCTTGGGCATCACCAGGCCAGCATCCACCAGCACCTGCTCCAGCTTGTCGTTGCCGGTGCGCACCCAGCTCTCGTACACCTTGAGGGCACCGGAAGGGCCGTTGTGCACCAGCCCACGCGCGGCGATCTCCTCCAGCACGTCCACCAGGGCGCGGAAGCGGGCGCTCAGCTCCCGGTAGACGGCGGCGAAGCCCGCGGCGGGCGCCAGGTCCGCCAGCTGCCCGTACGCCGCGCCGCCCATCTGGATGTAGTAGTCCTGGCCCACGGCGCTGTCGCGCAGCGCGCCGGAGAAGAAGCCGGCCTGATAGAGCGACACATCCCCCAGCCGACGCAGGGTGCGGATGCGCTCGTCGCGCTGCTGCTGCAACGAGCGGTGGTACAGCACCGCGAGCGGCTCCTGCTCCTTGCGCCCGTCCTCGCCCTGGCTGAACAGATTGTCGGTACAGGCGAACTCGGACAGCAGGTTGACCAGGTAGAACTCGGTCGTCTCCCCGACGGCGAGCTTCTGGCGCCGGATGACTTCTTCCAACAGCGCCTTGAAGAACTCCTTCAACGACGGGGCCGTCACCAGTTGACTCATGGACTCTCGACCTCCAACGCCCCCCGAGGGTTTACGGGCCGGGGACGCCACGTAAAAGTTACCAACGCCCCCCCACCTGCGGCAAAAAGACCCCCAGTCATTCCGGGCACTTACGCTGGCACTCGACCCTCGCGACTGCCAGAAACCGCGCAACGCCACCTCCATCCGGCCCCGACGTCCACAGGAAGACAGAGAGGAAAAACCCAGTTGTGACGGGGATTTGGCGAGACCCCTCCCCGAGGTCCCGGCTCGCTTGACGGGTCGACTTCGCTGGTTATTATCCCGCGCGCTCGCTGATTGGCACTCGCGAGGTGCGAGTGCTAACGGCTCGGGCCATCAGGCCCTTATTCCCACCCCCATGGGCGTTCCGTACGCCGGGGCGCCCCAGCTGAAGGAGACAGACCATGAAGATTCGTCCCCTGCAGGATCGTCTGATCGTCAAGCGCGTGGCCGAGGAGAACAAGACCAAGGGCGGTCTGTT
Organism: Archangium violaceum Cb vi76; assembly: GCF_000733295.1. Classification (GTDB taxonomy): domain Bacteria; phylum Myxococcota; class Myxococcia; order Myxococcales; family Myxococcaceae; genus Archangium; species Archangium violaceum. Next base: position 134,451 of record NZ_JPMI01000109.1, on the reverse strand, counting down.
CATCCCCGACACCGCCAAGGAGAAGCCCCTCGAGGGCCACGTGCTCGCCGTGGGCAACGGCAAGGTGCTCGAGGACGGCAAGGTCCGCCCGCTCGACATCAAGGCGGGCGACACCATCCTGTTCAGCAAGTACGCGGGCACCGAGATCAAGATCGACGGTGAGGAGCACCTCATCCTCCGTGAGGAGGATGTGCTCGGCGTGATCGAGAAGTAATCCCCTCCCCCGCTCCTCAACCTCTACCCAAGGAATCAATCAAATGGCGAAGGACATTCTTTTCGACGTCCGCGCGCGCGAGGCCATCCTCCGCGGCGTGAACATCCTGGCCGACGCGGTGAAGGTCACCCTGGGCCCCAAGGGCCGCAACGTGGTGATCGAGAAGTCGTTCGGCTCGCCCACGATCACCAAGGACGGCGTGACCGTGGCCAAGGAGATCGAGCTCGAGAACAAGTTCGAGAACATGGGCGCGCAGATGGTGAAGGAGGTCGCGTCCAAGACCTCCGACGTGGCCGGTGACGGCACCACCACCGCGACCGTGCTGGCCCAGGCCATCTTCCGCGAGGGCGCGAAGCTGGTGGCCGCCGGTCACAACCCGATGGACATCAAGCGCGGCATCGACAAGGCCGTGGCCGCCATCGTGGCCGAGCTGAAGAACCTGGCCAAGCCGACCAAGGACAAGAAGGAGATCGCCCAGGTCGGTACCATCTCCGCCAACGGCGACACCACCATCGGGCAGATCATCGCCGATGCGATGGAGAAGGTCGGCAAGGAGGGCGTCATCACGGTGGAGGAGGCCAAGGGCCTGGACACCACCCTGGACGTGGTCGAGGGCATGCAGTTCGACCGCGGCTACCTCTCCCCGTACTTCGTGACGGACCCGGAGCGCATGGAGGTCGTCCTCAACGACTGCCTCATCCTCATCAACGAGAAGAAGATCTCCTCGATGAAGGACATGCTGCCCATCCTCGAGCAGGTGGCCCGCTCCGGCAAGCCGCTGCTGATCATCGCCGAGGACATCGAGGGCGAGGCGCTGGCCACCCTGGTGGTGAACAAGATCCGTGGCGTGCTGAACGTGGCCGCGGTGAAGGCGCCGGGCTTCGGTGACCGCCGCAAGGCCATGCTCGAGGACATCGCCACCCTGACGGGCGGCCGGATGATCGCCGAGGATCTGGGCATCAAGATGGAGACGCTGACGCTCCAGGATCTGGGCAAGGCCAAGCGCATCACCATCGACAAGGACAACACCACCATCGTCGACGGTGCGGGCGCGCAGAAGGACATCGAGGCGCGCGTGAAGCAGATCCGCGCCCAGATCGAGGAGACCACCAGCGACTACGATCGCGAGAAGCTCCAGGAGCGTCTGGCGAAGCTGGTGGGCGGCGTGGCCGTCATCAACGTGGGCGCCGCGACCGAGACCGAGATGAAGGAGAAGAAGGCTCGCGTCGAGGACGCGCTCAACGCGACGCGCGCCGCCGTGGAGGAGGGCGTGGTCCCTGGCGGTGGCGTGGCCCTGCTGCGCTGCTCCAAGGCCCTGGACACCCTCAAGGTGGAGGCCGGTGAGAAGTTCGGCGTGGACATCATCCGCCGCGCCGTCGAGGAGCCGCTGCGCCAGATCGTCGGCAACGGCGGCCTCGAGGGCAGCGTCATCGTGAACAAGGTCAAGGAAGGCACTGGCTCGTTCGGCTTCAACGCCGCCACCAGCGTCTACGAGGACCTGCTGGCCGCCGGCGTGATCGACCCGGCCAAGGTGAGCCGCTACGCGCTGCAGAACGCGGCCTCCGTTGCCTCCCTCATGCTGACCACCGAGGCGATGGTGGCCGAGCGCCCGAAGGAGGAGAAGGAGATGCCGGCCGGCGGTGGTATGGGCGGCATGGGCGGCATGGGTGGTATGGGCGGCATGGGCATGTAGTCGCCCCCGGGCCCTGGAGCGCGGGTGCCTCCCGCGCTCCGGTGTGTCTCGTGAGAGCCTCCAGTGACGGCCTCCGGTTCCCTCGTGGAGCCGGGGGCCGTTCGCGTTTCAGGGAACCGGGCATGCGCCGGGTGGCGTGGCGTCCCCCACCCCCTTAGTTTGGAGGAAGACTCGAGGAGGACACGCGTGAAGCCCGTGAAAATCTACACCACCACCTACTGCGGCTACTGCGTCCGGGCCAAGGACCTGCTGACGCGCAAGGGCGTGAAGTACGAGGAGTTGGACGTCACCGGCGACGACGAGATGCGCTCGAAGCTGGTGGAGATGAGCGGCGGCCAGCGGACCGTGCCGCAAATCTGGATTGGCGACACCCACGTGGGCGGCTACTCGGATCTCGCCCGGCTGGAGAGCGAGGGTCGGCTCGAGCCGATGCTCCAGGCCTGAGTCCCGGCCGCGTTCCCCGGGAGCAGGCGGCCAGCCGTGCTCCCCGGGCGTCTCCCATCCCCCGTGCGCAGGTTGCCCGGAGCAACGGCTCATACACGGAGGTAGACGATGGCAGAGACAGGGGAACAGGCCACGGGGACCAAGGACGAGAACTACGACGTCATCAGCGTGCTCTACCACTGTCTCAAGGGCGCCTCGGACATCGGCCAGTACATCCAGGACGCCGAGCAGAGCGGTGACCGGGAGCTGGTGGACTTCTTCCGGGACTACCAGGAGGCCCAGAAGGACCTGGCCGAGCGCGCGAAGAACCTGCTGGGCGCGCGGCTGGCCCGGACCGAGGGCGTGAAGCGCGGCGCGGACACGGGCGTCAGCAGCGGCAAGAAGATGGAGGCCAAGGGCACGAAGAAGGCCAGCCGCTCGGCCGGCGCACCGACCAACGCCCAGGTGAAATCCGGCGGCAACGAGTCGGATGACATCGTGGACGAGGAGTCCAAGGAGTCCTTCCCGGCCAGCGATTCACCCGCCCGGTATTAGTGGGCCCGGAGCCCCGAAGAAGCACGCACGCCCGGGAGGGCTCTGGACCTCCCGGGCCGCTTCTTTTTTACAGCCGCCCTGATGCCGCGGCCCATACGGTCAGACACTAACGCTTGCTCCCGCCGTATTAGCCCCATAAACAGGAAACTCCCGCGACGCTGGCGGAAGTACCCAGTCCGCCGCCCCGGGTGGAGGGTCTACGCCAATGATCGACGACAGGCCGGATGTCACCCAGACCGTACAGAGCCCCGAGGGGCGCTCGACACGGATCCAGGTGCGTGACTGGACGGTGGAGGTGGTGGCCGGCCCGGACAAGGGCAAGAAGGTCACCACGCAGGATGCGCTGCTGCGCGTGGGCTCGGATGCGGCGAGCGATCTGGTGCTGAGCGACCAGACGGTGAGCCGCCGGCACATCGAGCTGGAGCGCACGAGCAAGGGCATCATCGTGCGCGACCTGGGGAGCCGCAACGGCACCTTCCTGGACGGCCATCAGGTGATGCAGGCGCTGTTGCAGCCGGGTGACAAGGTGATGCTGGGCAAGACGAAGCTGGCCATCAAGCAGGAGGCGCGCGCCACCGAGGTGGAGGTGACGGGCGGAGCGGATGCCTTTGGCGCCCTGGTGGCCTCCTCGGAGAAGATGCGCGTCGTCTTCGCGCAGCTGCGGGGCATCGCCCGGGAGGACATGAACCTCCTGCTCGAGGGCGAGACGGGCACCGGCAAGGAACTGGCGGCGCGCGCGGTGCACGAGCACTCGCGGCGGCGGCATGGCCCCTTCAAGGTGGTGGACTGCAACCTCATCACCGAGGAGAAGGCCGAGCGCGAGCTGTTCGGCGGCCTGCGCTCCAACGGCGATGAGGCCGGCAAGGGCGTCTTCGAGGCGGCCCAGGGCGGCACCCTCTTCCTGGACGAGGTGGGCGAGCTGCCGCTGTCCCTGCAGCCCAAGCTGCTGCGCGTGCTGGAGTCGCGCGAGGTGCCTTCGCTGGACGGGGCGCCGGTGCCGGTGGACGTGCGCGTCATCGCCTCCACGCACCGCAACCTCGAGGAGGACGTGCGCCAGGGCCGCTTCCGGGCGGACCTCTACTACCGGCTGGCGGTGGCGCGCGTGCGCCTGCCCCCGCTGCGCACCCGGCGCGAGGACATCCCCGCGCTCGCCCAGTCCCTGCTGCGCGGCCTCAAGTCCTCCTTCGAGCTCACCCCCCAGACGCTCGCCCTCTTCGAGGGCTATGACTGGCCGGGCAACGTGCGCGAGCTGCGCAACGTGCTGGAGCGCGGCGCGCTCATGCAGGAGACGGGCAACGTCAGCTGGCTGGACTTCATGGCCCAGCCCGAGCACAAGGAGGAGGGCCAGCAGCCCACCACCAGCGTGGCCGCGCTCGTCACCGGCATGCCCTACCACGAGGCCAAGGATCGGGTGGTGGCGGACTTCGAGCGCCTCTACTTCGCCGAGGTCATGCGCGTGTCCAACTTCGACATGAAGACGGCCGAGCAGCACACCGGCCTGTCCATGCAGAGCCTCTACCGCCTGCTGAAGAAGAACGGGCTGCGGTTGAAGGATCTCAAGAATGCCGAGGGTCTTGATAAATAGGCCCTCGCTTTTCCCCAACCCCAAGGGAGTTTCCCAAGATGATGCGCCGTATCGCCATCGCCTCCGTCCTCGCCGTCACCGGCTGCGCCGGCATGCAGGAGGCCCAGAAGAAGCCGCAGGGCCCGACCACCACCGAGGAGCGGATGCGCATCACCAACCAGCCGCCCTTCGACGTGGCGGTGTGCCAGCCCAAGGCCCTCACCCTGCCCCAGCCCCCCAACGAGGGCGTCCTCGTGGGCGCGCTCCTGCTCACCCGTCCCGAGGTGATGGAGTGCCTGGTGGACCCCAAGTCCCGCGGTGAGGCGGAGACCACCCGCGTGGTGGTGAAGACCACCATCAATGAGCAGGGCGGCACCCACGCCATCACCGGGGAGAACCTCACCCCCGAGGGCACCGCGTGCATCCAGAAGGTGGTGGACACGCGCGTGCCGCTCACCGCCCTGCCCGCGGGCGCCCAGCCGGTGACGTCCGAGAGCACCTTCGTCCACGAGGTGGGCGGCAGCGCCAGCGTCAAGTTCGGCATCAACCCGGGCTCGGACTTCTCGGGCACCGTGCGGCTCGCGCAGGACTCCTGGTGCGAGTGCTACGCCCCCTTCGGCACGAAGATTCCCCCGCAGCTCAAGGCCACGGTGGACCTGAAGAAGGGCACGCCGACCCCGGCGGAGATCGTCTTCGATCCCGTGGGCACCCCCGAGGGTGACCAGCTCACCGCCTGCCTCCAGGCCAAGATGATGGCCCTGCCGGCCAACATCGAGGTGACGGAGCTCAAGTTCCCCTACCGCTTCACCCACTTCCACTCGCAGGCCGCCGAGATGTCGGCGGACATGTCGCCCGAGCTGCGCTTCTACCAGCTGGATCTGCTGCGCAATCAGCGCGCCGCCAACACGGCCATGGCCTTTGGCGCCCGCGCCACCGCCGCGGAGATCTACGAGGCGGTCATCGCCAGGTTCCAGAAGACGCCGCAGAGGAAGCAGTACGATCTGCTGCCGGAGCTGACCAGCAAGTGCAACGCGCTCGTCGAGGCCTCCAAGGCGTCGGTGGACGCGCTGTCCGCGCAGCTGCAGGCCGAGCAGCAGTCGCTGGCCAACGTCCAGGAGCTCAAGGCCAAGGACGCGGCCTGGGGTGAGCTGGAGGGCAAGCTGCAGGAGTCCGTCACCGCCACCGAGCAGGACGTGACGAGCGCCCAGGAGCGCCTCAAGGCCGACCAGGGCGCCTGCCCGAAGGTCAGCTACAAGTGACCCCCGGGGCCTGGTGACGGGCCCGGCATGACGAAGGCGCGGCGCCCTCCCGACGGGTTCCGCGCCTTCTGTCTTTTCACGGTGCGGAGGCGCCGACGGGCACGTCGCCGAGTTCGAGCGACTGGCCCGCCACCAGCGCCACCGTACGGTCCTCCCGGGCTCCCTGCAGACTGAAGATGAACAGCGTGTGATTGCCCGCGGGCAGGCCCTCGACGAGGAAGCGGCCATCGGCCCCCGAGACCGCATGGAACCGGGAGGACAGGTCCACCGAGACGAAGACGGACGCACCCGCCAGCGGGGCACCTGTCGTCATGTCCACGGCCCGGCCGCTGAGGCGGGCCATGTCGCCCAGGAGGATCTCCACCTCGGCGCTCGCACCGGGCGCCAGCGTGACCTCCGCCTTGCCCCGAGCCCCATCCCGCGAGCGAGCCTCCACCTTCACGCGCTCGCCCGGTACGTCCTTCACCTCGAAGCGCTCCGCGGGGAACTCCTGATCGCTCCACATCCACGGGGACGAGCCAGGCTCTCGCGGTAGCACGCTGAGGGTGAAGCCTCGCACGGGAGCGCCGTTGGCGCGCACCACGCGGCCACGGAGCGAGGCCGCGGGCTGAAGCCTCACCACCACCTCCTGTCCGGCCCTCGCCTCCTGGACCTGGCCGACGCGCCCGCCGTTGCTCGCGCGCACCATGAGGGTGGCCCCTTCCGAGATGGCGTGCTGGAAGCGTCCCTCCACATCCGAGCGCGCCCAGAAGTGCGGCATGTCCAGATCCGTGGGGCCCTGTCCGATGACCATGGCCGAGGGCGAAGGCGAGCCATCCGGCTCGAGCACGCGCCCGCGAAGCAGGTTCCGCGTGTGCTCGGGTGCCTCGAGCGTCAGCTCCACCCGGACCGTCTTCCCCGGCTCCACGGACACCGTCACCGGCTGGCGCTGAGCGAGGCCGTCATCCTCCGGGTCCCCCGCCATGAGCTCATAGGGGCCCGGAGGAAGCTGCATGCGGAAGGTGCCCGCGCTCCCCACCTCGGCGGTTCCGCTGTCCCCATCGGTGAGGATGCCCGAACGCTCCGGGTAGGCGTACACCTGGACCGGTTTGTCGGGCCACCGGCCCGAGGCCAGGCGGACCACGCCCTCCAGCGTGCCCGTCTCCTCGAGGGTGAAGTCCGCCCGTGCCGTGCGTCCCTCCTCGAGGAACAAGGAGTGGCCCTGCCCGGCCGACGCCCCCTCGCGATGCGCGAAGAGAGCCACCCGTCCCGAGGCGAGGCCTTCCAGCCGGTAATGCCCTTCGGCGTTGGTGCGGGCCTCGGTAGGGGTGCTGCTCAGCCCCTCGGGCGCCCAGCGATCGCTGACCACCACCCCCACACCCGCGAGGGGCTGGCCCGCCACATCCCGTACCGTGCCCTCCACCGCCCCCGTGCCCGCCAGCTCGAATTCCACGAGGAAACGCTCGCCGGGTGCCAGCGTCAGTCCCTGCCGGATGGCCTCGGAGAAGCCCTTGGCGGCCACCACCCCGTCGTAGAGGCCGGGAGCGAGGCCCTCCACGGTGAAGCGGCCCTCCGCATCCGTCACCGCGCGGCCCGAGTCCCCATTGGCACCCGCGGGGCTGATGTCCACGGTGGCGCCCACCACGGGCGCCTGGCTCGCACGAGCCACCACCCGGCCCTCGATGAGCGCGCTCGCGCCGAGTCGCACCCGCACGTCCCGCACCGTCCCTCCAGCGGCCACCACCACCGGCGTGCCCAGCGCGCCCGCCTCGTCCCCCCGGCGCGCGGACACCGTATGCGCCCCGGCCTCCACCTCCGCGGAGAAGCCACCGCCCTGCCCCGTGGTGACCACCAACTGGGTGACGCCGCCACTGACCCGTACCTCGGCGCCCGGCGCGGGCCGGCCCTCGGCATCCATGACGAAGCCCTCGATGATGCCCGCCCGGGAAAGGGCGATCTCCAGCGGCCCCTCCGCGGGGATGCGCACCTCGCTCAGCAGCTCCGGTCCGTGTCCCGGCGCCTCGGCGCGCAGCATCCAGGTGCCGGCGGCCAGCCCTTCCACCCGGAAGGAGCCCCGGGCATCACTGTGGGCGAAGATCCGCTCCTCGAGCGGCGCCTCCACGTCCTCCCACGGCTTCAGCTTGCGTCCATGGGCGATGAGGGAGAGTTCCACCAGGGGCAGGGGCTCGCCGGTGCTCTTCACCACGGTACGCCCGGAGAGGCTGTGTCCTGCCTCGAACGTCAGCCGCAGGCGTGTGAGGGCCTCGCCCTGGGGGCGCATCACGTCACGTGATTGCGTGGCCAGACCCGGGGCCCGAGCGGTCACCAGGTAGCTCCCGGGCCGCGAGGGAAGCCGCACATGTCCTCGCGCATCCGTGGAGCCCGAGCCCGCCAGACGCCACGTCGCCTCTCCCAGGTTGGGGTCGCGAGGTCCTCGCCAGTACAACCGCACGCTGGCACCCGGCACGGGCCGCTCCTTCGCGAACACCTCCACCAGCAAAACGCCATCGGCCTCGGTGGCGCGGTGCTCGAGCGGCGGGGTGCCGGCCTCCTCCGGGGTGGCGCGAGTCTCCGGTTCCCCGGAGCGCTCGGGGCGGAACACGCGCTCCGTCCGTCGCGGGGCGGAGGCCATGGCCCGGGTGTCACCGGAGGGTGTCTGGGCCTCTCGCGAGTGGAGGGAGAGGAGCAGCAGCCCGAAACCCAGCCCCAGGGCCACAACCGCCGCGAGCGTGCGCTTGCGCATGGGGCGGTTCTACCAGACCTCACTCCGAAGCCATGGCAACCGAGGATTGTCCAGAGGCCAGCGGTGGTTCAGAATACAGGTCACGGGTGGCGAGGGACGCCGCCCCACGAGTCCCCGGAGGCAACCATGAACGCTCCCATTGATCTTGCCGTGGTTGACGCCCTGTTCGCCCAGGAGGCGCGGGCCGCCTAGCCGGCCGAAGATCCGACGCAGCGTGGTTCCGCTCCTTGCTGGGCGCCCTTGAATCCCCAGGTGCGCCGCAGGCACCGCTCTGCCCGGAGTTCTTCCCAGTGTTCCTCGAATCCCTCGGTTGGGGTCCCGACCTCGCCCACGCTTTCTCCCAGCTCTTCACCCAGACCTCTCCTCCCCTCGTCCCCGGGCGCGTCGTGCGCCAGGAACGCGGACTGCTCACCCTCCAGACTTCCGAGAGGACCGTGCTCGCGCGGCCCTCGGGACGGGTCCTCCACCACGCGCCCGGCGCCGAGGCCCTGCCCACCATCGGAGACTGGGTCGCCCTGAGACTCCCTCCCGGCGAGGGCGAGGCCCTCATCCATGCCGTCCTCCCCCGTAGTGGCGTCCTCATGCGGCGCGAAGCGGGCCAGGAGCACGCGGCCCAACCCATCGCCGCCAACCTCGACGTGGTGTTCCTCGTGACGGGGTTGGATGGCAACTACAACCCCCGCCGCATCGAACGGGCGCTCACCCTCGCGTGGAACAGCGGAGCCACACCCGTGGTCGTGCTCAGCAAGGCGGACCTCGAGCCGGAAGTGGCTACCCGGGTGCTCGAAGTCCAGGCACTCTCCCCCGGCGTGACCGTCCTCGCGCTGAGCACGTACACCGGAGAGGGGCTCGAGGCGCTGCGAGCACAGCTCCCGGCCGGTAGGACGGGCGCGCTGCTCGGCTCCTCGGGCGTGGGCAAGTCCACCCTCGTCAACCACCTGTTGGGCGAAGCGCGTCTGGCGACCCAGGCCGTCAGCGCCGAGGACGACAGGGGCCGCCACACCACCACCCACCGGGAGCTGTTCGTGCTGCCTCACGGCGGGCTGCTCATCGATGGGCCCGGCATGCGCGAGCTCGGGCTGTGGGGCGAGGAGGAAGGGCTCGAGCATGCCTTCGCGGACATCCTCGAGCTGGCCGAGGGCTGCCACTTCCGGGATTGCACCCACCAGCGCGAGCCTGGATGCGCGGTTCGCACCGCCCTCGAGACCGGAGTGCTCTCGAAGGAGCGGCTCGCCAGCTACGAGAAGCTGCGGCGCGAGCAGGCCTGGCAGGCCCGGCAGTCGAGTCCCGCCGCGCAACGCGAACAACGCCGTCACGAGCGAACCCTGAGCGTGATGGGGTGGGAGCACACGCGCGCCAAACGGCGAGGGAAGTGAAGCCCGCCGAGCGTGTGTCCTGAAACGGAGAAGGCGCGGGACCTGGAGTCAGGTTCCGCGCCTTCTCACAGAGGGGAATCCGGGAGCCGGATACCCTCACCCCGTCCCTCTCCCGAGGGGAGAGGGGTGGTTCTGACGGCTGGGGTGGTGGGCCGCGGGAGTTACGCCGCGGTGATGTTGTCGTTGGCCGCCTTGGCCTCGCGCAGCTTCACGCTCACCAGCTTGGAGATGCCCGGCTCCTCCATCGTCACGCCGTACAGCGTGTCCGCCACTTCCATGGTCCGCTTGTTGTGCGTGATGAGGATGAACTGCGACTGCTTGCTCATCTCCTTCACCATGTCGTTGTAGCGGCCCACGTTGCCCTCATCCAACGGGGCGTCGACCTCGTCCAGGAGGCAGAAGGGCGTGGGCTTGATGAGGAAGATGGCGAAGATGAGCGCCACCGCCGTCAGCGCCTTCTCGCCGCCCGACAGCAGATTCATGCTCTGCAGCTTCTTGCCCGGCGGCTGCGCCACGATCTCCACGCCCGGCTCTCCCCCCTGCCCTTCGTTCGTCAGCACGAGGCTCGCCCGGCCGCCGCCGAACAGCCGCGGGAAGATGGCCTGGAACTTCTCGTTCACGATGTCGAACGTCTGCTTGAAGCGCTCCCGGCTCGACGCGTCGATGCGCCGGATGGCCTCCTGCAGCTTCTCCATCGACTCGGACAGGTCCTTCTTCTGCGTCAGCATGAACTCCGAGCGGCTCGTCAGCTCCGCGTGCTCGTCGATGGCCGTGAGGTTGATCTCCCCCATCTTCTCCACCTGCGCGCGCAGATCCTTCAGCTCCTGCTCCGACTCCTCGCTCAGCGACGGCAGCAGGTGGTACTTGTGCACCTCCTCCTGCAGCTCCGCTCCGTGCCGCTCGCGGATGCCCGCCACCAGGTGCTCCAGCTCCAGGGCGATCTCCCGCTCGCGCAGGGTGATCTGCGACAAGCCCTGGGTGAGGCCCTCCAGCTTCGTGCGCAGCTCACGCAGCGCGTTGTCCTGCTCGCGCACCTCGGCGGAGGCCGTGCCGTGCGCCGTGCGCCGCGACTCCAGCACGCCAGCCGTCACCGCCAGGTCCTCGGCCTTCTTGGCGCGCTCGGCCTCCGTCTCGGCGATGCGGCGCTGGAACTCCTCCACCCGCGCCGAGCCCTCGCGCACCGTGGACTCCAGCTTGCGCACCCGGTTGGCCATCTCCTCCTTCTGGGCCAGCAGGCTCTCCAGCTCCTTGCGGGCGGCGTCGCCGCGCTCGCCACCGGCGGCCACCTTCACCTTCAGGGTGGTGAGGTTGTTCGTGGCCGTCTCGGCGCGCTGCTTGAGCGACTCCAGCTCGCCCACCAGCTGCTTCACGCGCTCCTCGCGCGCCTCGCGGTCCGCCTGGCCGTGCGCCACCTCGCCCCGGCTGTTCTCCTCCTCGTGCGCCAGCCCGTCGTACATCTGCGTGAGCTGAGCCTCGTCGGCGTCCAGCGCCCGGAGCCGGTCGCGCACCCGCGCCAGGTCCTCGCTCGCCTTGTGCAGGTCCTTCTCCTGGCTGGCGAGGCTCAGCTCCTCGGCGTGCACGTTCTTCGCCAGCCCCTTGAGGACGTCCTCCGTGTCCCCCATCTGCTTCTGCAGGGTGTAATGCCGGGTGAGGATCTCGTTGTAGCGCTCCTCGACCCGGGCCACCTCGGAGGCCAGCTCGACGATCTCCCGCTTCTTCTGCAGGGCGCCCACGGCGACGCCCTCGCGCTCGCCGCCGGTGATGGTGCCGTCCGGGCGGAACACCTCACCGTCCAGGGTGACGAGCGTGCACGTGGAGCCCTCGGCCTCGGAGTACGCCCTGGCCACGGCCAGGTCCTCCACGATGACCACGTCCCCGAGCAGCAACCGCACCACGGGCTCGAGGGCCTCCTCGCACGTCACCTCGTCGAGGGCCCGGGCCAGCACGCCGGAACGGGACACGTCCGGCTGCACGGCGGAGGGCACGCGCTCGGGGGCGGGCACCGGCAGGAAGCTGCCGCGGCCCTCGAGGGCGGACTTGAGGTACTCCACCAACTCCACGCCCTTGTCGCGGCTCTCCACGACGACGTGCTGCAGCCGCTCACCGAGCACGGCCTCCACCGCGCGCTCGTAGCGCGGCGTGGTGGAGATGACGTCCGCCACGAGGCCGAAGATGCCCTGCTGCCGGGCGTCCTCACCGGCGCGCACCATCACCGCGCGCACGCCCTTGTCGAAGCCCTCGTAGTCCTTCTGGAGCGCCTCCAGGGAGGCCAGCCGGCTGCGCTTGTCGCTCAGCTCCTCGCGCAGGCCGATGACCTGGACCTCGTTCTCCATGAAGGCCTGGCGCGTGCGCATCAGGGCCTCTTCCTCGTGGCCCTTGCGCTCGGCGAGCTCCAGCGACAGGTGGCGGCTGTCCTCCACCCGGCGGGCCACGTTCTGGCGCGCGTCCTCGAGCTGCTTCTCCTGCTCGCGCAGCGCATCCGCCTCGGCGCGGTTGCGGGCGCGGCGGGACTCCAGGTCCGTCTTCTGGCGGGCCAGGTTGACGAGGTTGCTCTCGTGGTTGGCCAGGCGGCTCGCCACGGTGACGACGGCGGCCCGCTCCTGCTCCAGGCGCAGGGAGATCTCCGCCTGCAGCTGGCTCACCCGGCGCAGCTCCTCCTGCGCCACCTTCATGGCGACCTCGTCCTCCTTCCACGAGCCAGCGATGTTGCTCAGCTCGGACTCGCGGGAGGCCATGGTCTCGGCCAGCTCGGACTGGCGGGAGCGGACGTTGTGCAGCTCGGTCTCGGACTGCGCCACCCGGGCGCTCGTCTCCTCCAGGTCCTTGCGCCAGTAGGCCAGGTCCTGGTCCGCGCGCTGCACGTTGCTCTCCAGGGTGTGCACCTCGGCGGAGAGCTTCTGCAGGGCCTCGGTCTCGCTCTCCAGCGCGGTGCGGCGGTTGGTGATGACCAGCTCCAGCTCGCGCATCTTCTCGAGGTTCTCGCGCTCCTCGCCGCCCAGGCTGTTGAGCTTCTCCACCGACACCTTGGACTCGGCGTGCAGCGCCAGGAAGCGGTGCGAGGCCGAGTGCAGATCGATCTCCCGCATGCGCGCCTTGAGCTTCTTGTACTTCTCGGCCTTCTTGGCCTGGCGCGACAGGCTCTCGATGCGGCGCTCGAGCTCGCTGGTGATGTCGGTGACGCGCAGGAGGTTGGCCTGGGTGGCCTCCAGCTTGCGCTCGGCGGCCTTGCGGCGGGACTTGTACTTGGTGACGCCGGCGGCCTCTTCAATCAGGTTGCGCCGGTCCTCGGGCTTGCTGGAGACGATGAGGCCCACGCGGCCCTGCTCGATGATGGAGTAGGCCTTGGTGCCCACGCCGGTGCCGAGGAAGAGCTCGGTGATGTCCAGCAGGCGGCAGGTGGTCTTGTTGATGAGGTACTCGGACTCGCCGCTGCGGAAGAGGCGGCGCGTCACGGTGACTTCCGGCAGGCCCGAGAGGTGGGCCGGGAGCACGTCCGTCTCGTCCACGTGGAAGGTGAGGGACACCTCGGACATGGACAGGGGCGGCTTGGACTCCGAGCCGTTGAAGATGACGTCCTCCATGCCGCGGCCACGGAGGTTCTTGGCGCTCTGCTCGCCCATCACCCAGCGGATGGAGTCCACCACGTTGGACTTGCCGCAGCCGTTGGGGCCGACGATGCCCGTCACGCCGTCATCGAACGTGAAGACGCTGCGCTCCATGAACGATTTGAAGCCGGTGATATCCAGGCGCTTGATTCGCATGTGAAACGTGCTCCCGAGTGGTGGGCGAGCGGGCGGAAAAGCGTTCCGGAGGCCGAAAAATCGGCCTCGGAGCGATCAGACGAGTAGCACGCTGGATCTCAGCCGATCAAGCATGACCCTGCCATGCGTGACACTATGCGAGCAGGCAAGCATGGCGCCCACCGGCCTGGCGGACAGGGGGCTGTCAGGGCGAGAACAGACCCTACCCTTCCTCAACTGATTCCACAGGCGACCTGGGCTCAGGCCCCTGCCTGCTCACTCGCTCCTCGTGTGAGCGCTCGCGGCATAGCAGGCCGGTCTGACATGGCCCTCTTCACGTTACGTCCTGCTACAGGTCCGAACATCGAAGGTCGGCTCCCACGAGCGTCCACGTGCGCAGTCGGCCCGGGCGCTTGTGCGGGCCGCTCAGCAACATCATCGCCACGCTCAGCGGCAATCCATCCCCTGGGCCGACTTCGCCTACAACTTCGGCTGAGCCGGGCAGGACGGCTCAGGAGGCCTCGGGCACCGCCGCCGTCACCGGGGGCTTGGGGCTGGCCTGGGGCTCGACGGTCACCCGCACCACGCGCGGCCCCTCCACCTCCTCCACCTGGATGCGCCACATGTCCAGCTTGAGCGAGTCCCCCTTCTCGGGGATGCGTCCCAGCCGGGCCATGATGTAGCCGGCGATCGTCGTCACCTCGACGTCCTCGTCGTCGACCTCGAACGAGACGTCCAGGCGGTCCTCCAGGTCATCCAACTGGGCGGTGCCCGGCAGCTCGAAGCGGCCGCCCGGCAGGGCGCGCACCTCGTCCACCCGCCGGCCCAGCTCGGCCACGTCGCCCACCACCTCGGCCACCACGTCCGCGAGCGTGACGAGCCCCGAGGTTCCACCGTGCTCGTCCACCACCAGGGCGATCTGCCGGCGGCGGCGGCGGAACTCGGTGAGCAGCTGCTCGAGCGTCACATGCTCCGGGATGTAGAGCACCGGGCGCTGCACCTGGGCCAGGCTGCGCAGCTCGCCCTTGGAGAGGAGGAAGAAGAGGTCCTTCACGTTCACCACCCCCTCCACCTCGTCCATGTTGCCCCGGGCCACCGGCAGCCACGTGTGGCCGGCCGCGCGCGCGTCCGCGACGCACTTGTCCAGGGGCTCCTCCACGTCCAGGAACTTCACCTGGTTGCGCGGCACCATCACCTGGCGGGCCGTCTTCTGGGCCATCTCCAGCGAGCGCTCCAGCAGCTCCGCGCGCGCCGTGGTGATGGCACCCGCCTCCGCCGAGCTGTGGAGGATGACGCGCAGCTCCTCCTCGCTGTGGGCCTCCTGCGACTCGTGCGCGCCGTGCAGCCCGGCCACCCTCAGCAACCACGCCGCCACGCCGTTGAGGAGCCAGATGGCCGGATAGAAGACGAAGTAGAAGAGCCGCATGGGCAGGGCCACCCCCAGCGTCGTGTCCTCGGCGCGCTGGATGGCGAAGCTCTTGGGCGCCAACTCCCCCACCACGATGTGCAGGAAGGTGATGATGGCGAAGGCGATGGCCACCGCCAGCGTATGCGCCAGCGTGGGCCCCGCCGCCTCCGGCACCACGCGCGTCAGCACCGGCTCCAGCAGGTGGGCGAACGCCGGCTCACCCAGCCAGCCCAGCCCCAGTGACGCGAGCGTGATGCCGAACTGCGTGGCGGAGAGGTAGGCGTCCAACTTCTCCACCATCTTCAGGGCGGCGCCAGCACCCGGCCGGCCCTCGTCCACCAGCGCCTGGAGGCGTGTCTGGCGGACCTTCACGATGGCGAACTCCGTCGCCACGAAGAACCCGTTCGCGAAGACCAGCAGGATCGCCAGCCCGAGGAAGACCCATTCCATAGAGAGAGCTCAGACGCTCAGAAGAGCGCCTCGAACTCGGGGTCGCCCTTCAGCGCGTCGAACATCGTATCCGTGGCCAGCCAACCCTGCACTTTCTGTCGATCCGCGGCCACGGCCTTCTGCAGATAGGACAACGCTTCGGCCCGCCGGCTCCAGAGGGCGTACAGGGCGGCCAGGTTGTAGTTGAGCAGCAGATCGTCCGCGTTGAGGGCGCGCGCCTTCTCGTAGGAGCGCTCGGCCTCGGCGTAGAAGCCCTTCTGGGCGTAGCAGATGCCCAGATCCAGGTGGGCCTCGAAGTTGTCCGCCTCCAGCCGCACCACTTCCTTCAGCTGGGTGATGGCCGAGCGGTAGTCCCCCTCGTCCATGAGCAGCGCGGCGAGCTCGTGCCGGGGGAAGGCGTCCTGGGGCTCCAGCTCGATGGCCGTCTGCAGCTCGCGCATGGCCTCCTCGATCCGGCCCTGGTCCGCGTAGGTGAGGCCCAGGTTGAGGTGGGCGTCCGGGTACTCGGGGTCCAGCTCGATGGCCTCCCGGTACTCGGTGACGGCCATCTCGGCCGCGTGGGAGGACAGGAAGCAGGCGAGGTTGTAGTGCGCGGTGGGGCTCTCCGGCTCGAGCTTGAGCGCGGTGAGGTACTCCCCGAGGGCCTCGCGGAAGAGCTTCTTCTCCGCGTAGACGGTGGCGAGGTTGTCGTGCGCGTGGGCGGAGTCGGGATCGAGCTCGATCGCCTTCTTGAACTCCTTGATCGCCTCATCCAGCCACCCGCGGTCGGCCAGTTCGATGCCACGCGAGTTGTGCTCGTCGGAGAGCGCGATGTTGTCCTTTTCCCTGGCCATGAAGTCGCGGGGCAATGTACGCGCCGCCTTTCTGGGGGCGCAAGCAGGAGTCAAGCTGCCCCGAGAGGGTCCGCCCCGAGGGAGTCCGGCGCTTGAGACGGGTACTCGCCCCCTCCCCAGGAGCTCAGGGGAGGAGGCGGACGGCGAACTACTTGCGGCGCTCGCGAGCGCGGCGGCGCTTGAGGGCCGCCTTCTTCGTGGAAGCGCGATTGGACAGCTTCTTCTTGCTGCGGTTTCCCTTCTGGGCAGGCATCTTCTGGTACTCCGTATAGGCGGAAGTGGGCCGCATTGGCACTGGCGGCAGCGAACCGCCCTTTTTTCACGCTCCCGGCCCGGAAGTCCACGGAATTTCTTGACCCCGTCCGGCCTTGCCTGTGGCCGGACAACGGGGCACAACCCCCACCCAGACCGATGATTGACAAACTCGAAGAGGTGGAGCGCAAGTTCGAGCGACTCACCGCCGACCTGTCCAACCCGGACATCATCTCCGACACGGCGAAGCTGCAACGGGTCTCCAAGGAGCGCGCCGGCCTGGAGAAGCTGGTGGAGTCCTTCCGCGCCTACCGCAAGGTGCTCGCCGATCTCAAGGAGGTCGAGGCCTGGCTCGGCAGCTCGGACCCCGACGAGAAGGCCTACGCCCGCGAGTCCCTGCCCGGCCTCAAGGCCCAGCGCGACGAGATGGAAGCGGAGCTGAAGATCCTCCTGCTGCCCAAGGATCCCAATGACGACAAGAACGTCATCCTGGAGATTCGCGCCGGCGCCGGCGGCGACGAGGCCGGTCTGTTCGCCGAGGAGGTCATGCAGATGTACCTCCGCTACGCCGACCGCAAGGGCTGGAAGGCGGACATCATGGACATGAGCCCGGGCAGCGTGGGCGGCGTCAAGGACGTCTCCATCATGCTCGCGGGGGACGGCGTCTACAGCCACCTGAAGTACGAGTCGGGCGTGCACCGGGTGCAGCGCGTGCCGGCCACCGAGGCCCAGGGCCGCATCCACACCTCCACCATCACCGTGTCGGTGATGCCCGAGGCCGAGGACGTGGACATCAAGCTCAACCCGGCGGACATCGAGATGCAGGTGATGCGCTCGACGGGCTCCGGCGGCCAGAGCGTGAACACCACCGACTCCGCGGTGCGCCTCATCCACAAGCCCTCCGGCATCGTGGTGAAGTGCCAGCAGGAGAAGAGCCAGACGAAGAACCGGGCCATGGCCGAGCGCATGCTGCGCGCCAAGCTCTACGAAATCGAACAGGAGCGCATCCGCAACGAGCGCGACTCCATGCGCCGCGGCCAGGTGGGCACCGGCGACCGCTCGGAGAAGATCCGCACCTACAACTTCCCGCAGGACCGGCTGACGGACCACCGCATCGGCCTCACGGTGCACAACCTGCCGGCCATCATGGGCGGCGGGGTCGAGGACGTCATCACCGCCTGCCGCACCCACTACCAGGCCGAGGCCCTCAAGCAGCAGATGGGCGGCGGTCCCGGCGCGAGCGCATGAGCGGCGAGAACTGGACCGTCCGCAAGATCCTCACCTGGACGACCCAGCACTTCGAGAAGCGCGGGGTGGACGCGCCCCGGCTCACCACCGAGGTGCTGCTCGCCCACGCGCTGAAGACGAGCCGGGTGCGCCTGTACGTGGACCTGGATCGGCCGCTGGAGAAGACGGAGCTGGCCACCTTCCGCGCCCTCATCGAGCGGCGCATGGCGGGCGAGCCCACCCAGTACCTCACCGGCGTGCGGGAGTTCTACAACCGCCCCTTCAAGGTGGACGCCCGGGTGCTCATCCCCCGGCCGGAGACCGAGCTGCTGGTGGAAGCCGCCCTGCACAAGCTGCCCAAGGACGGCCCCGGACTGGCCCTGGACGTGTGCACCGGCTCGGGCTGTATCGCCATCAGCCTGGCGGCCGAGCGTCCCCAGGCCACCGTGATGGCCACGGATCTGTCCGCGGACGCCTGCGCGCTGGCCCGGGAGAATGCCCAGGCCCTCGGCGTGGCCGAGCGGGTGACGGTGCTACAGGGCAACCTGTATGCCCCCCTCCCCCCGGACGCCCGCTTCGATGTGGTGGCCTCCAACCCGCCCTACATCGCCTCGGCGGAGATCCCCACGTTGTCGGCCGAGGTGCGCCGCGAGCCCCACATGGCGCTGGACGGCGGACCGGACGGGCTGGTGCTCATCCGCAAGGTGATCGAGGGGGCCCGGCGCGTCCTCAAACCTGGCGGGCTGCTTGCAATGGAGATTGGCGAGACGCAGGGCGAGGCCGTGAAAGCCCTCCTCCAGGCCGCGGGTTACGCCGACGCGCGGGTGGAGAAGGACCTGGAGCGGCGGGATCGCCTCGCATTTGGGACACAGCCCGTGGCCGTCTAGCCACGGGTGTGAGACGGAGCAGATGGACAAGATCATCGTGAAGGGTGGCCACCCGCTGCAGGGCGAGGTGGTCGTGTCGGGCGCGAAGAACGCAGCGCTTCCCATTCTCGCCTCGGCGCTGCTGGCCGATGGCAAGAGCGTCTACCGCAACGTGCCGGACCTGGCCGACGTGGTCACCATGCTCAAGGTGCTGGAGACCATGGGCTGTGGCACCGCCCGGCTCACCGGCCGCCAGAAGGACATATGCGAGGTGGCCATCGAGGGGCCCATCACCCCCGAGGCCCCGTATGACCTGGTGAAGACGATGCGCGCCTCCGTGCTGGTGCTCGGCCCCCTGGTGGCCCGCTTCGGCCGCGCCCGCGTGTCCATGCCCGGCGGCTGCGCCATCGGGGCCCGCCCCATCGACCAGCACCTCAAGGGCCTCAAGGCCCTGGGCGCCGACATCACCCTCACCGAGGGCTACGTCGAGGCCCGGGCCAGGCAGCTCAAGGGCGCCACCGTCAACTTCGACGTCATCACCGTGACGGGCACGGAGAACGTGATGATGGCCGCCGTGCTGGCCAAGGGCCGCACCGTGCTGGAGAACTGCGCCCGCGAGCCCGAGGTGGAGGAGCTCGCCCGGGTGCTCAACAAGATGGGCGCCCGCATCCAGGGCGCCGGCACCTCCGTCATCACCATCGACGGGGTGGACGCCCTCCAGCCGGTGGATCACGCCATCCTCCCGGACCGCATCGAGGCCGGCACGCTCATGGTCGCGGCGGCCATCACCGGCGGTAACGTGCTGGTGAAGCACGCCCAGCCCGAGCACCTCGAGTCCGTCATCCTCAAGCTGCGCGAGACGGGCTGCACCATCACCGCCGAGGAGAAGGGCCTGCGGGTGAAGGGACCCAAGGTCGTCAACTCGGTGGATGTGAAGACGACCGAGCACCCCGGCTTCCCCACGGACATGCAGGCCCAGCTGATGGGCCTCATGACGGTGGCCAACGGCACCTCGGTCATCTCGGAGAGCATCTTCGAGAACCGCTTCATGCACGTGCCGGAGCTGCACCGCATGGGGGCGGACATCACCATCCAGGGCCACACGGCCGTGGTGAAGGGCGTCAAGAAGCTGTCCGGAGCCCCCGTCATGGCCACCGACCTGCGCGCCAGCGCCTCGCTCGTGCTGGCCGGCCTGCGCGCCGAGGGCAAGACGGAGGTGGCCCGCATCTACCACCTGGACCGGGGCTACGAGCGCCTGGAGCGCAAGCTGCGCAAGCTGGGGGCAGACATCCGCCGGGTCAAGGCCTGAACCCGGGCCTGGGGGGCTCCCAGGGTTGCGTGTGTGAACACATCGCAGCACTTGGGTTGCATCTGAAAATTCATGCGACCTATCATTCCCTGAACGCCCTGGGGCCAATTGCCCCGGGACGCCCCAACGGGAGCGCTGCTCCCCCCTACAGGAGAATGACCCGCCCCATGAATTGCCCCGGTTGCAGCGTCGAGATGGCCGATCTCGAAGGGGACCATGAGACGTTGCGAAAGTGTGGAGATTGCGGCGGGCTGTGGATCGACGTCGCGGATCTCAACCGGATCCTCCTCCACAACAACCTCCCCGGGCTGGAGAGCCAGGGCGGGAAGGTCGACGCGGAGGCTCTCACCGGCCAGTGCCCCGAGTGCCAGGTAGATCTGATCCGGGTGGACGGCGGTGACCGTCAGCACCCGCTTCACTACGATACCTGCGAGTCTTGCGGCGGCATGTTCCTGGAGTCGGAGTTCGCCGACGCCACGGACGCCAAGGTCGCCGAGCAGGAGATCATCGACTTCTTCCGCCACTTCAGCGCGAAGAAGAAGAGCGCCCTCGGCTGAGGCTCCCCTCCCGAAGGCGTCACCTCCACGCTCCACCCCCTCCGGGCCCGTCGTACCTACGGGCCGGGAACACCTGAGTTCCGTCCTCCCTCGATTCCCGTGCCGGGATGAAAGCGCCAGCTTGTCTGTTGGCGAACCTTGACACCCGGGCGCCAGGGGATTGAGTAGGCACCCGAATGCCAAGAGGGAACGGAATGCGACGTCTGGGGTGGGTGTGGCCGTGGGCACTTCTGCTCGCCGGCTGCCCGAACGGTTGCTCCAACAAGGACACCGAGGTAGCGGACGCCGGACCGGTCGTCACCGGGCCCGAGCTGCTGAACGAGAAGGAGCCCAACGAGCGGCCCGAGCAGGCCCTCAGCCTCGGCCGGGACGCGACGGTGAGCGCCAGCCTGGGCGCGGATCCGTCCAAGCCCGACGAGGACTGGTACCGGCTTGTCCCCGCCAGCCCGCGCGTGGCGGACGTCAGCGTCACCGGCCTCCCCGGCGGAGACGTGTTGCTGGAGGTGTACGACGCCCCCGGCATCCGCAGCGCGAGCATCAACAGCGGAGGCGACGGCAAGCCGGAGCGCTTCCCCAACCTCTACGTGGAGCGCGAGCGCTGGGTGCGCGTGGCCTCGGCCCGCAAGGGCACCGGCGGCGCCTATACGCTCGAGGTGCGCTACCACTCGCCCGAGGACGGCGTGGAGCGCGAGCCCAATGACCGTGCCGTGGACGCCACGCCGATGCAGTTCGGCCAGGCGGTGTCCGGCTTCATCGGGCACGCGGCCGACGAGGACTGGTACCGGCTGGAACTGCCCGAGCCCCCCGCTGGCGCCACGCCGCCTCCGGCTCCCCCCCCTGCTCCCGCCCCCACGCCGAACCCGGCGGACCCCACCGGCGCCCAGCCGCCCCCCACCGAGGGCCAGCCTCCAGCGCCCGAGGGGACGGAGACCCCGCCCGCCGAACCGGCCGCGAATCCCGAGGCCACGGCCAACGCTCCCGCCGCCGAGGGAGACCCGGCCGCGGCCGGTGCACAGGCGCAGCAGCCCGGAGGATTCCAGGTGCCCGTGCCCGTCCCCGGCCAGGGAGACCTGCAGCCCGCGCCGGAGGAGCCCCCCTCGGTGGCGCTGAAGATCGAGCTCACCAGCATCGAGGGCGTCCGCACGGAGCTGTCGGTGCTGTCGGCCGCGGAGGCGCCCCTCTTCGTCACGCCCAGGGGCAAGGAGGGCGAGGGCTATGCACTGCGCAACATTGGCGTGAGGGCGAGCGATCGCGTGGTGTACGTGGTGGTGAAGAGCGGCTGGGTGGGCACGGGCAAGGAGGCGAAGCGGGGCTTCAACCCGGAGAAGCCGTACACCCTCACCGTGACGCAGGAGGAGGCTGGCGCCAACGCGGAGCTGGAGCCCAACGACGAGCTGTACAAGGCCACGACCCTGCCGGTGTACGGCTACAAGGAAGGCTTCCTCTCGCCCAAGGGCGACGTGGACAACTTCGTCCTGAAGACGGCCGAGCCGGTGCTCGCCAAGGTGGAGCTGTCCGGCGTGGAGCGCATGGACCTGGAGCTGTCCGTGGTGGCGCCTCCCGAGGGCGAGGGCCAGAAGGAGACGGTGCTCCAGCGCGCCAACGATGGCGCCATCAAGGAACCCGAGCGCCTCAACAACGTGGCCTGCCAGGGCTCCTGCTACTTCCGGGTGCAGAGCGCCTCGCGCAAGGTGGACAACAAATGGGTGCGCGACTACGAGAACGCGGACCAGCCCTACCGCATCTCGGTCACCACCGTGCCGGACGATGGCAGCCAGGAGCGCGAGCCCAACAACACCGCGGACCGCGCCATGGACCTCACCCCGGGCAAGGCGGTGCGCGGCACCGTCTATCCGCTGAAGGACGTGGACTACTACCGGTTGGACCTCTCGGACCGGCCGGTGCGCACGCCCATCAAGGTGACGCTGCTGGGCATCCTCAAGGTGGACGTGGGGCTCTACCTGCACCGCCTGGGCGAGGACGGAAAGCTGTCACTCGTGCAGACGTCCGATCGCGCCCGAGGGGACCAGCCCGAAGTCATCCGCTACAGCGCCGAGCCCGGCGTCTACGTGCTCGAGGTCCGCGACGCGCGCAACCGCGAGGCCAACTTCCAGGATGCCTACCAGCTGACCATTGAGGAGGGCGAATAGCCCCCTCGACACTTCTCGTTGACAAGCCGCGTGCGGGCCCCTACTTTGAGACTGCTTGCGACGCGGTGGTAGCTCAGCTGGTAGAGCACGAGCTTCCCAAGCTCGGGGTCGCCGGTTCGAACCCGGTCCGCCGCTCTGTGAGGCCGGCAATTTCTCGGACGTCCGAGGGATTGCCGGCCTCTCGTTTTTCATGGCCAGAATGCGCCCCATGCGCATTCCCGCTCTTCTCTCCACCCTGCTCGCGGTGCTCCTCCTCGCCTCCACCGGATGCGAGGACGACGGAGGTAACGGCCCGGGCGGCCCATCGGCCGACGGTGGGACCACCGGCAGTGGCGAGCCCCTCCCCGGGCTGAAGTCCATCAGCGTCGAGCCCGCGGATCAGATGCTCCTCATCGAGGCCGGGAAGACTCCCGCCTCGCTCACCTACAAGGCCATCGGCACCTTCGACAGCGGCGGGACGCGCGACATCACCACACGGGTCCGCTTCTCGGTGGAGAACGGCTTCATCGGGGGCTTCTCGGGCAGCACCTTCACCACCTACAAGAACCAGGGCGGTGTGACGACGATCTCCGCCCTCGCGGGCAGCGTGCGCGGGACGACACAGGTGTCCGTGAAGCTCCAGGCGAGCGTGAAGGATCCGGCCTCCACCTCGCTGCCCGAGGACCCGGCGGGCCCCTTCGCCGGCCCTCCCAGTGACACGCGCAAGCCGGACTTCGTCTACCCCAATGACGGCGTGCTCATGCCCCCCAACATGCGCGGGGCGGAGCTCCACTTCCTGCCGGGCAGCGGCAACACCCTCTTCGAGCTGTCATTCCAGAACGCCGTCACGGACCTGAAGGTCTACCTGCGCTGCACCCAGCCGCTGAACGGTGGCTGCATCTACCGGCCGGATGACGCCACCTGGCTGTGGCTCACCCAGACCAACCGCGGCGGCGAGCCCGTCTCCATCACCCTGCGCGGCACCAACGACGCGGGCGCGCAGGTGGGCACGTCCACGCCGCTCTCCGTGTCCTTCTCGCGCGATGACCTCACCGGCGGCCTCTACTATTGGACCACCTCCAACGGCTCGGCCATCATGCGCTTCGACTTCTCGAGCGCCTCGCAGCTCACGGGAGAGAAGTTCGCCGGTCCCGAGGTCGCCAACGGCGAGTGCATCGGCTGCCACGCGCTGTCGCGCGACGGGAAGAAGCTCGTCGCCGAGGCCAACGGCCAGAACTCCGGGCGCCTCGTGCTGATGGACGTGGCCAGCAAGACGCTGCTCGTCCCCTACAACGCGGGCGCCAGCTCTCCGGACAAGAGCATCTTCGAGTCGTGGAACCCGGATGGCTCGCAGTACGTGGGCGTCTACGCGGACTCGGGCGCCACCGACTTCAACCTGATGCTCTTCGACGGCAACAACGGCAAGAAGGCGCAGAGCCTCACGGGCACGGGCAGCAGCACCAACCCGGTCAGCCACCCGGACTGGTCCGCGGACGGGCAGAAGATCGCCTTCGTGATGATGGGGGTGAAGGGCACCAACCAGCGCTTCGGCAAGGGCGCCATCCAGATGGTCAGCCACACCGGCTCGGGCTGGAGCGCGCCGGTAACGCTCGCGCCCGCCGTGGACGGAAAGAACCGCTACTACCCGGCCATCTCGCCCGACAACTCGTTCCTCCTCTTCAATGAGTCCACCTGCCCGAGCGGCACCTCCGGGACGGACTGCAACGCGGACAGCGATCCCTCCGCGCGGCTCTTCGCCGTGAAGGCCGAGGCGGGGGCTCCGCTCATCGAGCTCGCCCGCGCGAATGCTCCCGGCAAGCGCGACACCGGAACGAACCTCACCAGCTCCTTCCCCAAGTGGGCGCCCTTCCTCTACCAGCGCACGCGGGAGCCGAACTCGCGGCTGCAGTGGTTCACCTTCTCCTCCAGCCGCCGGTACGGACTGCGCAACCCGCTCCCCGGTGGAGATGAGAACCCCAACGGCACGCTGCTGTGGATCTCCGCCGTGGACCCGGACAAGGTGGCACTCGGTGAGGACCCGAGCTACCCCGCCCTCGTGCTGCCCTTCCAGGACATCACCACCTCCAATCACATCGCCCAGTGGACGAAGGAGATCGTCCCCGTCATCCGCTGAGGCAGGACGCTCCCCTCGGGGAACCCGTCACATATGGCCGGTGTCTCCTCCCTCTCCCGAGGAGGAGTCGCCGGCCATGTCATTTTCCGAGTCCTTTCGAGCACCCACCCTGCCCTGGAGTCCAGCCAGGGAGGCCGGGGGAATTCCCCCTCTCGGCCAGTTGCTCAGAGTCCGCGTGAATTCATCCCGTAGCCGCCTGCCCCTCAGCCGTTCAGCCATCCTGTTCATCGTCGCCGCGCTGCTCCTCGTGGCTCAGTACGCCATGGCCGCCGAACCCGCTCCTGTCGTGGCTCCGTCCACGCCCGTCGAGCTGGTCTCCCGTGGCCACAGCGGTGCCCTGCGCGCCGTCGTCGTGCCCCCCGGCGAGACGCTCCAGCCCCACTTCGCCGTCCGCGAGGACGTGAAGGAGGCCCGCTGGTTGGCGCTGGGCTCGAACACCCAGGCTCCCGCGTCCATCTCCAACGAGGGATGGAGGGCTCCGGCCCAGCCCGGCGTCTGGCGGCTCTCTCCCTCCGCTCAGGGCACGGAAACCAGCCCGCACGCCGTCATCACCCCCGTTCATTTCGACGGCTCGAAGACGCAGCTCAACGGCTACCGCATCGGGCGCTGGCCGGCTCGCACCGCTGGCCGCTCCGGCCGCTATGCCCCTCCCGAGCTCCTCATCGAGGTCACGCGCGAGAACCAGGACTTCGCCGTCTCCGAGCACTTCAAGCTCCGGCACTTCCTCACCAAGGATCAGGCCCATGTCTGGCCCAAGTACCTCGTGCTCGACCTGCGTCTGGTGGACAAGCTGGAGCTCGTGCTCCAGGAGCTGCGCGCCCAGGGCCATCCCGCCAAGGGGCTCCATGTGATGAGCGGCTTCCGCACGCCCCAGTACAACGGACCCGGTGAGAACGGCCGCGCGAAGTTCAGCCGTCACACCTACGGGGACGCGGCCGATGTCTGGCTCGATGATGATGGCGATGGGGAGATGGATGACCTCGATGGCAACGGGCGCGTCGACGTGAAGGACGCCGAGGTACTCGCCCGTGCCGTGGACCGCGTGGAGCAGCGCGTGCCCGAGCTCATCGGTGGCTACGGCGTCTACCGCGCCAACCGCGTCCACGGGCCCTTCGTGCACATCGACGTGCGCGGCACCCCGGCCCGCTGGAGCAAGCGCTAACCGCGTACCCCTCCGCAGGACGCTGGCGACTCGCCCGCCACTCGCGGCGTCTCCAGCGCCAGCGCCCGCCGTACCTCCGGATCCCTCCGGTAGAGGTCCGGCCGGAACTGCACCCGGCCCTCCGCGTCCACGAAGGCCGTCCAATAGAGCAGGTACACCGGCACCGGCGCGGGCAGCACTACCCGCCGGGGCTCGCCACCCGCCTCCATCGCCGCCGCCAGGGACTCCCGCGTCCAGCCCCCGTGCCCCCGGAGCATGAAGTCCGCGAGCCGCACCGGCTCCTCCACCCGGATGCAGCCATGGCTGAAGGCCCGGTGCGTCCGCTCGAAGAGCGCCGGGTTGGGCGTGTCGTGCAGGTAGACGGAGAAGCGGTTGGGGAAGATGAACTTCACCCGTCCCAACGGGTTGGTGTCTCCGGGCGACTGCTCGAAGCGGTAGGGCAGCGCCCCGGCCTCCACGGCGTTCCAATCCACCGCCCAAGGGTCCACCAGCGCCCCGGTGGCCCGCTCGTAGATGGTCAGCTCCATCCGCTCGGCCGCGCCAGGATCTTCCTGGAGCCTCGGCAGCACCTCCCTCGTGGAGATGCCGGAGGGCAGGTACCACACCGGATTGAGCACCAGGTACTCCACCTCGTCCATGAAGATGGGCGTACGCCAGTCCCGCGTCCCGATGATGGTCCGCATCTTCAGCACGGGCCGCCCCTGCTCCACCGCCTCCAGCTCGAAGGCGGGCAGGTTCACCACCACGTAGCGGACCCCCAGCGACCGGGGCACCCAGCGCCATCGCTCCAGGTTCACCCGCATCTGCGCGATGCGCTCCTCCACGGGCACCCGCAGCGCCCGGAGTGTATTGCGGCCCACCAGCCCGTCCACCTCCAGCCCGAGCCTCCGCTGGAAGGCCCTCACCGCCTCCTCCAACTCCGCGTCGAAGAACTCCTCCGGCGCGGGCAGGACTTCCCCGGGCCCCTCCCCGGTGGCCACGCCCACCCCGGCGGGCACGGGCGCCTCGCCCTCCAGCGACGCGCGAATGAGCTCCTCCGTGACCGGGACCACGCCCACGGCGGGAGCGCCCGGATGGAGCAGCCGCTCCTCGGGAGCCGGAGGGAGATCTCCCGTGGCACGCAGCCGCTCGCGCAACACCGCCACCCGAGGGCCCCTCATCCCCCGCTGGAGCAGTCCTCCCTCGGGCACCAGCGGCCAGCCCCCCTCCGCCGCGAGGGCCCGGTAGCGCACGAGCGCCTCCCTCAGCCGCACGAAGCCCTCATGGCTCGGGGAGAGCTCCCGCAGGGCGCCAGCCAGGTCCCCACTCACGAGCGCCCCCTCCAGCACCGTCGCCAGATCCACGTCCCCCGGAGGTTTCGTCCGCCACGCGAAACGCCGGGGGGACACCTGCCCGGTCAACAGGTGCGAGGCGTAGGTGAGGAAGCTCGACGTCAACCGCACCTCCACCTCCACCCACGCGCCCTCCGGAGCACCCCCCAGCGTCAACCGGCGCACGGCCTCGTCGAGCGCCGAGCGGTGGTAGCGCTCCGGCCACAAGCCCTCCACCGGCGCCTCGCAGAGCGCCGCGAGGTACTGGTCCACCTGGGGCCGCACCGAGCCATCCTGGGAGAACCACGCCGGCTGGAAGCCCCGCGCCTCGTAGAAACGGAGCAGCGCCTCGGACGCCTCCTCCGGCGTCCGTGCCACCCGCGCCCGTACCGCGGACTCGAGGGGCATGGGGACCTCCTCCCCGGCGGCCAGGACGGGCGTCCCGAGAAGCAAGCAGCACAGGAGGGCAGGCCAGAAACGCATGGGACCACGGTAGGCACCCCCGCGGTACGAGGCAGGCGAGCAGGCTCGCCCGCTCGCCTACCTGACCGTCCACGTTGGCCACCACCCCGCCAATCGAGCCTTGACTGAACGTCCTTTCAGCCCCAGTCTGGGAGTGTGAAGCCCCGTCCCATCTCCAACCCGACCAACCCCTGGGACACCACCGCGGTGGAGTACCTGGACGAGATTCCTCCCGCGAAGCTGGAGGTGCTCGAGGATCACAGCCGCGAGGTGCTCGGGCGCAACGACAGCCCCGACGTCGGCTTCACCTGGAGCGTCAATCCCTACCGGGGCTGCCTCCATGCCTGCGCGTACTGCTACGCGCGGCCCTACCACGAGTACCTCGGCTTCGGCGCCGGCACGGACTTCGAGACGAAGCTGGTGGTGAAGCCCCAGGCCGCGGAGCTGCTGCGCGCGGCCTTCGAGCGCAAGAGCTGGAAGGGCGAGACGGTCGCCTTCAGCGGCGTCACCGACTGCTACCAGCCCCTCGAGGCCTCGCTGCGGCTCACCCGCGCCTGCCTGGAGGTCTGCGCCGAGTACCGCAACCCCGTGGGCATCATCACCAAGGGGCCCCTCATCGAGCGCGACCTGGACGTGCTCGAGACACTCGCGCAGGAGGCCCGGGTGTCGGTGTGCATCACCCTGCCCTTCCATGACGAGCAGGTGGCTCGCGCCATGGAGCCGTACGTGGCCACGCCCCGGCGGCGTCTCCAGACGATCGAGCGGCTGGCGGCGGCGGGCATCCCGGTGGGCGTGGCGGTGGCCCCCGTCATCCCCGGGCTCAACGACGAGGACATGGTGCGCGTGCTCACCGCGGCGCGCGAGGCCGGCGCCACCCGCGCCTTCTACACGCTGCTGCGGCTGCCGGGCCCCGTGCAGGCCGTCTTCGAGGAGCGTCTGCGCGAGAAGCTCCCCCTGCGTGCCGAGCGGGTGTTGCACCGCATCCGAGAGACGCGCGGGGGAGCGCTGAACGACGCGCGCTTCCGTGTCCGCATGCGGGGCGAGGGCCTCTACGCGGACACCCTCCACCAGCTCTTCAACACCACCGTGCGCCGTGTGGGGCTCAACAGCGAGTGGCCCTGGGATGGGGCGGAGAAGGAGAGCACCTTCCGCCGCCCCATGAAGCCGGGCACGCAGCTCAGCTTCTTCTGAGCGCTACCAGACCTCGCAGCGCTGCGCGGCCGGGCGCACCATCTTCGTGCCTTCCTGGCACTGGAAGGCCTGCTGGAACTCCTTCAGGTTCCCCAACGGGCCGTTCACCCGCCAGTGCGGAGGGGAGTGCGGATCCACCATCGCCATCTGCCGCGCGAACGGATCCCGGTACTTCGAGCACCACGACTGCGCGTAGCCCAGGAAGAGCTGCTGGCTCGGCGTGTAGCGGTAGCCATTCACCTGCTTCGCAGCCTCCGGGTCCTTCGCCAGCCACGCCTCCATGGCCGCGTGCGCCAGCTTCAGGCCACCCAGGTCCGCCACGTTCTCGCCCAGCGTCAGCGCCCCGTTCACCTTCAGCTCGTCGATGGCCGTGTACCCGTCGTACTGCTCCTTCACGCAGGCCACGCGCTCGCGGAACGCCTTGTCCGAGCCCGGCGTCCACCAGTCGCGCAGGTTGCCCTCGGCGTCGTACTGGCGGCCCTCGTCGTCGAAGCCGTGGGTGATCTCATGCCCCACCACCATGCCCATGGCCCCGAAGTTCACCGGGGCCGTCGCCTCGCGGTTGAAGAACGGAGGCTGCAGGATGCCCGCTGGGAAGATGATCTCGTTGAGGGCCGGGTTGTAGAAGGCGTTCACCGTGGGCGGTGGGATGATCCACTCGTCCTTGTCCACCGGCTTGCCGATCTTCGCCAACTGCCGGGCCTGCTCGAACGCCGACGCGCTCACCCACGAGCCCAGGAACGAGCCGCGCTCCACCTTCAGCGCATCGTAGTTGCGCCACTTGTCCGGGTAGCCAATCTTGTTGGCGATCTTCCGCACCTTCACCAGCGCCTGCTCGCGCGTGGGCGCGTCCATCCACGCCAGCGTGTCCAGGTTGCGCTCGAAGGACTTCTCGATCTCCATCACCATCTGCAGCGTGGTCGTCTTGCCATCCGCGCCGAACGTCTTGGCGATGAAGGGCTGCGCCAGCGCCTCGCCCAGCGCGTTGTTGGTGAAGCGCACGCACTTCTTCCAGCGCGGCACGTCCTCCTTCGCGCCCGTCAGGTTCCGCGAGGTGAAGCGGAAGCGCTCCTCCTGGAAGGCCTTGGGCAGCGCCGGAACGACGCTCAGCACGTAGTGCGCCGTCAGGTATGGCTTCCACGTCTCCGGCTTCGTCGACTTCACCAGCCGCTCCACCTCCTTGAAGAAGGGGGGGTGCGTGACGTTGATCGTCTGCAAGTCCTTGGCGCCCGCGGCCGTGAAGTACACGTCCCACGGGAAGGCCGGCGCCTCCGCCTTCAGGCCCTTGCGCTCCAGCCGGTGGTAGAGGTTCTTCGGCTCACGGCGCTCCACGCGCGTCAGGGACGCCTTCGCCAGCGCCGTCTCCGTCTCCAGCACCGACGCCGCGCTCTTCGCCGCCTGCTCCGGCGTCTCACCCAGCAGCACGAAGAGGTTCTTCAGGTGCTCCCCATAGGCCGTGAGCAGCCCCTTCGATTTCTCGTCATCCTTCAGGTAGTAGTCCCGGTCCGGCAGCCCGAGCCCGCCCTGGTCCAGTTCGCCAATCATCTGGCTGGCGTCCTTCAGGTCGTTGTTGGAGCTCAGATGGAAGAGCGGGAACACGCTGCGCGCGTGCATCGTGCCCACCACCTGGGCCAGCTCCTTCGTGCTCTTCAGCGCCGTCAGCTTCGCCAGCTCCGTCTTCAGCGCGGGCAGCGAGGCCTCCACCTGCGCCTCGTCCATGCAGGCGCCGTAGTAGTCACCCAGCTTCTGCGCATACGGCGTCCCCTCGGGGGCCTTGCCGGTGGAGGCGGCCTCGAGGAGCTCCCGGAGGATCTCCTCGTTGCGCGCGGCGATCGAGTCGAACCCACGCGACCAGCGCGGGCGATCCGCGGGGATCTCCGTGTTCTTCACCCAGTTGCCGCACGCGTACTCGTAGAAGTCCTCGCACGGATTCGCCTGCTCGTTGAGCGCCGCGCCATCCAGTCCGGGCGGCAGCGGCTTCGCCTCGGGCGCCGGCTGCTCCCGCGGGGGCGGCGGGGCCGGGGGCGTGGGCGCGGGCTCCGCCGTCTTGCAGGCGGACACCACGAGGCAACAAGCGGCGAGCAATGCCTTTCTCATCCAGTGTTTCTCCCTGTGGGAAATCGAAGCGGGCCGCACCCTACCCGGCACACGGCCCGCCGCAACGTCTGGATGACACGGACTTTTCAACCCGGGACGCTCGGCACCCTCACCCCGTCCCTCTCCCGGGGGGAGAGGGGTGCTGTGCTCGGTGGAGGGTTATTACTTCCCCAGCATTCCGTCCCGGAGGCTCTCGTCCACCGGGTTCTTCCCCAGCCACACCGAGAAGAGCGCGTCCGAGAAGTCCTTCCCCTCCACCGAAATCTTCTGCCCGCCCTTGCTCTCGATCGTCGTGCCCTTGCCCGGCACGTACGTCAGTAGCAGCTCGTCCCCCTTCTTCACGTCCGGAATCGCCGACGTGAACGTGTCCAGCCGCTGCTGCAACGCCGGCAGCTTGTCCTTCGAGTTCTTCTTGAACCCGTCGACGATCGCCTCGGTGATCGCCTTCTTGTCCAGGTCGCGCAGCATCGACATGCGCACCCGCTTCATCTGGTCCGACTCGACGACCTGCTGGGCGCTCTGCGACGGGCTCTCCACGTACAGGCCGGCCGCGTACACGTTGAAGACCAGCTTCTTGCGCAGGCCCGCGCCATTGAGCTTCAGCTCCTTCCCCTCGACCTTGAGCGTCTCGGGGAACTGCACGCCCGAGACCTCCTTGGCGGCGGCGGGTAGCGCGAGCACGACGGCCATCACGACGGCGAACAGCGTGGTGTTCTTCATGACCCCTCCTGACAGCGTGGAGGGGCGAACCCTAGCCGTTCTTCCGGACGAACTCCTCCATGAAGGACACCAGCGCCTTCACGTTGTCCACGGTCACCGCGTTGTAGGTGGACGCCCGGATGCCGCCCATCGTCCGGTACCCCTTGAGGCCCACCATGCCCGCCTTCTTCGCCTCGGCCACGAACCGGTCATCCAGCTCCGGCGTGGGCAGCTTGAAGACCACGTTCATGTACGAGCGCGACTCGCGCTCCACCGGCGCGTGGTAGAAGCCCGCGTGCTTGTCGAGCGCCCCATAGAGCAGCTCGCCCTTCTCGCGATTCCACGCCTCCAACCGCGCCAGGCCTCCCACCTGCTTCGCCCAGGCCAACACGTTGCGGCACAGGTAGATGGCCAAGGTCGGCGGCGTGTTGTAGAGCGAGTTGTTTTCCGCGTGGGTCGAGTAGCGGAAGATCTTCGGGATGTCCTTGCGGCCGCGGGCGATGAAGTCCTTGCGCGCCACGGCGATCAGTACGCCCGAGGGGCCGAGGTTCTTCTGCGCCCCCGCGTAGATGAAGGCGAAGCGGCTCACGTCCATGGGCTTCCACAGGAAGTCCGAGCTCATGTCCGCCACCAGCGGGACGTCGCCCACCTCGGGCCAGCGGTGCCACTGCGTGCCGTAGATGGTGTTGTTGCTCGTCAGGTGGACGTAGGCCGCGCGGGGGTCCACCTGCAGCTCGTCCTGGCGGGGCACGCGCACATAGCGCTTGTCCGGCAGCACCGTGGTGGCGGCGATGCGCGCCTGGCCCACCAGCTTCGCCTCCTCGTAGGCCTTCTCGCTCCACACCCCCGTCATCAGGTAGTCCGCGCTGGCGCCCGGGGGCAGGAAGTTCATGGGCACCTGGGCGAACTGCTGCGACGCTCCACCCGTGAGGAACAGCACCTGGTGG
Source organism: Archangium violaceum Cb vi76 (assembly GCF_000733295.1). GTDB lineage: Bacteria > Myxococcota > Myxococcia > Myxococcales > Myxococcaceae > Archangium > Archangium violaceum. Next base: position 101,872 of record NZ_JPMI01000109.1, on the reverse strand, counting down.
GTGTCCGGGATGCCCAACAGCTCGGTGAGCAGGGAGATGGCCTCGTTGTGGACGGACTCGTACTCCTTGCCCCGGTGGCTGTGCTCCATGATGGACATTCCGGAGCCCTGGAAATCCAGCAGCTCCTCCCGCGCACGCTCGAGGGCGGGCAGGGGCAACCCGGCGGGTCCGGCGTTGAAGTTGATGACGCGCATGGTCGAGTCCTCACGAAAATGAACAACCGCCCGGACATTGTGCCCCACGCCCCCCGCAGGGGAAGCGGGAAGAGCGGCGTCCGTCCACCTGGCGGCGTGTGGCCGCCGTGCTACTGGGGGGGTCCATGAGCCGGTTGGGTTCCTCTCGGGAGCTGATGGAATGGGTGGTGCGGGCCATGCGAGGGGAGGCACCCGCCTTCAGCGAGATCTACCGGCGGACCCGGCCCCAGGTGGCCCGGTTGACGGCCGGTTTCGCCCCATTGGACGCGGATGAGGTGGAAGACGTGATTCAGGAGACCTACGTGCGCGCCTTCAGGGCGCTCCCCCGGCTCAAGGAGCCGGCGGCCTTCGAGGCCTGGCTCCTGTCCATCGCCCGCAACCGGGCCCGCACCCGCCTGGAGCGCAAGGGCCAGAAGCGCCGCATGGACGAGGAGATCTCCGATCCCCAGCCGGAGACCGCCTCCGTGGTGCCCGAGGCGCTCCAGCTCGAGCGGGACATGGCCGTGGTGCGCCAGCTCATCGCCGAGCTGCCCGAGGGCGAGGAGAAGAAGACCGTCTACCTCTTCTACGTCGAGGGCCAGCTGTCCGCCCGGGAGATCGCCGAACAGCTCGGGGTGGGCAAGAGCGCCGTGACGATGCGCCTGGAGCGGTTCCGGGCCCGAATCAAGCAGGAGCTGCTCCGGCGCGTGCTCGCCGGACGGTGGGAGTAGTCCGCATGAGACACCTGGATACCGAAGCCCTGCGCGCCCTGACCACCGGTGAGCCGGAGACGGTGGCGTACTTCCGCGAGCACCTGGCCCACCCGTGCGAGGCATGCATGGACTTCCTGGCGAAGACGCCCGGCCCCGGGCTGCTCGATGGGCAGGTGGACGCCCTGTTGCTCCACCTCGCGCCCGCCCGGCAGGAGGCTCCCCGGCTGGACGAGGTGGGTTACGCCCGCGTCCGCCGCGGCCTGCGCGAGCCCGCCCGGCCCTGGAGCAGGGTGGCGGCGGCCCTGGCGGTGGCGGCGGGGCTCGCGGGGCTCGTCGTCCTCACCCGCGCCCAGGTGCGGCCTCCCAGCGAGGTGAAGGGCGCCTGGGATGGGGTGAAGGGCGTGGGCACCCTCGCGCTGGAGACCTCCGTGGTGGCCCGCGAGCCGGATGGCCACCTGCGCCGGATGGATCCGGGCGGCAGCGCCTCGGACCAGGACGTGCTGGTGCTGCGCTACCACGCCACCGAGGCCGGCGAGGCCCTCCTCTTCCAGCGGCGCGCGGACGCCGAGCCCGAGCTGCTCGGCCGCTTCCCCCTCTCCGCCGGTACCCATGAGCTGGAAGGCCCCCAGGGCCTCGTGGGCATCAGCCTGGAGGGCGAGTCCGGCCCCCTCACCCTGTGGCTGGTGGGCTTCCCCTCGGCCCAGGTGCCACCTCCCGAGGAGGTGCGCGAGGCACTCACCCACGGCGACATGGGGGAGCGTCCGGTGCTGGCCATCACCCGGTTCGACCTCCACGTCCGCGGCGGAACAGGGCAGAATCCCAGCCCACGGTGACACGCATCATCTTCACGTTGCTGGCGGTGCTCGCGGCCTGCGCGGGCCCGGGCTCGCTCGAGAAGGGCGACAAGGGCGGACTCGTGTCCGTGAAGGTGGACGAGCGCGCGCTGTCCACGGCCTATGCGCCCCGGCGCCTGGCGCTGCTGGTGGGCGTGTCCCAGTTCCAGGACACGCAGTGGAGGGACCTGCGCTACGCCACCAAGGACGCGGAGGACCTGGCCTCGGCGCTGAGGGACCCGGCGCGCGGCCACTTCGACTCGGTGCGCGTCCTGTCGCGCCCCGAGGAGACGACCCGGGCCGCCATCCTCGCGGCGCTCCGCCAGTTGCGGCAGGAGGCCACGCGGCCGGATGACGTGGTGGTGGTGTACTTCTCCGCGCACGGCACGCTGGCGCGCGACGGCAGGGGCGAGCTCAAGCGCTACCTGGTCACCACGGACGCCTCGTTCCGGGCCATTTCGCAGACGGCACTGCCCATGGACGAGCTGAAGTCCGAGTTCGACCAACTGCCCTCGCGCCGCCGGCTCATGGTGCTGGCCACCTGCCACAGCGGCAGCGGCAAGTCGCTGCTGCCCAAGGAGCTGGAGGCCGAGCTGGCCGGCATCAAGTCGGGCTTCTACGCACGCCCGCTCGAGGAGTCGAGCCGGGCCTCCATGGTGTTCGCCGCCTGCGACTGGGGCGAGACGGCCCGCGAGGACGAGGGGCTGCGCAACGACATCTACACCCACTTCCTCATCGACGGGCTCAACGGCGCGGCGGACCGCAACTCCGACGGCGCCGTCACCGCCACCGAGGCGCATGACCATGCGCGCCGCCGCACCTACGCCTTCACGCAGGGGCGGCAGCGGCCCTCGGCGGAGATCCTCGAGGTGGGAGCGGATCCGGTGGTGCTCTCCGGCCACATCGACCGGACGGGCCGCCCGGAGCTCTTCTCGTACAACCCCCGGCTGGACGGCTTCACGCTGAAGGTGGACGGAGAGTCGCGCACGGAGCTGCCCGGAGGCACCGCGGTACCGCCGGGCCGGCGCACCGTGGAGCTCACCAAGGGGGATGACGTCCTGCTGCGCGAGGTGGTGGACATCGCCGCGGGCGAGCGGCTGCCGCTGGAGCGCCTGCTGTCGGAGACCTTCCCGAGGCGCTCGCTGTCGGTGATGGGAGGCATGTTCTCCTTCGTGGACGCGCGCAGCCGGAACGAGCTGCTGCCCGCCTCGCCGGAGCTGGCGCTGGTGCTGCGGCTGGAGGAGCGCCCGCTGCCGGACCTGAGCCTCGTCTTCGACCTGAGCGGGGGCCGGGGGCGGCAGCACCTCCACCTGGTACCCGGCACCTCGGTGCCCTTCACCTACACCTCGCTGTCCATGGGGGCGGCGGTGCCCTACACGTGGCGGTGGGAGCGGCTGTCGCTTTATGCGGGCCCGCGTGTGGCCGCTTTGTTCCTCCAGCGGTCCTTCCAGACGGAGGCCTTCACCGGTGGGCAGCAGTACTTCACCGTCAGCCCCGGCGTGGTGGGGGGTGTGGCGTGGCGGCTGGGCGAGCGGCTGGAGCTGAGCGCGCAGACGCAGCTGATGGTGACGTACGTGGTGGTGGATGGGCAGGGACAGGCCGTGGGTTTCGCCGGCGGATGGGCCGGAGTGGGATACCGCTTCTGATGCGCCAGATCACCTACAGCGTGCTGATGGCTCTCGCCGTCGTCGTGAGCGCATGCGGGGGTTTCGACAACACCCCCTTCCGGACGGGCACCGTGCGCGGCCAGCTCACCGAGGCCGACCCGGCGGTGGCCCTGGTGTCACTGGTGGGCCGCCCGGAGGTGCGGAGCACCGTGGCCACGGACGGCACCTTCGTGCTGGAGCGCGTGCCGGCCGGCCCGGGCGAGCTCTTCATCGTGGCCTCCGCGAGCAAGGCGGTGCGCCTGCCGGTGGTGGTGCCCGGAGGCGGCTCCGCGCGCCTGGAGGAGGTGGTGCCCCGCGCGGCCGGATTCCTCGAGCTGCGCGTGCACGCACCCGGGCGCCAGCCACTGGTGGAGGGATGGGTGTCCGTGACGGGCATGCCCTTCCAGCGACAGCCCCTCGCGGAGGACGGCACCCTGCGGGTGGGTCCCCTTCCGGAGGGCTGCTACACGCTGGAGGCCTCCGCCACCGGCTTCCCAGTGAGGACGACCGAGACGTGCGTGAAGGAGAGCGAGTCCAAGGAGGTGAGAATCCAGCTGCCCAACTCGGACGGCTCGGGCGATGACGAGGACATCCTCAACCGCGGCTGCGCCACCTCCGGTTGCGAGCACGGCGCCCTGTGCGCCTCGAACGGCCGGTGCGTGGAGTGCCTCTCCAAGGAGCAGTGCGCGCCGGGCCTCACGTGCCGGGACGAGCAGTGCCAGGCTCCACTGCCTCCCGACACCACGGAGCGCGGCCCTTCCCCTCCGTAACGCTCGGCCGACCGCACGGCAGACAACACGAATTCAGTCTCATGATGTGGGAAACCGTGTGACGACAGCCGTCTCTTTGCGACCGCGTTTCAAGCTTGTGCTGTGGATGGATGCCCACCAGGGCACCATCCACGAAGCACGCGCCAGACGTCTGAAAGAGAGTTACGCTAGCGGGCCATGTGGAAGAAAACCTGGCTCATCGGCATCCTGGTGGCAGCGGCCACGCTGTCTGGTTGTTCCTGTGGTCCCAATCCCAACGGTCCCGACGGCGGCATCACGACGGACGGCGGGCCCAATGACAAACCGGATGGTGGTGGCAACGGCGCGGACGGCGGCGACGGGGGTCTTGACGATGATCCCACGCTCGGCTCGCTCTCCATCAGCCCCACCAAGCCGCTGATCGTCGTTTCGGGCAGCACCGCCGCCTCGCAGAAGTTCACGGTCATGGGCACGTACTCCGATGGACGCACGGAGGACGTGACGAGCAAGGCCACCCTCAGCATCGACGATACGCGGCTGGGACTCTTCCTCGGCTCGACCTTCAACTCGAGCACCACCGTGGGTGGTACCAGCTTCGTTCGCGCCCGCATCGGTACCAAGTCCGTCTCCACCGACATCACGGTGAAGCTGGACCAGAAGGTGTCGGACCCCACGGTGCCCAGCGGCTCCACGCCGGTGCCCGCCAACCCGGGAGACCACTTCGGCGGCGCGGTGGATGCCGCGCGCAAGCCGCAGATCGTCTACCCCAACCACGGCGTCATGGTGCCGCCCAACCTGGGTCAGTTGGAGATCCACTTCCTGTCGGGCCCCAGCACCAACTCGCTCTTCGAGCTCCAGTTCACCAACACCATCACCGACGTGCGCGTCTACCTGCGCTGCTACCTGCCCAGCGGTTTCACGCCGCCCTCGGGCGCGGTGCCGTCGGGCCAGCGCGGCTGCATCTACACGCCCGCGGAGAACGTGTGGAAGTTCCTGGCCGAGAGCAACCGCGGTGGTCTGCCGGTGCGGCTCATCGTGCGCGCCACGGACGACACGGGCTCGGGCACGGTGGGCGTCTCCGATCCCATCTCCATCCAGTTCGCCCGCGCGGAGATCAAGGGCGCCCTCTACTACTGGACGACGTCCGGTGGCACCGGCGTGATGCGTTATGACTTCGCCGGGACCGGCGCCGCGACCGCCACGGCCGCGCTCCGGGCCAGCAACATCAACACCAGCGTCAGCTGCGTGGGCTGCCATGCGCTGAGCCGCAACGGCAAGAAGCTGGTGGCCGAGGTGAACGGCCAGAACGACGGCCGGCTCGCGCTGATCGACCTGTCCTCCTTCAATGCCTCCACGGACAAGGTCAACCTGGCGCAGAGTGGCACGAAGCTGAGCAACTTCGAGTCGTGGAACCCGGATGGCACGAAGTTCGTCGGCGTCTACGCCGACAGCGGCTCCAGCCGCTACACGCTGAAGCTCTTCAACGGCGACACCGCCGCCTACGAGGGTGAGATCGCCGGGACCGGCACCTCGACCAACCCCGCCAACCACCCGGACTGGAGCGCGGATGGCAAGACGATCGCCTACATGTCCATGGGCCAGGCTGGCACGAACCAGCGCAGCTTCAAGGGCTCCATCAAGATGGTGACGGAGAAGACGGGCGGCGGCTGGAACGAGCCGGTGACGGTGGTGCCGTCCCAGAGCGGCCGCAACCGCTTCTACCCGGCCATCGCGCCCGACAACTCGTTCCTCGTCTACAACGAGTCCGTGTGCCCCTCCGGTGATGCACACACGGACTGCAACGGCGACACGGACCCGTCCGCCAAGCTGTGGGCCGCGAAGCTGGAGACCAACGCGACGCCGGTGGAGCTGGCCAACGCCAACAAGGGCGGCGTGATGGACAAGACGACGACCAACCTGACCAACAGCTACCCGAAGTGGAGCCCCTTCGTGACGCGCGGCAACAGCGGTGACACCAGCCGGCTCATGTGGGTGACGTTCTCCTCCTCGCGCAAGTACGGCCTGCGCCAGCCCGTCACGGCCTCGGGCGAGAACCCCTGGGGCACCCTGCTGTGGATGGCGGCGGTGGATCCGGACAAGGTGGGCTCGGGTGATCCGTCCTACACGGCCTTCGCCCTGCCCTTCCAGGACATCAACACGTCCAACCACATCGCCCAGTGGGCCAGCTACCTGGTGAGCAACGGGTGCCGCACGGACCAGGAGTCGTGTGGCAGCGGCGCCGGCACCTGCTGCAACGGCCTGCAGTGCGTGCAGCAGAACCAGGATCCGCCCATCCCCTGTAGCGTGGACGGAGCCTGCCTCTGCCAGGCGATCCCCGTGTGCAAGCTGTCCTTCGAGGCGTGCTCGACGGTGGCTCCCTGCTGCGAGGGTCTGCGCTGCCTGGACAACGCCACCGGTGGCGATTGCGCGGGCGGCAGCTGCACCTGCACCCCGCCGTGCTCCGGCTTCGGTCAGGCGTGCGGCGCCGTCTCGGCGTGCTGCGATGGCCTGAAGTGCGTGACCGGCACGAGCGGCAGCAACACCTGCCAGCCGGACATCAAGTAGTGGTACCGGCTCCGGTGCGAACCGGAGCCACCCCCACCGGGTGGAAGCCATCCGCCCGGTGGGGCTTCAAGGCGACAGGACGAGGCCGTCCGCCACGCACGACTCCACCGCGGCGCGGATGTCGGCCTCGGCCACGCCGGTGGCCGCCGAGACCTGGGACGGCGTGAGTCCCTCCAGCGCCATCTTCACCGCCAGCAGCGAGCGGTCGTTCGCGGCCAGGAACATCGTCACCAGCCGCTCCGGGTGACGCCACAGCAGCGCCATCTCCTGCCCCGCCTCCGGCTGTCCCCTCCCCTGCCGCCGCACGTACGCGCAGAGCTGGAAGGGGTGCTCCAGCACCGCCAACGTCGGGTTCACCGTGAGCCGCTCCACCCGCTCCGGCACCGGCTCCAGGGACGTGTACACCGCGAAGTCCGTCCACTCGAAGCGCGCCAGCGCCGGCAGGAAGTCCGGCAGCCCCCGCCGTGCCGCCTCGTCCGCGAGGAAGCCCGGGAAGCCCTCGCCCAGGTGGTTCATCTCGAAGGAGCGCGAGGGACTCGAGGCCTCGTACGCGCGCACCAGCTCCGCCCACCGCGCCGCGTCCACGCCCGCGCGCGTCAGCGGGTAGAGCTTCTCCAGCGTGGACGTCACGTGGTGGCGCACCATCCGCCCGTAGAGCGCCACCCGCGAGCGCGGCGCGTCCCAGCCCGGGTGCGCCGTGTACAGCCGCTCCAGCGCGTCCGGCTCCTGCCGGGTGAGGTACTGCTCCATCGAATCGAAGAAGCCACGCAGCCCCGGTTTCATCGCGACTCCACCTCCGCCAGCACCGCGCGCGCCCGGTCCGCCTCGTCCAGCACCGCCTCCAGCGAGGGGATGTCCTGATCCCACTCCAGCAGCGTGGACACCGGGCCCGTGCGCTCGAGCACGTAGCGGTACAGCGACCACACCTCGTCGCAGACCGGCGCCCCGTGCGTGTCGATGATGACGTCCGGCTGCTGCTCGTGGCCCGCCAGGTGGATCTGCACCACCCGCTCCAGCGGCAGCGCGTCCACGAAGGCCCTCGGGTCATACCCGTGGTTGCGCGCGTTCACGTAGACGTTGTTCACGTCCAGCAGCAGGCCGCAGTCCGCCTCCTCGGCCACGTGCCGCAGGAAGGCCGCCTCGTCCAGGGTGCCCCCCGGCATGAGCGCGTAGTAGCTCGGGTTCTCCAGCAGGAAGGGCCGGCCCACCCGCTCCTGGACCTCGCGCACCCGCGGCACCACGTGCTCCACCGCCTCCTCCGAGAAGGGCAGCGGCAACAGGTCATGCAGGTACGCCCCCCGCAGCCGCGAGTAGCAGAGGTGATCCGAGAAGAAGGGCGCGTCCACCCGCTCCACCAGCGCCTTCAGCCCCGAGAGGTAGTCCTCGGCGAGCGGCTCCGGCCCGCCGATGTTCAGCGCCACCCCGTGCGGCAGCACCGGCCAGCGCTCCACGCACGCATCCAGCGCGCGCCGCGGACGGCCACCCAGGGTGAGGAAGTTCTCGGGGATGATCTCCACCCAGTCCAGGGCGCGGGAAGTCTCCGGGAGGCGCGCGTAGAACTCGCGCCGCAACCCGATGCCCGCCCCGAGCGGCTTCAGTCCATGTCTGCGCGCGTAGCTCACCCGCACCTCGGCTCTTCCAGGAAAACACGGCCATGAAAAGACACGGGCGGCGGGAAGAGGCCCCAGCCGCCCGGAAGACAACCCCGAGACTCCGGGGGCTATTCGTTACTGCGGCTTGGCGCCACCACAGCCGTTGGCGCCGCACTTGTGCTCGCCACCCTTCTCCTCGGTGGTGCCGGCCTTCTGGCCGCTGCACTGGGCCTCGCCGCCCTTCTCCTGGCTGGGGGCCGCGGTGCCCTTGCAGGACGACTCGCTGCCCTTCTCCTCGGAGGCGGCCGCCGCCGGCTTCGTGGTCGCACAGCCCGTGGCGAGCGTGCCGAGGGAGAGGGTTCCAACGATGGCGGCCATGGTCTTGATGTTCATGGTGTGTCCTTTCACTGCGGGGGTGGAACGGATGCGAGAAGCTCGCGCGCTGTCATACGCACGACGGATTTGCCGGTTACAGGCCCCTCACCGCGGGGCCACCAGGGCGTCCCGCAGCGAGCTGTCGCGGGCACCCGCCAACCTGACTCCGTCCGGCGCGGGCTCCACGCCGAGCGCTTCTAACAGAGGCGCCAGCTCGGCCAAAGCAGGCCGGGACAGGTGGCGGGACAGCAGCTCGCGGAAGAGCGGCCGGCCGGCGACGGCATCCACCGCCGCACCGAATGCGTCGAAAGTTGCAGCCGGGCCGGACTCGGCGAGCCGCTCGAGCACATCATCGAGGCTGCGCGTGTTGCCGGTGACGCGGCGCAGCTCCACGTCCAGGTGCAGGGCGACGAGCGCGCCCGTCCAATAGGTGCCCAGATAGGAATCGCCCCGGGTGACGACATCCTCCATGGTCCGCGAGCCCACGGCGCGGCGCGCCCGCTCGAAGCCGGCCAGCAGCTCGGTCCACGCGCGCTCCGGCGTCTGCCTGCCCGAGCGCGCCCGCGCCAGCTCCGTGTAGTAGGTGGCCAGTCCCTCGGACAGCCACGCGACGCGCGGGAGGATGGGCGGATGCGCCAGGTGGAGGAGCTCGTGCACGGCCACCCAGTCGCGCGTGAAGGCGGCCGGCTCCGCGTCCTGGCCCACCAGCAGCGAGATGCTCGGCGGCGTGCTCCACAGCACCATGCCGAAGGGAACGGGCTCCTCGCGTGCCGGCACGGTGACGAGGCTCACGGTGGCGCGCGGGTACGGGAAGGAGTGCCGCACCGTCAGCACCTCGCGAGCGGACCGCTCCAGCCACGCACAGAGGGCCGCGTCGTCCATGTGTGACGGGCGGCCGAGCACCGCCACCTCCAGCACGCCCCCCGGCAGGCGCACCGTGCACCGCCGTCCGCCGAAGGCATGGAAGCCCGAGTTCACCAGATCATCGCCGCTCAGCTGGTAGATCCCGTTCGCGCCCGGCGCCCAGGGCAGCAGCGCGTCCACCCCCTCCACCACGAGCTCCGCGCGCGACTCCGGGCCCACCGAGCGCGGGCGCAGCAGCCAGGCGCGGCCCGCGACATGCCACGCATCCCCCTCGCCCAGGCCGGAGAAGAAGCCCGCGTGCCTTCCACGGGCCCTCGCGTCCAGCGGGTAGCGGTAGCGCAACGAGCGGGTGTCCGGCGGCACGAGGACGTGGCCCTCGGCGGACACCGGCAGCTCGCGCTCCGAGCCATCCCGTCCGAGAACGCGCACCCGCTCGACGCCGCCCGGCTGGGAGAAGAGGAAGTCACGCGGAGCCCCCTCCCCCACCCGGACGAGCCCCACCTCCAGGGCGTGCCGGGGCTCGCGGACATAGGTGACGTGGTAGCGCAACAGGCCCGACTCCTCGCGGGGAGGCGGCGGACGCACGGGGAGACAGGAGCACAGCGCCCCGAGCAGGGCGGCCCATGCCACGAGGGAGAGACCCGGCCTAAGTGGAGGCATCGTGAACCCCTTGGACTCCGGGTGAAGCGCGAGCACGGAGGGAGACCCGCCCTCGGGTTTCCTGTCCCCCACCCGACCTTCCAGCCCCTCCGACGCACCGTCCCCGTGTTGGTAAACGCTATAGGTAAAATCTTGACAACCCGCGGCCTGTCCTGTGCTACTAGACGCGGCATCACACATCAAGCTCTGTAAAATCAACAACTTACCCGCTATTGAACACGCGGGGACGTGAGGCGGGGCCCTCCAGGGTTCCTTCGAGAACAGGGGGACCCGCCCCCGAAAACGTTGATTGCAAATCGGTAAAAGCCTCCGCACAGTGGCCGTGTCGGAGGGATTGGGTAGTGGGAGTGACACCTCCCCTCCAGGACGCGCAGAGATGAACGAGAACGCACTCAACGCGAACGTGGGCCTGAAGCTGCGCAGTCTGAGGCTCGCGCGGAACATCAAGCAGACGGACGCGGCGAAGGACCTGGGGGTCTCCCCGGCGTACCTGAACCTCATCGAGAAGGGCAAACGGGTGATGCCCTTCCCGCTGCTGTGGAAGGCCCTGCGCTACTTCGATCAGGACCCCGAGCAGTTCATGTCCACGCTCGGAGAGGGCCGGGTGGACGAGGCGCTCGCGAAGCTGCTGGACGAGCCGCTGCTCAAGAGCCTCGACATCGATCCCGAGTCGCTGCAGAGCCTGTCGGCCGAGCCGAAGCTGGCGGGCACGGTGGCGGCGCTCTTCAACCTCTACAAGAACACGCGCACCCAACTGGAGAACGTGCTGGCGCAGCTCAACGCCGAGGAGCAGGCACGCACACAGGCAGTGCCGGGCAGCTCGTCCGGAGCGGGCCTGCGCTTCGACTACTCGCCCTTCGACGAGGTGAGCGACTTCCTCCAGACGCACCACAACTACTTCCCCGAGCTGGAGGAGCAGGCCGAGGCGCTGCGGCGCGACTTCAAGCTGGGACGCCTGCTCACCAGCCAGCAGCTGGTGCCGCTGCTGGAGGAGCGCTTCGGCTACCGGGTGCGCTTCGAGTCCGCGGTCAGCGGCTCCTCGGTGGTGCGCCGGTTCGATCCCGAGACCCAGGAGCTCATCCTCTCGCCGGACCTGACGGAGCAGCCGCTCAAGTTCCAGCTCGCCGCGTCCATCGGCCTGATGGTGCTGGATCGGGAGAAGCTGGTGGAGCGGATTGTCGGCGCGATGCGCACGCGGCACGCGGAGACGCATCGGCTCATCAAGGTGAACCTGGCCAACTACTTCGCCGGCGCGCTGATGCTGCCGTACGGGGACTTCTTCAAGGAGGTGGAGCGCACGCGCTACGACGTGGAGCTGCTCTCCAACCTCTTCGGCACCACGTACGAGACGGTGGCGCACCGCCTGTGCAACCTGTCGGATCCCAAGCGCAAGGGCCTGCCCTTCCACTTCCTGCGCTCGGACATCGCCGGCAACATCTCCAAGCGCTACAGCGGCACCGGCATCAAGTTCGCCACGGGCGGCGGCTCGTGCGGCAAGTGGGCCGTGCACCTGGCCTTCCTCAATCCGTCGCAGATTACCCGGCAGTACTCGATGATGCCGGACGGCACCTCGTACTTCTGCTTCGCCAAGGTGCAGCTGCAGCCGATTGAGGGCTCCATCGTGCGCGGCACGGCCTATTCGATTGGCCTGGGGACGCACGCGGAGAACGCCAAGTACCTGGCGTACGGGCTGCCCACCACGGATCTGCGCAAGGACGCGGTGCCGAGCGGCATCTCGTGCCGCTTCTGCGAGCGCACCGACTGCAACCAGCGCGCGGCGGCCAGCTATCGCTTCGCGTTCTCCTTCGACGAATACACCAAGAAGGATTGCTTCTTCTCGCCCCTGCTGGTGCACGAGGCCGGGCGCGGCAATGGCGAGCACCGCAACGGAAACGGGGACCCGGGCCGTGCGGATTCGCTGGACAAGCAGCCCCGGCGACGCAACAAGGGCGAGGAGCACTGAGCCCCACCATGAGCCTCTCCGATTCCGAACGCGCCCACATCCAAGAAGCCCTGAAGACCCAGCGCAACGCGCTCGCCGTGACGCGCATCACCGGAGACCCCGGGGAGATTGGCAAGGGGCTGGTGCACCTGGCCGAGCTGCACGGCATGCTCGAGGACCATGCCGAGAGCCGGCGCCACTACGAGGAGGCGCTGGGCTACTTCGAGACGGCCAAGGACAAGTACGGCCAGGCGCAGGCGCTCTTCGGGTTGGGGGTGGTGAGCGCCAACTTCGAGGACCACCGGCGCGCCATCGAGCACATCGCCGGAGCCACGGCGCTCTTCAACGAGCTGAAGGATCAGGAGAACGAGGCACTGTGCCGAGCGGCCATCGGCGAGTCGCTGCGCTCCCTGGGCCAGGCGAAAGCAGCCGAGGAGAAGTACCAGGAGGCGCTGCTGCTGTACCGGCAGGCGAAGAACGGGCCGCGGATTGCCCAGCTGCTGCTGGACATTGGCGACATCCGCATGGAGGCGGGTGAGTACGAGGCGGCGCGCAAGCGCTTCGCCGAGGCACTGCCCCTGCTGGAGAAGGAAGAGGATCCGGAGCCGCTGGCGCTGTGCCGGCTGCTGCTGGGCGAGGCCGAGGGCCTGCTGGGCAACCATGAGGCGGCGCGTCCGCACCTGCACGCGGCGGCGGAGCTGTACGAGCAGCTGCACGATCACGCCTACGAGGCGCGGGCGCGGTGGGACCTGAGCATCGCGTGCACCTTCGTGCAGGACTGGAAGACGGCGCGCGCCGAGATCGAGGCGGTGATTCCGCTCTTCGAGGAGCAGGGACGCGCCGACGACGTGGCCAAGGCCCGGAAGGTGCTGGCCCACTTCGACGCGCGCGGGGTGTGAAATCCACTTCTACGTACGTAGAAGTGAGCCCCACTCTTCAGGCGTGGAGTCCCGCGCCCACGGCCACCGCGAGCAGTCCCAGCACTCCGGCGGCGTAGAGCGCGTACTTCCACTCGCCCCGGAGGCCCAGGCTGGTGCCGGCCACCACCAGCCGCACCACCGGCGTCACCAGCAGTGCCGAGGCCGCGCTCTTGCGCAGCACGTCGATGGCCACGTGCACGGTCTCGGAGTGGGGCAGGAACTCCAGCCCCAGGGACGCGAGGAAGAGCGCTCCGCTACAGAGGGCGCCCCCTCGGAGGAGCCGCGAAATCCACTGCTCGCCCGCCTCCGCGCGCCTGGCGCGCGCCGGAGTGTCCGCCACCCCCGGAATGACGGGCACCTCGGAGGTCGCTCGATTCAGTGGAGGTGCCGTCTTCGCTCGGACGGAATCCTCCAGGTTGATGGGAATGGCCCCCGTCACCACGGAGGATGCTGCATGGGTCATTTTGGCAGAATCGGCCACAGTCCCTCCCCCCCCTTCCACAGCATCTGGGCCGCCACCACCAGCAGCACCAGAGCGAACAACCGCCGCAACACCGAGGTGGGCACACGCGGCATCAGCCGGCTGCCCACGGACGCACCCGCCAGCACCCCCACCACCAGCGGCGCCACCAGGTCGAGCTTCACGTGCCCGCGCCAGGCGTAGGCGGCCACGCTCGCCGCCCCCGTCACGCCGATCATGAGATTGCTGGTGGCGCTGGCCACCTTGAAGGGCACCCCCATGCCGTAGCTCATCAGGGGCACCTTGAGCGGACCCCCGCCCACCCCCAGCAGCGCCGACAGGCTCCCGGCCACGAAGGAGCCGGAGATGCCCAGCGGGTAGTTGGTGGGCACGTACGTCTCGGGACACTGCTCCGGCCGCGGGCTCGCCAGCAGCATCTGCGCCGACACGTAGAGGGTGAAGAGGCCGAACACCAGGGCCACCCACGCCGGGGCCAGCAGGCCCGCCACCAGCCCTCCGACGATGGCCCCCATCACCGTGGCCAGCTCCAGCGTCAGCCCGAGGCGGATGTCACTGAGCCGACGCTCCACGTAGCTGGCCGCCGCGCCACAGGAGCTGGCCACCACACACATGAGGCTCGCGGGGACGGCGTCCTCCAGCGGAACCTTGAAGCCCAGCACCAGGGTGGGGACGAGGATGACCCCTCCACCTACACCCAGCAGTGCGCCCGTGAGTCCCGCGAGGACACCGGCGGATATCAAGAGGAGAAGCGTCATACCCACGAAGAGGATAGGGGCCGCCTCGCGGATCGGATAGCGGCATTCCCCTTGACGTCCGATGCTCGATCGGCCGGTTGCTCTTCGTGCGGCGAGCGCCTATGCGGCGCATGCACCAATGGTGCCTTCGGGGAACTCCTGGAGGAAACGCGCGCGGGCACGCGGAGTGAAGATGCCGCGCGCCATGTACGCCAGCAGACGCCGCAACACCGCGCGGGCCTGTTCCACCGCGAGCTCCACCTCGGCGGCGAAGTCGAACGAGTCGTTGCGGTACAGCTCCTGGAAGCTGAGCTGTGACCAGGCAGGCAGGGCGCGCATCCGCCCCAGGGGGCTGGAGAGATAGAGCCCCGCGAGGTAGAGGCCCCGCGCCCACCCGTCCAACTGTTGTTTGGTGGGCGCTTGCTGCAGCGTCTCCTGCGAGGCCAGCCGCACCAGCTCGTAGATGCCGCGGCCGATGCCCTTCACCGGGAAGCCAGCGCTCTTGGTCACCTCGAACTTCGCGCGCAGGCGTGGACTGCCCACCAGGTCCACCCCGTGCAGCTCGCGCAGGTAGAAGAGCGTCTGCGTCCATTCGATCTGCCGGTGTGCCGCGAGCGCGTGCTCGCCCCGGCGCCGGTGGCGCACCACCAGACTGTCCACCCGTGGATGGAGCGCGCGATCCAGGGACAGGTGGGTGAAGTAGCCGGCCAGCAGCGCCAGCCCGGCCTCGGTGCCCACCAGCGCGCCGGCGGCCACGAGCTCGGCCATCTTCAGGCCCATGCCCACGGGCGCCTTCTCATGGTACAGCCGCGCGAAATGGGGCCACTCCTGCCCCGAGTAGCAGGCGCTCAGTCCGCCCCGGACGCCCTCGCACAGGGGCAGGTCCGGCAGCGCCGCGCCGAAGCGCGCATAGGCCAGGTCCTCGGTCAGGGCCCGCGCGAAGTCCTCGGGCAGGTCTCCCGGGTTGGCCGCCAGTCTTTCGATCGCCGTGAGGTGCAGCAGCAACGAAGGCATGGGCCACGACGTAGCCACCCGGCGGCGTCCATGCAATGACGGAATGCTCGACCGTTCTTGCCTGAAACACTCATGGCGCTACAGTCGCGACCCCCTATTTCCAGGAGCCCGTGTGAACTACAGCTTCATCTCCGGCGAGGCCGCCCGCGCGAGCGGCGAGCTGCTCGTGATTCCCCTCTTCGAAGGCGAGACCGGGGACAAGCCGCCCGCGCCGCTGGCCGGTGTGGACACCGCCTTCGAGGGCCGGCTGCTCACCGCCGCCACCCAGGAGGGCTTCAAGGGCAAGGGCGAGCAGACCTTCGTGATGCACGCGCACGGCAAGCTCGAGGCCGAGCGCGTGCTGTTGCTGGGCCTGGGCTCGCGCAACAAGTACAACCCCGAGGTGCTGCGTCTGGCGGCGGGCCGTGCCGCGAAGACGGCCCAGCGGCTCAAGGTGCGCACGCTCGTGTTCTCCGTGCCCGAGACGCAGGACGCCATCACCGCCCTGCGCGCCGTGGTGGAGGGCCTGGAGCTGGGTGCCTACCGCTTCGAGCGCTACAAGTCCTCGGCCAAGGAGGAGAAGAACGCGCCCAGGCTGAGCACGGTGCGGCTGGCGCTGTCCGGTGGCGTGGAGAAGACGAAGGAGCACGATCAGGCGGTGGCGCTCGCGCAGCGCGTGGCCGAGGCCACCAACTGGGCGCGCGACCTGGTCAACGAGCCTCCCAACGTCGTCAACCCGGAGGCGCTCGCCCGGGCCGCGCAGGAGATGGCGAAGGAGGCCGGCATCAAGATCACCGTGGGCGGCCGCAAGGAGATCGAGCGGCTGAAGATGGGCATGTTCCTCGGGGTGGCGCAGGGCAGCATCAACGAGCCCAGGCTCATCCACGTGGAGTACACGCCGAAGAACGCGAAGCACGCCAAGAACGCCCCGGTGGCGCTGGTGGGCAAGGCGATCACCTTCGACTCGGGCGGCCTGTCGCTCAAGCCCTCCGACTCCATGATCGAGATGAAGACGGACATGGCCGGCTCGGCCGCGGTGCTGGGCGCCATGCGCGTCATCGCCGCGCTCAAGCCGCCCTTCCCCGTGCACGCCTTCATCGGCTCCTGCGAGAACATGCCCTCGGGCAACTCGTACCGGCCCGGCGACATCCTCACGTCGCGTCTGGGCAAGACGGTGGAGATCACCAACACGGACGCCGAGGGCCGCCTGGTGCTCGGTGACGTGATGGCGTGGGCCACCGAGCACAAGCCGGCGGTGCTGATCGATCTGGCCACGCTCACCGGCGCGTGCGTCGTCGCCCTGGGCAACTACATCGTGGGTGCCTTCGGCGATCACGACGGCACGATGAACGACGTGCTGGACGCGGCGCGCGCGGCGGGCGAGGAGATGTGGCGTCTGCCGGTGAGCGAGCTGCAGAAGGACGCGCTGCGCTCGGAGGTGGCGGACATGAAGAACTCCGGCGAGCGCTGGGGCGGCTCCATCAACGCGGCCCTCTTCCTCAAGGAGTTCGTCGGTGACACGCCGTGGGTGCACCTGGACATCGCCGGCCCGTCGGTGAGCCCCAAGGAGCGGGGCTACCTGGGCAAGGGCGGCACGGGCGTGGGCGTGCGCACGCTGGTGGAGTACGTGCGGCGCCGCGCCAGCCAGCTGGAGGGGAGCGAGGCCACCGAGGCTCCCTCCTCCAAGCCGGCGCGCGGCGGCAAGTCCAAGGCCTGAGCCGGACTCAGGTCTGCTCGGGGGCGATGGGCAGCGGGCGGACGCTCTCGAAGAGGGCGTTCACCACCTGCGGCACGTCGTCCGGCGCGGTGGCCGGCCAGGTGGCGAGCATCATGAAGACGCGGTCGGCGCCGCCGTCGCGCACCACCACCCGCCCCCGCACGTTGTCACCGACGGAGAAGTGGAAGCCCACGGCGCTGTCGGACATGGGCAGCGGCTCGGGCTCGCTGGTGACGAAACCGGGCTGGCTGCGCAGGCCCATCGTCAGCCGCTCGGCGAACTGGGCGGGCGAGGCCACTGCGGGCGCCACCTGCAGCACCACCTGCGCGCCGCTGCTGGAGTCTCTCAGGACGACGGGGATGGCGAGCCCCTCGGGGGTCTGCTCGTCCGTCTGATCCAACTGCCACGTCCCGCCGGGCTGGATGAGCTCGAAGCCCATCGTCTGGTCCACATAGCGCCGGGAAGCCAGGTCCTCGGCGTCCATGGATTGATGCTGGGCCGACACACCGGAACCACCCGTCCCCGGCCCGGAGGGCTCACGCACCGCCTGCTTCGCCCCGCTGCACGCCGTGCACAGCGCGAGCAAGCCCCACCCCAACAACCGCCTTGCGTCCATGTGTTCTCCCCCGGCCGGATGGCCTTGGGAGCAACCTGGGGACGGTGGCCAGGAGCGGCCAGGGGATTGTCCAATCCCGAATGGGCCGCTGTCAGACGGTGGAAACTTCCTCGGCGATGGAACGCGCGGCGCTCAACGGATCCGCCGCGGTGTGGATGGGGCGTCCCACCACGAGCAGATCCGCGCCCGCACGCACCGCGAAGGCGGGCGTCTCCGCGCGGCTCTGATCTCCCCTGGCGGCACCAGCGGGGCGGATGCCGGGCGTGCACAGGAAGGGCGTGGGGCCCAGCTCGCGGCGGAAGGCCTCGGCCTCGCGGGGCGAGCACACCAGCCCGTCCACCCCCGCGCCCACGGCCAACCTCGCCAGCCGCAGCGCCGCCACGTCCGGAGCGCCGGAGAGGCCCACCGCCGTCACGTCCTCGGCGGACATGGAGGTGAGCACCGTCACCGCGAGCACCCGGGGCGCCTCGTGGCCCTTCGCCCGGGCGCCCTCGCGAGCGCCCTTCACGGCGGCCCTCAGCATGGCCTCGCCCCCGGCGGCGTGCACGGTGAGCAGGGACACGCCCAGGGCCCCGGCGCGCGCGGCCGCCAGCTCCACGGTGTTGGGGATGTCGTGCAGCTTCAGATCCAGGAACACCCGGGCGCCCAGCTTCTGGAAGGCGGCCACGGCTGCTGGGCCGTGCTCGACGAAGAGCGAGAGGCCCACCTTGGCGTAGCCCACGTGGGGTGCCACCTGCTGGTAGAGGCGCAGGCCGTCCTCCAGCGGGAGATCCGCGGCGAGTGCGAGCTTGTCGCGCGCCTGGGAAACGTCCGTCACGAGAGTCCCTCCTGGAGTTCGCGGTAGCCGCGGTAGAGCCGCTCGGACATCTCGCCCGGCAGCACGTTGCGCGCGGAGAAGAGCGCGTAGGAAACGAAGGCGTCGAGCGCCTCGAGCGTCATGGCGCGTGCCAGGGCCTCGCCGCCCCCGGAGACGTTCTGGCGGATGCGCTCCACGTCCACCCGGCCATCCGGGCCGAGCGTCACGCCCTCGTAGGCGGACTCCAGGCCCTGCTGGGGCGACTCGAGGAAGCCCTTCATCAGGTCCGGGTTGGCGCCCGCGAGGCGCAGCGCGGTGTGGATTTGAGCGAGCAGCGCGTTGAAGCGATCCTCGGGGCCGAGGGGCGCCACGGGCGGCGGGGGCACCGCCATGAAGGTGCCGGAAGCGCGCCGGGGCATGGGCGGCGTCATGGCGCTCTTCTGCTGGACGAGGAGCGCCCCATCCCGCGTGCGCTCCTCCACCCAGGTGAGGAAGGAGTAGAGGCTGCCCTCCCAGACGGAGCGCAGCGCGCCCAGCGTGGTGCCGTGGGCGGCGGTGGCGAAGAGGGCCTCCTCGCCGGGAGGTGGAGACTCGGGGCCGGCCACCACGGGGGTGTCGTCCGGGAAGTGCTTGCGCAGGCGCGCCACCACCTCGCCGCGCTTCATCCCCTGGAGGACCAGGTCCCGCGTGCGCTCCTGGAGCTTCACCGAGTCGCCCTCGGGCGGGCGGCCCTCGAGGAAGAGGAAGCTGCCCTCGGCCATCTCGAAGAGGTTGAGCACCACCTCGCGCACCAGGTACGTCATGGCGCTGTAGAGGTTGGCCTCGGAGAGGAAGCCCTCGCGGGTGAGCACCGCGCCGATGCGCAGGGTGGGCGTCACCTTGCCGAGCGCCTGGTGCAGCTGCTCGGGGGTGACGAGCCCCAGTTGCACCACCACGGCGCCGAGCCGCTCATGGTGCACGCTGGAGACGGCGAAGACGGGCTGCCCGTCGCGGAAGCTGACGGTGCGCTGCACCATGCCGTGTTGAAGGATGAGCTGGCCGCTGCGGATGCCGGAGAGGATGTGACCGAGCACCTCTTCCACGGACAGGGAGCTGAGGCTGCCGGCGAAGAAGCCGGTGAGCGCGGCGGGCTCCCGCAACAGCACCATCCCCTCGGGTGCATGGAAGTGCGCCACGAGGGGACGGCCGGGGGACAGGTTGGCGGCGAGGGGGCGCTCCAGCTCGAGCACGCCCGGCTCACCGCTCAACCCGACACGAGGCGTGGCCTTGGGACGTTGCGCCACGCGGATGGCTCTCCCTACTTCTTCGCCTGGAGCTCGGCGTCGATGACGCTCTTGAACTCGTCGAAGGGCTGCGCGCCGGACAGCAGGATGCCGTTGATGAAGAAGGCCGGCGTGCCGTTGACGCCCACCTTCTTGCCCTCGGCCAGGTCGGCCTGGACGATGGCGCCCTTCTCACCCGAGTCCAGGCACTTGTCGAACTTGCCGGTGTCCAGGCCCAGCTCCTTGGCGTAGCCCTTGAGCGCCGGCACCTCGAGCGCCTTCTGGTTGGCGAAGAGCTTGTCGTGCATCTCCCAGAACTTGCCCTGGTCCTGCGCGCACAGCGCGGCCTCGGAGGCCTTGGGCGCCTGCTGGTGGAAGTCCAGCGGGAAGTGGCGGAACACCAGGCGCACCTGGTTGGGATAGGCCTTCATCACCTGCTCCACCGACTCGTTGGCGCGGCTGCAGTACGGGCACTGGAAGTCGCTGAACTCCACGATGGTGATGGGCGCGTTCTCCGGGCCCTTCGCGGCGCCCGTGGCGGCCACCGTCTTCCGCTCGCGGGGCGGCTCCGGCAGGGTGAGCTGCACGTTGGCGCCCTTCTTCAGCTCGGCGAAGAACTCACGCGCGCGCTCCTGCTTCTTGGAGCCGGAGAGGAAGTCGACGATCTGCGGCTTCACCTGCTCGTAGGTGGTGCCCGGGGGCAGCCGCTCCTTGGCCTCCTCGTACATCTTCTTCAGCTCCGCCTCGGGCGGCTGCGGAATCTTGTCGTCGACCTCGGCCTTGATCAGCTGCTCCTCGGTCATGTTGCGCTTCTTGGCCTCGGCCTGCACCAGGCGCTCCACCACGAGCCCCTCCAGCCCCTGCTTGCGCAGCTGGTGCTTCTGCTTGTCCAGGTTGGCCAGCTGGTCCTTGATGCGATCATTGAGATCACCAAACGTGATCTTCTGACCATCACCATAGGTGGCCACGACCGTGTCCGGGCTGGGCTCGCCCGAGGCGGCGGTGGGGGTGGGGGTGGTCGCCGTGGCGGCGGCGGCCGGGGCCTTCTCCTTGTTGCAGCCGGAGAAGAGAGAGGCCGCCAACACGGCGGCCAGAAGAGTGGAAGTGGAGCGCATGAGCATGGGTACGGGTCCTTAGTCGAGAAAACCCCGCACTCGCAAAGAAATTTCTCATGCCCTCCAGGGGCCGCGTTTTGTCAGGCGACCAGCGGCTCGAGGCTGATCTCCGGCAGGCGCAGCTCGGGCAATTCCAGGTGCTTGCGGGCCGGGACGATCTCGTAGCTGGAGGGGTCCGACAGGACGGCCTTCACCAGCTTCTGGTTGAGCGCATGGCCCGTCTTGAAGGCCTTCAGGTGGCCAATCACCGGGCGGCCGAAGAGGGAGATGTCTCCCACGGCGTCCAGGATCTTGTGGCGCACGAACTCGTCCGGGAAGCGCAGGCCGTCCGGGTTGAGGATGGAGAACTCGTCCACGACGATGGCGTTCTCCAGCGAGCCGCCGCGGGCCAGGCCCATCTTCTTGAGCATCTCCACGTCCCGGAGGAAGCCGAAGGTGCGCGCGCGGGAGATCTCCCGGTGGAAGCAGCGATCGGAGAACTCCAGATCAAAGGACTGCCCGGTGATGAGCGGGTGCTTGAAGTCGACGGTGCAGGAGATGCGGAAGCGGTTGGCGGGCGAGAAGCTCGCCTCCTTGTCCCCGTCCGTCACGGAGACCGTCTTCTTGATGACGAGCACACGGCGGGGCTCCTCCTGCTCGCGCAGGCCGGCCTCGGCGATCAGCGCGGCGAAGGGAGCGGCGCTGCCGTCCATGATGGGCACCTCGGGCCCGTCCAGCTCCACGCGCACGTTGTCCAGCCCCATGCCGGCCAGCGCCGACATCAGGTGCTCCACCGTGCTCACCTTCACGCCGTCCTTGCCCAGGGTGGTGGCCAGCGACGTGTCCACCACGTACTCGGTGAGGGCGGGGATGGAGACCGGACGCGGCGTGTCCGTACGAACGAAGACGATGCCGTGGTTCACCGGCGCCGGCAGCAGCGAGAGGTTCACCGGCGCGCCGGAGTGGAGCCCTACGCCCTGGCAACGGACGGGGTGCGAAAGGGTGCGCTGGTTGTACGAGGTGTAAGCCATGTTCGGTGTCGCCTCTGAATCGATGCGGGTGCTGCTCGCCCTCCCCTCCCGGGGATGGGCCCGTCAATGTTCACTGCCCATCTGACGCGCCGCGTATCGATGCAAACCACACGCCACTGAAGCCATGCTCCCGAGGACAACCCATGGGGTGCTCTCGGCTCCCCAAGTATTGGAATCCACTGGAGTTTCTGGCTGGTTTGCTTGGGAGAGCCAAGCCACCGGTCCCCCGTCCCCCCTCGACTCGCTGTGCACCTACCCCGTCACCGTGACAAATGTGTCAGAACTTCCACACGCCGCACCCCGTCATGGCGCATCATTGACGCGTCCCAATAACGCAAGCGGCTGCCTGGAATCAAACGGTTGACGAACGAATCCGTGACAGAAGGCGCACTTACGGTGACGGATTCACGACAACGGCGTCACCGGGTCGCCGCGAGGAAGCGATCCCGGAGCAGCTCGGCATCGGCCCGGTCGAAGTTGAAACCCCGGAGCTGGGCGCGGCGGCTGACGGCGGCGAAGGTGTTCTCCAGCACCATGGAGAAACCACGCAGATCCTCGATGAGGCGCGTACGGACGGCGGGCCCCTCGGGTGGCCAGGGCAGCTCGGTGAGGAGCGCGCTGAAGCGATCGAAGGCCTCGTAGTCCACGTAGCGCAGCAACTGGTAGCTGCCGTCCTGGAAGTAACCGAGGAAGGCCACGATGCTGGAGATGACGGCCTCGGCGGCGGGGACGTCGTCGTTGCGCAGGTGCCCCTCGGCGGAGCGGCACAACTGGGCGAAGACCCACAAGTCCTTGCGCAGACGCTCGGCGGCCTCCATGGACGAGGAGAGCTGCTCGAAGGGGGCCTCGCCACTGGCGGAGCCGGGGGAGAGCGCCTCGGTGAGGGCCACCACCTGGGTCTGGAAGAGCTGGGTGAAGGAGTAGGAGGCGCGGGCGGCGGCGGCGCGATCGCGGTCCAACTCGACGAGCACGTCCCGGGCGATGCGCTCCGTCTCTCGGGCGATGTCGCGGGCGGCGCGCAGGCACGTGGCCTGGAGGGGCTTGGGGCCGGCCCTGGGGGCCAGCTCGTTCTTCAGGTAGCCCGCGAGCCCGAGCGCCTCGCTGCGCACCAGCGCGAGCAGCACGCGCACGCGGCGGGGAATGGGGCCCTGCGCGTCCTGGCTCACGTAGGCCAGGTAGTGCAGCAGGCGGAACAGGCCCAGGTAGGCGGTGGTGAAGAGGGGCCGCGTCTCCGGAGGCACCGTGGCGAGCAGCGACAGCAGGCGCACCGAGCGCAGCCGGTCATACTCCAGACGGAACTCGGTGAGCCGGAAGGGCCGGAAGTAGCGGTTGAGGACGATCTCCCGCAGGACGAGGTTGCCCACGTCGTTGAAGAGGCTCAACCCGCACACCGGCAGCTGCAGCAGGTGATCGATGAGGTTGCGCAGCGACTCGAAGGACTGGCGCAGGACGAAGAGACTCTCCTGGGGCGTCTCCTGGTCCAGCTCGCCTTCGATGCGCGAGCGGCGCATGTTGTCGTCGGCGAGCTGCGTCTCGACGTAGCGGCGGAACTGGAGCTTCTGGTCCGAGTCCGGATCCAACAGGTGCCGGGCGAGGCGGATGGCCTGGCTCAGGGTGGCGCGGACGTCCTTGAGCTCCTCGCGGAAGTCGCGGGTGACGAGCGGCTTGTCCTGGGGATCGAGGACGCCGTTGTCGTAGAGGTGGACGTAGCGCTCCACGCCGCGCAGGAGCATCTCGAACTCGAAGAGGAGCTCCTCGCGGGCCTCCACGGGCAGGGCGCGCAGCCAGCGCTCGCGCTCGGAGAGGAAGCCGGCGCGGTTGCCCTGCGAGGCGCGGACGAGCTCCTCGTAGAAATCACGGGGAACGCGAGACATGGAAGGAGCCGGGACGGCGGTGGCGGTGGTGCTCACCAGAGGGACCCCTGCCCACCGGAAGTGGGCACCTTCTTGTTGAAATAACTGTACGCATGGTGCGTGGCCGTGCGGCCCCGCGGCGTGCGCTGGAGGAAGCCTTCCTGGAGGAGGAAGGGCTCGTACACGTCCTCGATGGTATCGCGCTGCTCGCCCACGGCGGCGGCGATGGTCTCCACGCCCACCGGGCCCCCGCCGAACTTCTCGAGGATGGTGAGGAGGATTTTACGGTCCATCGCGTCCAGGCCGGAGGCGTCCACGCCCAGGCGGGTGAGCGCGGTGGAGGCCAGCTCCTGGGTGATGCTGCCATCGCCCTCGACCTGGGCGAAGTCGCGCAGGCGGCGCAACAACCGGTTGGCGATACGGGGCGTGCCGCGGGCGCGGGTGGCGATCTCCCGCGAGCCATCCCGGTCCAGCTTCACCCCGAGGATGCGCGCCGAGCGGTTGAGGATCTGCTCCAGGTGCTTGGGCTCGTAGTACTCGAGCCGCTCTTGAATCTGGAAGCGGTCGCGCAGCGGCGAGGTGAGGAGGCCCGTGCGGGTGGTGGCGCCGATGAGGGTGAAGGGCGGCAGGTCGATCTTCATCGCCCGGGCGGCGGGCCCGGTGTCGATGGTGATGTCCAGCCGGAAGTCCTCCATGGCCGGGTAGAGGTACTCCTCGATGGCGGCGTTGAGGCGGTGGACCTCGTCGATGAAGAGGATGTCGCGCTCGTTGAGGTTGGTGAGCAGGCCGGCCAGGTCCCCCTTGCGCTCGAGCGCGGGGCCACTGGTGACATGGATGCCCACGCCCAGCTCGTTGGCCATGATGTAGGCCAGCGACGTCTTGCCCAGACCGGGAGGCCCGGAGAAGAGGCAGTGATCGAGCGCCTCGCCCCGGCTCCTGGCGGCCTGGACGTACACCTTGAGCTTCTCGACGACGGCACTCTGGCCCACGTACTCGTCGAACGAGCGCGGGCGCAGGGAGGCCTCGACGCGGACCTCGTCGGTGAGCGCCTCCTCGGAGAGTGTGTCGTCGGATTTCCGCTTCGCCTTCGCCATACCCCTCATTCCTCTGCCGTCACCCTACCAGAACGGCCCCGGTGTCGCGGCTCCTCTCGTGGGGCTAGACTCCATGCCCCCCGCCGTCAGCCCGCCTGCCCAGGGAGCTTGCCCCGTGAAGGGACTCGTCTTCGACCTCTCCATCCCCCGGTACGTCCTCGCCAAGGGGGTGGGGGGGATGTACCCGAAGCTGCACTACGGGCGTGGGAGCTGTCTCTCCCTGCGGGAGCTGGCCTCCCCCACCCTGCCTGGACCGGACTGGGTGCGGCTGCGGCCCCTGCTGACGGGGCTGTGCGGCTCGGACATGGGGACGATCTTCTTCAAGATGAGCCCCCAGATGGAGCCCTTCAACAGCTTTCCGGCGGTGCTGGGGCACGAGGTACTCGCCGAGGTGACGGAGCTGGGGCCCCAGGCGCGCGGCGTGGAGGTGGGGCAGAAGGTGGCGGTGAATCCGCTGCTGCCCTGCCGCTGCGGGGCATCCAACCGCCGTGCCTCCTACGTGTACGGGCCGGAGAGCTTCCGGGGCGTTCGCCAGCACACCTTCGACGTGGTGTTGGAGTTGCTCGCCCGCCGGGAAGGCCCGGACCCGAGCATGCTGGTGACACATACCTTTCCGCTCGCGCGTTACACAGGAGGCCATCGAGGCCAATCTGTTCCGCGCCCGCCATCAGTCAGTGAAGACCGTTTTCGAGCTCACGGTGAACCCATGAATACGTCCTTCCGTCCCCTCCCCTTCCTCAACGAGGCCCGTGCCGAACGGGTGTCCGGCGTGCGCCTGCAGAAGCTCCGCCGGGCGGCGCAGGAGGCGCGAGACGCCTTCACGGCCGGCGGCCCGGTGGCGGCGGTGGCCACGTGCGACCTGGTGACGTTCCCCTACCCGTCCCTGTTCGCCTTCAGCGGAGGGGCGCTGTCACCGGCGCCCTACGTGATGATGACGAACCGGATGCAGGTGGTGCAGTACCTGGAGGACGGGACGACGCGCACCCTGCTCTTCAACCCGAGCGACTACGAGCGCGGCCAGGAAGCGCCCTTCTTCAAGTCGCTGCGCGAGAAGTACGGTGACTTCGTCTCGGACAAGATGATGACGCGGCGGCACGGGACGGTGCAGAGCCACCTGACGGCGCTGGGGCTGAAGCCGGAGGACGTGGACTACATCGCGTTCGATCACCTGCACGTGCAGGACGTGCGGCGGTGGCTGGGCGGGGATGGGGAGCCGGCGTACTTCCCGAGGGCGAAGCTGCTGGTGCAGCGGGCCGAATGGGAGTCGGTGAAGAACCTGCACCCGTTGGAGAAGGTCTGGTACGTGCCAGGAGGGACGGACGGGGTGCCGCAAGAGCGCGTGGTGCTGCTGGACGGGGACACGTGGCTGGGCCGGGGCGCGGCGATCCTGTCCACGCCGGGGCACACGATGGGGAACATGTCACTGGCGGTGGCCACGGACCGGGAGGTGTTCGTGGTGAGCGAGAACGGGGTGGCCTCGGAGAGCTACACGCCGCTGCAGTCGAGGATTCCGGGAGTACGCGCCTTCGCCGAGCAGATGGGCTGGGAGGTGGTGCTCAACGGCAACACCCGGGAGAGCTCGCTGGAGCAGTACTCGTCGATGGTGGTGGAGAAGGTGTTCGCGGGTCCGTCGCGAGTGGAAGCGGCGTTCGTGAACTTCCACCCGTCGTCGCTGCTGACGGGCTCGCTGGTGGCGCCGGGCCTGTCGCCGACCATCACCCTGCCCGCGCCGAACCACGGGGACATCCGCCCCACGGCCGCCGCCCGCCGCGCGGCCTGAGTCCACCTCACTCAGCCCTTCCGGCAGTCGAGGAAGATGCCGGGCAGGTGGCGGAGGTAGTCCTCCCAGAACGCGCTGCCATATCTGGCGCGTCCCTGCTCGGACAGTTCCGGCTGGAGCCAGCGCACCTGGGTGAAGCCGGCCTCCTCGAATGCGGAGCCGACGGTCTCCAGGCGCCAGTAGGTGTTGGACAGCTTCGGCGTGACGGTATCGCCCAGGGTGAGCGTGAAGTGCATCAGCTCGCCATCCTTCACGTTCTCGGGCACGAAGAAGTCGATGCCGTACTTGCGGTAGTAGCCCGGCGTGCGCGAGAGCCCCGGGTTGACGAAGTACGTGAGGAAGCGGCCACCCGGCTTGAGGTTGCGCGCGATGCCCCTGCCCGTCTGGACCAGTTCCTCGCGCGACCGCATGTAGCCCAGGAGATAGATGGCGACGGCGCAGTCGAACTGCCCCAGGCCCCCGAGCGAGACCGCGTCCCCCACCGCGTATTGGATGCCAAGGGGACTGGCTGCCTCGTGAGAGCGGGCGACCCGCACCATGTCCTCGGAGAGATCGACGCCCACCACGCGCGCCGCCCCCCACTTGCGGATGACCCGGGTAAAGATGCCAGTCCCACAGGCCAGATCGAGCACCGAGAGACCACTCAGCTCGCCCAGCACCCGGTAGAGCGAGAAGGCTTCGATGTGCTCGCGATACGGCAGCAGCTTGAACGTCTGATCGTAACTGTCCGCGACTCCTTCGTACTGGTCACGCTTGGACTCCATGAACTCCTCCGCTTCCCGTCCTGGCATCGTCGATGCGTTGCCCTATGCTGCTCGAATAAATCGAGAGCACACTGTTTCCAAGGCGGCTTTCGATGGGCTTTTCAGGATAGCAACCATTACCTGTTTTGCGGCTTGACGCTGGCGAAAAGGCCGTGGTTCGCTGCCCCGCCATGCCCCCTACCTCCATCAGGCAATCCCGGTTACCGCGAGGATTCAGCCTTCTTGGCGCGCTCGCCATCGCACTCGCGTGCCTGCATTGGCCAGCCACCGCTCATGCCCAGACATGGACGCTGACCAAGGCCCAGCGGCAATCCTACCTCCACTACTACGCCCCGATCGTGTTCAAGCGCGCCAACGCCAATGATGGCGACCATGGCCGGGACTGGATCACCCACTTCAACTTCGACCAGGACAACGACTTCTCGAACAACAAGCGCAACTGGAAGAACATCAACGCCTACGTCGATGCTTCGCGCAACGGGCCGAGCAGCTATGAGAGCTGGCGCATCCGTCCAACGCTCTACACCTCGCTCATCGAGTTCATGGATGGAGGGAAGAACCTCGTCCTGATCTATCACATCTACCATGCGCTCGATAAGAACGCCGCGGGCGACTACCAGTTGCATGACTGGGAGCGCGTGGAGATGCTCATCAAGAACGTGACCGGCTCACCGGGCAGTGGTGAGTCCGTCGCGTATGCCGTGGTGACCCAGCACAAGCGGAACGTCATCCGGCACCAGGGCAGCCCCCAGCTCAACTTCATGGAGACCTCGACCGGCAAGCACCTGATGATCTGGCAGGCCGAGTGGTCCGACAAGCTGGCGGCGGCCCACGGACAGGAATTGCGATTCGTGGTCGATCCGTATTCCTGGATCGCGGGCCGGATGGCGGGCTCCAATGCCGAGCTCGATTTGAACAACGATGACGGCAGGAAGAACGTGCATTACGTGTTCGTGCCACAGGGCTCGGCTGGAGCGGTCTCGGCGTTCAACGCGAAGGTGCTCACCTATGCCACGGCGGATCAGCTCGCGAGCCGCTATGACAATGGCAAGACCGTCACCTGGCCGAACGTGAAGCGAATCTCCTACGAGCTCCAGGACCTGGCGGACATCCTGCCGACGCATTGGCAATACGGCGGCTATCAGACGCACTGGCTGACCGCGGCCCAGCAGGACTTCCTGTTGGAGAGCCCGATCCTCAATGAGTTCGGGCTGGCCGAGGTCGGCACGGGCATGCAGCGCTTCTACGCCAAGACCCGGGACATCGAGAACGAGGACGATCGCGAAGGATATATCGCGAAGAAGTGGTTCTACGGCACCTATGAGCTCAATGCCGATGCCTCGGATTGGGGTGGCGGGGGCTCTGGCGCCTTCCATGACAACGCATGGGCCAGCACGGTGGTGGACTCCCGCGGACAGACGCGCGCGAGTGCGAGTGGCTATACCGGCTCGCCCTCCGCCTACTGGTGGCAGCACGACTACTTCGTCCACTCCGGTCAGCTCGACTCGACCGAAGGGGTGGAGGCGGGCTTCTGGCTGCCCGGACAGTGGTATCTGCCCTCGAACGGTGGATTCGACGGACGCTGGGTGCAGTTGTTCGACGACCCGTAACACGCTGAGCACACGCGAGGACGAGACGCTCACCGCTCGTCCTGGCTCCCCCGGGATTACTTCCGCCCGAGGCCCCATCCGAGTCACTCTCATTCCCACCGCGTCACAACCCCTCGCCCTCCGGGAGAGGGACGGGGTGAGGGTGCCACGGGCCTCGGGTTGTTTGTCGTACTCGAGCGTATCGACATCCCCGAGCCCGTCGTGCGGCAACCCCTTCGAGTAGCTGGCGAAGCGGCTGGCTGAGATGACATACATTCCTCCTTGTTGGGGCTGCGCTGCGGACGGAGGATGCGAGACGGGTCCGCCACAATCACATATGCTCGATGATGGACCCACGCCCTGGCCGGTGAGCAACCCAATGCATTGCATCCGCGAGAGGGATTTCCCTCGGGCGTTGGCCAGCATGTCGTGGACCCGACACGCACCCCTCGGCTATGTTGGCGCCGCGCCGCAAGGCCACGTCACGACCCCTCACCGCAGCACCTTCCCCAGGAGGATGAAGATGTTCGGAAAAATCGCCGCCGATGCCCTCGGACTCAGTGACATCGGCTCGGTCATCGCCCCGGCCGACTACGACAAGGTGGACGCCGACGACTACGTGATGCACGAGGACCAGGAGAAGATCTACTTCCTGATCAAGTCCAAGTCGGACGAGTACTGTTTCACCAACAAGGCACTCATCCACCTCGACGGTACCAGTGCCACCAGCAAGAAGCGCATGCTGCGCCGCTACAGCTACGGCAGCAACCCGATCTCCCACGTGCTGCTCGAGACCGCGGGCAACATCGACATGGACGTGGAGATCAAGTTCCGCCTGGGCGGCAATGACTTCTCGATCGACGTGCACAAGAAGCACCTCGAGCAGGTCAAGGACCTCTACAAGGCCCTGTTCCGCATCTCCGAGATGATGCACGAGAACGAGATCGCGCTCGGCCACGCCAAGACCAGCATCGATGTCGCCTCCACCACCCTCGGCCGCGGCCAGGCGGGTTCCACGCCCATCGTGGAGTCCTTCAAGGAGCTCAACCAGGCCGCCTTCGCCTGGCTCACCGGCGCCCAGCAGAAGTACTGGGTGAAGGATTTCGGCTCCGTGTTCGAGCGGTACATCAAGGCGTGAGCAGGTAGAATCCGAGGCGGGCGGCTCCAGGTGGGCTGCCCGCCTTCTTGTCTGTAATTTCTGAACCCTCGGAAGCCGTTTTTCTCAAAAAGCAAGGCGCGGCCTGGCTGTCCGCATGGTGGGCATGTGCGCTCTTGAGCGCACGCTGACGAGGCTTTCCAGCTCAAGGATTTTCAGGTATTCCTGTCTGTCTTGAGCAATCCCATCACAAGGAGGTCAGGTGCTTCGACGACTCATTCTGGGGGCCGCCCTATGTCTGTCGGGGGAGGCGTTGGCCAAACCACCCGCGGGCAATGTGTTCTGCGCCACCTACCCCACGGCGCCCACGTGCACCGGGCAGCAGCCGGCCTGTACCTACTGTCACGTCGCGCCGCCGCAGCGTAACGCCTTCGGCACCGCACTCGAGGCCCAGCTGGCTCCCGGTGCGCCACGCCCGCTGTCCGATGCGGATTTCATGTACGCACTTCCCACCGCCCTGAGGGCCGTCGAGGCCCAGGACGCGGACGGCGACGGCGTGTCGAACCTCGTGGAGCACCAGCGCGGCACCCAGCCGGCCGATCCCAACAGCGTGCCCGTGGAGACGGGCGGCTGCGTGGCGGGCACCAGTCCCCACAACCCCCAGTACGACGTGTGCCGCTATGACACACGCTTCGCCTACCGGCGCGTGCTGCTCGACTTCTGCGGACAATCCCCCACCTATGCGCAGCTCAAGGAGTTCGCCGCGTTGAGCGCCGATGAGCAACGCTCGCGGCTCGACGCCGAGCTCGACCGCTGCACCACCAGCGAGTTCTGGCGCGGCAAGAACGGGCAGCTGTGGAAGCTGGCGCACCCGAAAATCCGTCCGGTGGGCTCGCTCAAGGCCGGCGAGGACAAGGGCGCCATTCCGCTCGCCGACTACTATGACGACTACAACCTCTTCGCCTGGTCGCAGCTCGACGACCACGACGCTCGCGAGGTGCTGACGGCGAAGTACTTCGTGCGCCGGGACACCAACCCCACGCGCTACTCGGTCGCGACGACGCTGCCGACGCAGTTCGTCGACGAGGCGCACCGCGCGGGCAACATCACCTCCTCGTGGAGCCTCATCTACTTCGTGATGTTCACCGCCCTGCCCCGCAACGCCGCGTCACAGGCCTACCGCGCGTACCTGGGCCTCGACATCGCCAAACAGGAGGGCCTCTACAGCATCCCCGGCGAGCCCCGCGACTACGACGCCAAGGGTGTGACGGCGCCCACCTGCGCCGCCTGCCACGCGACGCTCGACCCGCTGAGCTACCCCTTCCGCAACTACCAGGGCCTCTCCCTCACGGCCCGCAATACCTCGGCCCGCTACATTCCCAGCCGCCTCGAGACGTATTTCAGTGACGTCGCGCCGGACATCACCCAGACGCCCGAGGCCGGTTACCTCTTCGGCAAGCCGGTGGCGGACCTGGTGGAGTGGGCGCAGGTGGGCGCCAACAGCGACGCCTTCGCCATCGCCACCGTCACCGACTACTGGAAGCTGCTCATCGGCCACGCCCCGAAGCCCGAGGAGCAGGCCGAGTTCGTCTCCACCTGGCAGCGCTTCAAGGGCACGCACGGGTACCGCGTGCAGCGCATGCTTCACGATCTGATCCGCACGGAGGCCTACGGTGCGCCCTGATTCTCTTCGCGTGTTGCTCCTGTCCGCCGCCTGCACCCTCACCGCCTGCCCGTCCCCCACCCCTTCCGTGCCGGACGCTGGCACGCCGGACTCGGGGACTCCCACGGAGGTGACGCGCTCCTCGCGCAACAACCTGCGCTTCAAGGGCCCGGAGCGGCTGGCGCTCGACTTCGCCACGGCGCTCTCCCTGCCCGTCGAGCAGGTGTGCAACGAGCTGGGCCAGTACCCTTGCACGACCTATGTGCACACCGTGGCCCTGGGCGGTGTCGAGCCCTACGGCCTCGGCTTCTACGAGCCCCTGCCCTTCACTGGCGTCACCACGCCCATCGCCGTCGATCGCGTGGCGCTGGCGGCCTGTGGGCAGCGCGTCACGCTCGACACCACCACGCCCTCCACGGCCGTCATCTTCGGAGGCATCGGGCTCGACGCCCAGGGCCGCCTGGCGAACCGCGAGGGCGAGCCGGTGAAGAACGCCATCACCGCGCTCTACCAGCGCGCCCTGCTGAGAGATCCCACGGAGGCCGAGGTGGGCACGTTGGTGCAACTGGCCACCGACATCGAGTCCTCGGGCAGCACCGCGCCCGGCCGCGACTGGATGAAGGCCGCCTGCTTCGCCGTCCTCTCTTCCGCCGAGTCCGTCTTCTTCTAAAGGGAAACGCCATGTCACTCCGCAACAATGGCCGGCTCTCGCGCCGGGAGATGTTGAAGGCGCTGTCTCTGTGCGCCGCGGGCTCCACGACCCTGGGCTCCCTGCTGACGGGATGCCGTGATTCGCTGCAGACCCCCGAGTCCCTCGAGCGCCTCGGCGGCACGCGCCGCGCTCGCCTCGATGGCAAGCCCCGCTTCCTCATCGTGGTGGGTGCCGCTGGTGGCGCCTCCATCGTCGACAGCTTCCTGGCGGTGCGTGCCTCGGAGGCCGGCGCCAACGCCTCCAAGCTCAACACCTTCGCCGACGCGCAGGTGCAGGGCGTGGACGGCTCCCCGTTCCGCGCCGTGAAGGTGAGCAGCCCCCGGCTGGGCAACATCCCCCAGGCGGTGAACACGGATCAGCTCCCCTTCGTGCTCAAGCACAAGGACTCCATGCTGGTGGCCACCTCGGTGGGCACCTCGGTGAACCACGTCATCGCGCAGAAGCGCAGCATCACCGGCAACGCCGCCTGGCGCGGCCGGACGCTGCAGGAGTGCGTGGCCCTCCAGTACGGCGCGGGCGTCCCCATCCCCAACGTCAACATGGCCATGGGGGGCTACTCCGAGCGCGGAACCGACCACTCGCTGCCCTCGTACTGCTACGGCGAGGTGGTGAGCAACGCCTCGCTCTGGCCACTGGGGCTCGATGGCAGCAAGGGCCTCAAGGACGCGCCCCCGCGCGACGTGGTGGAGCTGGCCCGGCGCACGCGCAACACGCTCGACTCGCGGTCCGTCTTCGGGAAGACCTTCGAGAACGCGCCGGCGCTCCAGCGCTGGAACGAGCAGCGCATCGTGGGGCAGCCCGCGCTGGAGGCGAGGGACCTCATCAACCGCCTCAACGTGCTGCCCAACCAGCCGCCCACGATTCCGCTCTCCGAGTACGGCCTGTCCAGCTCCCCCGATGGGGATCGGCTGCGCGCGCTCTTCCCGGACTACATGACCGATCCCGTGCAGAGCCAGGCGGCCCTGGCCTTCCTGCTGCTCAAGTACCGGGTATCGGTGACGGTGACGCTGGGCCCGTCCTTCAACGTGGCGGTGGGCAACACGCGCGAGCAGCCCATCGCCAGCCCGCCCCTGGCCTTCGACTTCAGCCACACCGAGCACCGCTCCGGCCAGGCCTTCATGTGGTCGCGGGTGATGGGCGTGGTGGACAAGCTCATCGAGCTGCTCAAGGCGGAGCCCTTCGATGAGACGAGCGGCGAGAGCATGTGGGACCGCACGTTGATCTACGTGGCGACCGAGTTCGGCCGGACGCGCAATCGGCCCAACGACGCCGTGGAGTTCAGCTCCGGGCATGACCTCAACAACGGCTTCCTGATGCTCTCCCCGATGCTGAAGGGCAACACGGTGTTGGGAGGCATGGACCCGCTCACCGGGCTGACCTACGGCTTCGACCCGCACACCGGAGCGCCCGAGCCCGGCAAGATGACGACGAACGAGCCGGACATCTTCTCGGGAATCCTCACCGCCCTGGGCGTCGACACCTCGGGCAGCGGGCTCCCCGACGCGAGCGCCTTCGTGCGCACCTGAGCCGCTCTACCCGGGACCCCGGAGTCTTACGGGGTCCCGATAACTCCGCAGGCCACACTCGACTGCCCTCCCTGTTGCTCCACCGTCGACAGTACGGGGAAACACGGAGTGGCCACCCTCTCCGAGAAGACAGCGAAGACGGCTCTGGTACGCACCGTGCAACTCCCGCCGCCTCCACCCCCGGAGAACTCCATCATGAAGCGCTCTTCACTCCTGATGCTCCCCGTCCTGTTCGGCCTCGCTTGTGGCGAGGGCGGCACCGAGCCCCTTCCCGCCGAGGAGCTCCAGGCCAGCTCCGCCGCGCTGTCCGCGGTCTTCTCGGGCACGGTCGTCGATGCCAACAACCGGCCGATTGCCAGCGCCCGCGTGACGGTGAATGGCATCACCCGCCTCACCAACAGCGCGGGGGCGTACTCCCTCTCGGTGACGGAGGCGCAGACGGGTTACGTGCTCGACATCCGCAAGGATGGCTACGGCCCGGTGAACAAGCTCCAGATGTCGAGCCAGCTCAGCCAGGTGCACGTGCTCCGCAATGCCTTCACGAAGCAGATCAGCCCCACGGCCAACACCGTCGTTCAGGACCCGGCCTCCGGCATTCGCGTGGACGTGCTCGCGAACACCCTGCGCACCGCGACGGGCGGGCTGCCCTCGGGCAGCGTGTTGTTCTCCATCGTGCCGCACGGCCCGGACACCATGCCCGGTGACTTCACCGCGCGCAACGCGGCCGGCCAGACGGTGGCGCTCGAGACCGTGGGCGCGGTGACGCTGTCGGCCGTGGATGGCCTGGGCAACACGCTCGCGCTGGCCCCCGGGGCCTCGATGAACGTGCGCCTGCCCGTGCCCGCCGCCCTCGGCGGCACCATGCCGGCCTGCGTGCTCAACGGGAGCTGCCGGACCGTGATGTGGCGGTTCAACCCGTCCACGGGTCTGTGGATCGAGCAGAGCACCAGCCGCCAGTTCTCCACCACGGCCACGACGTTCCAGCTCACGGGCGTGCGCCAGGGCGGCACCATCGATCCCGCGGATGGCCTGGGCACCTGGAACACCGACATCGAGAAGGTCAACCCGTCCTGCTCCATCATCGAGTTCGTCAGCATCCCCCTGAATTGCTACAACCCGTTTGGCGCGAGCACCGAGCCCGGGCTCACCCTGAGCCTCTCGCAGACGTCCATGGGCGGTGCGGTTTGGACGAGCAACGGGACCGTGCGCTCCAGCGCGACGTACATCGCGCAATACAACCTCCCCTCGAATGCCCCCCTGCAGCTGGCGGTGACGTTCCCGACGGGAGCCCCCGCTTATTGCGCCGCCAACCTGTCCCTGAGCGCGCTCCCGGGGCCATTCACGGTCACGGGTAACGCCATCCAGTACAACTCGGGCGCGCCCGCTTCCGCGCCGGGCTATCCGAAGGACCCGAGCGGCAACCCGATCGATTTCAACGACGTGTTCAACGGCGATCACACGTGCAGCTCGCACATCTACATCTCGACGCACCCGTAAGGCCGCTCACATAGAGCCCCGCGGCGTGCGCGAACCGAGCGCACGCCGTGCCTCCAGCCTCAGCGCTCGAAGCGGATGATGCGCTCGATGCGATAGGTGGAGGGCTTCTCCAGGGGCTTGAGCAGCATCAGCTCCGCGGGCTGACCGGTCTGGACGGTGTGTTGCTTCGGTTGGGCCAGCTGGAGGGTGTCGCCCTCCTTCGCCGTGGCGGACAGTGGCACGGCGAACAGCCCGCTTCCGTCCACGGTCTCCAAGGCTCCCAGGACGCGCAGATCGCCCAGCTCGTCCACCTTGCCCAC
Organism: Archangium violaceum Cb vi76; assembly: GCF_000733295.1. GTDB lineage: Bacteria > Myxococcota > Myxococcia > Myxococcales > Myxococcaceae > Archangium > Archangium violaceum. The sequence continues at coordinate 66,243 of NZ_JPMI01000109.1, read as the reverse complement.
CAGGGCGAGCGCGGGCCCCTGGCCCTGGTCGCGCACCGCGCGCGTGGCGGAGATGCCCACGTCCGCGGTGAAGGGCTTTCCATCCGCGCCGAACAGGCCCACGCCCTTGAGCATGAGGTAGACGATGCCCGAGGTGTCGTTCTCCGGAATGGACTCGTAGCGCGCCACCTCCGCCTTCTCGGCCCTCCCGCTCGCGAGTGCATCCAGCGCCGTGGCGAGCGCGACGAAGTTGAGCTGGACCAGGGGCGCATCCGGAGCGCGCGAGGGCCACGGTCCCGTCTCGATGAGGACGGAGGGTGTGCCCCAGCGCGTCATGTTGTCGCCGAAGGCACGCACCTCGAAGGAGTCGTCGTAGCGGCCCACCTGTCCGGGCGCGATCGGCTCCAGCGCATCGCGAATCACCGCGCACACCTTCTTGGCCAGCACCCGGCCCGGGTTGTCGCTCCGGGGCTCGTCGAAGGCCGCCGCGAGCAGCGAAATGGAGGCCGGACGGCCCGTATTGCCCACCCCGTAGCGCCAGCTCTGGTTGTGCAGGTTGAAGCCGATGAAGGGCTGGAGCCTGTCCCGGAGCGCCTTGAGGGTCCGCGCCTCGGGCGTCTGCAGGGCGAGCGCATCCCGGTTGATGTCGATGCCCTGGGCATTGCGGCGCTGGTAGCGCTCGGCGCCATCGGGGTTGAGCATCGGCACGGCGTGGAGGGTGAGCTCGGAGAGGATTCGCGCGACCCAGGGCTCCTGACGGTGCGTCCGGAGGTACTCGAGGAAGTCGAGCAGGGCCGTGGTGGCGGTCGGCTCGTCTCCGTGCATCTGGGACCAGAGCAGGACATGCCGGGGACCCGTGCCCAGCGAGAGATGGTAGAGGGCGCGCCCCTCCACCGACTGGCCCACCACCTCGAGCTGGAAGAGGTCGGGGGACTTCTCCCGCAGACGCTTCAGGTGCTTCTCCACGTGGGAGTGCCGCACCAGTGGCGGCAGCGGAAGGTCCTTGGAGTGAACCTGCTCCCACGACTTCGTGAGCGCCTGGGGTCCCGGGACCGCGGCGGTGGAATGAGAGCTGGCCGGAAGGGTTGCGAGCAGGGCAGAGAGCAGGAGGGCGGTCGTCATGGTGTGCGCCGCCGGACTGTAATCGAAGAGAGGCTCATGCACTCACGACGGCTCGCCGGCCTGGCCCTGTTCCTCACCACCTTGCGCCGCGGTTCCGGCTGGTGCGCCATGCGAAGGGGCCCTGAGCTGGGACCCACAGTTTCTTCGCACGGCGCCATCTCCCGTGCATGATGCGCCGCATCGGAGGAGCCCATGAAGAACCGGATTGTGATGGCAGTGGCGGCCCTGGGACTGGCGATGACCCTGGCCGGTTGCAAGAGCGAGTGTCGCGTCTCGTGTGAGAAGAAGCAGGAGTGCGTGTCCTCCGGCCTCGACGTGGCGAAGTGCACGGAGACGTGCGAGCAGAAGGTCAAGAAGGACAAGGACTTCTCGGCCCAGGCGCAGGAGTGCTCGCAGTGCGTCAAGGGCCGGACCTGCTCCGAGACCATGAAGCAGTGCCTGGACGACTGCATCACCGTCGTGGGCTTCTGAGCCCCCGTCCAATACGGGAGCGGGGCTGACCCACTCGCTTCCGTGGGCCTGGGATGGGCAATGCGCGCCAACTCGCCAGGGGCAAGGGGAACGGGGCTGTTGCTCGTCCTGGCCCTGTTGTCCAACGCATGTGCGTCACTGGGGCCACCACCCGGCCGGGGGATGAGCCTGCATTACACGCCGCGTGAGGCCACGGGGCGTGCGGTGGGCCCTGGCAGGGTTGAAAGGGATGCGAGGTCGAGCACCCTCGCGGCCCACGTGGCGTTTCTCGGTGCCGTGAACGAGGTGTCCACCTCCTCGCGCCACGTCTCCAGCGAACTCTCCAGGCTCAAGGCCAGCGTCCCGGGCATCGCCAACGCGGGCAACGACATCTTCGTCCGCTACGTCGACTACGGCGAACGTCAACAGCGATGGATTGACGCCGAGCTCGCCGCCGCCACCCGGCTGGCCATCGCCGCCTCGGAGGTCGAGGACCCGGACACGCAGCTCGCCCTGCTGCGCCTCGCAGGCCCACGATTGGAGGCAGCCATGATGGGCTCCCTCCTACTGGCCGTGTGGTTTGACTTCCTCAACCTCACCGACACCGCGCTCTCCCGGCACTTCCAGGGCGTGGAGACGCTGTTCATGAACATGGACCGCGTCCAGAAGATGCTCGAGCCCGCCATGACGGCGCTCTCCTCGTTGGAGCCACAGCAGGTGGAGGCAGCGGCGCAAGACGTCCCCGCCCTGTTAGGCCATCTCACCGGCGAGTTCTCCGTACTCCGTGAGGCCATACGCAAGGGGGCGGAAGTCCTCCAGAAGGCGCTGGCATTGAAGGAGGCCATGGAGGCGCTCACCCTGCTGTCGGCACTGAGTGTCTCCCTGCCCCGGCTGCTGCCGCGAGCCGGTCCCGCCACGCTCGGCATGAGCTTCTCGGTGGGCGCCAACGGCATGATGATGGGCACGCGGATGGTCGTCTCCGCCGAGTGGGTGGAGATGATGCGTCAGTTGGTGCGGGCAGGCGTCCTCTCCGTACCCGCCGTCAGCGCCGCCGTTCGGATTCAGGCCGGCCAGGTGATGATGGCCGAGGCGCACGGAGAGCTTCCCAGGGGCGTGCGCGAGGCGCTGGGCGACAGCCCCGAGGTGCGGGGCATGCACGTGACGGGCAAAGCGGGGGCCGGCATGGCCGAGCCACCGCGGCACCACGTCATGCCGAAAGAGTTCCGCGAGTGGTTCGAGAAGCGCGGCTTCACCGGCGAGATGGACATCGACGAGTTCTGCGTCAGGCTGGAGCGGGCGCACCACGAGGCCATTCACGGTGGAGGCGACTGGAGGCTGGGGCGCATATGGCCCGGTGAGTGGAACCGGATGATCATGGAGGCGCTGTACGAAGCCGAGATAACAGCCGGCCGGATGTTGATGCGAAACGAGGTACTGGACATCGTCGCGTATCGCATGGAGCGCTATGGTATCCCGATGGAGTTCACTCGATGGAGAGGGCAATGAGCGGCGGACAGGCTTGGCGGGGCAACTGGAGGGTCCGCCTATACGAGCGAGTCCGCGAGCGCGGCTACGATTCGCTCACCGCCTTCGCGAATGCTCGCCCCACCGCCTCGCTGGTGGCGCTGGCCGAGGAACTGGGTCCGGATGATGTCGTCGGCGTGCAGGTCTTGAATGGGCTGCTCTCCGAAGCAGAGCAGCGCAAGCAGGTCACACGTTTTGTGCGCGATGCGCTTGTGCGCGAAATGTCCGAGTGTCTTCCCGACGGCTGGCCAGCCGTGCTGGATGACGCCAACCGCTTCAAGGTTGCCAAGGCGTTCGGTTCGTGGATCGCCGATACCCCAGAAACCCATAAGGAGCGCGCCAGACAGGTCAGGACGTCTCTCCTGGCTACGCCACCACCGCCCGGCTGGCGCCCGCTCGGCCCCGACGACGAGTTGCTTCTCTCGCTTCTGCCTGACGAGGAAGTCTGACCATCACCTCAGGTTCCCGGCGGCTTGCGCGGCAGGTCCACGCTGAGCGCGGCCTGCATCAGGTCCACCAGCCCGGGCCACGCCTCGGCCGACAGCCACACGCCCTCGACGTCGTGCTCGGCGTTCACCGCCAGCGAGGAGGACTCGAAGAGCCGCGCCGGCACCGCCCCCTCCTTCGGCAGCGCCCCGGACACCCGGAAGCGCTGCCCGTCCCAGCTCAGCCCCTCGGGCATCACCTGATCCAGCACGGTGCGCAGCGCGGCCTTGCCTCCGCCCACGCGCAACACGCCCTGCACCAGCACCGAGGCCGCCCGGGACTCCTCCAGGTCCACCCGGCCCGGCGTGAGCAGCGTCAGGTGGTAGCGGCCCGAGGCGAGCTCCAGCCGCTCGGGGGTCACCTCCACGCGCAGCTTCCAGCCGGAGACCTCCAGCCTCACGTCATAGGTCCGAGGCCCGTACGCCCACTCGCCCACCGAGAGCGCCTTCACGTCCTTCAGCGCCCTGCGCGCCAGCGCCTCCACCCGGGCGTGCGACAACCGCAACCGCTTCCGGGCCACGTCCACCGTCACCTGGCCGGACAGACCCGAAGGCAACTTCCCCACCCACTCCCGCGCGCTCTCCCACCACCGCGAAGCACCGGACATCCCAGAGCCCTCCTGGCAGTACACCCTGGTCCGTATCTGGCCCCGGACAGACTCGCGTTTCAAGCGCACTGAACGGCCAGGCCGGTGTGTCCCCCGGCCCCCGTGTGATTAGATGCCCCCAGGCATGACGATCGGTTCCAAAGAAGGCCCCCCACCCCCGTGGCCGGACATCCACCGGACGGTCCTCTCCACACTCGATGCGCTGGCATCGTCCACTGGATGGATTCCCACCGCCGCCACGGTCGGCATCGAGCCCGTCTTCGAGCGCGTGCTCCAGCAGATCTGCCAGCCCCAGGGATTCAGCCCCGAGGCCTACATCGACGTCATCACCCGGGACGCCGGGATGCGGCGGGAGGTCCAGAAGCGTCTGTCACGCCTGATGGAGACCCCGGCGCTGGTGAACATGCGCCGCGAGGCCCAGCGCCGCGAGGCCGAGCACCAGCTCCACGTGCTGCACTTCGTCCTGTCCGGCCAGGAGCCGCCCGACTGGGTCCTGTCGACGATCGACGAGGAGCAGCAGCAGCAACTCCGGGACGCGGCGGAGTCTGGCGAGGAGAGGGATCCGGTGCTCCTCCCGCGGGTGCAGCGGGCGCTCCAGAAGCTGGCCGCGACCCCCACGACGTACGGCCAGTGCGAGGACTGTGGCACCGCCATCCTGCTCGAGCGCCTGCAGCTCGTGCCCTGGGCCGAGTGCTGCGCCGCCTGCCAGCGCAAGCGCGAGGGTGTCCCCGACGAGGCGCCGGAGCCCCCGGTGGCCGTCACCTACTTCTGACCGCGCGCCCCTTCCACCACGCGCCGGGCGATGGCGTGGCTGATGGGGTGCCCCAGCTTCAACTCGACGTCCAGGTAGATGGGTGAGCTGTTGAGCTCGAGGAACACCCACTCGTCGCCCTGGTGCTTGATGTCGATGCCCGCGAAGGTGAGGCCGCACGCGCGCGCGGCCTCCCGGCAGAAACGCTGGACGGACTCGGGGAGTTGCACCTCGCGGTAGGAGGCCCCTCCCCCGCTGTAGATGGGGTCCGCCCGGAAGTCGAGGTGCTGCTCCGGCGTGTCGATGGCCACCGAGGAGACGAGCTCGTCCCCCACCAGCATAATGCGCAGATCCTCTCCCGGGGCGCGCTCCTGGAAGATGACGGGCGAGGCGGTGACGTCCTCGAGCCGCTCGAGCGCCTCCTCATCCAGCACCCGGGTGATGGCCCCTCCCATGATGGGCTTGAAGATGACGTCCTTCACCTCGGCGTGGAAGGCGCGGATGGCGGCCGGATCGTTGGAGATGAGCGTGCGCGGCACCCGGGCCCCGACGCCGCGCAGCGCGTGGAGTTGGAAGGGCTTGTATTGCATGACGCTCGCGGCGTGCGGGGCGTTGACCAGCGTGGCGCCCCGATGGGCGAGCTGGAGCAACCACGCCACGAAGTACGAGGCCCGCTCGCGCGTGTGCATGAAGGTGGTGAACCAGTCCTCGTAGAGGACGAACTCGCCATCGCGCTCCATCGAGGGGGCATAGGGGGCGGGGATGGAGCGGAGGTAGAAGCCCTGGACGTCGTCCACCTCCTCTCCCAGGTAGAAGGTCCGCCCGTCGAGCATGGACAGCGGCAGGCCCCGGTCGAGCGCATCGGGCTCGATGAACACCGTATCCGCGCCGAGCACCGAGGCCTCGCGGGCTACTGCCTTGCATTGCACATCCGCCGCCGCGCCAAAGATGCCGATTCTCAAGCACTCCCCCCAGGTAATGGACACATAGGTGGTCCGGGCCGTGCACACCTTGAAGATGGACACGCGAGGAGGACATCGTGACGAAGCCGAAGAAGGGCCTGCCCTTCATCAAGTTCGAGCTGCCCAAGCGCAAGAAGCCCGACGACAAGCAGGCGAGCAAGCCCGACAAGCCCAAGCCCTCCGACCGCGTGACGACCATGGCCGTGGGCGAGGAAGGCGGCGAGCCCCGGTAGGTATTCCCTAGGCGCCGGTGCGCAGGGACTTGAGGGCCTCGCGGAAGAGGGCCTGGAAGGCGGCCTCGGCGCCGAGCCGCTCGCTGGCGGACTCCGCGGCCTTCTCCGCCTGCGGCTGCTTGTAGCCGAGGTTGATGAGCGCCGAGACGAGGTCCGCCCTCTGCGCGGACTCGGGAGCCACGGGCTTCGCCTGGGCGGCCACCTGCTCCAGGTGCAGCGTCTTCACCTTGTCCTTGAGCTCCAGCACGAGCCGCTCGGCGGTCTTCTTCCCCACCCCGTGAATCTTGGTGAGGCGCGCCACCTCGCCCCGGCCCAGCGCGGCCACCAGCTCCGGCACCTCCATGCCGGAGAGCACCGCCAGCGCGAGCCTCGGCCCCACGTGGGACACCGAGTTGAGCAGGAGGAACAACTCCTCCTCGGAGCGGCTGAGGAAGCCGAACAGCTCGAAGGCGTCCTCGCGCACCACGGTGCGCACGCGCACCTGCACGGGCTGGCCCTCCGCGGGCAGCCGCCCCAGCGTGAGCGAGGAGAAGAACACGCGGTAGCCCACTCCCCCCACGTCGATGGTGGCCTCCTCGAGGCTCTTCTCCAGAACGTTGCCACGCAGTGCCGCGATCATCGCGCTTCCGGCCTCCTGTAGGACGGCGTCAGCTTGTCCGCGAGCTGCGCCTGCGCCGACTTGCGGCGCGTCTTCGAGGGCCTGGCGCCCGATACGGGCACGCCGGACCGGCCCTGGTTGAGGTGGCAGATCGCCACCGCCAGTGCGTCACTGGCATCCGCGCGATCCAATACCTCGACCTGGAGGAAGGTACATACCATGCGCGCCACCGCGTCCTTGTCGGCGGCGCCACCGGCACCCACCGCGCGCTTCACCCGGGCGGGCGGGTACTCGTGCACGGAGAGCCCGGCCTGGGCGGCGGCCAGCAGCGCCACCCCGCGGGCATGCCCCAGGATGAGGGCACTGCGCGCGTTGCGGAAGGTGAAGACGCCCTCCACCGCCACGGACTGGGGCTTGTAGAGCTTCACGGCCGTCAGCAGCCCGCCATGCAGCTCCTTGAGCCGCAACTCCAGGGGCGCGTCGGGGTCCACCTTGATGACGCCATGGCCCACGTGGACCAGCCGGCCTCGCCGCTCCTCCACCACGCCATACCCCATGAAGCGGCTGCCGGGGTCGATGCCTAGGACGCGCAAATTCCTCTCCGGGGACAACGGAACAGGGGTTCAGCCTGCCCTATAACGCGCGGGCCGCCCCCGTGTCGATGTGCCCGTCTCCCCCACTACGCGGAGAGCGACTCCATGAGGGCCTCGTCCATCTCGAAGTTGGCGTGCACGTTCTGCACGTCGTCGTTGTCCTCGAGCAACTCCATCAGCTTGAGCAGCTTCTTCGCGTTGTCACCCTCGACGCGGACGGTGTTCTGCGGGAAGTACGTCCACTTCTGCTCGCCCAGCTTCAGGCCGGACTGCTCCAGGCTGGAGGCCACGGCGTGCAGATCCGCCGGAGCGGTGCGCACCTCGAAGCCCTCGGCGCCGTGGTTGATGACGTCCTCGGCGCCGGCTTCGATGGCCTTCTCCATCACCTCGTCCTCGGAGGGGCCGGGCTTCACGGTGATGAGGCCCTTCTTGTGGAACATCCAGTTCACCGAGCCTTCGGCGCCCAGATTGCCGTCCTCCTTGGAGAACATGGAGCGCATGTCGCTGGCGGTGCGGTTGCGGTTGTCGGTGAGGCACTCCACGAGCATGGCCACGCCGCCGGGGCCATAGCCCTCGTAGACGATCTCCTCGTAGCTCTCGCCCTCCAGCTCGCCGGTGCCCTTCTTGATGGCGCGCTGGATGTTGTCGTTGGGCATGTTGGCCTCGCGGGCCGCGAGGATGGCCACGCGCAACCGGGCATTGTTGTCAGGGCTGCCGCCCCCCAACCGCGCCGCGACGGTGAGCTCCTTGATGAGCTTGCTGTAGAGCTTGCCCTTGCTCGCGCCCATCACGGCCTTGTACCGCTTGAGCTTCGACCACCGATTGTGACCGGACATGGCGCGTCTTCTAACCTCCGGCGTGGGGCCGGTCCAGGCCCGCCTCAGGCCGCCCGGGAGGGGCCCGGCGTCTCGAACGCCTCGGAGAAGGGCTCGTCCTCTTCCCCAGGGGCCTCCGGGGAGAGCACCGGCTCGAAGAAGGGCGGAATGGTGTGGGGCACCGGCTCGCGCTCGGCGATGAGGTTGGCGGGCACCAGCACGCCCTGGGCGTAGAGACACGTCACCACCTCCAGGGTGGTGACCTCGGGCATGCGGCACTCCAGCAAGGCGGTGTGCACGGTGCGCTGGCCATCGAAGAGGCGGAGGACCTGGCCCACGTCATCGGGCAGGGACTTGAGGACGTCCGCCAGCCGCTTGAAGTCCACCACGAGCCGGGCGGACAGGGGGATGCCCAGGGCGCACAGGGCGGCGAAACGCTCGGCGGCGGGCAGCAGCAACGAGGCGTAGATCTTCAGGTTGAGCAGGAGCTTCCCCTCGGCGAGCACCTCGGCGAAGGAGACGGCGTAGGCGCCCGAGCCGAAGAAGAGCATGCGGCGGATGGCGGTGAGGCCGCGCTCGCCCTCGAAGGACGCGTCCACCACATGGCCCTCGTGGAAGGAGAGCCAGCCCTCGTTGTCGCGCAGCTCGATGCGGCCGGAGCGCGAGCCACACAGCAGGGCATGGAGCACCTGGGCCAGGGGCATGCGGACGGTATGGGCCTCGTAGGCGGGAGCGAAGGCACTGCGGCCGGCCTTCAGGCGGGCCAGGGACACCACCACCCGCGGAGGCAGGGGCTGGAGGAGGTAGTCATCGGCGCGCACGGCCTCGGCGCGCGAGCGGTGGTGGGGCTCCTCGCGGCGAGAGAGGAGGTACACCGGGAGGTGCTCGGTGCGGGCGTCGGCGCGCAGCCGCTCGCAGAAGGTGAAGCCGTCCAGGCCGTCCTCGTTGGGCTCGGCGGGGGCGATGACGAGGTGGGGCAACGGGCGGCCCTCACCCAATTCCCCGAGGACGTCCTCGATGGAGGGGGCGGCGAGCACCTCGAAGCCGGCGCCGACGAGGCCCAGGGCGAGGGAGGAGCGCGTGTCCTTGTCCGGCTCGACGAGCAGGACGCGGGGGCGGAAACGGGTGGAGCGCCGCCGGGGACTGACGTCGGCGGAGACGGACGAAGGTGCGGGCTCGAGGATGGTGGCGCGGTGCGGGCTGTCGGCCATGGGGAACCCCTGGAGCGGCGATCCTGGGAGAAACCGGGCATCCACTACGGGTGAAGAAGTATAACTTTCCGAGAAAGAAGACTACCACGAAACGAGAGTACTCCCTGGCATACCTGTCGGGGAACACGAAACGAGAAGCCAAGGGCTTGAAATTGTTGGGTAAGCGTCAGGGGGAGGGACGAGGAAACGCTCGACGGGCCGAGGGCGAGGCGCCAGAGTGGGCCGCCTATGACGCGACTGATGCTGGTGTGTGTGCTCACGCCGCTGATGGCGGCGGCGCAGGAGACGAAGGCCCCGGCCACGGAGACGACGGCGGAGGCGGTGAGGCTGGAGGAGAAGCGGGAGAACTTCGGGGCGGTGGTGGCTCCGGCGGCGTTGCCCGATGGGGCGACGGCGGTGTCCGGATGGGTGGGGGTGCCGGAAGTGGGGGCGGCGTACCGCCAGGGGACGGGGGGCTGGGAGGTGGGAGGGCGGGCGCGGTTCGACTATCTGCGGCTGGCGGTGACGGCGGAGGGAGTGGCGAGGCGGCAGGTATGGACGAACGGAACGTGGGCGGTGGCGCCGGAGCTGGGGCTGGGGGTGACGGGGAACTCGGGGAGCCGGTACTTCGACGAGCAGAACCTGGAGGGGTGGTTCCTGCAGGTGAACCCGGCGGTGGTGGCGAGCTGGAAGGTGGCGGAGACGGTGACGGCGGTGGGGCTGGTGGAGGTGCCGTACGAGCTGGGACTGAGCCCGGGGGGGACGTGGCGGGTGAAGCCGATGGCGGGTGGAGGAGCGGAGATCTACCTGGGCGAGGACCTGTCGCTGTCGGCGGTGGGCGAGCTGGGGGTGGAAGTGTTCAAGGAGCTGCGAGGAGTGACGCAGACGAGGCTGGGCTACGGGGTGCGCCTGGGCCTGGGAGTGCGCCTCTTCTGAGGCCATGGCGAAACAATGTTCCCTCTCCCCTCGGGAGAGGGACGGGGTGAGGGTATCGAGCCCAACCAGGTTGGCTCCGTGTATGCCCCCTCTCCCTCTGGGAGAGGGCTGGGGTGAGGGTCTACCGGGGATGAACAGCGTGCATCACCGAGCCCCCGCGCTCACCACTCCGGAATAGGAGTGACGCGAGGAGTCCCCAGAATCTCCAGCGTGCGCAGAGCGACCCGGATCAAGGTCTGAGCACAAGGCTCACAACCTCCGGCACAGCACCGGGGCCAATGGCCCTCGGGGTTGCGCAGGAGGGGCCGGACACAGGCCTCATAGTACGAGGGGAAGGACAGCTCCTGGCTGGCGAGGTGGAGCGCGGAATCCATCTGCTCTTCGGTGAAGTCGGCCACGGCCCTATTTTAAAGCACGCCCGGGCCCCGGGGCTCACCCGGGACCCACCCAAGAAGGAGCGGACCTTCTCGCTCCGTTCGCGGAAGCTCAGCGCCCGGAGACGGAGAGACGAAGAGCCAGGGGCCGGCAGCTGTCGCCAGGCGTGGAGGGAGGAGCCCAGGCCCCGAGCGACTGATAGATCCGCCCCTCGCGCCGCTCCAGGTAGAGGATCATGTTGAGCGGCCAGCCGGAGCCGCAGAAGAGGTGCCGATCCATGGGAGTGGGATCCTGGCTGACGCGGAGGCCGCGCTCATGAGGCGGGCCGATGCGGTGCCAATCCGGGTGCAGGTGGATGGAGCCGAGCACCTCCAGCCCCTCGGCCTCGGCCTCCTGGGAAATGCGCAGGAGTTCCTTGGGTTCGCACCAGAAGCCGCGACGGCCATTGGAGTAACAGGCGCCGAAGCGCGGGATGATGGTGGACTGGAACTCCTCGAGCACCGCGCCGTCGGACTCACGAATGTTGCGCGCGAAGCGGACGCGCTCCACGGACATGGCGTCTTCGGAGAAACGCCCGAGCAGGATGGCCCAGCAGCGAGGCGGGAGCTCGGGGGTACACGACTCGTACTCGCGCACCGAGTCGCCGAAGAAATCGGCGAGCACGGACAGGTCCAGCAGCACGGTGTCGGGAGTCACGACTCCGTCTCCGGAGAAGGAGTGCGCAACCTGCCCGAGGCACGCTCCTCACGGAGCTGGGCGCTGAGGTGGCGAGCCACACGCTCCTCGAAGGCGGCGGTGGCATCGGGCGTCCACGAATAGAAGCCCTGCCCCGACTTGAGCCCGAACTCCCCCCGCTCGACCTTCTGGGCGATGACCGGGGGCACGGGGCGGTTGGAGCCGCGCATGATGGCCGCCATCTGATCCAACCCCACGAGATCCAACCGGTCGAAGACACCAGTGACGCCGAGGCGCCGCCCCATCCCATGGGTGATGGCCCGGTCCACCATCTCCGGGGTTGCCACGCCCTCCTGGACGAGGCGGAGGGCCTCGGCGATCAACGCCTGCTGAAGACGGGGACCGATGGAGCCTGGCACATCGCGTTGGAACACCACGGGGGCCTTGCCCACCTCTTCGAGCAGGAGCCGGGTGGCCTCGACGACCTCCAGAGACGTCTTCTCACCGGGGATGACATCCACGAGGGGGATGAGGTTCGCGGGCAGGTAGTAGTGCGCGGAGAGGACGCGCTCGGGCCGGGAACAGTCCCTGGCGATCGCAGTCACGCTGAGAGAGGTGGTGTTGGAGGCAAGGATGGTGGCCGGAGAGGCGATCCCATCCAGTTCCTTGAAGACCCGCTGCTTGAGAGCGAGATCCTCGGGGACGGACTCGATGACGAAGTCCTTGTCCGCGACGGCCTCGGCGAGGACGGTGGTGCGCCGGATGCGCGCGAGCGCGGCGGAGGCCTGGGCCGGGGAGAGAAGCCCTGTCTCCACCATCTGGGCCGCATCGTGCTCCATGCGCACCTGGGCCTGGGCACTGCTGTCCGAGCGGGTGTTGTAGAGCGTCACCTGCCGGCCCGCGGTAGCGAACTCGAGCGCGATGCCGCAGCCCATGACACCACCCCCCACCATACCGATTCTCTTGATTCGCCTGGATTCCATGGACGGGAGAATCTCCTCTCCAGGGTATGAAAGGCAACGCCCTCTTCAGTGACCAGGTGTGCCGTCGCGTCACTCCCTCTAGGCTCCCCATTCTCCAGACATCAAAGGGATGGCTGGAACACCACTCCGGGAATCCTGCATGTCCACCACAACGCTCGTGCGGAAGTTCATGGCGTCGAGCCTCGGTCTCCTCATGGCCTGTAGCGTCACCCAGCCCATTGTCGCGGCCCAGGGACCTACCGGTCCGCACGATCTGGCCAGGTATGCGCTCATCATCCAGGAGACGCCGGATGGACGAATCACTCACGATTGGAAGCCGCTCAAGGACTTCGATCTGACGAAATTCCAATCCGCCCTGAGCGCGATGAACCCGAACCAAGGAATCGTGCGCGTCTCCTCTACGGGGTTGAAGGAGTACTGCGAAGGCCGACGAGTCCAGTGCCAGCAGGACTGCCTTGCGAGCAGCAGACCGATCCAGGTTGGCCAGTCGAAGTACGATGATGTCAAAAGACAGCCATGGCGCATTGCCAGGACATGGTGGTGTCCGAGGCATTGCATGGAACAAGCAGTTTTATGCACGAAGGGAAGGGGCAGTTGGGCCGAAGAATACGCTGCGGAATTCCATGCGATAGAGCCCGCGCTTGATTGGATCAAGACCCACCGTGAGCAACTTCTCGCAGGAACCGTCATCGTCATCGCGGGAGTCGCCTTCGTTGCCGTAGGCACTGCTGCGGGAGCAGGTGCGCTCATCCTGATGCCGCTCGTGTTGTTCACGGAGAACACCTCGGGGTTCCCCTCTCCCATCGTCGCGGAGACCGCCCGGTGAAGATCCATGATTCCCTCAACAGCGCAGCTCGATTCGCCGCATCCCGTTGGCGCGCAGCGGGGCTCGAAGGCAGAAAAGAAGAACAGCAACTCTGGGCGCGGGTGAACGTGTACAGAGACTTCATCAGCGCAACAGGCCAGGTCTATCTGTTCGAGGATTACCTCAAGAGGCTCGCGCCCCCGCCAAGCGCCCATGCGAGCACCGCTCTTGAAACACGTAAGGATGCGGCGAACTCTCAAAAGGCCATGGAGTTCCTCCTGAAGGATTTCAACGAGACGCTCGAGCCTGAACAAAAGCGATCGGTGCTCCTCCTCATCCATCAGGTCAACTTCGTAGCCGACACAGGACAGCTCGACACTTGCGAGGACTACATCAATAATCGCCTTGACTATGCTCCGCTCGCTATCGCGCATTTCGCGACGCGCGATGAAGCAGAGGCATGGCTGAAGGGAACAGCGGAGCCCCCCAGTCCGTCATTCATACTCATTGGCGATGAGTACTATCAGGCTGTGTATACTCGTGAGGACAACGCTCGCTTCATATACCGCGACTACATCATCGAGCCGTACATCGGGGAGCTGACCGCAGGAGGCATACCTACCACGCCGCCGTCTTTTGGAACCCGTGCAGAAGCAGAGGCGTGGCTGAAGGATCACCCGGCCTCGCCTTTCGACTTCGTTTCAATCGCCGGGGAATACTACTTCGCGGTGCATCACAAGAGGCTACAGCGACACACGCTCCACCATGTGGCATCCGCCCTGACGAAGTGGGAAGAGATGAAGAAGGCCGCCGAGCAAGAGAAAGCTGAGGATGCAGCAGCGGAGAGCGAAGGCGAGGACGAGTAACCGCCCAACGCCCGAGTTCAGCACCTACTCCCTTCCGGCTTGTGCACTGCGCGCAGATACGCCTACGGTTGCCTCGTATCGCTACCGGATCGGAGGAACACGCATGGCAGCCGCGCCCGAAGAACTCGCCAAGCCCGTCATCATCGGCCGCTCGAGCTCACACTTCACGCGCGTTACGCGGATCTTCGCCGCGGAAATGCGCGTCGACTACTCCCTGCGGGTGGTGCGAGATCTCATGTCCCCCACTGCGGAGGATTACGGCGGCAACCCCGCGCTCAAAATCCCGAGCTTGCAGACGCCCCAAGGTGTCTGGTTCGGTTCCCTCAATGTCTGTCGCGAACTCTGGCGGCGCTCGAACCCCAGGCCTCGTGTGGTCTGGCCCGAGGACCACGACCAACCGCTGCTTGCCAATGCGCAGGAGATCGTTCTTCAGGCCATGTCAACGGAAGTGTCGCTGATCATGGGCAAGGCAGCCGGCACCAGCGACAGCAGTGTCCATCAAGCGAAAATGCGACAGTCATTGGTCAACATGATGTCGTGGCTGGAGGAAAACGCGAACTCCATCCTCTCCGGGATCCCTCAGCATCGAGACCTGAGCTATCTGGAGGTCACTCTCTTCTGCCTCATGACTCATCTGGAGTTCCGAGGCGTTCTGCCAACAGCATCCTACGCCACATTGAACGAGTTCTGCCAGCAGTTCTCAACTCGAACCTCCGTCGGCGATACCACCTATCGTTTCGACGCTTGAACAGCCAGCGGGCGTGAACCACAAATTTTGATACGCCCCTCTCACTTCGCCAAGAAACACGGTGAACCCCCGAGGGGGCTTCGACCTTTGGTAGCAATCCACGCGATAGAGAATACCAGGACCATAAGAATAAGGCCGACGACAACCCTACTGCTTGGAGGTTCTCCCATTTACAATGATGTCCGCAAGGTCTTCAGCGGTCCCTTGGATATCCGCCACGAACATTCGCTCCTCGAAGAGGAGCGATTCACCATCTTCATCCACAAAGTCGTCTATTGGCCTTTCCAGAACAATATGGAGGGCACCCAGAAGCCGTTCGAAGGCGTCTAGTTGTGCTTTTAGAGTGCTCAGCGGCTGGAAGCTTTGTTTATTAAAATTCTGCTCATAACGATGCGCACGGAATCTATTGCGATCACGTTCCAATGGTTCCGTCTCCTTTATGAATCGCTTAATGAGGGCCTCTACGCCCTCCTTTGTGCCCGATTCACCAGACGGCACCAAAAGCTCTAGCGCGCTATTGATCTTTTGAGCGATCTGCTTGCGTTGACGGTCCTCGGCCTCAGCCACAAAGCGCTCAAGATCCTCCACATCCACAAGGCTGCCAA
This sequence comes from Archangium violaceum Cb vi76, assembly GCF_000733295.1. Taxonomy (GTDB): domain Bacteria; phylum Myxococcota; class Myxococcia; order Myxococcales; family Myxococcaceae; genus Archangium; species Archangium violaceum. The sequence continues at coordinate 50,940 of NZ_JPMI01000109.1, read as the reverse complement.
TGTGGACGCCGACCGTTTCAATCTCAGAGGCCTCACATCGCCGCAAGCGATCGGGATTCTTCTTCAAGAGGCAAAGGAGTCCGCCATCCTTAATCAATGCCTGTCGAACCGAGAGGAGGTCGATAACGAGCATATCAAAGGAATCACAGACAAGCTGATAAACCGCGTCGTTTTTAATGCCGACATTCTGGGACGACTTGCCTTCCTGATGCTGTGCCAACAATCCGCTCACTGACTTGCTCGTAACCAAGAGCAATGAGTAGCGTCTTTTGGTTGCAGAGTAGAAACCAATGACCTCGCCCAGTTTTTCCAGAATTTCATCTCGCTGCTCTGACACAGCCAAACGACTTGAACTAGCATTCATAGTGGAGCTTTCTCATTCTCGTTGATTCATTACCCGCGTTTCCCGACCTCCACCTCTCTCACCTGCGGAGACACTTCCTCGACCGAGACCTTCACGTCGAGGAAGTGAGCAAACGTCTCGATCTGCGTCTGCGCATGCCCATCGAGCGGCAGCGTCCGGAACGAGCCCCCTCGGGCCAGCGCCAGCAACAGCATGAGCTGGTCCGCCAGGTGTTCCCCCACCGGCACTCCGGCCTCCAGGTAGACCTGGGCCTCCTCCGCCACCGCCTCGGCGATGTCCTCCGCTCGCACGCCCCGCTCACCGAACCCGGTGAACACCTCCGTGACGTGCTCGCTCTCCACCTCCAGCCACACCACGTTCCCCGGCCCCGCCGAGCGCTTCAGCTCCTCCACCCGCCGCTCCTCCGCCAGCCACCCGAGCTTCTTCCCCACCGTCTCCAGCTCCCGCTTCGCCACGTCGTACGGCACCTGCGCGATCATCGCCGTCGCCTGCCGCCGCACCACGTTCCCCCGCTCCAGCAGGTGCAACGGCTTCAGCGGCGCGGGCTGCATCAGCACCTCGAACTTCCCTCCCCCCGCCGGGAAGAACCCATGCTTCTCCAGCGTGGCCTCCACCCCCGGCCCCATCCGCCGCACCAGCGGCAGGTACGCCTTCGTCAGGAAGTCGAACGGCGGCGCCGCCGGGTTGTGCGTCCCTCCCTCGAGCACCAGCGTCGACGGCCCGCTCGCCGTCATCAGCGCCGGCAGCACCGTCTGCAACACCAGCGTCGCGCTCCCCGCCGTCCCCACCGCGAAATGGTAGTCCCCTGACTGCAGGGCCTTCGGCCGGAACGTCAGCTCCTTCGAGTGCAGCTCCGCTCCCTCCAGCTCCGCCTCCCCCACCGCCGCCGCCGCCTTCACCGCCGTCAGGTGCTGCCTCAGCAGGCCCGGCTTCGAGCGCCCCGCTCGGATATTCACCATCTGGAAGGGTTTTCCCGTCACCAGCGACAGCGCCAGCGACGTGCGCAGCACCTGTCCCCCTCCCTCTCCCTTCGAACCATCGATGCGAATCATCACAGAACCCCTGATTTCACCAGGCCAACCCATGGCCCCGATACCCTCACCCCGACCCTCTCCCGACGGGAGAGGGAGTGGAGTGGAGTGGAGGGACAGATACACGGAGGAGAATAGCGCGCCTGACACTGCCCGCACGTAGCGATGCCCGCTCCCTCATCCTGGCGACCGAAGTCTCGGAGAGAGCGGGCATCTCGATGTCTTCATCCCCTCATGTGGCCCTCCTTCGTCGGGAACCTCCTTCGTCCACTCCCCTCAACCCTTCACGCACACCACCTGACGCAGCGTGTGGACCACGTCCACCAGGTCCGCCTGCGCCGTCATCACCGCGTCGATCGGCTTGTACGCACCGGGCGTCTCGTCGATGACCTCCGCGTCCTTGCGGCACTCGATACCCGCCGTCGCCTTCGCATGGTCCTCCAGCGAGAAGCGCCGCTTCGCCGCCTCACGCGACATCACCCGCCCCGCCCCGTGGCTGCACGAGTGGAAGGACTCCGCGTTCCCCTTCCCTCGCACGATGTACGACCGCGCCCCCATGCTGCCGGGGATGATCCCGAGGTCCCCCTCACGCGCCCGCACCGCACCCTTCCGCGTCACGAACACGTTCTTCCCGTAGTGGTGCTCACGCGCCACGTAGTTGTGGTGGCAGTTCACCGCCGCCTCGGTGAGCTCGAACTCCGGCAGCTCACCGCTCGCCTTCAGCGCCTCCACCACCGAGCGCAACATCAGCTCGCGGTTCATCGCCGCGTACTCCTGCGCCCAGCTCACCGCGTGCAGGTAGTCCTCGAAGTACTCCGTCCCCTCGGGCAGGTACGCCAGGTCCTTCTCCGGCAGGTGGATGAAGAAGCGCTGCATGTCCTCCTTCGCCAGCTCGATGAAGTGGCTACCAATCCGGTTCCCCACCCCGCGCGAGCCGCTGTGCAGCATCAGCCACACCTGGCCGGCCTCATCCAGGCACACCTCGATGAAGTGGTTCCCCGTCCCCAGCGTCCCGAGGTGACCCAGGTCCGGGCCACGGCCCAGGCGCGGGTGCTTCTCCAGGATGGCGTCATAGCCAGGCTTCAGGCGGCCCCACGCCTCGCGGTGCATCCCAGGCGCGTCCTGCCACGCACCCCGGTCATTGCGGCCACCGTTGTCCGTACGGCCGTGCGGCACCGCCTTCTCGATGGCCGAGCGCACCTTCCCCAGCGAGTCCGGGAGCTGCTCCGCGCGCAGCGTCGTGCGCACGGCGATCATCCCGCAGCCGATGTCCACGCCCACCGCCGCCGGAATCACCGCGCCCGCCGTCGCCACCACGCTCCCCACCGTCGCGCCGAACCCGCGGTGCACGTCCGGCATCACGGCGACCCACTTGTGGATGAACGGCAGGGACGCCATCGCGCGCAGCTGCTTCTTCGCCTCGTCCTCGAACGGCACGCCCACCGTCCACGCCTTGATGGGAACCCCACCCGCCTCGTTCGACAGAACCTCGTAGTTGCGCTGCGCCTGCATGACCGTCTCCTTCAGTCCGTTAGCCCGGGCCGTCCCGGGCACGTGAGGAGGTAGAGCAGGGCGCGTGCCAACCCCGCTCCGAGGGAGGCGCCCTCTTCCCCGCCCCTTTTCCTATCCATTGGGATAAAGTCCTATCCATATGGCGAAGACGCGGACGCGCGAGACGGTGGTCCTCGGGATGCTGGGCACGACGCTGGACGCGGGGCGGGGGCCCAGGCGGTGGGAGAAGTGGCGCCCCACCGTGGGGCTGTGCCAGCAGGAGGACCTGCTGGTGCACCGCATGGAACTGCTCGCGCTGCCGGGCCATGCCGAGCTCGTCCAGGCGGTGGTGGAGGACATCGCCCAGGTGTCACCGGAGACGCGGGTGCGCACCACCGAGCTGAACATCCGTAACCCGTGGGACCTGGAGGAGACGTACGGCGCGCTGCTCGACTACGCGAAGGCCTACCCCTTCCACCCCGAGCACGAGGACTACCTCGTCCACATCACCACCGGGACGCACATCGTGCAGATCTCCATGTTCCTCCTGGTGGAGAGCCGGCACATCCCCGGGCGGCTGGTGCAGACATCCCCGCCCCAGGGCGTCCGGGACCAGGGGCGACCGGGCATCCATGCCATCATCGACCTGGACCTCTCGAAGTACGACACGCTGGCCCGGCGCTTCGAGCAGGAGCAGCGCGAGGGCCTGTCCTTCCTCAAGGCGGGCATCGACACGCTCAACCCGGCCTTCAACCGGCTCATCGAGCGGATTGAACAGGTGGCCACGAGCTCACGCGCCCCGCTGCTGCTCACCGGTCCCACGGGGGCGGGCAAGTCGCAGCTCGCCAAACGCATCTACCAACTGAAGAAGACGCGGCGGCACGTGAGCGGCCCCTTCGTGGACATCAACTGCGCCACGCTGCGCGGGGATGGAGCCATGTCCGCGCTCTTCGGCCACGTGAAGGGCGCCTTCACCGGAGCGGTGGGAGACCGGCCGGGGCTGCTGCGCCAGGCCAACGGCGGCGTGCTGTTCCTGGATGAGATTGGCGAGCTGGGCGCGGACGAGCAGGCCATGCTGCTGCGGGCGCTCGAGGACAAGCGCTTCCTGCCGGTGGGCTCGGACAAGGAGGCGGAGAGTGACTTCCAGCTGATCGCCGGCACCAACAGGGATCTCCAGGCCGAGGTGGAGCGCGGGCGCTTCCGGGAGGACCTGCTGGCCCGCATCAACCTGTGGACCTTCCGGCTGCCCCCTCTGTGCGAGCGGACCGAGGACATCCCGCCCAACCTCCTCTACGAGCTGGACCAGGCCTCGCGAGCGTTGGAGACGCGGGTGACGATGAACAAGGAGGCGCAAGAGCACTTCCTGCGCTTCGCCACCTCTCCCGAGGCCCGCTGGAGCGGCAACTTCCGGGATCTCAACGCGGCGGTGCTGCGGATGGCGACACTCGCGCCCGGGGGCCGCATCACCCGCGAGGGTGTGGACGAGGAAATCGAACGGCTGCGCGCGGCCTGGGCGAAGAGCGGGCCGTCACGACAGACGCCAGCAGTGGACCTCGTGGTGGAAGTGCTCGGAGACGAGCGCGCCGAGGCGCTGGACCGGTTCGATCGGGCGCAGCTCGCGGAAGTGCTCGCCGTGTGCCGGCAGGCGCGTACCCTGTCCGACGCGGGGCGGGCCCTCTTCGCGCAATCACGAGCCCAGAAGAAGAGCATCAACGACGCGGACCGGCTGCGGAAGTACCTCACCCGCTTTGGGCTGAGCTGGGCCGACGTCGCGGTACGCGGGGCCACCGCGGTGGAGTGAGTAACCGGGCAGACAAGCGGCTACTGCGCGCTCGACGCCGGGGCACGGTCATGAGAAACGCCCGCGCGTGACGAACGAGACGGCCGTACACCCTGGCTCGACATCGGGACAACCTTCTCTGGGGCTGTTGCAGCTGACGTGGCCCATCTTCTTTGAGTTCCTACTATTCATGCTGATGGGCACGGCGGACACGCTGATGCTCAGCGGCGTCTCCGACGATGCCGTGGCCGCGGTCGGCGTCGTCAATCAGTACATCTTCATCTGCATCCTCATCATGGAGGTCATCAGCAACGGGGCCTCCATCGTCGTGGCCCAGTACATCGGCGCCCGGCGAGCCCAGGAGGCCGCCCGGATCTCCGCCCTCGCCATCACGCTGAACCTCCTGCTGGGCCTCGTGGTCAGCGCGGGTCTGCTGATGTTCGGCGACGCCATCCTGACCCACATGAACCTGCAGGGGCCGGTGCTCGCCTACGCGCGGACGTACATGGGCATCGCGGGCGGCTCCCTCTTCATCCAGGCGCTCATCAACGTCTTCTCCAGCCTGATCCGCACCTACGGCTTCACCCGGCAGTCCATGTACGTCGCGCTGGGCATGAACGTGGTCCACGTGCTCGGCAACTACCTGCTCATTTTCGGCCATGCCGGCTTCCCGGAGCTGGGCGTGGCCGGTGCGGCCATCTCCACCGTCATGAGCCGCTCCGTGGCGCTCGTCGTCTTCATCTGGATGCTGTACCGCGTGATGGACGTGCGGATGGTGGCTCGGGACTACGTGACGTTCTCCAGGGACTACGTCCGGAAGATCTTCAAGGTGGGCATCCCTTCCGCCGTCGAGCAGGTCACCTACCACGCGTGCCAGACGGTGTTCCTGAACTACGTCACCTGGCTCGGCTCCGCGGCCCTGTCCTCCCGGATGTACGCCCACGCCATCTCCCAGTACGTCTTCCTGTTCAGCCTCGCCATCGGCATCGGGACGTCCATCATCATCGGGCGGCTGGTGGGGGCCAACCGCCCGGATGACGCGTACCGTCAGGCCCTGCGCAGCCTGAAGTGGAGCGTGGCCATCACCGTCCTCGTGGACCTGGCCGCCATCCTCCTGCGCAAGCCCCTGGTCGAGCTGTTCACGGACAATGGCGAGATCATCCGGCTGACGTCCCAGGTCATCGTCCTCAGCCTCATCCTGGAGACGGGGCGCTCCTTCAACCTCGTCCTGGTCAACGCGCTGCGGGCCGCCGGGGATGCCACCTTCACCGTCTACATGGGCTTCCTGTCCATGGCCTGCCTGAGCCTGTCCCTGGGTTACCTCTTCGTCTTCAAGTGGAACCTGGGACTGGCCGGCGTCTGGCTCGCCGTGGCGGCGGACGAGTGGACGCGCGGCCTCGTCTTCTGGTTCCGCTGGAGGAGCCGGGCCTGGGAGAAGCAGTCGCTCGTCGGACCGGCGGTGGAGCAGCCCGCCGCGGTGGCCGCCGCCGGTTGAGGTCCCCTTCCGTTTTGTGGGGGAACTCCGTCCGGCCTGACTAGAATGGGACTCCGATGCGAACGCGCAGGCCCCTGGTCGTCATCGATGCTCTCGCCTCGCTGGCCACCGCCTTCAAGGACATCTTCCCCGGCAGCACCACGTCCTCGCTCTCGGCGGACGAGCTCGCCGCGCACGTGGCGGAGCTCGGCCCGCGCGCCGCGCTCAAGCCCAAGGTGCTCCCGCTCGACGAGCGCCGCCTCGCCGCCCTCCTCTACTTCGATCAACCCACGCCCCAGGCGGGGCTCCTCATCGATCTGCGCCGCCCCGTGCGCGTCGGCGACAGCCACTTCGCCCGCTCCTTCTGCCGCGTCTTCAATGATGACCTGACCCACGTCACCTCGGCGCGCTCCCTGGACGAGCACTGGGCCGCGCTCGAGCAGACGCGTCTGCGCCGCGCCGTGGCCCGCTACCTCAACTCCCGGCCCCACAAGATGTCCAACTGGGTCCGCGCCATGGAGGACTCCATGGCCCTCACCTACGAGGGCCGCAACGTCCGCCACTGCCTCATCATCGCGCGCAAGGCCAGCCAGCTCGTCCAGAAGCTCCAGAACAAGTTCATCCCCCTGCCCGGCGGCCTCTCCATCGAGAACGCCCTCCTGAAGGAGAAGTGGATCCGCACCGTCGTGGACGGCCGCCGCGTCGCGCTGCTCGCCAGCATGCAGTCCGGCTCCATCATCGGCTTCATCTCGCTCGCCGAGGTGGACCGCAACGAAGCCGCCCTGCGCTACGCCCCCCACGAGACGCTCGTCCCCGTCCAGGCCGTGCTCGCGCATGCCGCCCACGACGTGGCGCTGGTGACCTCGCCCCAGAGCGACCTCTTCATCCTCAGTGGCAAGGGCTCCGTCTTCCAGAAGTCCCACGGCCACTGGCGCGTGCTCGACTACGAGGCCCTCCACGAGCGCATCTCCTCCCGCTTCCGGGAGGACGTCGTCATCGGCGTGCTCCGCGCCGCCATCGACCTGGCCTACGAGCGCACCGGTGCCCTCTTCTGTCTGCTCGACTCGAACCAGGAGCTCACCGACCTCGTTCCAGATCACGGCCACCCCCTGGCCGCCAACAGCCACCTGCGCCGCAGCCTCCGCGGGCAGAACATCTCCGTCTGGGCCCAGCGCCAGGTCATCACCGCCGCCGCCGCCACCGATGGCGCCGTCGTGCTCGACCAGGACGGCAGTGTGCTCGACATCGCCTGCATGGTCTCCAGTCCCAAGGAGATCGCCCGGCTCGGGGTGCGCGAGCCCAGCATGCCCGGCGCCCGCGCCCTCGCGGCCTGGCGCGCCAGCTTCCGCGGCGTGGCCATCAACGTCTCCGAGGACGGCCCCATCACCGTCTACGAGCGCGGCGCGGAGATCGGCCGCATCGGCTGAGCCGCTCCGGCCGCTTCCCCTGCCTCCGGGCGGGGGCCGTGTTCCCTCCCTCCGCGCGTCCACCGGGCGGCTCGGCTACGCTCCGCGCCCGCCTCGGGGCCCGCGCGCCCCCACCCGTCTGGAGCCGTCGTGAGGTACTTCGTCATGGTCGCCCTGGGGACCCTCCTCTGGGGATGCTGGCCGCTCGTCTTGCGGCCCGCGGGGCTCTCCGGTCCCCAGAGCGCCCTGCTCGTCATGGCCGTCATGGCCCTGCCCGCCCCCTTCGTCTTCCGCCGCGAGGCCTTCCGAGACCGGCGCGCCACCCTCGCGCTCGGTGTCCTCGCGGTGTGCGACGCCGCCAACGCCGCCCTCTACTTCGCCGCCGTCCAGCGCGGGCCCGTCACCGTCGCCGTCCTCACCCACTACCTCGCCCCCCTCCTCATCGCCCTCGCCGCCCCCTGGGTCCTCCGCGAGCGCCGCTCCCCCCGCGCCCTCATCGGTGCGCCGCTGACGCTCGGGGGGCTCGCCCTCATCCTCGGCACGCCCCAGGGCGGCCTGTCCGACCCCTGGACCGCCCTGCTTGGCGCCGGCAGCGCCGTCTTCTTCATGGCCAACGTCCTCGCCTCCAAGGAGGCCGCCCGCTCCTTCTCGCCCCTGGCCATCAACTCCCTCCACGCCCTCCCCTCCGGCCTCCTCCTGTTGCTCTTCTTCGGACGCGGCGCCCTGCCTCCCGCCCTCGACTCCAGCCTCCTCCAGGTGGCCGCCGGCACCGTGCTGTGCGGCATCACCGCCAACAGCCTGTTCTATTCCGGACTCCGCTTCGTCCCCACCGCCACCGTCGGCGCCCTCACCTACCTGGAGCCCCTCACCGCCGCCCTCGTGGGCGTGCTCGTCTTCGGCGAGACCCTCGGACCCCTCGGGCTCCTCGGCGTGGGGGTTGTGCTCGTTTCGGGTGCTTGGGTCGCCAGTGAGTCCCGGACTCCGGCACGGCCGGTTCCAGCTCCCACGGGTACGGGGTGACCCATGGGGCCGCTCCTACTTCTTCAGTTGTTTCTCCAGGGCGGCCCGGACCTCCGCGGTGAAGCCTCCCAGCAGCTGGCTCCCCGTGTCGATCAGCGGCCGGCGCACATGGTTGGGGTTCGCCGCCAGGTGCTTCACCAGCTCCTCCTCGCCCAGCGCCCCCAGCTCCCCCTTCCTCTTGGGGGCGATCAGCTCCCGGACCCCTCCCATCCTCGCCGCCAGCGCCCGGACCTCGGCCTCGCTCAGCGGCTTCTTCACCAGCTCCCGGACTTCCGCCCGCACTTCCTTTTGCGCGAGAAACTCCCGCGCTGACTTACAACCCGTTCAACCGTTCTTGATATAGAGCGTGATGGACATGCCCGCCGTGTAGCAGTCCCCTCGCATTCCCTCAATTACCTGCTTGCGCTCCAGGCCAGGGGAGTGGTCCTCTCTGGTTGGCCCCGTCCGTGCCCGCGGGAGCAGTACCCTCATGGAACCCTCCGTCGATAGCCGCGAGTACCGCGTCGTCTTCTTCTGCCCGACCTCGAGCGCCCAGCTCGAGCACATCGAGGCGCCCGTGCGCCGCGTCCTCACGCGCATCTCCGCCCCGCCCGCCGAGCTGGCTCCCCTCGAGGCCGCCGGTACGCTCGGAGAGGCCGGATGGCGCGTCTACCTGGTGCGTTCCATGACCGAGCGCTCCGCCGCGCACGCCCTGGCCGCCCATGTCACCGAGGCCGCCTCCGCCATCGCCACCGAGCTGGACACCGAGGTGCTCGGTCTCTACGTGGACGTGGGCAGCGACTCGGCCCGCATCTGCCGCTGCCTCCCCGAGGAGAGCCCAGAAACTTTCGCCGGCCGCCGCCGCAACGTGCTCGACCGCACCGCCGAGTGGCTCGACGTCAACCCGGCCAGCCTCTCGGCCCTCTTCCAGCTCGGCCTGGACTCGGACGACGAGATGGACGCCGAGGACCGCTTCGTCGAGTCCAAGCTGCGCGAGGCGCGGGAGTTGATGCAGCGTTATCGTCAGGGCAAATGAGGTCCCGTACCCCGGCGGATCTCGCCGGCCGCTGTCCCGGTTGCTACCTGCCCACCGCCCTCTGCCTCTGCGCCGAGGTGCCCCGGTTGGAGACGCGCACCCGCTTCCTCGTCATCCGGCACAACAAGGAAGCCAACAAGTCCACCAACACGGCGCGGCTGGCGGGGCTCGCCCTCACCCGGTGCCGCATCCTCACCTATGGGGCCCCGGGGCAGCCCTTCGACATCTCCGTGCTCACCGAGCCGGGCACCTGGTTGCTCTTCCCGGATGCCCAGCCGCCCCCTCCCGGCACGCCTCCGCCCGAGCGGCTGGTGGTGCTGGATGGCAACTGGACGCAGGCCCGGCGCATGTACCAGCGCCTCCCCGAACTGCGCCGCCTGCCGGGGCTCGCCCTGCCCCCGCCCCCACCGGAGGCCCGGCGCCTGCGCCGCTCGCCCCACCCCTACGGCATGTCCACCGTGGAGGCCATCGCCGGGGCCATCTCCGTCCTCGAGGGCGAGGAGGTGGCCCGCCCCCTCTACGCCCTCCACGAGCTGATGATCGACCGGGTGCTCACCGCCCGGGGCCGGCTCGACGACGACGACGAATGAGCTTCGCCGCGGTGCGCCAGGGGCGGCGCGGCCAGTTGACGGAGTGTCGAGTAGGCGTCACGGGCACACTCCCAGTGGTAGGGTGGGCCGCGCGATGCAGAAGCTCATCTTCGATTACACGGTGCAGAGCAATCTCCGGGTGCTGGGGCAACCGGTCCCGCCCGAGCTGCTCTCCGGGCTGACGGCGCTGGGAGTCGATCCGAGCAAGCCGCTGCTGCCCGCGTACCCGGTGGAGACGTACACCGCGCTCATCGACTTCATCACCGGCCGGCTCTGGCCGGAGCTGTCCCAGGAGGAGGCGGGCTTCGAGCTGGGCCGGGCCTTCATGTGCTCCTACCAGGAGACGCTGATGGGCAAGGCGGTGTTCTCGGTGACGAAGCTGCTCGGGCCGCACCGCACGCTCGATCGCATGAGCCGCAACTTCCGCAGCGCCAACAACTACACCGAGACGCGCCTGCGCAAGCTGGGGCCGGGCACCTACGAGCTGTGGTTCAACTACGCCCTGCGCACCGCCTACTTCCGGGGCCTGCTCTCCGAGGGCCTGGAGCGGGCGGGTGCGAAGGATCTCTCGGTGACGCTCGCCGCCAGCGGTCCCAACGGCGAGGCCACGTTCCGGATCTCCTGGACGGAGTAGGTCCGGCAACCCCCGAGGGGGGGACCCTCCGGGCCCGAGCGTGAGCAACTGGTCCAACAGTCGGACCAGTTGGTGACGCGCGCGGCCGGAGGGCGGACCGGCTCAGAAGCGGAAGTTGCCGCCGTTGAGCGTGGTGGAGTTCCCACAGGCCGCCGTGGTGGCCTCGCGGTTGCCGCTGGTGGTGGGCGCGTTGCTCTCCCACACCACCGCGCCCGTGCCGCTGTTGTACTTGATGAACTTGTACTGGATGGCGGTGGAGGGGGTGAGATTCACCGTGCCGCTCCAGGTGGCGTTGGCGCCCGTGCCCTGGATGGTCAGCTTGAAGCTGCTGGCCGGCGTCCAGTTGCCGAGCTGCGTCTGGTTGCCCACCACATAGAGGTCCTGCCCGAAGGTGGTGTTCGCGTTGGAGATGCTGAAGGTCACCGGCACCGAGGTGCACGTGCCGCCGCCGCCCGTGGAGCCCTTGGTCCACACCGAGTAGCCCGACCCCGAGGCGGCCAGCGTCCAACCCGTGCCCGGGTCCCAGGCCGTGGCGCCGATCTTCATCGCCGTGTTGCCGTTGATGATGGCCGCGTACAGGCCGTTCTCGGCGCGCTGGATGGCCACCGTGGACGTCGAGGTGATGCCCTGCGCCTTGCGCACGTCCATCAGCGCCTTGATGGCCGCCTTGAGGTTCCAGTCGTAGATGTGCGCGTAGTACACCGAGGGGATGCCCGGGTGCGTCAGCACGTAGGCATAGCCCTGCATCACCTTGTCACAGGGCACGGGCCAGTGGTTCTGCCCGTTGCCACAGGACTCGCTCGGGCCGGTGTCGTGGTTGTCCACGAACGTCACCATCTTCTGCGCCCACCAGCCGATGCCGCCCGCCGGCTTGCCCGTGGAGTCCTTGAGCCGGCCGTACTCGTTGTAGGTCAGCGCCTGGTTGAGCAGGCCCTTGGTGGTGAAGTCGAACACGCCGCACGTGCCCTGCGTCCCGTCCACCCAGTTCACCAGCAGCTGCCGGTGCGCATCCACGTTGCCGTAGTTGAGGTCCGTCCAGATCTCCCCCACGCAGAAGTCCGGCTGCATGGCGTCGTGGTAGACCTTGGCGTAGCTGGCGCCGTAGCCCTTGGAATAGTCATAGCGGATGCCGCTGAAGCCCACGCCCTTCAGCCGGACGCTCAGCCAGTTCTTGATGTCCGCCTGGACGACGGCGTTGGTGTGGTCGATGTCGCGGGCGGCGCCGTAGCTGTCTCCCGTGTCCGCGGCGCCCGTGGAGCAGTTGCACTCGTCACCGGCGGCGACGGCGGAGGTGCCCCAGGCGGGGTTGGTGAAGTCGTACCAGCCGGCCGTGCCCACGCGGTGGTTGATGACCACGTCCGCGACCGACTTCACGCCCGCGTTGGTGAAGGCGGTAATCGCGTTCTTCAGGTCGGTCTCACTGCCATAACGCGAGTTGAGGACGTTGAGCTGGCGCGGCAGGTAGCCCTGGGTGGAGCTCGCGTCGGTGGGCGGCGGGAGCCACACGTGGGTGAAGCCCATGGCGCCCAGGTCGCTCGCCTTGCCCTGCAGGACGTTGTACCAGTTGGGGCTGGTGGCGTTGGCCGAGTTCCAGTGGAAGCCCTGGACCATGATGGCCGAGCTGGCCTGGGCCTGCTGGGTGGCAGCGGTGGCCTGACCTGCCGGAGCCAGCCAGGCCAGCGCCAGCGCTGCGCACGACGACAACGTGGAGCGGTTCATCTCGTGTCTCGTCTGTCGGGGGGGTTCGAGGGCGAGCGGTCCCCTTTCACCACTTTCGCCAGACGCCACTTGATTGGCGCACAGAGCGTGAAGTCAAGGCACTCCAGGGATTCCCGGTCCGTTTTCGGGAATCGAGACTACGGCTCGGAGCCCTTCACTGTCGCCAGCCACGCGCGCAGGGCCTGGGACTCCCAGGGCAGCTCATCCGGCCAGAGCCGCACGGCACCGTCCTGGCCAATGGAGACGAGTCTACGCCGTGCGTCTCACGGCTCCAGACCCCAGAAAAGACCGCGGCCCGCTCCCCGATGCCCCCCGGCATCAAGAAGCGGGCCACGTAGAATCCCGCGTGCCCCCCCGGACCTCGCGGGAATCCAGGAGGCGCCTCCCCCCTTTGTACTGAAAGGCGCCTCGTGGGGTATGTCCGGCTCCGCAGTGCAAGCCCCCTCGCTCGGCGAAACCGCCCCCCGTTTCTGAAAGCACCTTCTCACGGCCCCACTTCCGGCGCTGTGAGGTGGCTCACTCCAACGGTGTGAAATGCTTCACACCCCCCTCCCCGGCCCACACCCCTGGTGCGGGCAGGCAGGGGCTCCCGGCGGGGCACAACCCCCTGGAATCACACTCCCCTCTTCGGTCCGAGGAGGGAGGTGCGATACCGTTGGAGTCCCGGAAGGTCTTTTCCCCCAGGAAGGTACATGCTGCGCACCCTTCTCACGAGTCTCGCGCTGGCCCTCGGCCTCGTCGCATTCACCGCGTCGGCGGCGGAGCCCAAACCCCAAGCCCTGCCCTCCCGGGAAGAGCGTCTGGAGAGCCTGGCCCGTCTGTGGGGGCAGGTGCGCTACCGCCACCCCGCCCTGGCCTACAAGAACATCGACTGGGATGCCGCGCTCGTGGACGCCATCCCCCGGGTGGAGGCCGCCAAGGACCGTGCCGCCTACGCCGCGGCCGTGCAGGCCATGCTGGACGAGCTGAAGGATCCCGCCACCCGCATCCTTCGCCCCGACGAGCAGCAGGAGGGCGCACAGAAGGCCCCCTCGGCCCCGGTGCGTGAGCTGCGCAGTTGGGAGGCCAAGGACGTGCTCGTGTTGGATCTGCGCGCCGTCAAGGACGCGGCCGTCGTGGCCACCCTGCGCCCGGACATCGCCAAGGCCAAGGCGGTGATCGTCGATCTGCGCGCCCGCGGCCTGGAGCCCAACGCCGTCTGGTCCATGTCCACGGCGCTCGGCAGGCTCCTGCCGTTCCTGCTCAGCGAGGAGCTCCAGGTGCCCGGGCAGCGCACGGTGTTCCACTCGGGCTTCCGCCCCCATTCGCTCGGCGGGACGAGCGGCGGCTACGCCACCTCGTTCCTCACCACGGCGGGCGAGGAGCTCTCCCCCAAGGGCGATGGCAAGGCGCGCCCGGTCATCTTCCTGTTGGATGACAAGTCGTACCTGGATACCCGTGCCCTCACGATGAAGGCCCAGGGGCTGGCGCAGCTCGTCACCGAGGGCCGGCTGGACGACGGCGCGGTGGTGGAGCAGACGCAGGTGGAGCTGGGCGCGGGGCTGACGGCCTCGGTGCGCCTGAGCGAGCTGGGCATCCCCATGCGCGCGGACGCGGTGCTGCCCAAGCGCGCGCGCTCGGACAAGGACGAGACGCTCCAGAAGGCGCTCGACCTGGCGAAGAAGCCGGCGAAGAAGGGCAAGGCGGCACGCGAGGCGGAGCTGCCTCCCGCCCGGTGGCAGCCGGACCGCAAGTACGAGGACATGCTCTACCCGGGCCGCGAGCACCGCCTGCTCGCGCTCTTCCGGGCCTGGAACGTCATCCACTTCTTCTACCCGTACAAGCACCTGCTCTCCCGGGACTGGGATGGCGCGCTGACCACGTTCATCCCCAAGTTCGAGAAGGCGAAGGACGCGGCGGAGTACGCGCTGGCGGTGGCGGAGCTGAGCACGCTCGTGCAGGACGGGCACACCAACCTGCGTGGCCACCCCGAGCTGGAGAAGCGAGGCATCTCCGGCATGAACGCCCCCTTCGAGGCGATGGAGATCGACGGCGTGGCGGTGGTGATGAACGTGTGGGACGCCGAGGCCGCACCGGGGCTCGTGCGGGGCCACGTCATCGACACGATCGACGGCAAGCCGGTGGCGGAGCGGATGAAGGCGCTGGAGCCGTATGTGACGGCCTCGCACCCGGTGCACCTGAGGCACCGCCTGCTGGCCAAGGCGCTGGCGGGGCCCGAGGGCTCCCAGGCGACGCTGGGCGTGCATGACGCCAGCGGGCAGACGAAGCAGGTGCGCTTCACCCGGAGCATCCAGTCGCTGCAGAAGCCCCAGCAGGGCGAGCCGTACCGGATGCTGGCGGACAACACCGGCTACGTGGACCTGACGCGCCTGCAGCGGTCCGAGGTGGCGGCCATGTTCGAGAAGTTCAAGGGCACCCGGGCCATCATCTTCGACATGCGCGGCTACCCGAACGGGACGGCCTGGGCCATCGCGCCGTACCTCAACACGCGCAAGGCGCGTTACGCCGCGGTGTTCGAACGCAACGTCGTCTCGGCGGCCGAGACCAATGGCCGGTACAAGTTCATCCAGGAGCTGCCCAAGGCGGACGTGCCCCTGTACCGCGGCCGGACGGTGATGCTCATCGACGAGCGCGCCATCAGCCAGTCCGAGCACTCCGGCCTGTTCTTCGAGGCGGCCAACGGCACCACGTTCATCGGCAGCCCGAGCGCGGGCGCCAACGGCGACATCACGGACCTGGTGCTGCCCGGCGGCATCACGATGATCTTCACCGGCCACGACGTGCGGCACGTGGATGGCCGTCAGTTGCAGCGCGTGGGCCTGCGGCCCCAGGTCTACGTGCGGCCGACGCTCGTGGGCATCCAGTCCGGCAAGGACGAGGTGCTGGACAAGGCGCTCGAGTACCTGAGGGGCAACAGCGCCGCGGTGGCCGGCGACTCGTTCCGGTAGGAGGTACCTGGACTTCTCGCCCGGGGAGGACCAGGCGCTGGTAGCCTGCCGGCGCACCCTTCCCCTCCCCGGAGAGAGACATGCCGACCCTCATCCCCGCTCCCACACGCATCACCGCCGCGGGCAACAAGCCCAAGCTGATCGACGAGTACGTGGGGCGGGTGAACACGAAGCAGGCCGAGCTCAGCGTCGCCCACATGCGCAGCCCCGGCGGGTGGCTGGAGCCCGGTCAGACGCCCGAGTTCCGGGAGATCACCGTCGTCATCAAGGGCGCGCTGCGCGTGGAGCACAAGGGCGGCTACCTGGACGTACGCGCGGGGCAGGCCGTCATCACCGAGCCCGGCGAGTGGGTCCGCTACAGCACCCCCGAGGCCGACGGCGCCGAGTACATCGCCATCTGCCTGCCCGCCTTCTCGCCCGACACCGTCCACCGCGACAGCTGAGCTTCTTCAGGAGCGACACCTGCTCCTCTTCAGGAGCGACAACTGCTCCTCTTCAGGAAAATGCTCGAGGGGGCCCACAGCTCCCTCTCCCCTCGGGAGAGGGTTGGGGTGAGGGTTCCCGAACCCGTTCTCCAACCCGTGGCCCACAATGGGGACACAAGGTTCAACCAGAGTGCACCCGATACCCTCACCCCGTCCCTCTCCCCGAGGGGAGAGGGGAAATGGGCACCCTGGCCGTCAGATGACCTTCTTCGTGGTCAGTTGACCTTCTTCATGGTCAGTTGACTTTCTTCATCTCGACGACGAAGGAGCGCGGCTCGAGGAAGCCCGTCACCCTCGGGGCGCGCAGCATCTCGCCGTTGGACGAGATGAAGGCCACCGTGGGCAGGCCCTCCACCCCGAAACGCTCCATCAGCGCGTCCAGCGCGTCATCGCTGTTCGTCGCGTCCACCTTCACGTTGATGAAGCGCCCCGACTCGCTGATGACCTCGAGCGCCGGATAGGTCTCGCGATCCAGCTCCTTGCAGGCCGCGCACCACTCCGCGAAGAAGTCGATCATCACCGGCCGGCCCTCGCTCTTCGCCCGGGTCAGCACCTGCTCGAGGGATTCGGGCGCGAAGCCCGTGCCCTTGACCGGCAGCACCGCGTGCCACTCGAACGTGGGCGCCTTGGGCGGCTCCATCATCCCGAGCGACACCCACAGCGCCCCCGCCGACTTCGCGTCCATGGCGCCGCCACGCAGCACCAGCGCCACCACCACCAGCGCCACGCCGAAGCCCTTGAGCGTGAACTCCCGCGCGCCCTCCTTGAAGGACAGGTGGATGGCGCCCAGCAGCACGCCCAGCACCGCCAGCACCGCGGCGATGAGCGCGCCCGGCGTGTGGCCGAGCTGCTCGGCCACGCCCTTCACCGCCCCACCCACCGTGGGGAAGGCGTCCCGGATGTACGAGATGGCGAGCGCCACCAGCACGATGCCCAGCACGCTCTTCACCCACTCCATCCACACCCCGCCCCGGGGCAGGCGCACGGTGAAGACGCCGATGAGGAAGAAGGGCACGCCAATGCCGAGCGCGTAGATGAAGAGCAGCGCCGCGCCGAGCCCCGTGCTCTGCGACCTGGCCACGAAGGCCAGCAGGCCCGTCAGCACCGGCCCGGTGCACGGCGCCGCGAGGAAGCCGGACACGCTGCCCATGAGGAAGGCGCCCGTGACACCCGAGCCGCCCACCGAGTTGAGCCGCTGCTGCAGTCCACCAGGCAGCGCCAGCTCGAAGGCACCGAACATGGACGTGGCCAGCAGCAGGAGGAACAGCGCCAGGCCCGTCACCACCACCGGACTGCCCAGCATCGAGCCGAAGGCCTGTCCCGTCTTCGCCGCCAGCACGCCCAGCCCGCTGAACACCACCCCCATGCCGATGATGTAGGAGCTGGTCAACACGAGCGCCTTGCCCCGGCCCTCGGCCTTGCGCGCCCCGAAGACGGACACGGTGATGGGGATGAGCGGGTAGACGCAGGGAGTCATCGCGGTGAGCAGACCGCCGGCGAACACCGCGGCCGCGCCGAGCGCGAAGCTGCCGGCCTCGAGGAAGCGCGCCGCGTCCAACCCCGAGCTCGGGCCCGTGGGGAGGAGCAAGGGCACCACGGCCACGGCCAGCCCGAAGACCGCCGCAATGAGTCCCACCTTCTTCTTCGCGTCCATGTCGCTCCTGTCGCCTCGCGCGGCCCCCTATATACGCGCGAGCGGCCCGTGGTTACACCCGAGGTTGCTCCCCAAGCGCGCGCCACCCCTCCTCCGCCTCGTTCCCCAGCAGCCGGGCGGGCGTCCCGAGGGGCCACGGCTCCTACACCGTGGGCGAGGGGGTGGAGGTCGATGACGCCATGCGCCGCAACGGCAGGAGGAGCCCCACGAAGGCCACCGAGAGCACCGTGCCGAGCAGGAACACGTTCGCGTAGCTCCAACCCCACTGGGAGTACAGGAGGCCCGCGAGGGGACCACTGGGCCCCTTGCCGATCACCTCCACGCTCGCCAGCAGCGTGTAGTGCGTGGCGCCGATGCGCCGGTCCACCCGCGACATCATGAACGCGAACAGGGTGGTGGTGAGCACGCCGCCGAAGAAGTGCTCCGCCACGGTGGCGGCGATGACGCCCGTCTCCGTGGGCCCCTGGACCGCCAGCAACCACTCCCACCCGAGCGGGAACACGCGCAGGCACGAGGCGAGCGCGAGCGCCCCCAGCACCGGCATCCGCGTGGCGAGCACCCCTCCCGCCGCCGAGCCGAGCAACGACGCCACCGTTCCCCACGTCCCCACCCACTGGCCGATCTGCGAGGCCGTGAAACCCGCGTCGACGAGGAAGAGCTTGAAGAGCACATCCACCATCGTCTCGCCCAGCTTGTAGGTGCCGATGAAGAGCAACATCCACACCGTGCCGGGCAGCACCAACACGGCGCGAATCTTGTCCCGCAGCTCGGCCCAGGACAGCCGCTCCTCCATCGCCCCTTCCCGCTCCACGCGCCGGGGCTCCCGCGTCTGGAGCACCACCCCGAGCACCAGCAGCGACAGCGCCGCCATCCCCAGGAAGAGGCCCCGCCAGTGGATGAGATCGATCATCCAGACGAGCAGCCCGCCCGCGGTGAGCATCCCCAGCTTGTAGCCCATCACCTGCGCCGAGTTGCCTCCCCCCAGCTCGTGAGGCTCCAGCAGATCCACCGCGAAGCCGTCCACCGCGATGTCCTGAGTGGCCGCGAAGAGGTTCATCAGGAAGACGAGGCCGAGCAGCAACGGCAACTGGCCCTCGATGGGCACGAAGGCCGCCGCCACGCAGGTGAGCACCAGGCCCAGCTGCATGGGGAGGATCCACGACTTGCGCCGGCCGAAACGCTCCGAGCCGTAGCGGTCCACCAGCGGCGCCCACAGGGCCTTGAGCATCCACGGAAGCGCCAGCACCTCGAGGACGGTGATGGCCAGCACCGACACCCCATGGGTCCGCAGGTAGACGGGCAGCGCCTTGGACTGAAAGCCGTAGGGCAGGCCCTGCGCGAAGTACAGCGCGCCGAGCAGCCCCACCTTCCGGTAGGAGATCCGCTTCACCCCCTGAACCTAGCGGAGAACCGCCCCGCGCGCCTTCCCTCCCCCCGTCCTACCCCTCCTTGCGCAACACCAGCAGCTTCGACATGAACCAGCGCTCCGTCTTCACCACCCGCAGCCCGTGGCGCTCGAAGAGCTCCGGGAGATCCATCCGCGTGTAGTCCTGGAAGTAGGGCTCGTTGAAGTACGTCTCGAAGTGCTCGAACGAGCCCTGCTCCTCACGGGTGGCGTCCCCCTGCTGGATGGCATCCATGAAGACCAGCGTCCCTCCCGGCTCCAGCACCCGCGCCATCTCCGCGGTGACGCGCTCGATGGCCGGTGGCGGCAGCTCGTGGAACAGCCAGATGCAGGTGACCAGATCGAAGCGCTCCGTCCACTCCGGCAGCATCCGCTCGGCGTTCATCTGCAGGAACGTGGCCTTGCGGCGCAACAGCCGGGCCGCCTCCAGGTAGGACGGGGAGAGATCGATGCCCGTGTAGCGGTGCCGCCGGTCCTGCAGCCACGCCTGGCGCATCCACGTCGCCGGGCCACACGCCACGTCGAGGATGTCCAGGTGGCTCCCCTCGGGTATCTGGTCGATGACGCCCTGGCGCATGAGCCGGTTGGCGCCCATGAAGAGCAGGCGGATCTGCCACTCGTACGTCAGCGCCGCGCGCAGCGACAGGCCCCCGTTGGCCTGGTTGTGGAAGTCCGTGAGGTAGTAGTCCGGATAGGGGAACGCATCCTCCGGCTCCACCCGCAGCTCCCGCAGCCCGTGGCGCTGCTTGTGCCGCACACGCCCGATGTCCGAGAGGATCGCCCCGAGGAACAACGGCAGCGTGAGGAGATCCTCCCGCTCGGCCCGGGCCAGCGCCTCGCGCTTGTCGGGATCCGCCAGCACCCGCTCGTGCAGCTCCATGGCCCCGTTGAAGCTGCTCTTGAAGAAGGAGAGATCCACCTCGTCGATGGGCAGCGCGGTGGCCCAACCGGACATCAGCCCACTCGCGTGGAGTCCCACCCGTCCGGCCGTACGCAAGCGGGGCAGCATCTCCGCGAGCGGAGCTCCGAATTGCCCGATTTGCTCCAACGAGCGAGAAAACGTGGAAATCGCGGTAGTCATGTGCTCCCAGTAGCACTCCAGGCTGACACGTCCAACACAAACGACACGGTCGCACGGAGTGAGAAGAAGAGAGGAGCACGTGCGGCGGGAGGGACGCTCATGGGGTCGCTCGCCCCTCCGCGGATTGCCGGGGGGCCTAGGCGGGGCGGCGGCGGAAGAGCACGGCGGCGCTCTCCGTCATCACCACTTCGCCCTGCTGATTGCGGACCTCCATGCGGGTCCGCACGGAGCCTCTGTCCGGCTTGCTGCGCGAGGGAGACACCTCGAGCACCTCGATGCGGGCCGAGAGCGTGTCCCCGGGCCGCACCGGGCGCAGCCAGCGCAGCTCGTCCACGCCCGGCGAGCCCATGCTGGCGGAGTCCTCCAGCACGGAGCGCACCAGCAGCCGGTGACAGATGGCGGCGGTCTGCCAGCCGCTCGCGATGATGCTGCCGTAGATGGAACGGCGGCCCGCCTCCTCGTCCAGGTGGAAGGGCTGGGGATCATACTGTTGGGCGAACGCGAGGATCTCCTCGCGCGTCACCTCGTGAGTACCGAGCTCGTGCACCTGGCCCACCTGGAAGTCCTCGAAGTAGCGCATGCGTGTCTCCGGATGTGTCCGCGCCGGCAGCATGCACCAGTTGGTACGGAACCGGGGCTCAGCGCGCGCCGAACGTCTTCACCATCTTGTTGTAGACGCCCATGATGAGCAGGGGGCCCACCCACATGCCCACGAAGCGGCTCGCCCGGTCGCGCCGCGTCAGCTCCGCGCCCAGCGAGAACGCCATCGCGCACAGGCTGGCGAAGAGGAAGAAGTCCGAGGGAATCTTCGCCGTCTGCTGCTCCAGCAGCCGGGTGAACGAGCCCTCGGCGTGCTCGGCGCGCATGACCGTCGCGGCCTGGTAGTCCTGAATCGATCGCCTGCTCGCCGGGTTGATGTCCTGCCGCATGCCGCCCTCCTCTCGGGTGGGGCTCCATCCCCAGACCCCGTGCGCCCATCATTGCGCCCGGCACCATATTGAGGACGTTCGGTGGAGGAGGCGAGATGGGGGAAGCAGGCACGGAGGCAGGCGGTGGCTTGTTCGATGGGCTGCTCTGCGCGGCGGAGGGCCACGGCCCGCTGTTGCAACGAGATTACTGGGCCATCATCGAGCGCTGTGTGTGCCCGCCCACGGAGGTGATGGAGCTGGTGGCCTGCCGCTTCCCGGAGTTCGCGCCAAGGGAGCTGGTCGTCTTCGAGCCCGAGCACGAACGGGACGGGCCCCTGGAGCCGGGCGACGAGCTGCGGGTGCAGATAAGGGGGGCGGGGACCTTCCGCGTACGCATCATCCACCGGGATCGCCAGAGCCTCACCCTGGCCACCCTGCCCGGGCACCCGGAAGCGGGACGCATCACCTTTGGCGCCTACCGCAACGAGCG
The DNA here is from genome assembly GCF_000733295.1 of Archangium violaceum Cb vi76. Classification (GTDB taxonomy): domain Bacteria; phylum Myxococcota; class Myxococcia; order Myxococcales; family Myxococcaceae; genus Archangium; species Archangium violaceum. The sequence continues at coordinate 29,445 of NZ_JPMI01000109.1, read as the reverse complement.
GGGCGACGTCATCTTCCACATCCGCAGCCGGGCCCGCTCCGGCTCGCGGGTGAAGTACCTGGGATTCCGCACCGGCGGCGAGGCCATGCAGACCAACACCTGGACCGACTTCGTGAACGCCGTGGCCCTCACCGTGGGCGAGGGCGTCATCGGCTTCCTCCACGCGGAGACCACCCTCATGGAAGAGGCACACGAGAGCGCGGATGACATCCAGGGCCCCACCTTCCTCGCTCGCGGAGACGAGACATGACGCACGTCGAGTGGCGCTTCCTGCGCGGCTGGTCGGCGGACGAGGTGGTGGTCCGGCTCGAGCGGGCCTCCACCCTCCCCCTCAACTTCGAGGCGGCCGAGGAGGAGATGACGCTCGACAACGGCTGGAACCAGGTGGAGTCCCAGGCCATCATCGCGAGGGATCGTCCGGGCGCGCCCACCGCGGAGGACGCGTTCGACAAGCTGAAGCACGCCCTCGTCTATTACGGCTTCTCCGACCCGCGCGTCGTGTACGGGCACTTCGACGCCGCCTTGCCCATGCAGGACCGGCCGGTGCTGCTCGAGCTCAAATCCATGGGCCTGCACTACCTCTGCCCGGTGCGCATCGGCGCCATCCGCTCCGAGCAGCAGGACGAGCGGACCGTGTACGGCTTCCGCATCGACACACTGCGGGGGCACATCGAGGCTGGACGGGAGTGGTTCCTCCTCAGCAAGGACCACGGCAGCGGGGAGTTGCGCTTCCACATCAAGGCCTCCTGGCGCGAGGGCCAGTTCCCCAACTGGTGGAGCCGGCTGGGCTTCGCGCTGATGGGCCGGCGCTACCAGCGCGCCTGGCACCACCTGGCCCACGCCCGGCTACGGGAGCTGCTGCGCACCGGCCGCCTGGATCGGCACCCCGATGCCGAGGCATTGGTCCACGCACACCTGAAGGTGGATGAGAAACCGGTGCAGTTCTACTCGCAGAAGAGCCTCGGCCGCCGGCTTGGCGGCGTCGAGCAGGAGAGTGAGCACATGAGACGGGATGCGTTATTGAACACCGTGGGCTTCGGAGTGCTGGCCGGGATGCGGAGCTTCAGCGCCCCCGCCTTCCTCAGTCACCAGTTGGCACAGCAGCCCGTGGATGCGCCCAAGGGGCGCGTGCATGCGCTCGCCTCCGAGCGGAACTCGCGCGTGCTGACCGTGCTGGCCGCTGGTGAGCTCGTCGCCGACAAGCTGCCGTGGGTCCCCGCGCGCGTCTCGCCGCCGTCCCTGGTGGCGAGGGCCCTCTCGGGCGCACTGGCGGGCGCCGCCGTGGCCGCTCCACACCGGAAGATGACCGTGGGCCGGGCCCTGCTCGGCGCCGCGGCGGCCGTGGCCTCGTCCTTCGCCTTCTACGAGCTGCGGCGGCTGATGACACGGGAGTGGGGCATCCCCAACGTGGTGGCAGGACTGATGGAGGACGCGGTGGCCGCCGCGCTCGGCAACAGGCTGCTCCACGCCATTCGCTGAGCGGCTCCGAAGTGAAACCACCATGCGAAGGAGGGACAGATGATGCGACTGGGATGGAAGAGCCTCACACTGGCGGGCATGCTCGGTGCACTCGGCCTGACGGTGGGCTGTGAGGATCGTAAGGAAGGAACAGTACGGGACGAGGCCCGCCAGGCCGGACAAGCGGTAGACGAGGCAGCCCAGGAGGCGCGCGAGGCCGCCCAGGAAATGCGCGAGACGGCCAGGGAGGCCGAGGAGGGCTTCCAGGAGGGCCTGGGGGGCTCGGGCCAGGAGCGGGAGCAGGAGGACGCAGTCATCGGCGATGAGCCCGGTGTCATCAACGACGGCGAGGGTCCGCTCGAGAACGGCCAGGGGCCACTCGAGGAGAACGAACGCCGCTGACCCTCGGCCCCTTCACCCCCCCGGGGAACTTCCCCGGGAGGCGGGGACACGCGACGTGAACGAACGTTCGAGTCTGAAGCCGGGACCGCCACCGCTGCGCCGGCTGCGTCAGCGGCTGTCCCTGAAGGACGAGCTGCTGCTCGTGCTGCTGCCGACGCTCATCATCCTCTTCGTCCTCGCCTTCGTGGACGCCCTCAGCCATCAGCGGGTGCTCTTCGCCTCCCTGGCCTCCAGCGCCTTCCTCATCTACCTGGATCCGCAGCACGGGATGAACAGCGTGCGCACGCTGGTGGTGGCCCACACCCTGGCGGCGCTCGCGGGCTTTGGCACCTACCTGCTGCTCTTCGGGCCGCAGTACCTGGCCGCCGGGGCCGCCATGCTCACCACCATCGTGTTCATGGTCGGGCTCGACGCCGTCCACCCCCCCGCGGTGTCCACCTCGCTCGCCTTCGCCTACCGCAGCGGGGACGAGCGCAACCTCGCCCTCTTCCTGCTGTCCCTCCTCGTGGTAGCCCTGCTCGTGCTGCTGGAGCGCGGCACCCTCTACCTGCTCGGGCGGCTCCAGGGGGGCCGCCGGAGACACCTGGCCAGGGAGTAGGCGGTTGCCCCCATCACCCCCGGGCACCGCGAGCCATGCGCAAATCGCATGAGCCCCGGCGTTTCCGGAGGTGTAGATAGGGTGCGCCAGCGGCACCTGACGGAGGAAGCACGGACATGACCACGACCAGTACGACACTCGCTGCCCCCACGAAGCTGCCCGGCCCCAACGAGCCCTGCTGGTGCGGCAGCGGGAACAAGTACAAGAAGTGTCACCGCGGCGAGGACTCGCAGGCCCGCGCGCCCGCCCCCGCCTCCCGGCGTGTGCGGCCCGGTGCGGTGAGCCCTCGCAGGTCCGTGCCCGCTCATATCCCCCGGCCTGATTACGCGGACACGGGCCGCCCCGGCCCTGGCGCCAAGGGAGACCCCGCCACCCGCGTGGAGCGCATGCGCAGGGCCTGCCGCGCCGCCGCCGAGGTCCTCCAGGTCTGCGGCGCCGCCGTGAAGCCCGGCGTCACTACCGACACGATCGATGTCATCTGCCACGAGGAGTACATCCGCCGCGGTGGCTACCCCAGCACCCTGAACTACCACGGCTTCCCCAAGTCCCTCTGCACCTCGGTCAACGAGGTCATCCTCCACGGCATCCCCGACAGCCGGCCCCTGGAAGATGGCGACATCGTCAACCTCGACGTCACCATCTACCTCGATGGGATGCATGGGGATTGTTCGGCCACCTTCCCCGTGGGGAAGATCGACGCGGCCTCCGAACAGCTGCTCCGCGTGACTCGCGAGTGCATGATGCTGGGTATCGAAGCGGTCAAGCCGGGACTGCCCATCAACGTCATCGGCCGCGCCATCGAGGCCCATGCCAGGCGCTACGGCTATGGTGTCGTGCAGTCGTACTGCGGCCACGGCATCGGGGAGATCTTCCACCTCGAGCCGCAGGTGGCCCATACCTTCGACTATCACGCGACCGACATCATCGAAGAGGGCATGTTCTTCACCATCGAGCCCATGCTCACCATGGGCTCCGTCCGCCACCTGGATTGGGATGATGGATGGACCGTGGTTACCGCCGATGGGAAGCGGTCCGCGCAGTTCGAACACACCATCTACGTCACTCGGGATGGTGCGGAGATTCTGACCCAGGTGTGACGCGGTTCTGGGGGGGGCCACCCTCACCCTGACCCTCTCCCAGAGGGAGAGGGGATTGACGCGGATTCAACCTGGGGCCCGGATACCCTCACCCCGACCCTCTCCCGAGGGGAGAGGGAGGGTTGCTCGAGTGAGGGGGCTGATGGGTTTGGGCAGGGCTTACACCGCCTGGTCCTTCTTCACAGCGGGCACTTGCAGCCCCGCCGAGCGCGCCAGGCCCATCACTCCCTCCACCGCCGCCGCGATGTAGCCGAATGGGTTCGCCCCATCCACCGCCGTCACGTGCACCTCCCCCATCTTCTGCTGGAACGCCGCCGCCACCTGCGGCAACTGCTGCGCCAGCACCAGCTGGATCGCCTCCGGCGAGAGCGTGTTCTCGATCTCCTTCATCGCCCTCACCCTCGCCAGCTCCGGGTCCTGCGTGATCCGCGCCTTGCGCGCATCCATCTCCGCCATCGCCAGCTCCGCCTCGGCAATCGCGCACCGCGCCTCCGCCACCTTCGCCTGCGCCCTCGCCCGCTCCGCCTCCTGCTGCAACACCGCCATCATCGCCCCGTGCCGCGCCGTCTGCGCCTGCTGCTCCTGGTGCATCTTCTCCAGCTCCGCCTCCGCCTTCACCGCCGCCATCTGCCGCTCGTGCACCAGCCGCGCCGCCTCCGCCTCCTGCTCCAGCTTCAGCCGCTCCAGCTCCGCCTGCGCCTTCGCCACCGCCAACGTCCGCTCGTTCGTCAGCTTCGCCGTCTGCGCCTGCTGCTCCAGCTTCAACCGCTCCAGCTCCGCCTGCGACTTCGACGCCGCCAGCGCACGCTCCTGCGCCAGCTTCGCCTCCGACATCCTCCGCTCCGCCTCCAGCGCCGCCAGCTTCTGCCCCTCCTCCGCCTTCGCCTTCTGCTCCCTCACCTCCAGCTCGGCGTTCAGCTTCGCCAGCGCCGTCTCGCGCTCCAGCGACACCTGCGCCTGCCGCGTGCTCCGCTCCTTCGCGACCCGCGCCTCCTCCACCCTCGACTCGACCGCCAGCGCCTCCAGCTTCGCCTGCTCCTCCGCCTCCTGCCTCTTGTGACGGACCTCCTCCTCCGTCGCCAGCCGCGTCAGCGCCGTCTGCCGCTCCGCCTCCGCCTCCTCCCGCTGGATGAAGCGCTCCTTCGCCAGCTCCGCCTCGCGCGCCACCCGCTCCTGCTCCTCGCGGAAGCGCGCCTGCATGTTCGCGAACACCGTCTCCGACAGCACCCGCACGTCCTGGATCTCAATCGTGTCCAGGACCACGCCCCACCCAGAATCCGTCCGGTCCTCCGGCCTCCCCTTCCCCGACACCACCGGAGCGATCTCCTTCATCAACTCCGTGGCGATGCCCTCCTTGCGCTTGGAGAGGCACTCCTCCACCGACAGGTTCGCCACCAGGCGCCGCACCGCGCCCACGAACATCTCCCGCAGCAGCTCCGCCAGCTTCTGCTGCGCCCGCTCCGGGAAGGAGAAGTTCAGCATCCGGAAGGCCACCAGCGGATCGACAATCCGGTACACCGCCAGGCCCGTCACCTGCACGCCGACCTTCTCGTTCGTCACCTGGTCCGCGGTGAACTGCAGCCGCTGCACGCTCGTCGGGACGATCGCCACCGCGTCGCCCGGCAGCTTGAAGCACGAGGCGCCCTGCCCGCTCACCTCCCGCACCCGGCCCCGCCGCATGTGGATGAGGAACTCGCTCGGCCTCGCCGTCACCAGACCCCACTTCTTCATCTTCTCCGGGTCCTCCTCCGGCTTGCCCGCCCTCCACCCGGCCTGCGCGTACCGGCGCGGCTCGTCCCTGTGCGGCGGCTCGCCCCCCCCGCTCCGCACCAGCTCGTTCTTCCCACCCACCGACAGCTCCATGGCCCCCACGGCGTTCAGCTTCACGGCCCGCTTCTCGTTCGTGCTCATCGGTGCACCCTCCGAAATCTCTCGGAGTCCCCGAATTGCAGTCTGTCGGCCAACCCCTCGCTGCCCTGAAATCGCGCACTTGGCCCCGCGGGGTGCTCCACCCTGGTGCACCTGCTCCAAGGTGGAGCGCTCCGGAGCGGTGCACCCGGTGAGGCGCGGAACCGGCGACCGTTTCGACAGCAGCTTCGTTCCCCTCTACGCCTTGCCTGAGTCTGCTCACTTCTTCCTGGCGTCGTACCAGAACAACTTGACCGGCCTGTTCGACACGAGTCCGTCCGGTGTACCCCATGAGTTCTGGTCGGCATCGCCCCACACACTGGAGCCGAGGATCATCACCTGAACCCAGTCATCCCCGGTGCCGGTCACCTTGAAGGAGACGACGGCGGCAAGACGCTTGCCTCCCAGCACCGTGAGCAACGTCCTGGTCAGCGTCGAGCCGGTCTCGAGCTCGTCCCTTTTCGACTCGAAGTAGAGCGTGCCCTCGTCCACCCGCGAGTAGTCGCCGAGGCGCACGAGGGAGGCCAATGCCGCCATCAGCAGTTCCCTGGACGCTCCCTCCGAGTCGGGCGGCGCGGCGACCGAGCCACTCGTGTCATCGGCCATGGCCCGCGGCAACTCCGCCCCCGTCCGTGGCATTCGCATGGCCGCCACCACCGTCGTCAGTCCTGCCAGGACGTCGGCAACGGAGCCGCCCACCCAGGGCTGAATCTGAGCGACCAGCGCCGCTACCTCCTCGTCGCACAGGTCGGGCGGGACAATGGAGAGGAACAGGTTCACCTCGTCATCGGTGGGCACGGGACGGCCCTTGCCGGTGCGGCTGAACAGGGCATCGAAGACCTTGCGCTTCGCCGCCGGAGCACCATCCACCTTCGCCGCCGCGCTCGAGCCGCCGCTCCTGCCGCTGCCAACGTTGGTCCCGCTACCGGACCTACCGGCCTTCTTCGCCTCGAGCACATTTCGGAGTGTCTGGACTGTCACGTCCGACGCGGGCAGGGCCGGCCCCGCCAACTGTGTCATGCCCAGCAGCAGGGTGAGGTCTTCCGCGCTGAAACGCTCATGGTTGTCCTTGATGATGTGAAGGACCTGGTCGTTCAGTTCCCGCTGCGTCCGCGTCAGGCCCTTCTTGCTGGTCATGGCGTCTTCGAGTGCCTTCTTCAACTTCGGCTCGTTCTCGAGCATCTGGCGGACTTCTGGCGGTACCGGTGTGCCCTTGTGCTCCAGCGACTTGAACAGCGCGACCAGTGGCTCGTCGCCGCCAAAGCCCACCTTCGCCTCCGCCCGCCCCGACTCGAGCAGGATGACCACCGCCAGCGCGGACGCCACCGCGTAGCCCGGTACCGCCTTGCCGCCGAGGCGCTGCCCGAGCGCCCCGCCAATCCGCTGCACGAGACCGCTCTTCAAGAGCGCCGCGAGCGTCGTGAGGGTGGTGGCGAGCGCCGTCTGCTTCGTCGCGTCCAGGATCGCGTGGTAGACAAGGATGCCGCTGACGTTTTGGACGCGCATGTACAGTTCGCCGCCCAATGCATAACAGGGCCCCTTGGGAGACCAGGTCCCAGGACGGAAGGTGACGCCGCCGCACTCCACCTTCGAGCAGATGTCGTTGGCGAGCTTGAGCTGCGCCGCGAGTTTGCCGCCGCGGAAGGCCATCCCCGAGGGCGTCGTGATTTCGTACATGGTCCTCTCGGTGAAATCCCACAGGTCCGGCTCACCGTTGGCCATACCCGATTTACCCGTGAACCCCTCCTTCAGGCAGCGGAGCGGGTTTATCTCTTCAAATGACCAGGGCCAACTCTTGCATTTGTAGGCGGGGGTTCATATCCATGCCCAGGCGGTGGGGCTCGGATGCCCATACCTCGCCAGCGCCCATCAAAGAGGCGAGTACCAGGGCCACGCTGGCGGCACCCCGCAGTGTGCTCGACGCCATGAATTGGAAATGCAGGCGAACCGCCAGTGCCAGCGCGTGAGGGGACGGCAACCGGGCTTGAGACATAAAACCTCCGACGACCTGGTAGGCTTCCGCAGCCTACAACCGGCTCCCGTTGTTGCCGATGAAGCAGTCGGATGTGTGGCCGCCGTGCCGCTATGCTGGAAGCATGTTCCCGGACCCTGACGACCTCTTCGAAAGCACATTCGTTCCCGTGGCCGGCGAGACCGTGCTCCTACTCACTCGTCGCAGTGGCACTGGTAGCGAGACCCGCCTCTACCGCAGCGACGACGCTGGCGCCACGTTCACGCCGCTCACCGCGCCGGAGCGCATTCACGTCGTCCTGGCGCGCCCGGACCGTTTGCTGGCGGTGGCCGGTGACATGCTGCACGAATCGCGTGACGGCGGTGCCCGGTGGACCTCGACCCCGCTGCCCGGCGGGGACATTGGGGATGCCGCCATCTTCGCGGGAGAGGAGATTTGGATTGCGGCTGAAGATGAGGTGATGGCCATCACTGCGGACACCCCGGTGCTCAAATGGCGTCTCCCCCACACCGGCTCCGAACTCATCGCCGACCTGTATCCCATCGGCACCCACGAGGTACTCGTCACCACCAACCGCATGCGCATCTACCGCGGCCATGCGGGCGAACCGCTGCTGGTGGATTGGAGCCAGGGATTTCCGCCACTGGCGGCTGGCGCCGGCGCGCCCATCATCAGCCGCGTTGGCGACGCATGGCTGGCCTTTCATGGCGGCCTGTACGCGCGTCGCGAGACCGATGCGGCCTGGAGCCCCCTGCCGCCCGAGGCGGCGCCAGACGGCTCCTGGCGTGACACCCTGCTCTGGCTGACACCGACCCAAAGCTCGGACTGGGAGCCGCTGCCCTGGGCGCCCGGCGCCTGGCTCGGCACCGATGGCACGACCCTGTTCATCGCCGGCCCTGGACGGCCCATCACTCCCGTCTGGCGCCGTCCCGTCGGCAACGTCTCCATCAAACACCTGCGTGCTGGCGCGACCGCCGTCTACATGTCGCAATACAACGCGACCCTCACGGCCACCGGCGTCGCCGTGCGCCCGGACGGCGCGCACCTGCTGCACCTCGCCTGACAGAGGAGCATGTAGCCAGGCCTGCGACATGAGGCCTCCCAGGTCCCGGATAGCCAAGGACCCCTTCAGGCAGGTGCCAGGGGGTGGCGGAGGTGTATAGTGGACTGAATCGGTCCGATTCGTGGTTGATGGAGGCTGGGAGGCCCGCCCCGCATGTCGTCTTGACCGGGGGAGCCCTCTTTTATATTTGACCGTTCCAGTCCACATTAGGTGTGTCCATGTAGGCGCACCTAGGAAGCACGCGGGGTTATCCGGCCCTCGCGGCGAGCGGACAGACAGCCGCCCGGAAGGTTTACCGAGATGCTGAAGCTGCCCATCTACATGGACAACCACGCCACCACCCCGATGGATCCTCGGGTGCTGGAGGCGATGATGCCGTACCTGCGCGAGGACTTCGGCAATGCCGCGTCGCGCAACCACCCCTTCGGCTGGAAGGCCGAGGCGGCGGTGGAGCAGGCGCGCAAGCAGGTGGCGGCGCTCATCGGCGCGTCCGACAAGGAGCTCGTCTTCACCTCGGGCGCCACCGAGTCCGACAACCTCGCCATCAAGGGCGTGGTCGAGTTCTACAAGGACAAGGGTGACCACATCATCACCCTGAAGACCGAGCACAAGGCGGTGCTCGACACCTGCAAGCGCCTGGAGCGCGTGCGCCAGGAGCGGCTGGACGAGCTGAAGCTGATGCGGCTGGCCCAGCTCACCGGCGCGCCCGTGTCGCGCGACAACCTCGCCGAGCTGTCCATCAAGCACGACCTCGACAGCGACCCGGTGTACCGGCAGTGGGCGGAGATGCCCACCGGCGGCGCGCGCGTCACCTACCTCGAGGTGGAGAAGGACGGCCGGATCGATCTGAAGAAGCTCGAGGCGGCCATGACGGACAAGACCATCCTGGTCTCCATCATGCTCGCCAACAACGAGATCGGCACCGTGCAGCCGGTGGCGGAGATCGGCAAGCTGTGCCGCCAGCGCGGCATCCTCTTCCACTGCGACGCGGTGCAGGGCATCGGCAAGGTGCCCTTCAACGTGGAGGAGATGAACGTGGACCTCGCGTCCATCACCTCGCACAAGATGTACGGCCCCAAGGGCGTGGGCGCGCTCTACGTGCGCCGCAAGCCGCGCGTGCGCATCGCCCCCATCATCGACGGCGGCGGGCATGAGCGTGGCATGCGCTCGGGCACGCTGAACGTGGCGGCCATCGTGGGCTTCGGTAAGGCGGCGGAGCTCGCCCGCCTGGAGATGGCCGACGAGTCCGTGCGCCTGCTCCGCCTGCGCGAGAAGCTGCGCAAGGGCATCATGGATCAGCTGGACATGGTGACGGTGAACGGCTCGATGGAGCACCGGCTGCCGGGCAACCTCAACATCTCGTTCGCCTACGTCGAGGGCGAGGCGCTGATGATGGCCATCAAGGACGTGGCGGTGTCCTCGGGTTCGGCGTGCACCTCGGCGTCACTGGAGCCCTCGTACGTGCTGCGCGCGTGCGGTGTGGAGGAGGAGCTGGCGCACAGCTCCATCCGCTTCGGCCTCGGCCGCTTCAACACCGAGGAGGAGGTCGACTTCGTCATCAAGCTCATGGTGGACAAGGTGAACCGCCTGCGCGAGATGAGCCCTCTGTACGAGATGGCCAAGGAAGGCATCGACCTGAAGAGCATCGAGTGGACGGCGCACTAGCCCTCTTTCGAGCCCTCCCCTGAGTGGAGGGCGAACGGGCTCCCAGCCCCGGCCTGGACGCCGGGTAACGGACCCGCTGACACGGCTTCATATAGGTAAGGAAAGACGCATGGCCTACAGCGACAAAGTCATCGACCACTACGAGAACCCCCGCAATGTCGGCACGCTCGACAAGGCCGACCCGAACGTGGGCACGGGCCTGGTGGGCGCTCCGGCGTGCGGCGACGTGATGCGCCTGCAGCTGAAGATCAGCGACGAGGGCATCATCGAGGACGCCAAGTTCAAGACGTTCGGGTGTGGCTCGGCCATCGCGTCCAGCTCGCTGGTGACCGAGTGGGTGAAGGGCAAGACGGTGGACCAGGCGATGACCATCTCCAACAAGGACGTGGCCCGTGAGCTGGCGCTGCCGCCGGTGAAGATCCACTGCTCGGTGCTGGCCGAGGACGCCATCAAGGCGGCGATCGAGGACTTCAAGAAGAAGCGCGAGTCCCGGCAGCAGAAGGCCTGAGCAGGACGGTTGAAGGAGGAGGCACGTGATGAACGAGCAGGCGACTACACAGACGAGCCCGACGCAGACGGCGCCTGCCGCCCCGGCCGCGAAGCCGGCGCGAGGCATCACGCTGCATGACAGTGCGGTGGAGCAGCTCAAGAGGCTGCTGGCGGAGCGGCAGACGCCCGAGGCGGGGCTGCGCATCGCGGTGCGGGGTGGCGGGTGCTCGGGCCTGGCGTACGTGATGGAGTGGGCGGAGAAGCCGCGCGAGAAGGACAAGATCTTCGAGCGGGACGGGGTGCGGGTGTTCGTGGATCCGAAGAGCTACCTGTATCTGCTCGGCACGGAGATCGTGTACGAGTCGACGCTGATGGCCTCGGGGTTCAAGCTGAACAACCCGAACGTGAAGGGCTCGTGCGGCTGCGGCGAGAGCTTCTCCGTCTGACCTGCTGTCCAAGCCGACCCACTGTTCAAGACCCCCACCGTGGAAACATCCCCTCGCCCTCCGGGAGAGGGACGGGGTGAGGGTATCGAGCATCCCGGGTTGAATCCTGGACCAAGAGAGTCACTGGGGGCTCGGCCGCGGAAAGCCGGGCCCTTTGATTTTGCCCCGGAAGGGGGACACCGAAGTGAAGTGCTGGAACTGTGAGAAGGACACGCAGGGACGCCCGTTCTGTCCGGACTGCGGGAAGATCGCGGCCCGGCCACCGGGAGCGAGCCACTTCGACGTCTTCGGACTGCCGCGGACGTACGACGTGGACGTGGCGGCGCTGGAGCGCCAGTACCGGGAGCTGTCGCTGAAGCTGCACCCGGACCGCTTCGCGCAGGCGGACGCGCGTGAGCGCCGGCTGTCCCTGGAGCAGACGACGGCGCTCAACGAGGCGTCGAAGACGCTCAAGGACCCGACGAAGCGGGCCTTCTACCTGTTGAAGCTGCACGGGGTGGACCTGGAGCGGGAGGACGCCGGAGCGCAGAAGGACATGCCTCTCGAGTTCCTCGAGGAGGTCATGGAGCTGCGCGAGGCGCTCGACGAGGCGATGGAAGCGAAGGACGTGGAGCGGGCGCGGAAGATGGCCACGGACGTGGAGACGCGGCGCAAGGCCGCCCTCCAGGAGGCCGTGGACACGCTGCGCACCCTGGAAAAGGGCCCTCCGGTCGAGTCATCGGTGAAAAAGGCGTCGCACGCGCTGGGACGGGTGAGGTACTTCACGCGCTTCCTCGAGCAGGTGGAGACGTTCGAGGAGGAGATGCTGTCGTGAGCAAGAACGGCTACCTGCAGATTCATGATCCCCTCAAGCCCAAGGGGTACGCGGTGGGGATCGACCTGGGAACGACGAACTCGCTGGTGGCGAGCGTCATCCAGGGCAAGCCCCGGTGCCTGGCGGCGGACGAGGGCGAGTCCAACCTCCTGCCCTCGGTGGTGCACTACGGGAAGGACGGTGGCGTGGTGGTGGGCGCGCGGGCGAAGACGCTCGCGGCCGAGCACCCCACGGACACCATCGTCTCCGTGAAGCGCTTCATGGGCCGCAGCCCGGAGGACGCGGAGACGCGCAAGCTGGGGGCCTACAAGTTCGCCAGCGGCGGCAAGGTGGTGCGCTTCGAGGTGTCCGGTGGCCAGCCGGTGACGCCCATCGAGGTGTCCGGCGAAATCCTGCGCGCCCTCAAGCGCCGCGCGGAGAGCCACTTCTCGGGCCGGGTGGAGCAGGCCGTCATCACCGTGCCCGCCTACTTCGACGACGCCCAGCGCCAGGCCACCAAGGACGCGGGCCGGCTCGCGGGCCTCGAGGTGCTGCGCCTGCTCAACGAGCCCACCGCGGCGGCACTCGCCTACGGGCTCGACAAGGGCAGCCAGGGCACCTACGCGGTGTACGACCTCGGCGGCGGCACCTTCGACGTCTCCATCCTCAAGCTGGTGGACGGCATCTTCGAGGTGAAGTCCACCGGGGGTGACTCCGCGCTCGGCGGCGACGACTTCGACCGGGCCATCGCCCAGCGTGTGCTGGAGGCCATGGGCCAGTCCTCCCCCACCCCCTCCCTGGTGGCCGAGGTGCTGGCCGCCTCGCGCAAGGCCAAGGAGGCCCTCACCGACGCGCCCGAGGTGGAGCTCACCGTGGGCTCGCACCGGCAGGCGCTGAAGCGCTCGGACTTCGAGGAGTGGATCCGCCCGTTCGTCCAGAAGACGGGCGTGGTGTGCCGCCGGGCCCTCAAGGATGCGGGCGTGACGGCCTCGGAGCTGGACGGAGTCATCCTCGTGGGCGGCGCCACCCGGGTGCCCGCCGTGCGCCGCTTCGTCGCCGAGCAGTTCGGCCGCGAGCCGCTCAGTGACATCGACCCGGACCAGGTGGTGGCCCTCGGGGCGGCGGTGCAGGCGGACCTGCTCACCAACGTGGACCGGCAGGACGAGGTGCTCCTGCTGGACGTCATTCCCCTGTCGCTCGGCCTGGAGACGATGGGTGGCCTGGTGGAGAAGCTGATTCAGCGCAACTCCACCATCCCCACCGCCGCGGCCCAGATCTTCACCACCTTCAAGGACGGGCAGACGGGCCTGGACGTCCACGTGCTCCAGGGCGAGCGCGAGCTGGTGGAGGACTGCCGCAGCCTCGCCCGTTTCACGCTGAGTGGCATTCCTCCCATGCCCGCCGGTATGGCCCGCGTGGAGGTGCGCTTCCAGGTGGACGCGGATGGCATCCTCGCCGTCACGGCGAAGGAGCAGAGCACCGGCACCACCCAGTCCATCACGGTGAAGCCCAGCCACGGGCTCACGGACGAGGAGATCGAGACCATGCTGCTCGACTCCATCGACCACGCCGAGGATGACGTGCAGGTGCGCCAGCTGCGCGAGCAGCGGGTGGAGGCCGAGCGCGTCCTCACCGAGGCCTCGCGGCAGCTCGGCGAGCACGGGGAGCTGCTGGCGGAGGGTGAGCGGGCTCCCATCGAGGCCGCCATGGCGAAGGTGCGCGAGGTGGCCCAGGGGAACGATCACCACGCCCTCAAGGAAGCCATCCATGCCCTGGACGAGCAGTGCAAGCCGTTCGTCGAGCGGGTGATGAACCAGGCCCTGACGAAGGTCGTCGCGGGCCATTCGGTCGAGGAGTTCTGACGTGCCCAAGGTCCACTTCAAGAGCCCCCTGCAAGACGTCACCGTGGAGGTGTCGACGGGGACCACCCTGCTGGACGCCGCCGAGAAGGCCGGCGCCCAGGTGGGTCACTCCTGCGGCGGGGTCTGCGCCTGCTCCACCTGCCACATCTGGGTGCGCAAGGGCCTCGAGTCACTCTCCGAGCAGACGGACCAGGAGATGGACCGGCTGGACATGGGCTTCGACGTGCGCCCGTACTCCCGCCTGTCCTGCCAGACCGAGCTGGGGAATGAGGACATCGCCGTGGAGATTACAGAGGAGTCCCTCACGGCCTACATGGATGAGAACCCCGCCGTCCGGCGCCGGCTCGAGTCCGAAGGGAAATGGCCGCTGAAGAAGTGACGTTGAAACATGTGCTTGACGGGGACGGTTCAGGCATCTATACACCGCTCCCGTCAACGCGACGCAACGCACCGCCGAGCGAGACGCACCGCCTGCCCAGGTGGTGGAATTGGTAGACACACTAGATTCAGGGTCTAGCGCCTGCAAGGGCATGGAGGTTCGAGTCCTCTCCTGGGCACTGAAGAAGGCCCCGACTGAAAAGTCGGGGCCTTCTTCTTTTTCCGCACTCCCCCGCCTCAGCCCGGGGTGTGGACGGGTTGCACGGCCTCGTGGGCCACGTGGCTGGTGGCCTCTCGCGCCAGGCTGCCGCCCTTGCGGAGATCCTTCAGCCGGATGCCCCGGAAGCGGACGGAGAGCGCGCCCACCACCACCTGGCTCATCACGGTGCCCAGCCAGGTGAGGAGGGCGAAGGCCGCCGCGTCCTCGGCCGTGGCCCCCAGCAGGTTTCTCGCCACCCCGCTCGTCACCCCGAAGTAGATGCCCGTGCCCGCCGGCACCCCGGGCGCCTGGCCGAGCGCGATGGCACCCAGGATGACGGCACCGGCGAAGAGGCCTCCGCGCACACCGATGGCTCGGAGGGCCAACCCATAGGCCAGGGCGGGTGCCAGCACCGGCCCCACGGAGAAGAGCAGCGCCTTGGCCATGCCCCGGAAGCTGCGCGCGGTGCCCAGCCCCTCGGACACATGCCCCAGCAGGTGCCGCGCCCGCGGCAGCCGGTGCTTGCGCTCCAACCAGCGGGCCAGCGGCAGCGCGTAGTGGGCCAGCAGCACCAGCAGCACCACCAGTCCCACGCACACCCCCACGGCGATCCGCAGCGCGCCGGCGAACCCGGACATCGTCTCGCCAAAGGGCCCGAGGAAGGACACGGCCAACAGCCCCATCAGCGCGGCGAACTCCAGCAGCTTGCACACCAGCACCGAGCCCAGGGACTGGAGGAACGGAATCCGCTGGGTGCGCGACATCAAGAACGAGCGCATGACGTCCCCGAGCTTCCCGGGCACCGCGTTGTGGGTGAAGGCGCCAATGGCCACCAGGTGGTAGCGCTCGAGCAGGGGCACGGGTTTGCTCAGCGTCCTCTGCCACTGCACCGCCCGCAGCGGGATGATGGCCGCGGAGAGCAGCATGAAGGGGATGAGCCACCGCAGGTGGCCCGGCAGGTCGCGGATGAGCTTCTCCAGAGGGAAACGAGGGACGAGCAGAGGCCCGGCCCCACGCGGGTTCAACTGGAAGAAGACGCTGGTGATGAGGACAACGGACAGCACCACCCCCACCACCACCGCCACCGCCTTGAGGAACGTCCGGCCCGCCGGCGGCTTCATGTCGCCTCCGCCCACCTCTCCTCCGTGCGCTCCGGACTCACCACGAGCCGGGCGCCGTCGCGGTACACCTCGGACAACCGCTCGTGCAGCTGCGTGACGTGGCTGAGTCCGGACAGGTCCACCGGGAGGTTCGTCGGCCAGCAGATGACGCTGTTCGTCTCCGTGCGCGTGAGACCGCCGTGCGAGCCGAACTCCCAGGCGAAGCCCACCGTGCCCCCCTTGGACACCGCCTGGCCGTAGAGGACCAGGTCTCCCGCGGTGGGCATGTGGGGCAGCTCGCGCAGGAAGTCCGCCACCGCGCGGCGCGAGAACTCCCCGTCCAGCGGCGCGCTGTCGATCTCATGCGGCCCGTACACCCCGCCGCCGATGATGGCCACCGCCGAGTCACCCCGGCGCATGGCCACGATGGCGATGTCCGGATGGCCCATGGCCCTCGCGAGCACCTCCGGGTGGCGTGCCACCAACCGCGCGGCCTCGAGCGGCTCGCGCTCGCGCGTCAGGTAGACGTGGGAGAAGTTGCCGGACTCGATGACCACCGGCTCCTGCGGCGCATGGGGCGCATCCACCGGGTGTGGGCGGCCGTCGAGCAGCGCCCGCGCGATGTCCTCGGACAGGGGCAGCGGCGCGCCACGCAGGAGGATGTCCTCCAGACGCTGGCGGCCCCCGCGCCGCTCGATGGGGTGGCTGTCCACGTGGCCGTGGTCCGTGAGGAAGATGAGGTCGTAGCCCGGCTCCACCGCCTGGGCCACGGCGTAGAGCTCGGCGAGGTAGGCGTCCACGCGCCGCAGCTCCTCCATGGCCTGCTCCGAGCGTGGACCGCGGCGGTGGGCCACCTCGTCGTAGTTGCCGTAGACGAGATAGACGGCGGGCACGCCGCGCACCATGTCCACCAGGGCCTTGGTGTGCGCGAAGCTCCACCCGAGCCGCTGCAGCAGGACGCGGCTCATGAGGAAGCCGCTCTCATGGCGCCAGTCGCGGAGCGCGCGGGCCCAGCGGTAGATCTCCGTGAAGGAGTTCCATGCATCGCGCCCGAGCGAGCGAATGTACGAGAACGGCGTCTGCGTACGGGCCGCGAGGATGCCCTCCATCTCGTACTTGAAGCCGCGGACCATGACCTTGTAGCTGGCCAGCGCGCTCATACAGAGACGATTGTTGGCGTCGGCCTGGAAGAGCGAGAAGTACGTGTGCCCGCCCCCGGCCAGCAGACTGGAGCCGGGGCGGCAACCCAACCGCGACTCCACGGCGACCGTGTCCGTGGGGGTGTTCATCTGCACCTTGCGGCCGAGTTCCCGGTCGAACCAGGTGTAGGCCGGCAGGTTGGGATGGCGCAGTCCGTAGAGGAAGCCCGCCTGGAAGAAGGGCGTGGAGGCAGGCGAGCCCCAGAACGCCCCGTCCAACGCGTAGGTGCCCGAGGTCACAAGCCTGGACAAGAAGGGCATCCGCCCGGTGCGGACGGCCTCGTCCAGGTGGGCCTTGGGCACGCCGTCCAGATGGACGACGAGCAACTTGCGACGACGTGCAGACGACAATGGGCCGACCTTCGACCCCACACGCCACACGTAGTCTCGAGCCCACGCCTGCAACTGCGGGTTGATGACTTCTTTCACGGTCTCTTCTCCCCTCCCCCCAGCACCAGGATGCGCCCCAGATATGCGCACGCGGGAGAACACGAGCCGGGTATTCCGGGGCGGTCCGCTGGAGGGCAGCCAGACGGGCATGGCTCCAGAACGTCGAGATGGTCCCTCCCCTTCTTCGCATGGCACCTTGAGCGGTGATGCTCACGACCGCGCTGCTGCTGACGACGCTGGCCACCGCCCCAGCTGCCCCGCCCAATGCCCTTCCCGCCACCCCCTCGGCCTCCGCCGCCGAGGTGCTCCCACCGAAGAAGGAGAAGGGCATCGACGCCATCGCGATCCCCTTGGTGAGCTACAACTCGGACCAGGGCTTCACGTATGGCGGCGTGGCCGGCGCCTACCTGTATTCACCCGGCTACATCCCCTACCGGCACGCCATCTCCCTCCAGGCGATGTTCACCAGCCGGGGCCAGCAGAGCCACTACCTGCGCTACGACGGGCCGCGGCTCATCGGCCCCATGCGCCTGGAGTTCCGCCTGGAGTACCGGCGCGAGCTGCGCAGCCCCTTCTACGGGGCGGGCAACGTGTCCGCGCAGGACTTCAACGGCGACGAGACGCAGGAGCGATACAACTACACGAAGAACTCACCGGGTGCGTGGTTCCGCCTGCGCGGCCGGCCCTGGGGAGAGAACCACCCCTTCCAGTCCTACGTGGGCTACTCGTGGCGGTACACGGCGGTGGATCCGTTCGAGGCCTCGGTGCTGGAGGAGAGCAAGCCCGAGGGCATCCAGGGCGGTGCCACGGGGCAGATCACCGCGGGCGTGATCTGGGACACACGCGACAACGAGTCGGACCCGGTGCGCGGTGGTGCGGAGGAAGTGAGCCTGCGCGTGTCGGGCAGTGCCACCGGCAGCCGCTACCAGTACGCGGGCGTGACGCTGAGCGAGCGGCGTTACTGGCAACTGGGCCCGCGCTTCATCCTGGCGCAGCGGGTGACGCTGGACATGCTGTTCGGCCAGGTGCCCTTCTTCGAGTGGGTGAACACGGGTGGCGTGAGCACCTCCGAGGGCATTGGAGGCATGAGCAGCGTGCGCGGAATCGAGCGCAACCGGTTCGCGGGCAACATCAAGGCGTTCACGAACACGGAGCTGCGGTACCGGGCCTTCGACTTCAACCTGTTCGGCGCGCCGGTGATCGCGGGGGCCGTGGGCTTCCTGGACCTGGGGCGGGTGTGGCACCCGGGGGTGGACAACGGACCGTGGTGGAAGTGGCACCCGGGCGTGGGCGCGGGTCTGCGGCTGGCGCGGCGAGCCGCGGTGGTGCGCTTCGACTGGGCCATGTCCCCGGAGACGGGCCGCCACCGCATCTACCTGAACTTCGGCCACATGTTCTGAAGCTCGAAGCCCCAGAGGACCCGAGTCCCAATTTCCCCTCGCCCGCCGGGAGAGGATCCCCCCGTCGTTCAAAGGGGGGCAAGCCCCCCGGGGTGAGGGTGCCACGCGCCCCGGGTTCACACCCGAGCTGTCACCTGGGCTCCTGGAATCGGCGCAATGCGGACCAGGGGAAGGGCTTCCAGAAGGGCGTCGCCACTTCTTCTCCTTCCAGCGAGAACCAGGGGCCATCCTCTCCCGGCGACAGCACATGAAAATCCTGCGCCGGGATGAAACCCTGGCCGAGCAGCGCCACCCGCTCGCCCTTCGCGTTGCGCGCCACGTCCAGCACCAGCACCGCATGCCCCGGGCTGCCCCCCAGCACGAAGAAGTCGCCCGGGCGCAGGTCCCCGCGCTTGGGGCGCTGTCTCTCGCTGGCCAGGGACAACGTGCCCGCGTAGGTGAAGACCAGGTCCAGGTACGCGCGGAACGAGGCCCGCGAGCCATCCACCGGCCCGCTCTTCACCCACGACACCTTGGAACCGGAGACCCGGGCGCGATCTCCCGCCGCGTAACGCGTCCAGGAGGCCAGGTCCCCGCTGGTGAAGCGGTAGGCGATGCGCTCCTTTTGGCCTCGGGACCACTGCCACTCGGCATGGAGGCGGATGATGGAGTCCGCGCACTGCTGGAGGTTGGCCGAGCCCACATCCAATTCGGCCACCGCCGTGAGGGCGGCATGGTCCCCGGCCAGGATGTCCTGCCCCCCGAAGTCCTGCACGGGCGAGCCCTCGGGACGCAGCGGAAGTCCCCGCAGCCACGCCCCGAAGGAGCCGTCCTCGACGGCCACCCGCGTGTAGCCGGACGGAGGCGGAATGGCCTCGGCGAGCGGACGGATGGAGCGATCCGCGGAGAGCCACGGGTAGCGGGCCCGCTCCTCCTTCGTGGGTGGACGAGGCTCGGGGGAACCCGCCACCGCTCCTCCCGGGAACCCCAGGAAGGCGGCGAACGACACGAGCAGCAACAGGTGATGGGACGTGTTCCTCATGGGATGCCTCCCATCATGCTCCGCAGGGGCACGGCCGGCGAGCCCTGGTCCCGCTCCCTTGTCCGTCCCAGGACCGGCCCGTGCCCTGTCTTGCTGGCGTCAGGGAGCACGCCCCACCTTGTCGGGCAGACCTCACACCGCAAGGAGGCCCCCATGAGGGCTCGCTGGCCGAACATCCTGTTGTCCCTCTGGCTCATGGTCGCGCCGCTCATCCTCGGCTTCGACTCACCGCAAGCGAGGGCCAACACCGTCACCGTGGGCCTCTGCCTCTTCCTCTTCGTGCTGGTGGCCGACTCCATCCCGGCCTTCCGCTTCGTCGACACCGCGCTCGGCCTGTGGCTCGCCGCCTCGGCGTTCGTGCTCGGCTACGGGGACCAACTGCTCCCCACCGCGCACAACGTCATCGTGGGGCTCGCCGTGGCCGGCCTGTCGCTCCTGCCAGCGCACCGGGCCGGGCAGCTCTCGTTGCGCCCGAGCCGCGAAGTGCACGCGTGAGGGACGGTCCACTCCGGTTGCGAAGACCCTCACCCCAACCCTCTCCCAGAGGGAGAGGGAGCAGCCTCACCGTGCGGCGTCGAGCCACGCGCGCAGCCGCGTGTCCGGCTGGGCCTCGCCGCGCACACCGGGCTCCACGTCGAGCTCCAGCGTGTGGAAGCCCCGCGCGCGGATGCCCTCCAGCAGCGCGGCCCGCTTCTCCGCGTCCGGGGCGAACAGGATGCACCCGTCTCCGCCTCCGGCCCCCGACTGCTTGCCCACGCACCCGTACGCCGAGGCCATCGCCAGCACCCGGTGCATCGGCTCGGTCTCCAGCGGGCCCAACTCCTGGAGCAGCACGTGCTGCTCGCGCACGGCCTCGGAGAAGGCGCGGAACTCCCCGCCCCCGAGGCCCACTTCAATCTCGTGCCCCAGCGCGTCCGAGCGCTCCACGAAGGCCCGGCGCCCCGCCTCGCCCATCTTCGCCTCCACCTGCGAGATGAGCACCCGCGTCGAGGCGCTCTCCCCCGTGAAGGCATACCCCAGGGACACCTTGGGCACCGGCAGCCGCCACACATCCACCGTGGGGGCCACGTCCAGCGCCGCGCGATAGCCTCCCGCGCTCGACGCCTCGATGAGCCCCGATACCTCGTAGCGCCGGTAGCGCACCACGCCGCCCGCATAGCTCGCGGCCACGTCACCGCCGCTGCCCTTCCCGCCCTGCGCCGCCGCGTGCGAGACGAGCGCCACCTTCAGCGCGTCGAACTTCTCCTCCAGCACGAAGCGCACCGCGTCCGCCGCCAGCACCGTGGCGCACGCGCTGCCGCCCATGCCCAGCTTGCGCCCGTTGGCATCCACCGCCGAGGGCGACACCGCCAGCTCGAACCCCACCGACTCGCGCCCGTGCAGCCGCAGCGCCTCGTCCAGCGTGCGCGCCACGAAGGAGAAGCCCGGCGGCACCTCCCGGTCCCACTTCACGCCCCGAGGCGTCGTCCGCCCCGACAGCGTCCCCTCCTCCACGCACACGTGCACCAGGCTGTCCGAGCGCCGGCGCACCAGGGCCGCCGTCCGCGGGCCCACCGCCGCCACGCGCGACACGCCGCCCCACAGCACGGCGTACTCGCCGGACACGAACAGCTTCCCCGGGGCCGAGAGCGCGCGCTCCATCAGAAGAGGTGCTCCGCCAGCAACGTCGCGTCACCGCCCGGCACGCACCGCACCACCTCGGTGGCTCCGCAAGCCATCGCCGCCGCCTCGGCCGCCAGCTCGTGCGCCGCGTCCGTCAGGATGCAGGGGTTGGGCCCCGCGTCCAGCGTGAACCACACCGGCACGCCCTTCTTCCGCTGCTCGCGCAACGAGTGGATCAGCTCCAGCGTCTTCGGCATCAGGTAGCAGAGCGGGGGATCCGCCGCGAGCGACGTGGCGTGCATCCTCCACGCGTTGCGCTCGCACATCTCGCCCAGGGCCTGCAGGTCCTTCTTCGCGAGGTACTCGCGGGCGCGCACCACCTCGACCTCGGCGTCCTTCACCCACGCCGGGTAGTACGGGCTCGTCTCCACCGCGTTCTTCATGCCGTCGCGCGACTTCACTTCCTTCTCGTCGCGGCTGACGATGGCCACCACCATGCGCAGCTCCGGCCAGTGCTTCTCGTCGAAGCGCTGCACCGCGTAGCTGTCCGTGCCGTCCGGGCGCTCGCCGCGCATCCACTCGCAGAAGCCGCCCTGCACGCTGCGGCACGCCGAGCCACTGCCCAACCGGGCCAGCATGCTCGCGGCCTGAGGGTCCGCCGGGAGCCCCGCCGCCGCGCGCGCCGCCACCGCCAGCGCCGCGAAGCCCGCCGCGCTGCTCGCCAGGCCCGCCGACGCCGGGAAGTCCCCGCGCGACACCATCTTCGCCGGGCCCAGCTTCGCGCCCTTCGCCTCGGCGCGCACCGCGTCCAGCACGCGCAGCACCCGGTCGCGCTCGCTGCCCTTGGCCACGTAGCCGTTGAGTTCCACCTCGTCCGCCGAGCCCGTTCCGAAGGCCACCGTCGTCCGCACCGACAGCGGCGACAGCGTCATCGAGAGGCTCGACTGGTGGGGAAGGATGAGCGCGTCATCCCGCTTCCCCCAGTACTTCACCAGCGCGAGGTTGGGGTGTGCCCGGACGGTGGCCTTCATGCCGCCCCCCGGGTGCCCTCGGCGCGCGGACCCGCGAGCTGGCTGTCGAAGCACCGGATGCCGAGCCGCGTCAGCTCGTGCACCACCGGCCCCGTGTCCTGGAAGAGGCCGATGACGGCGCCACCGTCGCCTCCAGCGCCCGTGAGCTTGGCGCCCAGCGCGCCCATGTTGCGCAGCCGGTGCACCATGTCGTCCAGGCCCGGCGAGGACAGGCCCAGCGCCGCGAGCAGGCCGTGGTTCACGTTCATCACGTCCCCCAGCGCCTCCAGGTCACCCTCCTCCACCGCCTCGGCGCCCTCGGACGCCAGCAGGCCGATCTCCCGGAAGATGCGCTGGTAGCGCTCGGTCCAGCGCTTCTGGCGCTCGCGCAGCGCGCCCACCGTCTGCTTCGTCGGGCTGCGCGCACCCGCCATCACCACCACCAGCTTCACCGGCTTGGGGCTCTCCACCACCTTGGCCCGGCCCTGCTCCGCGCCCGGCTTGCGGCGGTAGAGGATGAGCTGCTCCATGGCGCTCGTCGTGTGATCCACCCCCGACGGCGTCCCGTGGAACTCCTGCTCCATCTCCCACGCCACGGCCGCCACCTCGGAGGCAGACGCCTTGCGCCCCGCCGCCTGCAGCAGCACCCGCGAGCACGCCACCGACAGCGCCCCGGAGCTGCCCAGCCCCATGGACAGCGGCAGATCCGTGTCGAACGACACCTTCAC
This sequence comes from Archangium violaceum Cb vi76, assembly GCF_000733295.1. Taxonomy (GTDB): domain Bacteria; phylum Myxococcota; class Myxococcia; order Myxococcales; family Myxococcaceae; genus Archangium; species Archangium violaceum. The sequence goes on along the minus strand of NZ_JPMI01000109.1, from coordinate 6,665 downwards.
CCCGGGCTCGCCGCACGCCGCCATGGCCCGGGCGAAGGCCGCCTTCAGCACCTTGCGCTGCTCGGGCATGAGGGCATCCGGAATGACGAGCTGGCACTTGTTCGAGGGCTCGCCCCTGGCCGTCACGCCGCGAGACAGCGGGCCCGCGAGCGCCGGGTAGCCGTACACCACGCTGTGCTCGCCCAGGAGGATGACCTTGCCCGCGCCAAAGCCGGTCAGGGAGGAAGTGTTGTTCGTATCCATGATGTCCTGTCATGGCCAGGGCGAGAGGAAGACCCCCACCCCGGCCCTCTCCCCGTGGGAGAGGATGGTTTACCCGTCGGTGCCAGTGGCCGCGCGGAAGTCCGACTCCGACAGCGATTCGATGATCTCCCGGGCCTTCTCCACCTTCACGTGACCCGCCGTCACCAGCAGCTCGGCGATCTTCTCCACCCAGTCACCGCGCGCGCCCGCCGTCACCGCCACGCACCGCGCGTGCATCGCCATGTGGCCCTTCTGGATGCCCACCGAGCCCAGCGCGCGCACCGCCGCGAAGTTCTGCGCCAGTCCCACCGCCGCGAAGACCATGGACAGCTCGCGCGCCGACTCCACGCGCAGGATCTTCATCGCCACCTGCACGCCCGGGTGGATCTTGATGGGACCGCCCACCATGCCCAGCGCCATGGGCAGCTCGATGCGGCCAATCAGGTGGCCGTCCTCCACGTGCCACGTCGACAGCGGCCGGTACTGCCCATCCCGGCAGGCGAAGGCATGCGCACCCGCCTCGATGGCGCGCCAGTCCTGGCCCGCGGCGATGGCCGCCGAGTCGATTCCATTCATGATGCCCTTGTTGTGCGTGGCCGCCCGGTAGGGATCCGCCAGCGCGAAACGGCTCGCCTGGTAGATGCCCTCGGCGATGCTCTCGCCCGGCATGTCGAAGTCCGCCAGCAGCTCCACCGGAATGCGGCACGTGGCGCGCGCCAGCCGGCGATCCGCCAGGTTGGAGAGGATGCGCAGGAACACCTTGCCGCCGGTGAGCTGCTCGAGCAGCGGGGCCACGCCCTCGGCCATGGTGTTGATGAGGTTGGCCCCCATGGCCTCCTGCGTGTCGATGATCAGGTGGACCACGAGCAGCGGCTCACCGCGCGGCCCTTCCGGGGCCGGGAGCACACGCACCTCGATGTCCTTGCAGCCACCGCCGCGCTTCACCATGGACGGGTGGAAGCTGTTGGCCAGCGCGAGGATCGCCTCCTTGGCGGCGACGATGCGCTTGGTCGCCTCGGTGGGGTCCCCATAACGGGTGAGCTGCACCTGGCCGATCATGATCGGCTCATCGGCCTCGGCGGTGAAGCCGCCCGCCTCGCGGACGATCTTCGACGCGAAGGACACCGCCGCCACCACGGACGGCTCCTCCACCGCCATGGGCACCAGGTAGTCGCGGCCGTTGATCTGCAGGTTCAACCCCAGACCCATCGGCAGCGAGAACGTGCCCACGGCGTTCTCGATCATCTTGTTCGCCAGGCCCGGCTGCAGCGCGCTGATGCCCTGGAGCTGCGCCAGATCCATCTCGTCCAGGCCCAGCATCTGGGAGAGCTTCTCGTGGCGCTCGACCATCGACAGCTTGTGGAAACCGGACAACCGGGACGTCAGCGATTCGGACATTCGTTTCTCCACTACGGAAGGCAATTCGGAGCCGCGGGAATAATCCCTACAGTGCCGCGAGCCAGTCCTTCAACTCCCCCACGATGATCCGGGGCTTCTGGCGGAGCTCCGCGCACGTCCTGCTACCGGTGAGCACGAGCGCCTGCCTCAAGCTGGTGAGGATGGTGGCGAGTGCCTGCTCGGCCCCCGCCAGTCCGCCCTGCTGCTGCGCGCGGAAGAGGGGCAGTGCCATGCCGGCGATGTCCGCGCCCAGGGTGAGCACCTTGGCCGCGTCCAGGCCCGTGCGCAGTCCACCCGAGGCCACCAGCCGGGCGTCCGGGCCCACGGCCCGCCGCACGGTGGCGATGGCCGCCGCCGTGGGAATGCCCCAGCTGGAGAACTCGGCGCCCACCTGGGCCTGCACACCCGTGGCGCGCAGTTGCTCCACCCGCACCCACGAGGTGCCACCCAGCCCGGAGACATCCAGGTTGTGCACGCCCAGCTCCACCAGCCGGCGCGCCACCTCGGGGCCGATGCCACACCCCGTCTCCTTCACCAGCAGGCGCGAGCCGAAGGCGCGCACCAGGCCCTCCACCACCTTGTAGCCACCGCGGAAGTCGCGATCGCCCTCGGGCTGGGTGAGCTCCTGGCCGGCGTTGAGGTGCAGCGCCATGCCGTCCGCGCCAATGGCCTCGGCCAGCCGCCGCACCCCGTCCACGCCCAGCTCCACCGCCTGGTACAGGCCGATGTTGCCCAGCAGCGGCAGCGTGGGCGCCACCTGCCGCACCGCATAGGTCGCGACCGCCTGCGGGTTCTCCGCCATGGCGCGCTGACTGCCCACGCCAAAGGCCAGCCCGTGCCGCTCGGCCAGCAGCGCCAGATCCCGGTTCACCACCCCGGCCCGCTCCGTGCCCCCGGTCATGCCGGTGATCAACAGCGGGTAGCGCAGCTTCTTGCCGAGGAACTCCGTGGAGAGATCCACCTCCTCCACGGCCATCTCCGGCATCGCGCAATGAACCAGCCGTACGCACTCCAGCAAGGTGCTGTTCTGCGCTGGCTCGACGTCTCCGGTCGCGCACAGGTCGAGGTGATCGTCCTTGCGCTTCGCCGTCGCCTCCTCACCCATGACGTCCCGCCTGCCCTGTTTAGGAACCATGTGCCTGAAAATTTACAAGAACGCCGAGAGTGTCCGATATCCTCGGTTCCCTAGCAAGATAGGGCAGGCAGGCGCAAGCCACGGCTGTTCAACGCACCCGCACAATGCGTGCGGGTGGACGGGTGGGAGGGTGGACGGTATGAGGGCGGCGTGAGTACTCCGGCGCCCAAGGTGGTCGTCTTCCTGCATAGCGGCGACTACGACCGCGTCCACCAGGGGCTGTCCATCGCGGCGGCGGCGGTGGCGTCGGGCCGGAAGGTGGAGGTGTACCTCTTCTGGTGGGCGCTGGAGCGCTTCCTCGAGGGCCGGCTGGACGAGCCGGACTTCGAGCCACCGCGCGAGGACGTGGCGGACCGCTTCGAGACGCGCCGCATCCCTACCTTGAGGCAATTGCTGGAGCACGTGCGCGAGTCCGGGCTGGGTACGGTGCAGGGGTGTACGGGCTCGCTGGGCGCGCTGGGGGCCGAGCACCTGGCCGACAAGGGGCCCATCGATGGATGGGTGGGCTGGAGCGCCATCCTCCAGAGGACCGGGGGCGTGGTGGACCGCTTCTACCTCTAGCCTGGCCCTCGACTTCCCGGTGCGTTTGACGCGCCCCGCCGCCTGCTTAGGTTGATCCCGTACCCGAGAGGGGAAAGGAAAGGCAAGGCAACGTCATGAGTGCTGGCGGGATGTATGGCTCGTCGATGCCCCGAGGGGGCGTGCGTGGAAGCGGCTGGGGACACCGGCTGGGCAACGCGCTGAAGACGACGGTGCTGCTGGCGGGACTCACGGCGCTCCTGTTGTTCGTCGGCGAGCGCCTGGGCGGCCCACAAGGGCTCGTCGTCGCGGGCTTCTTCGTCGTGGTGATGAACTTCGGCTCGTACTGGTTCAGCGATCGGATCGCCCTGGCGATGCATGGAGCGCGGCCGCTGGAGTACGCGGAGGCGCCGTGGCTGCACCAGATGGTGGAGCGGCTGGCCGCGCGCGCGGGCATGCCCAAGCCGAAGCTGTACCTGTTGCCCACCCGGACGCCCAACGCGTTCGCCACGGGCCGCAACCCGGAGCACGCCGCGGTGGCGGTGACGGCCGGCATCGTGGACATCCTGGATCAGCGGGAGCTGGAGGGCGTGCTGGCGCACGAGCTGGCGCACGTGAAGAACCGCGACACGCTCATCGGCACGGTGGCGGCCACGCTGGCGGGCGTCATCAGCTACGCGGCGCAGATGCTCTTCTGGTTCGGCGGCTCGCTGCTCAGCCGGGATGACGACGAGGACGGGCTGGGGCACGCGCTGGGCAACCTGGGCGTGCTGCTGGTGGCGCCCATCGCCGCCACGCTGCTGCAACTGGCGGTGAGCCGCTCGCGCGAGTACGGCGCGGACGCGACGGGGGCCGAGCTGTGTGGGGATCCGGATGCGCTGGCGAGTGCGCTGATGAAGCTGGAGCGTGGCGCGGAGCTGATGCCCTATGACCGGGCGCCGGCCACCTCGCACCTCTTCATCGTGAACCCGCTGTCCGGCGGCGCCATCATGGGCCTGTTCTCCACCCACCCGCCCATCCCCGAGCGGGTGCGGCGCCTGCGCGAGATGAGCGCGAGCATGGGCTCCCGGACCTGGCGCAGGGCCTGGGCTTGACGGGAGCCCGGGCAACTACCCCGCGGCCGAGACCGGCGGCTTCACGTCCGCCGGCACCGCGGGGGCCACCTCGTCGAGCTTGTCGAAGTGCTCGAAGGGGTTCTCCAGCATCTCGCGGAACGTCTTGGCGAGGATGCTGGCGTGGAAGCCGTCGATGAAGCGGTGATCGAACGAGGCGTTCACGTTCATCAGCTTGCCGGGCACCACCTTGCCGTCCTCCACCACGGGGGCGTCCTTGATGGCGCCCGGGGCGATGAAGATGGGCACGCGCGTGTAGGGCACCAGCGGCACGTACGCCGTGTCCAGTCCCAGCGAGCCCACGTTGGTGATGATGGCCGAGCCGAATGCGTCCCGGGGCATGCCCGCCCACGTCATGTCCCAGTTCAGCGTGTACAGGAAGAAGGAGATCAGCCAGGTGAAGAAGTTGAGGAAGACGTAGGGCAGCGCGTGGATGGTGCCCTTGCTCTTCTCCAGCGCCTCGTCCTTGCGCTGGCGGACCTTCTGCACGGCGGCCTCGAGCTCGGCGGCGATCTCCCGGAGGGACTTCTGCTCCGCGTCGTCGATCTTCGCCGCGGTCAGATCCACCTTGCCGCCGTCCGTCTGCACCACGAGGGTGGAGATGGTGATGCGCTTGCGCAGGTAGATGCGGTTGAAGCGCAGGATGGCGTTGGCGTCCGGGCAGCGGCGCAGCGCCTCGGCCATGGCCTTGGCGAGCAGGTGGGTGACGGTGAGCCGGATGCCCGTCTTCACACGGAAGGCCTCGATGTAGGCCAGGGCCTTGTCCATGCGCAGCGTCATCGTCCCGTACACGGTCGGGTCGTACGCCGTCTTCCAGCTGCCGATGGCCAGCTTGCGGAAACTGGAAACGTTCTCCTTCGGAATGAGCTCCAGGTGAGCCATGACGCGGTGGTTCCTCCAGGACGGTGCGCGAGCCCCCCAGCTTTACATTTTTTCCCGGTCCCGGAGAAAGCCCCCCTGCCCCGCGGTCCACCCCCCGAGCACTCCCGGCACCCCGGCACCCTGGCCCCTAACTTGAGCAGCGGATCCCCACCCCGCCCCAGGGAACGGGCGAGGCGGGGCCTGGCCCGACGGCCGGAGGGCGGGCACGAGACCTATTGACGTGCCGCCGCCGGACGCTAGGCTGCGCCGCTTTTTGCATAGTCCCCGGAGGTCACCCCCGTGTTGGAAGTTCTGCTCGTCGTCGTGTCGGTGCTCTTCCTCGCCACGCTCGCTTACGTGTTCTTCGGCCAGAAGCAGGCCGCGGCACTCCCCACCTCGTCCTCGCCCACGGCGCGGGCCGAGCTGGAGTCGGACACCAAGGCGCGCGCGAAGCTGGAGGCAGAGCTGGATCGCAAGCGCAAGGAGGCCGATGAACAGCGCACGCAGCTGCAGGAGGTGAAGGAGCAGCTCAAGCAGGCCAAGCGCAAGCTCTACGAGCAGAAGGAGGGGGAGAAGGGCGAGAAGGAGCTGGCCAAGGCCCGCGCCGAGGTGGAGCGCAACGCGTCCCTGCAGTTGGAGGTGGTCCGGGGTGAGCTGGCCCAGGCCGAGGCGGAGATCGCCCGCATGAAGTCCGAGATGGAGATGGGCGGCAAGGGTGGCCGCCGTGGCGCAGCGCCCGCTCCGGCTCCCGCGGTGGTGGCGGCCCCGCCGTCGCAGCAGCTGTCGGCCCCGGCGCAGCCGGAGGAGCGGGTGGTGTCCGCGAGCACGACGGTGGTGCCCGCCGCCGCCGAGCCCGCCGCGGAGAAGGCCCCGCGCCGCTACCGGGAGTTGAACGACGCCGACCGCGAGAAGATGGAGCGGCTGGAGCAGACGGCGAACAAGGAGCGCGGACGGTCGGCCGAGCTGGAGCGCGAGGTGAAGCGCATCAAGGGCCGGGCCGACTCGCAGCAGCGCATCTTCGCGGCCAGCAAGAACGAGCTGGAGCTGGTGAAGGACAAGTACAAGGCGCTGGAGAAGCGGCTGAACCGCACGCTGCTGGAGAGGGATCTGCTGCGCCGGGCGATCAAGGACCTGGAGAAGAAGACGGGCATGCTGGCCGAGCGCACGGAGCTGACGCCGGACGAGATGGCGGCGAGCGACCGGAAGGTGGAGGAGGCCGCGCAGGCCCGGGCCACGGCGGAGGCGGCGCAGCAGCAGGCGGTGGCGGCGGCGAGCGAGCCCACGACGCCGGGTGAGCAGCCGACGAAGACCGAGCCCCAGCAGGACGAGAAGGCCCAGACGCCGAGCGCCTGAGCCGCACTCACCTCCAGCAATTCCCCTGGCAGTTCCCTCTCCAC